>SLRQ01000067.1 GCA_007130885.1 Deltaproteobacteria bacterium
GCAGAATAACGGCACGGACGACCTCGCAATCGATGAGGACGGTGTGTTTACGTTCGAGACACCCATCGAGGATCAAGAGTCTTACGAGGTGACCGTTGATTCGCGACCTTCAGAGCCCTCGCAGACCTGCGCCGTCACCGGCGGCACCGGCACGATTGACGCCGCGGACGTTACCACCATCGAGGTAGTCTGTCAGACCGACTCCTTTTCGGTTGGGGGGACGGTGTCCGGCCTCGAGGGCTCCGGGTTGGCTCTGCGGAACAACGGCGCGGACGACCTCGCAATCTATGAGGACGGCTCCTTCACGTTCGAGACGTCTCTTGAGGATCATACATCTTATGATGTGACCGTTCTCACGCAGCCGAGCAACCCTTCGCAGACCTGCGCCGTCACCAGCGGCACCGGCACGATTGACGCCGCGGACGTTACCACCGTCGACGTCTCTTGCGAGCCTCCAGAGGAACAAGACGGTAACGGCGCGGGCGATGAGAAACCCGATGAGCCGAACGATGAGCCAGCGGAAGAGGAAGACGATGAGTACGTCGAGGAGAAAGCGATAATCGACGACGAGCCTGGCTGCGGGTGCAGTACCTCGGCTTCCTCTCCAGGCGCAGCCGGCTTGACGTGGCTACTAGTCGTGCTCATCCCTTTCTTCGCTCGCAGACCTAGGGGGGTTGCCAGACGGGGTTGCCGGACGCAATTGCCGAGCTAATATTTTTTTGGTATGAGCTTCCATGTGATGAGTTGCGCTCGAAGGATGGAGATACGGCTGATTGCCGGAGCATCCGCTTTGATGCTTTTCGCCGGCCCACTTGCCGCGATAGTCCATCTTCTCGATAGCGACCATGCACACGCTTGGTGCACAAACCATCAGAAGATGGTTCACATTGATTCCGGCGGAAAGGCCGTCGGATCGAAAAGCGAGACCAGGACATCGCTTTGGGATCTAGGGCACTCCCATGAAGCGGGGCATCAGGACTGTCCCTTTTTCGCCGCACCCCGCATACCTCTCGCAAAGATACCGGAACTCGAACCATTGCAGGCCGAGTACACCGGTTCCGCACTCGCATTACTTGGCCGCGGCTATACACTCAGTGTTCTGTCGAGAGCACCCAAGCACGGCCCACCGCTGAAGACCTAGTGCCCCTTGTGCGGAACTAGACGCACCGGGCACTAGAACACTCGGTCGTCTGTCCCGAACAAAGCCTGCTATGCCACTCCCTTCACGTGGTTATGGCTTTGTTGCGAAGGCGATGAGTGATCTTTCACGGATGCACGTCACGCTCGCCTAGTTATGACCGGCTCATTTTTAGGCGTGGCGACAAGGCGGCGAAACTACTGTCCGCTAGGCGGATGCATCCAACGAACGAAGCGTGCCGTCCGTCGTTCCGTCCCTAGTGCCGGGCGCGGCCGGAGCTTTCAACACTCCAATGCGGCAGGAGATTTACGTGAAGACCGTGCTACTTATTGCAATACCGCTCGCTTTAGCCATTCAGGAAGGAGAGCACAGCAGCCAACCTCGCGACGATGATATTCCAGAGGACATCTCGCAGGAGGACATCGAAGCCATAGAGCGTGCTCTCGACCTCGATGATGATGACGAGATCGACGAAGCGCCTCGGCCTCGAGAGACTGAGCGAGAAGTTCCGCGATCAGTACCCTCGGCGGCGAGCATGAATCCTGAGATTTCTCTCATAGCCAACTTCGCGCTGGCGGCTTTCTCCAGTGAACCCAGACAAACAGGTGCTCATGATCCTCTAGAGACAGGCTTCAACTTCCAGCAATTGGAGCTGGCTGCCACCTCCGCGGTGGACCCGTACTTCAGGCTCGATGCATTCGTGGTGTTTTCACTGTTTGGAGTGGAGGTCGAGGAGGCCTACGGGACCACTCTGGCGCTGCCGTTCAACCTTCAGGCTCGAATTGGTCAGTTTCTGACTCGAGCCGGAAGAATCAATCCCACTCACCCTCATGAATGGCTCTTCGAGGATCAGCCTCTCGTCTTGGGCAAGTTCTTCGGAGGAGAAAACAACCGAGGTCTAGGTGTGGAGCTTTCCTGGTTGGCACCACTACCCTGGTATGTTGAAGCGTTATGGAGCATCAATGACGGAAGGGGCGCTTCCACGGCTCGATCGTTCTGGGGAGCAGACACCTTGGCTGTTGACTCTCCTCTGGACTTTCAGAATCTACTCGCTGTTCGCCAGTTCTTTACTCTTTCGGACGATCTGTCGCTCATGCTGGGGCTTACCGGCATAACAGGCCCCAACCCCACCGGACCATACAACCGCACGGACATATACACGGCCGATGCCTATCTCCGGTGGCGACCTATCGCAAAGGGACGGGGCGACCGGCACGTTTCGCTACAAGCCGAAGCATGGAATCGAAGACGTCAGGTGCCGGGCGATATTCTAGTTGATTACGGTGGATACGCCTATGCTGTCTGGCGTTTCGCCCTCCGCTGGGAAACCGGCGTGCGGGCCGAAGCTGTAACAGGGATCGAGAACGATCCGTTAGATCCGGACTGGACCGGCACGCGTCAGCGCTACAGCGCGGTTCTCACATTTCGGCCAACAGAGTTCTCGAGACTCCGCCTCCAGGCTGCACGAGACGATGCGGCATGGTTCGAAGAAACCGGCTACTCCATTTTCCTTGCGACCGAGCTCGGCATCGGAGCACACGCCGCACACCCATTCTAAAGGCGGCGGGAGATTCAAATAATGCGACGAAAACAATTCCTTCGCTCATTCATTTCCACGCCACGAGGCTCGGACCATGTTCGGTTGCTACTCATTGCTTTCGTATTTGTGTTTTTACTTTCGCCATGGACAGCGCAAGCGGCGAAGGTGCGTGTAGTGGCGACGGTGCCGGACCTTGCCGCCATAGCCCAGGCCGTGGGCGGAGACCATGTAGAGGTGCGCGGCCTCGCTCTTCCTACTCAAGACGCTCATTTCGTCGACGCAAAGCCAAACATGGCTCTCATGGTCAACAGAGCCGACCTTTTGATACTGGTAGGCCTTGATCTGGAGATCGGGTGGCTACCCACCTTGCTTACGGGAGCCCGCAACCCGCGTGTGCAGCCAGGCATGCCCGGCTATCTCGACGCAGGCGCCTACGTCAATGTCAAAGGAATACCCACGACACCCATCGACAGATCAATGGGCGACATACACCCGGGAGGCAACCCTCATTACCTACACGACCCAAATCAGGGCCTCCGTGTCGCCAACGCCATTGCGGAAAGACTCTCGAGGATCGACCCAAAAAACGCCCAGCACTACCAAGATCGCCTATCCGAATTCAAAGACGTAGCTTCTAGAAGGATTCAGCGCTGGGAAGCAAAGATCGAGCCCCACAGCGGTGCAAGAGTAGTCACTTATCACGCTTCCTGGATTTACTTACTCGATTGGCTGGAAATGGAAGAGATTGACACCATAGAACCCAAGCCAGGCATTCCCCCGTCCCCGGCACACGTGGCCCGTCTATTGGCTAGGATGAGAGCCCAACCACCTGCCTTGATCCTGCAAGAGGCTTACTACCCCACAGCAACGGCGCGCATGCTGGGCGAACGTGCTGGAGTGCCGGTTTTGGTGCTGCCCGGCGGAACCGACTTCCAAGGCGGAGAAGCTTATCTTGATCATATTGAAAACAACGTGCGAGCCATTGCGGAAGCACTAGAGAAGTCTACGCGTGAGGATCGGCCCAATGACTAAACTCAAAAGCTCGCAGAAGTGCTCTTCGTTTCACGCCCAGGCGTTTTTACTCTCCTTTCTTTTTCACACTGCCTGCGCCTTCGCACCTGGAGAAGCTTTTGGGGAGCTTCGAGCCGATCTCGCCGGCAGCATCGAGAACCGCGGTCGAGTGACAGATGAAGGCTGGCTGCAAGTCGTCGGCTCCTGGGAGGTTCGCCTGGAACGAGTCGAAATCGACATAGCGTCGGTCGACCTCATAACTTCAACGGGTGAAACATCTGGAACCTCCGATGCATCCTTCGATCCCTCCAGGCCGCCACCCGGCTGGCTATGTCACGGCGACCATTGTCATACGCCTGATGGCGATACGGTCTCCCTCGAAGAAGCAGCGGCAATGTTTCGGGGCGATGCGGAAGGCCCTTCGATTTTTGTTTCCTTGCCTGCGAACGAAACGCTGGACCTACTCGACGACGAATCCGTTATCGATCTAACGCACTGCACCCCCTCCTGCCAGATGCGCCGAGGCTTCGCTGACATCATCACCTTGAATATCGACTATCTCCATATTGAGGGCCGGGTGCGCGATCTCCAGCCTGAAAATCGATTGGATGCGGAGACAGTACCGCTTACCGTAAGTTTGGCAACGCCGCACACTTCAGTTACAACTTTTTTTGATGAACACTTGAAGTTTGACAGAGGCCTTCCTCCCCATGCGCGTTTGGAAATGGAGCTTCTGATTCAGCCCTCGCTTCTGGACGGATTTCCCTTTGATGATCTCGTCTTGAATGGCGAGATATCCCTCGAATTTGACCATGAATCTCGCATTATATCTCAAGCGACCGAAATTATCCTCGAGAATGTGGAAGCGTCTCAAATAGGGATTGTAGTTTCTCGAACAAACGAATGACTCCAGCAAATAGAACCATCAACAACCAACAAGGAGCATAGAATGACTCGCTCAATCGCACTGACACTATTCATTTTCATCGCCGCGAGCTTTACCGCCTCATGCGGTAACGACGACCACGATCACGAACACGAGCACCATGACATAGTCGCTATTGAAATTGTAGACCGCGGTCAAACGGAAATGCCTACAATCGCCACCTGGACGGCCGATTCGGGATGGACCGGTGGCCTGCCTGAAGCAAGCCTATCAGCCGATAACCCTCGCATTTCCTTGGGCGTTAGAGCACTATGCAGCCACGGCGATGATCTCATTCAGAAGAATGAGGACCTGGAGGCCCGTTACAAGTTGGCCGAGGGTGCCCCTGGCGAAATCATAGATCTAGATCGTAACGATGTGTTTCACGGTGACCACGTCCACATTTATGGCGTTTCGGCCGGCACGACCCAGGTAGAGTTTTTGGTCTGGCATGTGGATCACGCTGATGCGGTGACAGAGCCCATCGCCATCACCATCATCGATTAGGCGTTCGCTCCATGAACACCGCGGGTCATAAGAGCCTATCCACAAGGGAACTAGTCGTCGGCTACGACGGCAACGGCATTCTGCCCCCCATCGATCTGACGATAGAGAGAGGATCGATATGGGTCGTGCTGGGACGAAACGGAGCGGGAAAGACTTCCTGGATGCGCACTGTGCTGGGCTTGCTACCAGCCGTGTCGGGGCAGGTAACTAAAGCGCCGGGCACGCGCCTAGCCTACGTTCCTCAAAGACAAGTCCTCGATCCAATTGTTCCGGTGCGTGCGGCGGATGTAGTAGCAATGGGTGCCGAGCACGGTTTGTCTTTTCTCAAGCCTTTCGGGAAGGTTTTGCGGGAGAAGGTAACATCGGCTCTCGCCGAAATGGGAATTGATGATTTGTCGAACAAGCCATTCCGTGATCTTTCAGAAGGACAAAAACAGAAGGTGCTTCTGGCACGCTGCATCGCCGGCGGACCTGATATAGTTTTCCTTGACGAACCCATGGCTACAATGGACATCGTAGCCGAGCGTGAAGTGCTGGGCTTGATTCAGGATCTGCGACAACGCAGGGGAACAACGGTAGTAATAGTCGCGCATCACCTTCAGGTGGCCGCGAATCTAGCCGATGGAGTTTTGTTCGTCGACAAGGACGCTCAAACGGTGTGCGCCGGTACTCCGAGGGAAGTCTTCGAGCATTCTTCATTTCGGCACCGCTACGGTGACTTGGCCATGGGACTCTTTAAGGATATGCAACAATGATCGAGCAGCCAACTCTGGGCGAACTCTGGGCCAGCCGCGATCTGTTTCGCGACCCTATCTTGGCCGCAACCGCTGCGGGAACGATACTCGGCTGGCTCGGAGTCTACGTGGTGCTACGACGAATGGTATTCGTAGCCGCGGCCGTCTCACAGGCCGCCGCACTCGGGGTCGCCCTGGCCTTCTACGCGCAGATACATCTTGCAACAGACGTCAGTCCTGTTCTGGGAGCGGTTTCGTTGACCTTTTTGGTGAGCCTTCTGTTCATGCTCGATCCGTTACGCCTGCGCATCACTCGTGAATCGATACTGGGGCTGGCTTTTGTTTTCGCCGGCGGTTCAGCCGTTGCGATTGGAGATAGAATCAGCCAAGAGGCTCATGAAATAGGTTCGATCTTGTTCGGAACAGCCGTGCTGGTTCGCACCTTTGACCTTTGGCTGATATTGATCCTGGCCTCGCTGCTGCTCATCGGGCACATATGGACGACTCGCGGGATGCTTCTTAGTTCCTTCGATCCCGACGCGGCCCGAGTGCAGGGTTTACCAATACGCTTGCTTGACGCCTTCCTTTTTCTTTCCGTCGGAGCAATGGTGGCCGTCGCGACCCGCGCGCTGGGTGCCTTACCGGTTTTCGCCTTCACGGTCCTTCCGGCAATGGCGGCTCTCGCAATCGGCGGAAGACTATGGTTCGTACTGATACTCTCTGCTTGCTTGGGCGCACTATCCGGTGGGCTCGGTTATGTCCTGGCTTTCATGCGCGATCTACCCGTCGGGGCGTCTCAAACCATCGTAGCCGCCTGTTGGGTAGGTGCTGCTCTTTTGGTTCGTTTGCTCATTCCCCGGGTGGGAGGCCTGCTCGGGCGCTAACGTGACCGGGCGCAACCCCCTTCGCTGAAGCCTCCCGGGCCATCCTCTCCATCTCCTGCCGCAGCCGGGGAAGAACCTCCTGCCGGGTATAGCGGATGAAGTGCTCACCTTGAATGGCCTTTCCAACCGCCCACGACAAGCTCGTCCTCCCGCGCCTAATCGCGGCGAACAAGAGCCGCCAATAGTATCGCCGGGCCTGCCCAAGAAGCCCGATTCTCCACATAGATCGAAGGAGAACCTTGTAGCCGCCCGGCCGAACTGTTCGCGCGGCTACCGGCGGAGGCGTTCTTTCGAGATATGCATGGCATCGCTCGTAGTACGAAATGGGCGAGTAGAGATCAGACATCAGCGCCGCGTATCCCGACAGCAATGCCCGCTCATCCATTCTCGGTTTGAAGTTAGGGCGACAGAACTGATCTCCCGTCTGAGAGTCACGCAGCCGCCCTTCCTTTCCCAGGCGACGCCACAACGGGGTGCCCGGCATTGCAGTTAGTATCCCCACCATGGCCAATGGCATGGGCAGGGATCCGATGAACTCCCTTTGTAGTTTGAAAACCTCGGGGCGGTCACTATCGAAACCAACGATAAATCCGCCCATTACTTCCATGCCCTGCTGAGTTATGCGCTCGACCGCCACTGCTAAATCGAGCTTCAAATTCTGACGCTTACCGGCACTCTCCAACGCCGCGGTGGACGGTGTCTCTATACCAAGGAAAACCGAGGTGAAGCCCGACCAAACCATCTCTTCCATCAGCTCTTCGTCGCTTGCCAGGTCCACGCTTGCCTCTGTGTACAGCTCAAATGGATAGTTTCGCTTCTTTTGCCAAGCGGCGAGCTTCGGCAGAAGCTTGCGCACCTCTTTCCTGTTGCCGATGAAGTTGTCGTCAACGAAGAACAAGGTGCCCCGGTAACCTGCCTCGTAGAGATCATCCAACTCGGCAAGCACACGTTCAACGGGCTTTACTCTCGATCTGCTGCCGAAGATCGATACCACATCGCAAAACTCGCAAGAGAATGGGCAACCACGCGAGTACTGAACAGCCATCGATATGTACAAATCTCTTTTCAGCAGATCGAACCTGGGCACGGAAGCCTTTTCCATGGACGGGTACTGGTCCGGGTTTGGCATGAGGCGTACCGGCTCGGTGGAGGCATCAGTACGAGAAGGAGAGTAGCGGCACACCACATCTTCCACGGCGTCCACGAGCTCCCTCTCCCGACCTTCTGCTTCGCCCATGAAAACAACGTCCGCGTCCGGCATGAGATCGGGATCGGTGCTGACCGCCGACCCCCCCACTACCACCGGTCGACCGGCGGCGCGGGCTTGCGTCACTACCTCACGCATACTCTCCGCCTGCACCCGCATTCCTCCGGTGAACACGACATCAGCCCAGAACAGATCAGCTCTATCCAGCGACTCGCCGTTGAGATCCACCAAGCGTAGAGACCAACTCTCCGGCAACAGCGCGGCAACGGTGATTAGACCGAGAGGCGGTAGGTTGACCGCTCTTCCGGCGATGGAGATTGCATACTGAAAACCCCAGTACGTGACTGGGACACGAGGCTGAACGAGGAGCACTCTCATAGCGAGCTACCATAGGCAACTCCCCGTAATTGGTGGGTCAAGCCTTAGTAATAGTTTCGTCACAGCCCGCGGCGTCGAAAGCTCGCTCCTCACGAAACGAGCTCTAGGCCGCCTCGGCGTCCCACTTGCCCTGACCACGCAGGTTTTCCACTATCTTCTTGGCTTCATCCTTCAGCAGGACATAGTCCGTTTTGGCAACACGATTGAGCGGCATCCCACCCGGCTCCAGAAACTCATAATGACTGGGCCTCTTATAGGAAGCCATCTCGGAGGCAGCCTTTTGGAGATCCTCTCGCGAAAGGGTGACTCCCTCCGCCGGTTCGACGAAAGCCATTATCCCCTCGGTGAACACCTCATGCGGGACACCCACCAGGGCAATCTTGGCGATCTTCCCTTTGAGTTCTTGCTCGAAGAAGTCCTCCACCTCCGTCGGATGCACCTGGTAGCCCTTGGGCTTGATGACCAACTTGGATCTGCCGGCAAAATGCAAACCCTCATCGTCGTAGTAGCCAAGGTCTCCGGTGTAGCAGAACCCGTCACTGGAGATAGTCTTGCGAGTGTTCTCCTCATCGTTGAGGTAGCCGAGAAAGATTTGGGGGCCAGAAAAGCAAATCTCGCCGATCTCGCCCTCGGACTTCTCCGCACCCGCTACGCCATCCTCCGTCATCGGCTCACGTATGGAGATAGGACATAGCGGCATGTCATAGCCGATGCTGGACAAAATGTCGTCAACGGTCCCGTCGAGCGGAGTGTACGTAACAAAACCTGCCGTTTCGGTCAGTCCGAGACCCGTACCGAACTGTGGAGCCATGGTGGAGAGCTTCTCCAAGAACTGGCGAGTCACGGCCTGTCCACCGTACAGAGCGAATCTCAAGCTCGACAGATCGTACTCGTCATAATCCGGGAGCCTCCACTGCATGGAGAAAAGCGCCGGGATCTGTCCGAACGCCGTGATCTTGTACTTTTGGATGGCATCCAAGGACTTCCTTGCATCAAAGATATGCAAAAGAACGCTAATTCCCCCGCCATAGATAGTGGTGGCAAGCTGCTCGGTAACGCAGCCCACGTGACTGGGCGGCAGGTTGACCAACATTCGGTCGCCTTTTCGCAGCTCGAACGCAACCGCCAGACCGATGTTCTGAATGAGTATGTTCTCGTGGCAAAGCAGAGCCGGTTTGGGCCGCCCCGTAGAGCCGGTGGTGAAGATTATCAGACAAGGATCTCTCTTGCCGACCGCTTTTTGAGCCTTCCGTACAGACCCGGTGAACAACGACTTGATGAAGGTACCCTTGATGGTAGCCGCCCATTCGGCGACCCCGACAGCGCCCGGCAAAATGCCGTCAGGATCCTTCTGGAACTGGATCCAATGCTTGCAGGTGTCCCCGTGCTTCTCCATGATCTCCTTGACCATTGGACGAAAGTCGGTGACCGGCGTCTCCCCGAGAAAGAAGTATGCAGCCGGCTTGGCCTGCTGAAAGCACTGATCCACCTCCTGAACCTTGAGGCGCGGATCCAGCGGCGCCAGAACGGCTCCTATCCTGTAGCAAGCGTACATGAGGTACACGTGCTCCTTTAGAAGCACGAGAGTGGTGGCAACCACATCCCCCTTTTTGATGCCCATGGCTCTCAGCTTCGCCGCCATCGCCTTGGTCTTCAAAGCGAAGTCCTTCCAGGTAACCTCGTCCCCCGTGTCATACTCTATCAGGGCAACTTCATTGGGCTTTTCCTTTGCGTACTTATCCACATAGTCGAACATTCTAGGCAGCAACTCCTCATAAAGCTGCTTGCATTGCTCGTCTCTCTTCGGATCTTTCATGTTCGTACCCTTCATGTAGGTTGCGGTCGATGTTCGCAAAACGCCTAAAACGCTCCCAATACGAGTGTTGACGAATTATGGGACTTTGCCTTGCAGTCGCGAAAGAATATCACCGGATGACGCACGCTTCTACAGCCGCGGGGTCCGCCACTACCCTGTCCATCAAGAAGCCTTCGCCGCCGAGCCGGCCTCGAGCCAGCGCACGATCTCCGGTATCTCATCTGCCCCGGCATCTCCGGCTGCATCGAGCATCGTCTGCCGCAATCTCTCTTCAACGGATAAAGGTTCCGTTTGCTCGATGTATCCCTCGGACTCGAGCCACTGCTCCAGATCATTCGATCCCTTGGTGCGAAATCGAGACACCTCGCCGGCCCGAAGATCTTCGATGAGCTTGTTCCCGTCTCCATCCAGAAGCTCAGCCAACGCCGCGACATCATCCATGAAGGTCTCCGAAACAACTCCCGACTGCTCCAACGCGATCCTATCCACGGGCTTACCGTGCCCTCTAAGCCGAGCAGCAATCCAAGCTCGAAGAATCTTGCATCTAAAACTCAACCTCTTACGAATTTTGCTGTCCGGGATGGCCGCGCCGGCGGCACTGCTTTGAAGCAGGTTCTCCAACTGACCGACAGTTCTGATTCGCCAGACTTCGAGCAACCGATGCAGAAGGGGGAGATCGTCGCGAAGTATGTGAAAGACATGTACGTTTCCTTGCGGCATCCGTGGGTCCAGAGGCTGCACTCCAACAACGGCGGCATAGTGTTCGGCATCGTATCCATCCGGTGCCGGCAGGGATTCGCTCTCCGGCACCTTTATGTCGGTGGCCTCGACGGATGATTTCCCAAAACGCTCGAAGGCTAAATCCATGTGCGCCGGCCGAGTCCCAGCGGCACTCTCCCAGAGATGAACCTCACTACGACGCGCTGCAAGATATACTACCTGGCGACCCTCTGTTTCGGCCAAACGCTGCAAGCTGCCTGCCACCTGCTTGAACCTGTGAGCATCGCTGGTAGTAAGCGCTTCATCCAAGAACAGCGGCAGAGCCGTCCGCCCACGCTCCAAGCGACGAGTCCATGCAAGCCTCATAGCCAGCAAAAGCTGCATTCTGGTAGCCGAAGACAGCTCCGACAGGTCGCGTCGTGCTTGCTGAATGACATCTCGCGCCATGAAACCATTATCGGCGTTCAGCTCCAGATCGAAGGCGTGGTTGGTGAAGCTCTTGAAGAGATCCCTCGCCTCCCGCAGCACTTCCGGCTCGTGCTCTGCTTGGTACTCACCCTCCACGGAGTCCAGCAGTATGCCGGCTGCTTCCGAGAACAGCGATTCACAAAATCGGTCTTCGAGATCCGACCGAGCAAGATCAACCTGTGCGGCCGCCTTCTCGAGCCTGAGCCCACGGCCCGCCGAGTCTAGACGAGCACGAGTGGCGGCCAGTTCATCCTTGAGCTCGTCGAGCCGTGATGCGATCTCTCGCTCGCGCGCAAGATCCGCCTCCAAGGCATCACGACCTTCCACCTCGGCCCTTTGCGATAGCGCTTCCTCGGCTTCCACAGCCTCGGTCCTTTCGGCCTCCATAACGCGCAATGTGCGCAAGCTATCTTGCTTCTCGCGCCAGTCCGCAAGCTGATCGATCCTACGCATCAGCTCTGTCGTAGCTCCAGGCTCGAGTCCTATGCCCGTAAAGACTTTGGCCGTTCCTTCTTCAAGCTCCGTGCAGGCCGACTCGAGACGTTTGTGCTCCCCGTCAAGCTCCTGAATATCACGCCGCGCGCCCTCGGCCTGCTCGAAACGCACCCGAAGGTCCGCCATACGAGCGGCCAAACCATCCATGCTTCGGTCTTCCGTGCCCATTCCCAACGAGTCAAGAAAACCTGCCACCTCCCCTTTGAGTACCTCCATCTCGGTCTCGAGGCGACCGATGGTTCTGGACGCCGCGTTCCGGTCACGATGCGCCTTTTCATAGTCTCCGACGAGCCTCACAAAGCGATCAAGCGGCGCCGCCGTAAGAGCTGGATCGAAACCCAACTTATCCGCCAGCTCCGCCTTTCTTGCTCGAAGCGCCTCCAAATCCTCATCGACCCGGGATAATCTGCGCCGCAGATCCCGCGTACCCTGGGCCTTGAAAAGCTCTTGCTGTAGCCGAACGCGCCGAGACTCCATGTTTTGGAGACACGCCTCGACGGGGCCGGCGGTCCATCCTTCCGGCGGCTTGAGTCCCGTACTCTCGAAAGTACGTCGTGCCGTCGTGCCGCGAGAGGCCCATAACTCCAGAAACGCCCAGATTCCTCCTCCAAGACCGAAAAGCGCCCCCATGAAGGCGGGCCACGCTCCGGCCACTATGCCCGCGCTGACAGCTACGAGACACCCGGCCACCATCAAGAGGACAGCCCACCTTAGACGTCTAGGTACACCTCGCTCAGCCGCAAGCCAATCGCGCAGTGCGTACTCGGCTCGAACATAGTTTTCTATTATGCTTTGGTCCGGAGCTTCGCCAGCTTCTTCGAGACTCTCAGAGAGTTCAATTCTGCGGCACTCCGCCTTTTGCAACTCGAAGGCCAAGCTCTCGGCCTCGGATACGCTGTCCGGGTCCAGGCGCAACGGCTGCTCACTCCGACCGCCAAGTTGCTCAATGATGTTGGATTCCGAGGCCGCACTATCGTCCCGCCTCTTCTTCTCCTGCTCCAAGGAATCAGCCTTGCGGCGGACGCTCTCCAAAGCCTGTACGGCAGCATCCAGCTTGAATCGCTCCGGCATGGTGTCCGCGAGACCGGTCCTCTCCAGTCTCGACTTTGCGGCATGACTTTCCCGGACGACACCTTCGAGCTTTCGGGCAGCCTCCTGCTTCCGCTCCTCCAGAACTCCCAACCTTTCCAGTTCATCTCCGCTCAGAAGGTTCATCCCAGGAGAAAACTCCTCCAAGCCGGCCTCGAGAATGCTCCTTTCTTCGCGCACTTCAAAAAGCGCCAGCACCTTCTCGAGCCTCCCGGCCCGCTTGAAGGCTTCGCGCGCCTGCTCGATGTCGGCCAAAAGCACCGGTATCTCGGCCTCTTCTCGGCGAAGCGCCGCATACTCCGACTCCACTCGCCGCTGCTCCTTCCTTGCCTTGCTCAGCCGTTTCGCCTCACTTCGGCCGGCCCGAGGCGTCACCATGAAAGGCTCGCCGCCTCGAAGCGCCTTCAAGTCAAAGCCTCCCGCAAGAGCACGCCGCAGCTCCATTTCAAGCCGGGCATCCCGTGTGTCGACTTCGAGCAAGTCCTCCATCGACAACATGTAGCAGTGAAGCTGATCGCGGTCCGGGAGCAAAGGCGGTTCCGTGGGCCGGCCGTCCCGTTCCCAAGCGACTTCGCCGGCCGTCCGTCGCACTGTCCATTTGACCGCTTCATCCTCGAAAGCGGCATTCAGCGCAAGAGCGCTTGGATCCTCGCGCGTTGGCTCGCAGATCAAATAGACGAGCGCACGAATCAGGCTGCTCTTACCGACCGCGTTGGGTCCGGTAATTATGTTGATACCGGGAGAAAAACCTTTCAGCGAGAAACCGGGATTGATTCCCGGAAGCTGGTCTATTTTGAGGCTTTCGAGCTTCATGGCGCTCCCTCGAACTGGGACAACATACGCTCCAGCAAACGATTGCCGGCCACGCGCAGCCACTCCTCGGCGTCAGCATCACTCAGCTCGTGTGCGTCCAACTGGCTCCAGCGACTGTCCTCTGCCTTGCCTTGCAGCCTCCTTCGAGCTTCTTGCAATAGCTCTTGCCTATCCGGGTCATCCTCCGGCCGGTCGAGCAAGAGCAATCGCCTGGCTAGCAAGCCGGCGGGGTCCTTGCGCTCCGCGATAGACTCGAGGGAAAGGCGAGGTCTCGTGTGGACCTGCAAACGCTCGATGAAGTAGTGAATGCCGCCCTTGCCATCGAACAAGTGATCCCGGTCTTGCAGCAGCAACGCTCGCACCTCATCGCCGAATCGGCTATGACCCACCAGGGTCATACGGAGGCCCACGGCGCCGGGCAGCCACCGTCCCGCCGAAAGCTTGGCATCGAGTGTTCTCAGTGCTTCCAGCAATCTCGACTGTCCCTCGGACGGCTCATCGATCCCGGTCAGGTCCAGCTCCAGTGCCTCAAAACGCAGCGGAGCCAACACCCATTGAGTCACATCCATGACTTGACCACGAGCCACGGTTATGAGCCAAGGCCCACGAGGCCCCGGCTCCCCCGGATGCGTTCCGGTCAACGAACCAAGATAGCCTGAACAGTGAGAGGCGGTTAAAGGATCGGGCTTGTGTATGTGCCCCAGCAGCCAGCAGTCGAGCCCGGCCGACTCCAGCTCCAAGCTCGATACCGGCGCATAGGGGCTGTCCTGTTGATCACGATCACAATGCAGCACACCTATGTTGATGCCTGCTTCGACCTTCGGCATCCCAGCCAAGGGGCTGCGGCTAACCTTCTGCCCGGGGAACGACCATCCCCAAAGATTAATGCTCTCAGAAGCACCCTCTATTTGCTCCACCTCCCATCGTCCCTCCCTCCCCAGCAGACGAAAGCCCTCCAGCTCGGCGGCAAGCCTGGGCAGCACGCGTACATCGTGGTTGCCCGCCACACCAAGCACCCGCACTCCGGCTTTCTGGAGCCTCGACACACCGTCATAAAGCTCCCGGTAAGCCTCGAAAAAATCATCATCCCGCTCCACAACGTCGCCTGCCAGCACCACTGCGTCGACGCACTCCTCTATGGAGGCCTGCACCAAGCGTCGCCACGCCCCGCCCGGCCCCAGATCGCGCACGCCGTCACCAATGTCATCCGGCAACCTCGACGGCTGCCTACCCAGATGCATGTCTCCAACAGCAAGGAGCTTCATCTCGCGCCCTCCGGTACCGTCCCGCCAAAGAGCTTAATAACACGATTCGGAAAGAACTTCTCCCTTCCCGCGTTGTGGCTTGTACGAAGGGCGGGTTTTGAGCATCATGTCAGCCACCGATCCCGGAGGGGTGATGCTCCGGCGATACCTTAGAGGAGGCTTTGGCGTCATGAACCGAAGAGGACACATTCATAAGAGCATGGCAAAGGAGACGGCCGTAGCCGATGGAGCAGCACGGACGCGATCGGCGATGCTTGGGCTTACCGCCGGTCTGGGCTTCGCTCTGGCGACAATGGCGGCCGCCCACATGAAGCTCTGGCTGCCGTTCACGCCGGTGCCGGTAACCATGCAGACCTTGGTGGTGCTGCTTGCCGGTTTGTGCCTTGGCAAGAGCTGGGGCGGGCTTAGTCAGGCCAAGTACTTGACGCTGGGTTTCTTGGGCTTGCCTGCCTTCGCGGGAGGCCTTGCCGCGCTTGCCGCGCCCAGCGGAGGCTACCTGGTGGGCTTCGTAGCGGCCGCCGTGATCGCGGGCGGGATCTACTCCGCGCTTCGCTCCACGCTTGGAGCCATTTTGGCTTGCTTGGCCGGAACGGCAGTCATCTACTTGTGCGGATGTCTCTGGCTGGTGGTCCTAACCGGCGGATCCATGCCCGAGGTACTGGCCCTCGGCGTAGCGCCTTTCCTTCCTGGAGATGTGCTCAAAATAGCCGCCGCCGTACTGCTCGTGCGCGGACCGTACACTGGACCCCGACTCGCCCGCGCATTCGAGGGCTTGACAGACAACCAGCGCTAGAGTAGGCAATGTTTTCATGCGGCTCGACGTGCACCATCGCCATCATCATCACCATCTGACGACGGTCGGGTGACGGTGTCGCGATAAGCAAGGAGCAGCAACGGACACACTGAACGCCGGCCTTTGGAGCCGGCGTTTTTTGTTTCTCTTTATCCGCCACGCTCCCAAGGCCGCAATAGAAGAAAGAGGCGGACCATGGCAAGGGACGAAAAGAAGCTGGTGAAGCTTGCTCTACCCAAGGGGCGAATGCAGGAGGGAGTATTTCGGCTGCTTGGAGACGCCGGGATCGATCTTCGAATCTCGAGTCGAGGTTATAGGCCACGGGTATCCCTGGATGGCTTCGACGCCAAGATACTCAAGCCTCAAAATGCTCTTGAAATGCTGCACAGCGGGACGCGCGACCTCGGCTTTGGGGGTGCCGACTGGGTGCGCGAGTTGGGTGTAGACCTGGTCGAAATGCTGGATACGGGATTCGACCCCGTCCGCCTGGTCGCGGCGGCGCCGACAGAGTTATTGGAGGAAGGTCGCCTGCCCGCTTCACGCCAATTGGTCGTTGCGTCCGAATATGAGCGAATCACAAAGGAATGGATAAGTAAGCAGGGGCTTGATGCCCGCTTTGTGATGAGCCGTGGCGCCACCGAAGTATTTCCACCGGACGACGCGGACTGCATCCTGGATGTGACTCAAACCGGAGACACACTTCGTGCAAACGGTTTGGAAATCTTGGATGAAGTAATGCGGTCCACGACTCGCCTATGGGCCAATCCTCTGGCGCTGGAAGACAGCGTGAAACGCGAGGCTATCGAACGTTTCGTGCTCCTACTCCGATCGGTGCTTGATGCCAGGGGAAGGATAATGCTCGAGTTGAACATAGATGAGGCGGGATTCGAATCGGTTGTCTCCATCCTGCCTTGCATGCGGAAACCTACTGTTGCGACCCTTGGTGACGGATCGGGCTACGCCATAAAGGTCGCGGCACCCAGGGACTCCCTCTCGACCTTGATTCCCGAGATAAAGGCTCGCGGCGGCACGGACATCATCGTTACCGAGATGTCGAGGCTGGTTCCATGACGTCCGCCTGGATAAGACCGTCCGTACGACGCACGAGAGCCTACGAGAGCCGGCGTCTCCCGGATGCCCGCGATCTCCTGCTCGACCTCAACGAAGGAGCACCACTCGCACCAAACGAATGGCTTGCGGAAATCGCTGCAAAGACGGGTATGGATGCCGCTCGTCGATATCCCGACGCTTCCCCGCTCGAGGAGAGACTTGCTCGACACCTGCAAGTCGACCAAGGCAACGTGATCGTCACCAATGGAGGGGACGATGCAATTGACCGAATCTGCCGGGCATGCTTGGAGCCCGGCGACGAGCTGATCTTTCCAACGCCGAGCTTCGAGATCATCTCCCGCGCGGCGGCCAACATCGGAGCAAAGGTGACGACTGTTCCCTGGATGGGAGATTCTTTCCCTCTCGAGGCAGTCGTCTCAAAGGCAACCGGTCGCACCAAGTTGGTCTCGGTCGTTTCCCCGAACAATCCCACCGGTTCGGTCATTATGCGCTCCGAGCTGGAGACGCTGGCCGGCCGATTACCTGATACGCTGATAATGGTCGACCTCGCCTACACCGAGTTCGCCACGGAGGACCTGACCGGCGCGGCGCTGGATATCCCCAACGCTGTCATTATTAGGACATTCTCGAAGGCCTATGGTCTCGCCGGTCTGCGAATCGGCTATGCTGCCGGGCCGGCCGACACGATTGAGGCCATGCGCACGGTTGGAATGCCTTTTTCATGTTCGACCCTCTCAATGAATGCGGCCCTCGCGGCTCTAGACATGTCCGGTTCCGTGCTGGCCGAACGAACGCGGCGGGTTCGTGAAGAGAGAGCCAAGATAACCGTCCTCTTACGAAATCGGGGAAGCGAGGTGCTCGATAGCCAGGCCAACTTCGTTTTGGCTCGCTTCGAAAACGCCGGAGAAGTTTGGAAACAGCTCGCCGATCGAGGGATCAGAGTCCGGCGATTCACCAACCCTCTTCTGAACGACTGGTTGCGTATCGGCTGCCCTGGAGAGACCACGGGCCTGTCACGGCTCATACCAGCACTCGAGGATATACTGAATGTAAGAGAGTAATATCCCCGAAAAAGCATAAAGCCGATAGGAGGATGAACCATATGAGAACCGAGCGTATCGCCGAGGTAGAGCGAATAACCGGAGAAACGAGCATCTTTGCCAGAGTCAACCTCGACGGGACCGGCCAATGCGACATCAAAACGCATATTGGCTTCCTCGATCATCTTTTCAGCTCGATGTCCCGGCACGGTTCGCTCGATCTGCAACTCACCTGTAAGGGTGACCTCGATATCGACGATCATCATACCGCCGAGGACTGCGGGCTGGCAGTCGGAGAAGCAATCGATAAAGCGCTGTTGGATCGCCGTGGCATAAGCCGCTTTGGATACGCTTACGCTCCACTGGACGAAGCGCTGGCACGGGCGGTAATCGACTTATCCGGACGGCCATTTGCCATGATCGAACTTGGCCTCAATCGAGAAACTATCGGTCAAATAGCATGCGAGAACATCACTCATGTGCTTGTATCCATGGCCATGAGGCTGAAAGCATCCCTGCATGTCGATGTTCTGCGCGGAGAGAATGACCACCATAGAGCGGAAGCAGCGTTCAAGGCTGTCGGTCTGGCGCTAGGAGTCGCCATCGCTCAAACTGGAAGGTATGACGTGCCCAGCACAAAAGGGGTACTGTGAAAACACCTTTAGCGAAAACCACTAAAACCCGCTATTCGGCTTATAAAATGGGCTTATGGGGTTCTAAAATATGATGGAGGGAGACCTGTAATGACGATACGAGTAATACCGTGCCTCGATGTAACGGGTGGGCGCGTAGTGAAAGGCGTAAGGTTCGAGGGGCTTCGCGACATGGGTGATCCCGCTGAGTTGGCGGCACGTTACGAGTCGGAAGAGGCCGACGAGATTGCCATACTCGATATCTCGGCGACATCCGAGGAGAGAGAAACGGCGTATGACGCCATAGCGGCCGTACGTCGGGCCACGACAATACCCATCACGGCGGGAGGCGGCGTTCGAAGCGTGAATCACGTCCAAAGAATGCTGGACTCGGGAGCCGACCGCGTGACCATCAACTCGGCGGTCGTAGCCCGCGAGGATCTGCTCGCCGAGATCGTGGAACGCTTTGGAACGCATTGCTGCATGATCGCCATCGATGCCGCCGTCAGCTCACAGCGGGGATGGGAGGTACTCGTGCGCGCCGGCAAGACTAGAACCGGGCTCGATGCGGTGGAATGGGCCAACCGGTGCGAACGTCTCGGCGCCGGAGAGATCCTGCTGACCAGTTGGGACCGGGACGGAACGGGGTCAGGCTACGACTTGGATCTCATTCGCGCCGTATCCAGTAGCGTTAATATACCGGTTATTGCTTCAGGAGGAGCCGCGGGAGCACACCACATGATCGAGGCCTATCAAGCAGGCGCCGCCGCTGTACTCGCGGCGTCAATTTTCCATGACGGGAGTACCAAGATATCCGAGGTCAAGCAGCTACTAGCTGGCGCAAATACAGCTGACCGTACTGGTGAAGGACGATGATCATACCGTCCATCGACATAATGGATGGACGGGCAGTGCAACTCGTCGGAGGCGAACGTCTGGAGATCGACGCCGGCGACCCGCGCCCCATCATGGAGAGCTTCAGCGTGGCCGGGGAGGTCGCGGTGATCGACCTCGACGCCGCACTGGGTAAACCGGCAAACTCGGATCTCATACGTGAGCTCTGCCAAATGGGCCCATGCCGGGTCGGTGGAGGCATACGCAGCGCTTCAGCCGCGATCGACTGGCTCGATGCGGGCGCAAGCAAGGTAATACTCGGCACAGCCGCTAGTCCCGACGTTCTCGGGGAACTGCCTCGAGAAAGAGTGATAGCAGCGCTGGACGCTCGGCACGGCGAGGTGGTGGACCAAGGCTGGCGACACGACACGGGACACAAAATATCTGATCGCATGGCCGAGCTACGTGACCTCGTCGGCGGGTTTCTAGTGACGACAGTTGAGCGGGAAGGCCGGATGGATGGAGCCGATCATGTGTTGGCTGAAAGGTTGGCGACGGAATCGGGTGATGCCAGAGTGGTCATCGCGGGCGGAGTAACGAGCCCGGAGGAGATCGCGCGCCTGGATCGACTGGGCTGTGATGCGCAGGTAGGAATGGCTCTTTATACTGGTCGTATGACGTTGGGCGAGGCCGTTTTCGCTCCGGCGGTGTCCGACCGGGGCGACGGTTTGATTCCCACTGTCATAGCGGATGAACGAGGCATCGCTTTGGGACTCGTTTACTCGGACCAGGAGAGCGTCTGTTCGGCCATAGAGAAGCGCCGAGGAATTTATCACTCCCGTCGAAGGGGTCTGTGGGTCAAGGGTGCTTCGTCGGGCGACACCCAAGAGCTTCTACGCGTGGATTGGGACTGTGACCGAGACAGCCTATTGTTTACAGTACGTCAATCGGGGCGGGGCAACTGTCACCTCGGCTCTCGTTCTTGCTGGGGACGTAATTTCGGTCTTGGAGCACTGGAAAGACGTATCGCTCGTAGGGCCGAGGAAAAGAGCGCCGGTTCATATACCAACCGGCTTCTTCGCGAGAAAGACCTATTAGACGCAAAACTGCGCGAGGAGATGACGGAGCTGATAACCGCTCGAAGCAACCCCGAAATCATACATGAAGCAGCCGACGTCCTGTTCTTCTTGTTGGTCGCTCTCCGCCGTGCCGGAATACCGCTCGAGGCGATAGAATCAGAGCTGGACAGGCGCGCTCTAAAAGTCACCCGGCGGCCCGGAGATGCAAAGAAGACGTCCTAGGGAAGGAACGACTCATGCTCCAGCGATTGACCGCCGACGAGGTGGCGGCCCGAACGGCCCGGCCTTTTGATTCCGAGACACTGTCCGATGCTCGGCGGCTGGTAGAGGCCGTACAAACGAACGGTGAGACCAAGGTAAGGGAGCAGGCCGAATGCTTTGGCGAGATCAAGCCCAACGAGCCGTTGGTGGCGGACAGAAAGGCCTTTTTCTCCGCGCTAGAAACACTGGACTCCGAAGCTCGTGGCGTTCTGGAGCGCACCGCGGAGCGCATCCGGTCGTTTGCCGAAGCTCAACGGGACTGCCTCGATGATCTCGACACACCTATTCCAGGAGGCAGGGCAGGGCACACCATAAGCGCTCTCGACGTTGCTGGATGCTATGCTCCCGGCGGCCGTTATCCCCTTCCTTCGTCGGTACTTATGACTGTGATACCGGCTAGAGTCGCCGGAGTCGAAAAGGTAATTCTCGCAACCCCAAGTCGCGACCCCATCATGTATGCCGCGGCCGCCGTCGCGGATGCCGACATGCTCCTTCGAGTCGGCGGAGCCCATGCGATAGCGGCGATGGCGTATGGGGTCGGGGTACCGGCTTGCGACATCATAGTCGGACCGGGCAACCGGTGGGTCACCGCCGCGAAGTACATAGTGTCCAGCACATGTTCCATAGACATGCTTGCCGGACCTTCGGAGCTCGTAGTCATCGCGGATGAGACAGCCAACTCCGATAAGATAGTCGCCGACCTCCTCGCCCAGTCGGAGCACGACGTCGACGCCGTTCCCGGCCTGGTCGCCACAAGCCCCGGACTAGTGGACAGGGTTTGCGCGGAAATCGACCTCCACCTAACTGATCTCAAAACCTCGGAGGTTGCACGCACATCGTTGGCGCTGAACGGTTGGGCCTGTGTCGTGGATTCGATGGAACAGGCTGTTCTTGTGAGCGACGCCGCGGCTCCGGAGCACGTGGCCGTCTTCTGCAAGGATGCCCCTCTCGTCGCTTCGAAACTCCGTCACGCTGGAGCGGTATTCATTGGAGAAGACACGGCGGAAGTATTTGGTGACTACGGAGCCGGACCAAACCACACACTGCCGACGGGCCGAACAGCCCGTTTCCGGGGCGGCCTCTCGGTATTGGACTTCCTTCGGGTGCGCACTTGGCTCCATCTGGACGGGGCCGGGAACGAAGAAGCTGTAGAGGATGCGGTTTCCCTGGGTCGAATGGAGGGCCTGGAAGCACACGCTCGCAGCGCCGCCCTACGACGCAGATAATCGCCGCGAATCAACAATTCCGTCGGATTTCTTCAAGTCCAGAAAAAGACGTGTGGCGGCGACTACAGCGACCGGCACAAACAAGAAGTTGAAGAAGGGAATGAACAGCGCCACGAAAACCGCGAGCCCGAAACCCACGCAAACGGCTAGGTTTCTACGAATGGTTCGAGGCGTATCCATGAAGGCGTGCTGATGCCTGGACAATGAGAAGTCCAGGTTCTGCCCGGTCAGCCATAGCACTGTCCAAAGCCATGCAAGCAAGGGGTAAAGCACCTGCCCCACAACGGGTATGAGCACGAGCACAAGCAGTGAGGCATGTACCGCAAGAAGAAAAAAGACCTTCTTCAACTCCTCGAGTAGTGTCGAGGGAAGCCCGCTGACAAGGGACCTCAGATCTCTTATGGGTTCTCTTCCGGTCTCTATTCGCTCCGTTCTCCGCGAAAGAACTTTGTTGAAAGGAGAAGAGACGAGACTCGGCAGCGTTACCGCACCTATTGCAAATAAAAGCGCCAAGAGCAGCACATGGAAGGGATACCAGAGAAGCTGCCAGTACCACTGTTCGGGCCGGCTCCATACCCACTCGGTCAAATTTCCACCCCAAGCAAAAAGAGCCGCCAGAACCAGCACCAAAATAGACGCTGTAATGATGACGGGCAAGACGGCGTAGCCCCAGAGTACGGGCCTGCGAAGCATGTACCCAATAGTTGAAAATGGGTAGACGAAGCCGCGAAACAGACGTTCGGCAGGCCTGCCCATCGTCAGGTTCGAGCCGGCTTCGACTTCACGAGAAGTTTCGGAAACTGGCCCGGAAGAAGGCATTCAACGAATGATACTGGAGATGGACCGAAAAGATACGCCGTAATCCATCGTACGGAGCCGGCCAATCCTCACTGTATAAATCACGGCCTTAGCTTGTCGGGGATTTGAACCGCTATCACCTCCCCGGTGGCACAGACCTTTCCTTCGACGATGAGGTCTTCTTCCACCACTACCTTGCGACCCTTGATCTCTTTTACCCTCCCCCGCAATGTTATTGGCGGTCCAAGCGGAGTAGGACGCTTGTAATCGACCCGCAATGACGCGGTAACGAACCTCAGGTCGGGGTCACTGCCCATCGCACGCCCCGCCTCTCGGTAAGCCGCCGCGGCAGCGGTTCCAGTCCCGTGACAGTCGATTAGGGAAGCTATCAAGCCGCCGTAGACATAGCCGGGCACGGCGGTGTGATACGGCTTCGGCACGAAGCTGCAGACTGACTCGTCACCGTCCCAGTAGCTCTTGATGTGGTGCCCATGCTCGTTGAGCCGACCGCAGCCGTAACAGCACGCAACATCATCGGGATAGTAGTCTTGAAATGCCTTCTCATTCATAAGAGACCTCCTTCGCTTCAATGAATCGAGGTAGCGCTTGAGCTTCCGGATACTACACCCCCCTTCTTTGCGGGTCACGTACGGTTTTCAAAACCTTCGCGCCCGGAACGGAGCTGGAGCAGGCCCGCGCTTGGAGCGGGAAGAAGTACGTGATAGACGATGAAGAGTGACCGGGGGAACAATTTTGCACCCAGACACGTGATACCGCGCCAAAGACAATGCTCGCCGGAATACACCGATGGATTGTCGAACACGATGAGCGCTGGTCGTTCCTGGCTCCCTACATGCTGCTGGCGGTAACGCTGGCGATTTTTTGGGGCTTGTTTTGGCTGGTAGTAGTGGTAGCGGTTCACCTGGCCTTCGAGATAATCAAGCAGCACGACGTCGGCGTAAGACGAGCGGTTTCGCCTCCAGAAATACTGGTTGCGGAACGGGAAATGCTGGGAGGCGCAAGGGAAGGAGGAAGCACCGCTCTGGCTGTGCAACCGATGACCGGAGAAGAGGTTAGCGCCGAGGCCATCAGTTCCCGGAATCCCAGTCGACCATTCATGCCGCTTCCTGTGCTGACCCGCAGCCTTTGGGAACTGAAGTTGGACCTTGGGCTGGTTCTCTGCGCCTTGGCTCTAGGCGTGTACCTGGACGTAATCTTCGGCATAGCCGGCTTGAGGGCCGGCGCCCAAGCAGCCCGAGTCGTCAGGGGTCTTCTGATGTCTCTCGACGAGGCAGCGCTCGTCGGAAGCAAGCTCAAGGAAGCAGTGGGGACCAAGCTGCGTCCGGTGCTCTCTTCCCTAGCTCTTGTCGCGGCCCGTGTTCTACCCCGTGCCGGTAAGTTCCCATTGAACAATCCATCAGCCCCGGAAACCGAGCTACAACCGTCTCTCACAAAACAGGAAGATCTAGATGACCGGGTGGAGCTTTGGGGCGGCTGGCTTTCGCGGCGTTGGAATATGGGAGACCGGCTGTCCCTTGCCTTTTTGCTGCTGAATCTCTTCTTGCTCGTCGCGGCCCCGTTATTCACACAGCTTTCGGGAATGGAAGTGATAGAGGGGATACTGGCCGAGCTTCATCCCTGACGCCTCGAAGCGAACAGAGCTCAAGTCCGGTCGTAGGCAAGCTGATAGCTTACCGGCCTTGGCAATCTATCGAAGCTCACCGAAACATTCAGTGTAAGACGTCTGCCATCGGGATCGAGGCTGTACTCATGCGTGTAGCCTCCATCATCGGCTTCCATCCTTACGCGCAGAACACCATCGACAATGTTCGCGCTGAAGCGACCGGTACCATCTTCGATGCTCATGTCCACCTTCTCTCCGTTGGAAGGCAGAGTCATTGCGGGCCTGTCTCCCGAACTGATGGTAACGGCATCGTGCGCGAGATCGATACGAAGACGAGCCTCCGGCTGTGCCTGACGGCGGAGGCGGCGGCGAGCAATGGAACGCGTGAGGGGACTCATCTCGGCGAGAGCCGGCTCGAATGCCTTCATGACATCGTCGCTTGCCTTCTCATTGAGCACATAGCTTCCCGCTAGGCACGTGTCGTCCCCGGCAATCTCCACCGGAATGAGCCAGCATAAAAGAACCGCAAGAACGAAAGCTCTGGCGTGAAACCGCATCTATCCCCCATCGCCTTCATATTCATTCTACCGGCACAAAGGAAGGCATCCCCTTCCAACAGTACCTACCCCGCTTCTTCCAGCCGAAGCCGCGGCAGATACCTCCCGCCGTCGAGCTGCTGAAGAAACCGCACCAGCCCTTCGCGCACCTCGCAGCGAAGCTTCCATAGCGCCCCGGAATCCACCGCCGATACCAAGGCTCTAAGCTGGACGGTTTTTTCGGTGGCGTCAGTGACAATCAAGCCCCACTCCCTACCGTCCCATTTGTCACTGGCGCGGCATAGGCGTTGCACCTCCTCCCTGACCATTTCCACCGGCACCCGGTAATCCGCGTGAAGAAAGACTGTTCCAAGCAGATCCGGTCGTCCTTTCGTCCAATTTTGAAAAGGCTGCTCTAGAAAACGACTGACGGGAACGACCAGGCGACGCTGGTCCCAAACCCGCACGACCACGTAAGTCAGCGTTATCTCCTCGACGAACCCCCACTCGTTCTCGATGATCACCGTGTCATCGATGCGGATGGGTTGGGTTATGGAGAGCTGGAGACCGGCGATCAGATTGGAGATGGACTTTTGCGCCGCAAGCCCGACTATGAGCCCAACGATTCCCGCGGAGGCCAAAACGGAGGTCCCAATCGAACGGAGCACCTCGAACTGCAGGAGCGCCAAGGACACTCCCACGAACACCAGAACGATAGTCGCTACCTTCCGCAGCACCAGCACCTGAGTGCGGACGCTGCGCGAGCGTGAAACGTCCCCCTCGGCGACAAACCGCTTTTCCAGCCCCCATGCCACGACCTTGACGGCGCGTATGGCCAGCCATGTAGCAGCGAGAATAAAGCCCAGAACAAAAATCAAACGAAGTGCCGCCTGAACGGCCTCGTGCAGGGGCAGCTGAATCCACAAGATGGTCAGAACACCCAGGACCACGAGCATCGCCACTGGGCCGCGGCTCTCGGCCACCAGCCGGTCGTCCCACTCGACCTTGGTGCGCCGTGCAAGCCTGGCCAGCAGCCTACGCAAGACCCAGGCCGCAAGCAGGCCTACCAGCGAAGCCAGCAAAGCCAGAGCCAGCAAACCAACCCACTGCCCTGATGGGGTGTCGAAGAATGCATGGTCGGGGAACCAACCGATGATCGCTTCAAGCGGGTCTCGCTCGTCTTCGGTCTTTTGTCGCCAAAGCGCCATCGACGCCAGCGGAAGAAAAGGTCTGGAGAGCAAGTAAGACATTACAGCCGCCTACCGGGAGAAGCGGGCGGACGTCAAGCTCGGGCGAAGCAGGCGGTAAAGCCCGCAAGGGCCTGCCCCTGCTTCCGCCCATGCCTACAGCATCTTCATGCCAAAAGGCCGCGGGCCCTCGAGCCTTCGAGCCATCTCGACTACCCCGGCGCCGTCTCCAGCAGCGAGCGGACTATTCGAGTGAATGCCTTCGCTGTCTCGGAGTGGGACTTTGCCCGTACTATGGGCGTACCACTGTCTCCGGCGAGGACTACCTCGGGAGCGATGGGAACGGAACCCAGGAACGGAACTCCCATCTCCTCGGCCATTACGCGCCCACCGTCGGCCCCGAAAATGCCGACTGTCTCACCACAGCTCGGACACGAATAACCACTCATGTTCTCCACCACACCAAGTACTGGAAGACTCATCTGCCTGCAAAAAGTGATGCATCGGCGGACGTCCTGAACAGCTAGATCTTGGGGAGTTGTTACCACCACGGCTCCATCAGCATCATCGATGAGCTGTGCCACCGCCATGGGCTCATCCCCCGTCCCCGGCGGGGAGTCGACCACCAGATAGTCGAGCTCGCCCCAATCCACATCCTTGAGGAATTGGTTGATGACGCCAAATTTCCGAGGACCGCGCCAGAGCACGGCGTCATCGCGCTCCCGCAGCAGAAATCCGATCGACATCGCTGACAATGTACCGGGGCCGCAGTCGACCTCGACCGGCCGCAAGGACTCACCCTCAGCGGGTATACGTGCGTTCTCTATATTCAACAGCTTCGGCACACTCGGCCCGTGGATGTCGATATCGATGATTCCCACCCGCTTGCCGGCCATTGCCAGGCCCGCGGCCAAGTTCACCGCCACGGTGCTCTTTCCGACTCCACCCTTACCGGAAAGCACCATGACCTTGTGCCGTATCCGACACATGCGGGATGCCAGCAAACGCCGCTCCGCGAACTTTTCGTCACCCTCACCCGGCTGCTTCTCGCGGACCGAGCAACTAGAATCATCACATGAATCACATGTCTTTCCGCTCTTCATTCCTATCCTCTGTACCCCCGAATTAGTACCCGGCCCTCAACACTGCTCTTCCCGCATGCCCGGCTCATGCAACAACCGATCTCCCCGGGCTCATCCTGTCATCCGGAGACACACGCGGCCGGAGGCCTCTCCCTCTCCTTGGATCCTCCCGCATTTCCTTGCGACGCCGCCAATCCGCATGCACCTCGAATGCAAAGCTGTCGAGAATCTCGGGATCGATGGGATCGCCATTCAGCGAGAGGGTAAGTGAACGCAACCCCTCGCGTTCCGCCACATGGAAGAAGTGTGCCTCTGAAAGCTTGTTCGGCATGCACTCCAGGGGACCTACGCTCACCACGCCGTCGATGTGGCCGTGCCTCCACTCATGTACCGGCCCACCCAAGGTCAGGACCGCCTCACCGCGAAGGTCGTCCCGCAGATAATCGGCGGCCGCCCCGAGAGCGTCACGAACGGTAGTACGGTTCGGCCAGCCCATACATTTTCCCATCGCGTCGTAAAGCGTCGCTCTAATGAGTGTTTGAATAAAACGGCTGACCTGTGCTCCAAAAGCCGCTACGGACGTATCCAGACGATTACAGTGCTCGGTGTACTCGAGCCACTCGTTGAAGGGAGCAAACCTCGCTCGAATGCCCCTTTGCTCTAGCTTGTTCACGACCCAATCATTCGAAAACTCATCGCAACGCACGTATATCTCACCAACTAAGAGTACAGTCGGCATGTCGCGATCTTCGCGGACCACCGAGTACTCCGCTGCCGCCTGTCGCAATAGCTCAGCGCAGCCGAAGAGATCGCGGCTGGCGACCTGTCCAAGCGCGGCAGGCAAGGATAGATCCGTGCCGCCTCCGCCTTCCAGCAATTGCGCCAACTCCTGCATCTTACGCCTGTGGATGTCCTCCGCGGCGCCAGGCCATCTCTCAGCGGGCCGGGCATCATAGAGCCCCTCCAAAAGGAGATCGGACGCAACCAGGCCGGTAAAGGTGAGAGCCGACATGCCTCCCGGAACCCCTTCGAAGTATCCCGCGTCCGAAGGCGACCAAACTCGAACCCTGTTTCTCCAACCGAGTCGTTCGAGGACGATCTTGTGCAGAAGGTTATAGACACCGAACCTGCAAGGCCCTCGCACTGTCGTGGGCATTATGAAAGCAAATCGCTCACGCTCATTCTGCTCACTCTCCAGCCTCTGAAGCAAACTTCCCAGGGTGAGCATCATTGGAAGGCATTCCTTGCCGCTGGTGTATCGTCGTCCCACCCGCACCGTGTCACGGTCGGCTAGCGGCAAGGCCTCGGCTTTCAGTCCCGTGGCGCGCATGCAGGCGGCGACGGCCTCGGAACCGGGACCCATTCTTGGCACCAGCACAACCTCGCCGCGCCTGCGAATATCGGGGACTGTCTCCTTCCTTCTCTTGAACAGCCTCGAATCTCGAGGACTCCTACGAGCTCGCCCCGAAAGATCCTCTTTCACGCAATGGAGAAAAGCCTCGACCCGAGTCCGCGTTCCCGCGTCTCCGGAATGCCCATCGGTCTCTATGACCGCAAAAGGTCGACCTTCCATGCTCCAAGCGAAAAAGTGAAGAGTAAAGCTGTCCGGACCGCAGGAGTAATTGCTGCAATATATGGCATAGGTACCGGAACTCCTGCGAACCTGGTGCGCAGCTCGAAGGTTTCGCTGACTGTAACCCCAGTAGATGTTTTCCAAGACCGGAACGGTCTCGTCAATCTCGTAACAATCCACCGGTATGGCTATCGATCCCTGCTCCCTCAAAATTGCCGGCACATTGGAGTTGAGAACGGTATTGTGGATTGTATAAGAGCGTCCCAATACGACCACGGGAGTGATCTCGTTCTCCTCGCAAAACCGAAGCGCGCGATTACCGCTCCGAATACATCCCTCGTCGAAAGCTCCTTGCGCCTGCTTTGCAAGGTCGAATGCCCGCCGCCGAATCATGGGTGGAACCCGAAGGGAACGGGCCAGCTTCTCGCAGCTCCGCTTGAACTCCAACGAGTCGAGACCTTCCACGCCGATGTCTATTACCGGCGATAGAATTCGGGGAGCAAGAGGCCCGAGATCGCTCTTTATGAGATCCGGGCTGCCCTGGACTATGGGACAGGTTGTTGCGACACCTTCGTCTCTCGTCCTCGGGATCGAGAGCAACATTGGAAGGAACAGCCAGTCGATCCGCTCTTCCGAGAAGGCTCCAGCTACACCGTGCATGAGCTGCATGGGGGCGCAGAAGGGCACGTTGGCCAGCTCGATTCCATGCTTGAGCAGCGAGCCATCCGCGCGGGTTTTCACCGACAGATCAAAGCCGCACTCTCGCAGATAAGTCGCAAAAAACGGGAAAAGGCCTTTTAGCTGAAACTCGTCACTGATTCCAATGACGGGTCTTCCCCGGGGCCTGGATACTTCTTCAACTATTCTCTCCACAAGAGCTGCTCGCTCTCGGAAAGGATCGGGAGCCAGATCCGGCAGCTTCCGGCGGCGCGTGCCCTTATCCCAAAGCGAGCAGCCCCCACCCCAAGTAAACCGATTGCTCGAATCCTCGACGACCGTGGAGATCCTGTCGATGCGACAATGGTTCCCCGAGCCTCCGCAACCCTTCTTGGACCGGCAGACGAAGGTGTCTCGCGATTCTATCTTAGCCGCGAGAAAACGCTGGAGGTCGACCGGCTCCGCGGAAGAAACCTGCTCCTTCAGTGAAAGCAGAGCAATACCGAGAGCACCGGTAGTCCCCGGATTCGGAGGAATTATCACCTCGCTACCGGTCTGACGCGCTACCGCCGCGGCCAAGGCATCAGAAGAGAAAGGCATTCCCTGGCAGAAGATAACCTCACCCACGGACCGACTTCCTTTTACCCGGTTCAAGTAGTTCTGGACAATGGAGTCATATATTCCGGCGATGATGGAGGCACGCTCCACTCCTGCAGCGACGGCCTCATCGATGATCTCGGCCATGAACACGGAGCAGTGCTGACCCAATGAAACGCCGTCCTTCGCGGAGAGCGCTTCTTCGTTGAGTTCTTGAACCGACTTCACTCCCTCGAACCTTCGCCCCTGCTCCTCGATGAAAGAGCCGGTTCCGGCGCTGCATGCCTCGTTCATTGCAGCGTCTATCACCTTACCGTCAGCAAGCCGAATGTACTTGGCGTCCTGACCTCCAATCTCGAAGATGGTATCGACTCTAGAGTCGAAGTGAAGCGCACCCTCGGCGTGAGCAGCAATTTCGTTGAGGATGAAGACCGGCCTCGCGCCATAGCACGACGCGAGAAGAGAGCCCACGATCTCCCGGCCGCTTCCAGTCGCCCCCACAGCCGTAACCGGGCGACCTCCGGCAGGACCGTCCACGAAGCGGCGCAACAAACTTTGAGCAGCGCCTACCGGATCTCCGCTGGTTCTACCGTAACCCTCCCAGATGGGCTCTCTCGTGGAGGTGTCCAGTGCAACCAGCTTCGAGCCCGTGGAGCCTATGTCGAAGCCAAGGATGAGATCGCCACCCTTGGATACATCCTCGGGTTCGGGGAGCCTCGGCATCCTGCGAACGGAGGACAGATAGGAGGAAAGCGCGGGGATCCGCTCGAAGGCCGCACCCGCCCCTTTTGGTCTCGGCAACGAAACGACGGAAGACGATCCATCTTCCACTGTTAGAGCCGCGCCGAGCGCATCGTAATATAGGGCGTCGTCGGACGACGTCGGCTTGAGCCGCATCCCGTTTCTTGAAAGAAACTCCTCGAAGGTCTTCCTGGCCCGCTCGGACTGACTCACCCCTCCCAGGAGGATGACATCGGGAGGTGAAAGGAGCGGCTTGATCAGCACCTGAACATTCTCGCAAACCGCGTCGAACAGACCAGCCAAGATTCGAGAATGAGACTCCCCCTTGTTGGCGAGGTGCGTCATATCGGTCTTTAGAATGACGGGGCACCGTCCGGAGAGCGGTGCTGGGTTCTCGACCTCCGAGCACAAACGATCCGCCTCCTCCGTCTCCAGGCCGAAGCGCTCCACGAGCTGCCGCAGGAAGTTTCCGGTACCCTGCGAGCAGCGAGAGTTTTCCCTATAAACCTCGTTGCCCTCGGCGCGAAGCTCGAGGACTGAAAAACCGTGGCTCCCGATGGAAATCAAAGTGGCCGGCTCGTCACCGGAAAGGAAGCGATGCGCCGCCGCCCTGGCCTGCCGCGATGGAACGCGAGGAAGTGCAATCTCCCGCCCCAACCGGCCGGTCACGGCCGCATCCACTTCTCTCTCCCAGTCATCGCCCAGCATCTCACGGAGGCAGCGCAACGGATTCTTGCCGTGATCCTCCTTGCGACGGCCGGTCCAGCGCAGCCCTTGCTGGTCGCGGACGATCTCGACGACCTTCACTGTTTCCGCGCCAATATCGATTCCAAGGTACTTCTTCATGTTTCCCCCACTCCTTCTTCACTGAAAGCTAGAGGTTCGAGGATGGATTAGTCGGCGCAGCTTAGCCCGCATCGGCTCCAGCGTCACCACCTTCGACCTTTCATTTCATCCGCCGTCCGCGTGAGCATGACCGGCTGGACTCATGACTCCAGCGCTCGTAGAGTCTCAGGGAGCGGGTGTAACGATTAAGTAAGGCGCGATTAAGTGACAACCACTCGAAAGCAAACATCAAGCAAGGACCGGCCGGCGGGCTTTGGAACGGCCGCCAATCGCTTCGCTCCCATCCCAGTGCAATGGCCAAGCGAGCAGATCGCGCTGGGCGCGGCAGCCGCCGGTCTTATCAAGGGAGCGGCTCTTCCATCCGACCCACAACCCAAGGTCTTGCGGGAGCTGTTGCGGATGGCCGGTGACCTCGGTCTGCCGATGCTGCATCTCTCCGAGCCTGCCGGAGGCCCCGGTCACGGCCTTGGAGCTTCACTCCTTGCTACCCAGGCCAGCGCCGCCGCACCGGTCTGGGCCTTCTTTTTGAACGCGGTGACGGAGACCCTCGATGCCTTCGTTCTCTTCGGCTCCGATTCCACACGGAGCCAAGCTCGAGAGATCGGGCTCGGAGAGAGCATGGCGGTTGGGCCGAGGCTCTGTTCAACGGCGTTCGACGAAATCCGAGCGACCCCAACCACGGAAACGAAACACATCATCGATGGTGAGCTTCCGGCGGTACCATACGCTGATTTGGCTGACTGTTTGCTGGTCCCATGCCGAACGTCCTCGGGCGAGCTTCTGCTTCAACTGGTGGAGCGCACCGCGCACGGGTTGCTTGTCCACGGCAGTAAGACCATCGCCGGTGTCCGAGTGGCGGACGTCCACTTGCGCGGAGTCGTGGCAGCGGCAACTCATTCAGTCTTGGTCCCCAAAGGAGGACCGCTTCTGCTCGAGCACATGCGCTGCCTGCGAGGCGCTTTTTCTCTCGTGGGAGCAGCCTCCTGTTTGCTTTCGCATACCTTCCGGCTGCTACGTGACGGTTGGGGCGGCGATGCTTTCTCGTCGGGGGAAGCAAGAGGACGGCTGTCAGCCGCCATTGCCCGAACCGAGATCGCCAAAAGCCTGTCCCACAAAGCCGGGCTCGCCGTTCAGCAAACCTTGCCGGGGGCAGGTCTCGGAGCAGGGATCGAGAAATTCGCGGACGAGATTCGTCTCGCCGGCCTGGCAGCCTGGTACGCTCTGCAATCCTCGGGAGCGATAAGGCAATTGATCGATAGCCGACCGCGACAGAGCGAGACGCCGCCCGCCGACGCCGAGCAGTTCCTCGTCACGGCGGGTCTTACCTTCTCCTCCGATGCGACGGAAGCCGCCAGGTGGGTGCGTCGCCACGTACTCCCGAAAGATAATACGGATACCGGCGAACACGTCACCGAACGAATCGGCTTCGTGGAGACTCCTTTAGCGGTCGCGGCCCATGAGACCGCCTCCATGGCTTATGCCGCCGCGAGGGAAGCCGGCCAAGGCTTCATCGAGCAGGTTTCAGCGGAGCTTTCGCTACTCACCACCATGGCCATGGAACTCGATCTCGAGGCCTCTCTCTGTGCGAAGAGCCATTCTGAAGACTCTATTGATGAGCTGTCGAAATCGAGCGATACCGCGCGGGCGGTTCAATCCACGGGCCGAAAAATACTCGAAGCATGCCTGTCCGGCGATGCTCTATCCAGCGCACTCGCAGGCCTTGATTTTTTGTGGAGCCGGGGACCATTTCACCCCGACAGAGCCAACAAGCCGCTCGAAACGATCCTTGCCCAGCATGCGGATCTAGCCGACGAGTTCTGAAGCTCCGTCACCGTCCCGAATGAGTAGCGGACGCATCTTCTATTACGACTATCTCACCTTGGCCTCGACCGAAGGTCTCCGGGTGGTACATCTCTTCCACCGTGGGCGGAGGAGCCACGAATCGGCCCGGGCTCGCCGCTCGCGCCACGTAGCTGTAGCCATGCACGCCGGCCCACACGAGGGAAGCAAAGGCCTCGGCGCGCTCGTCCCTCAAGTTCTGATGCTCGTACCATGGGCGCCTAAAGAACCAGTATCTTCCAGCCGAGCTTTCAGCGGCGCCGGTGTCCGGAGGAACGGACTCCGTCACCAATAGCGA
>SLRQ01000005.1 GCA_007130885.1 Deltaproteobacteria bacterium
CGGCTGGCTTGCGGTCCCCTGCTGCCTCCCCGCAAAGACGCGGCACCGTCGAGCCTCTTTCCGAAGAAGCATACAAGGTAACGTTCACCGCATCACGCTCGCTCCGGGACAAGCTCCGGCAGGCGCGGGATCTTCTGGGTCATCAGGTGCCGGACGGTGACCTTGGCGAGATCGTCGAGCGAGGGCTCGACCTTCTCATCGCGGACGTAAGAAAGAAGCGGTTTGGGACTTTGCGACGCAAGGGGTCGGCGGCCAGGAACAATAAGAAAGGTAAAAAGGGAAAGAGTGTTCACGGCGGCTCGAAGGAGAAAGCGGCAGCGAAAAGCAAAGAGCAGAGTGAAAACGAGAGGATGTCTGAAAGAGCAGCGGAGTCCGCAAATCGCTCCGTTGAGCCCTTGAAGGTCGCGGTTGAAGACAGGCCTTCGCTGGCACGGAATGAACGTAATCGAGATGTTCGCGCAAAGAGCCGACCTGCGGACAAGGGGCGGAAGAGACGATCGTCACGGTACATTCCCGTGGACATTCGCCGTGCCGTGCTGGAGCGGGATGGAGAGCAGTGCACCTTTGTGGATGAGCGAGGCCGCCGGTGTCCGGAGCGGCGCCGGCTCGAGCTCGACCATATCGAGGGTTTTGCAAGGACCGGCAAGCACGCGGTGGACGCACTCAGGGTTTTGTGCAGCATGCACAATCAACGAGCGGCGGAGAAGATGTACGGCCGCGCCTTCATGGAGGCCAAACGAAACAGCCAACTCGTCCCGGTACGAGTGCCTCCTTCGACGTTTTCGTCGGAGCCCGTTTAGCCGTTGAGGCTGCGGTCTCGCCCGCACATGAGACGCATTCTCAATGAGAGCTTGATTTGTTGAGTTGATAGAGGCGGCGTGCGCCTACTCATCCCAATACCCCGGTGCGGACGCCGTCGCCGCGCGCTTCTCCTCCATGAAAGCTCGGCCGTACATCCGATCTGTTGCCGACTGATTTTGGCCCTGTAATCTGAGCCCATCGACGGTATGAGAGGCGCCGATCTCCGCGTTCTGGAGCCATTCGAGCGGACCACGGCGGCTCTGCATCCTCCAGCAACGCGGTGCCCATGGCCTCCATGGCCTGGGTTGGCACAAAATCGGCTATAGCGCGGATGGCTCGATTCGAACCCCATTGGAGCTATTCGTTGGCGCCGTTTACTCAAACAAACCGAAAACGAGGGGTTCCGTCCAGTCAACGAACTTTGTCTCGGAGTAGACCTCTGTTACGCGCAGGATGTCGCCTTCCTCGATTAGGTCGCAATCCGTACACTCCGTAATCTCGATGAGGTTGGCATTTCCACCTGACGCGAAGCGGCCGGTGGCCTTGGGCGAATCGTCGTTGCCGGTGTCCGCCCCGTAAACCGCGAAGGCGATTTCAGTGAGGCCGTCGGGAACGTCGTCATCGAGTTCAAGTGTCGGAAAGCCCGGCATGTTAACTATCACCAGCTCGATGTCATATTCCTTGGGGATGCCCCACCAGTTCCAACCGGCGTGCATCCCTAGTTCGCCCGATGTGAAAAAGCTCAAGATTCTGGGATGGTCGATAATGTAGGAAACATGCCACTGTGCGCCGTACGGTGCCTGTAAAGAGCCCAGAATATGGTCTCCTTCCGTAAGACCCTGTCCGTCCAGATCATCATAGAGTACAGGCAGAATCAGTAGCTGCGTTATATCGAATTGGGGCCCCAGAGGCTGCGTCATGCTCCAGTCGATCAAAGTGTCCGGATCCAGCACTTTGAGGGGATCGTCGACAGGTGCTGAAACCGAACCGCTTTCCATCGACTCGTCGAGAAGGGAAACGGAGAAATCCGAATCAAACAGCAACAGCCACGGATTTTCCCCTTCCTCCACCGCCTGCATGAACGCCGGTGCATCCACAACGAATATGCCGACACGTGTCGAGTCATTCGGTGGATCATCCAATAAAGCCGTCAGCTCCAGCTCTCTTACAGGCGCGGTCGTGATGAGCAGATCCTGCTGGGAAGCCGTCGGCTGCCACGGAATAACCGTGGGGTCTTCTTCAAGGCCGCTCAGAAACATCCAGCCCTCCGGCCCAGTTGGTCCTAGTGCATCGGAGCGTCTGAATATCAGAGCTCCTGATGTTCCACTCGCGGCGATGATGAAATCATCCTCGTCCCAGCGCCCGGTTTCTTCGGCGTCGTTGTACAGCGCAAGCGCGAAATAACCGAGGAACACGTCGTCGTCCACCTCGTGAAGCCAATCGCTGGGCGGATAAAACGGTAGTTCTATGGTGAAGTCTCGGTTCTCATTGGAGATATCCACAGCTATCGAACCCTCCAGCTCGCCGAGTATGCGCGGTTCTGAATCGAAAATCTGAACTCCCATTACTCCCACGCGAGGATTCTGTATTTCAGCGAATGACATTGCCTCGATGATGTCGCCCGAAAGGGTGAGCCCGAGAAGAGAGACTTCTTGAGAAAGAAGGGGCTCTATTCCGTCGAGCTTGAACCTTAGCTCGAACTCACCGCCCGCCGTTGCTTCGACATCGATCTCCGCTTGCCCCGATACGTCGGTTGTAATCTCTCCTGGATGTACCGCTATTTCATCGGCTACGGGTTGATGCGCCATTCTAGCGCCTTCCACCGGACCGACCTCGTCCGTGAGGGTCAGCTTGAACGAAAATGCTCCATGATCGGAGGTGTAGCTGGGGGCTCCAACCTGCTCGATCTGAAATCCGACCTCGAAGAGTGCGAGAGCCGTGTCTTCCAACTCCACGGCTTGCTCGGCGTCCACAGGTGAGCTTCGGCTCGCCGTCGCGGAAAAAGAGGCTTCCTCGAAGTGTCGAGAGAGCGCCACGAACTCAACTTTTCCTTCCGAGTCGGTAACGAGCTCTTCTTCGTCAAGAGTGACGTTATCGCTGTCTGTAAAAAGAGTCGCGTGGATATCAGGCAGCGCGGCGCCGTCCGAATCCAGCACGGTAACGGTGATGGTCGAGATCAGAGCCTCCTTATCCGGAGAGTATTGAACCGGGCCTGCCTCGATCACGGATAGCTCGCCGCAGGGTGCCGGATCGTCTGTCGTGGTCTCCGAGGTAACGCTGCAAGATAAGGGAGCGATGATAAGGGCCAGCCACGGAATTGAAGCAGTTCTCATAACCATCTCCTTATTGTCCAAAAAGGCATGCGGAGCTTCAAGGTTCTCTGCGCCGCCCAACAGGTCCAGAACAAGCATTTTACATTCTTTGCTTGTACCTGTACCCCCCAACATATGTTCGCTCGCGGGCCCGGTTGCCGATATTCGATGACCGAGACTCGATGGCGGTCAGCCGGTGTTCGTACCGCCGGTCCCTTTTTTCGAGTTGTTCTTGACGAAGAGCATTGGGAAGACGATGTCGCTTACGCAGCAGGGCACCCAAACGGCTACGAAGAAAACGATGAGCATCAGCGGCATCCGGGGCAGCCAGTCAATATCCGGTGAAGAGTGAGCCACCACGTAAAACAGAGAGGCCCAAGTGCTCAATAGGACATGGCCCGCGTGAGATACTTTCGTGCGAGGCCATATGCAGCCGATCGCGACACCTATCAGAGCGGAGGGAAGGATGATGTACCAGTGCTCGATAGCGGCTATGTGGAGATGTATATGCTGGCCGTCGGCACCGGTGGCTCGTAGCACGAGCGCCGCGCCGTGATGGGGAAATAGAACGTCGCTCAAGGTTGCGATGCCGACCGCGCCGACCAATCCTATGACCGCGGCATAAGCGAGATTGGAGTGATAACGGCGGTATAGGCCTGTTGTGACGATAGCGCTGAGTACGACATGGATGGCGTGCAGGCCGGAGAAGACCGGCTTGAGCTCGCCCGGGGAAGGGTTCGCGAGCACCAGGCCCGCCATCAGCAATATGCCGGTGAGGGCGCCGAACAGCGTAAAAGGAGCATGGGAGCGTAGCTCGGCACCGATGCCCGCCAGAGTGCCGTCAGGTGCGTGCTCGTGATTCATGTGGCCATTGGGGAGCGGGCTATGAACGAATTGTTCGAGGCGGTCTTCATGGGTCAAGGCCTAATGCTGCGCACTGCTTACCAGAGGCACGACTCGTGAGGAAGGCCATAGTTGCCCGAAAGTCGGCTCGGAGCACCAGAGGTCGTGATTCATCTCGAGCAGGTCTCTCAAACGCATGGGCCGCTTTTGAGATCGTGAGGGATCGCGGCCCCGCGAGCGCGGCCCAAGGCTTCTTCGTCCTGGTTCGGCACGCTTGTCACGAGCGCGATGACGTCATCCACGTCTGTCAGCCGGGCGAGCTCGGAGCGGAAGGACACCGCCCCCCGCCGGCCCTGGCTGTACCATACTAGGTGCTTTCGCAGCCGCCTGACCGCGCGCTCGGTGTCTCCTTCGAGGCTTGTCACCAGATTATGAAGGTGAAGCAGTATGGTCTCGCGCCACTCGCTCGTGGACGGCCTGGGTGGAACTGGATTTCCGCCGGCGAGCGCTTCTATCTCTCTGAAGATCCACGGATTGCCGCAAGCAGCTCTCCCGATCATCACGGCATCCAGCTCGTAGGTTTCGAGGCGATCGAGGGCTTCGGCGGCGGTTCGAATGTCTCCATTTCCAATCACAACCATGTTGGGGACGGCCTGCTTGGCTTCGGCGATAAGGCTCCAATCAGCGGTCCCTCCGTAGCCTTGGGTCCGAGTGCGGCCGTGTATCGCAATCGCGGCGGCTCCCGCGGACTCGGCCCGTTTTGCAACCTCTACTACGTTGATGGTCGAGTCGTCCCAGCCTATCCGTACCTTGACCTGCACGGGGATGGAGACGGCCCGGACGACCGCCCGAATGACTGCTTCCAATGTGGGCGGGCTCTTGAGTAGAGCCGCGCCTGCACCGGATCTGCAAACCTTCTTGACGGGACAGCCCATATTCAGATCGACGAGGTCGGCGCCCATATCTTCCGCGATTGCGGCGGCTCTTGCCAAAGACTCGGGCCTCGAGCCGAAGATCTGTGGAGCAAAGGGGCTTTCCCCGGGACCTTTGGCCAGAAAGCGGAGAGTGGAAGGCACGTATCGCAGCAAACCTTCTGCTGAAACCATCTCCGTGTAGGAAAGCGCCGCGCCCTGCGCTCGTGCAAGGGCTCTGAACGGCCAGTCAGTAACTCCCGCCATGGGTGCAAGCAGCCATCGACCCTCGAGCTCGAGTCCGCCGATGCAAAGCCTTTCGTGTTTAGCTTCGTGGGGTCTCGGCGGTGTGCGGCCGAGCCTTCGAGGGGTGGCTCCAAGGGGCTTCTCATCCGATGCTTTGTGAACTTCTTGCTTCATGTCGTACTCAAGGATAACAGGAAGTCGGTCTGCACCTTTCAACAGAGCGTGTTAGCCTGCGTTTGTTGCCGTCCTTCGTCTAGCTTGGCCGGGCGGCTTTAGGCATCATGTAGAGGGAGAAACAACCATGAAAAGGCCCATCCGCAAAGCGGTCATTCCGGCGGCGGGACTGGGGACGAGGTTCCTGCCGGCCGCGAAGGCCGTGCCCAAGGAGATGCTTCCCATCCTCGATACACCGACCATTCAGTACGTGGTGGAAGAAGCGGTTGAGTCAGGGATCGAATATGTCGTGCTCGTCACCGGTAGGGGGAAAGGCGCAATCGAGGATCACTTCGATATTGCCTACGAGCTGGAGCACACCCTCGAGATGCGCGGAAAGACGGATCTTCTATCAAAAATGCGTGCTATCGCGGAGAGAGGGTCACTGATAAGCATCCGCCAAAAGCAGGCCTTGGGGCTCGGCCACGCGGTGCTTACCGCCCGGGGTGTAGTGGATGACGAGGAGAGCTTCGCGGTACTCCTCGGTGACGATATATACGATGCCGAGGTGCCGGCCACCCGCCAGCTCATGGATGCTCACGAAAAGACCGGCCGCGGAGCCATATCCCTCATGGAGGTTCCAAGGGAGCAGACCAACAAGTACGGCATAGTATCCGGACGCAAGCGAGAGGATGGTGTTTTTGAGATAGAAGCGCTCGTTGAAAAGCCCGACCCCAAGAACGCTCCCAGCAACCTCGCGATCGTTGGACGCTACGTGCTTCCGGGCAAGGTGTTCAAGCTGATAGCGGAGACCCCGCCCGGTCATGGAGGAGAGATACAGCTGACCGATGCCTTGCAGGGGCTAGCGGATGATGAAGGGCTCGTCGGCGTGGTATGTAAAGGCGTTCGGCACGATGCGGGCGACAAGCTGGGGTGGCTTCGCGCAAATCTGGTTTATGCTCTAAAAGACGAGGAGCTGAAGGAACCTTTGCTCTCCACCATGCGAGAGATGTTGGAAGAACACAAATGATGAAAAAAGTCCCTAGGCCGACAGCCGTTGCGATTACAGTCGTTGCCGCTTCGCTACTTCTCTTTCCAGCGGCTGCGTACATCTTGCCGTTCGATCCATTGCTGGAGCAGCTAGGTGAAAAGCGCAAGGAAGAGGAGGAGATCGGCCGCGTCTTCCGTGGGAAGCTGACCTTTCACGACGTGGATGGCGTGGAGGTGGCCGTGCCCGCGACCCGTGCTGTTCGTGCCGACGGGCATTGCCGTATCGAGCTGAATTTAGAGCCCGATCATGAACTCGAGGGGGCCTATGTCAACTGGGATGGTAGGCGCGCCGCCGGCTCGGGGGAGGCGGTTTTAGAGCCGCTGATGATGCTGGAGACGTTGGCCTGTCCGCTCTTCGCGCTTGGCACCCACGCCGAGCCCTTGATACGCGGGCAGGTTGATCTGCTGGGCGTGGACGTGGAGCAAGTCGGCTACGGCAGGCTCGAAGGAAAGGTGGCGTACGTCATCGGAGGACGATCGTGGGAGACACACCTCCCTCAGGTCTGGCTGCACAAGGAGACGCTGGTTCCCCTGCGCGCGCTGGGTGAGATCGACGGAAGGGCAGCGGATGTGCGAATGATGGGCCGGGAGGACCGCGAGTCGGGTGAGTGGCACCCTACAAGGATCGAGCTTTATCTCGACGGTATGCTTGCTGTCACGTTCGATGCTCGGGAGGTAGACCACGACGTCGATCTTCCGGCGAGCCTTTTTCGATAACGTCTGCGCGTTTGCCCATGAGGTACACAAGTGTCCGACTCGCGGCCGCGTCAGCGTGACGGAGAGTTGATCGAGGTTGCGGTCGCGCTCCCCGTGGCGAGCAGCTTCGTCTATGCGGCTTGTGACGGAGAGGCGCCACCGCGGCCGGGCTGTCGCGTTCTCGTTCCGTTCGGCAAAAGAAGGGTCACCGGCTACGTGCTTGGCGCCGCCGAGGCGCCCCCGTCCGGCGTCTCCGTCAGGAAGATAGCCGGATGCTTGGACAGCTCTCCAATGCTCACTCCGGAGGTGATTTCGCTTTGCAGGTGGGCGGCGGAATACTACATGCACCCGCTTGGAGAGGTTTTGAGCACCGCGCTTCCTCCTGGACTTCAAGTCTCGAGCGAGCGTTGGGCTACCATCACCGAGGCCGGAAAGAGCGCGGAGAGCTCGGATCCCGAAATCAAGGAGGCTCTATCTTGCCTGCGTGAACGTAGCTCCGGAGTGAGGGTGGGAGGTAGGCGAGGCCACCTACCCCTAAATATCGTCCAGCGGCTCGTTCGCCGAGGCTGGGTGAGCATCGACGAGAGAATGGGTTCTTCCCGGACAGGTCACCGCACCACGAGGCTAATCTCCCCATTGGTTGACCGGGACACGGCGGGCGAGATGCTTCCCGCCGGGGCTCCTGTTCAGGCTGCCGTAATGGAGTGGCTTGCCGTTCACGGCCCCGTAACGAGCGAGGAGCTGCGAGCGGCTTTCCCGAAGGCTGGGAATGCCTTGCGCCGGCTCTCCGAACGTGGGCTCGTCTCGGTGGAGGAGGTGCATGCCGTCAGGCATGTATGCACCCATGACGACGAGGCACTGGCTGGTGAGTCAACGCCCCACCGGCCTACGTCGGATCAGAAAGCCGTTCTGAACCACCTGATCGGGGCTCTCGGGCCCCCTGGGCAGGCTGGGAAGTTCTCGCCGTTTCTTCTGGAAGGAGTGACGGGAAGTGGAAAGACCGAGGTGTATCTTCGGCTCATAGAGGAGATCTTGCCAAGAGGGAGGGGCGCGCTGGTACTAGTGCCCGAGATAGCACTGACGCCACAGCTTGCAGGGAGATTTCGGGCTAGGCTTGGCGATCTCGTGGCGGTACTTCACTCCGGGCTTTCAGCGGGTGAGCGCCATGACGAATGGTGGCGGCTGCGTAGAGGAGAGGCTCGAGTAGCCGTGGGGGTGCGTTCGGCTGTTTTCGCTCCGGTTGCGGATCTGGGTCTCGTCGTGGTCGACGAGGAGCACGAAACCTCTTTCAAGCAGGAGGAGGGGTTTCGGTATCACGCCCGCGATCTGGCACTGGTTCGCGGCAGCAAAGCGGGCGCGGTGGTACTACTCGGCTCCGCGACCCCTTCGATGGAATCGCTGGAGAATGCTCGGAGAGGGCGGTACGGTCACCTTCGTCTTCCTGAACGGGTAATGGGCCGAAGGCTGCCCGATGTAACGGTCGTCGATCTTCGGCGGGAACTTCCGCGTTCCGGTACGAGGGTGAATGCGGGCGGGGCGCTGCTGTCCGACAAGCTTCTTTCGACGCTTGCGGATACCGTTTCCTCCGGCAAGCAGGCCATAGTTTTTCTCAACCGGCGCGGGCACGCCCCATCGGTCGTGTGCGTGGATTGCGGTGAGGTCGCGCGCTGTCCAGGATGCGAGGTGAGCCTTACTCTGCACGTGAGGCCGCGCAGGATGCTTTGTCATTACTGCGGACATGAGTGCCTACCCTCCGAAATCTGTGCCGCATGCGAGGGGCGCCTTCGACCGATCGGTGCTGGGACGCAGGCCGTGGAGGATGAGATCTTGCATCGACTTCCCTCATTGCGCGTGAGCAGGCTCGATAGGGATACGACCTCGCGAAGAGGAGCGGTCTCGAGGATTCTCTCTCATTTTGCCGGGGGGAGAAGCGACGTTCTCCTGGGAACGCAGATGGTCGCCAAGGGCCACGACTTTCCCGGAGTCACGTTGGTGGGAGTGGTTCTCGCGGATACCGGCCTACTGATGCCTGACTTTCGGGCCGCCGAGCGTACGTTCCAGATCCTATCCCAGGTGGCCGGCCGTGCCGGGCGTGGGGACGAGCCCGGGAAAGTCTTGGTTCAAACCTGGCGCCCGGAGCAACCGTCCGTTTGTCTTGCCTCGGCCGCCGACTACAAAGGTTTTTCGTCAATGGAGCTGGAACGAAGACGAGCGGGTCGGTGGCCGCCGTTTTGTCGCCTCTTGATGGTGCGAGTGGAAGGGGAAGACGCGGAAGCCGTCGCCAGCTCCGCCGCTGCAATCGCCACTACGGCCGAGGCGGCGGCTGTGGCCTACCCCGAGGCGGATCTCGAGGTTCTGGGGCCGGCGCCGGCTCCCCTCACCAAGCTGCGGGGCCGTTACCGCTTTCAGGTGTTGCTAAAGGCTCCTTCGCCGTGGATGATACGATGGATCAGCGGCGCGTTGTCGTCCGTGGAACCCGCAACGGGGGTCGATGTAGCTTTGGACGTCGATCCCGTCGGGATGTTATAGCCTTACGTGTCGGTCAGCGGCTGGCGAGGTGTCAATGTCAAGACGAGTTCTCATCATCGATGACGATTTAGCCACGGTGTCCGCGGCGCGGCGTTCGTTGAAGGCCGTAGGGTATCAGCCGATGGTGGCCGCGAGCCGTGCGGACGCGGAAGCCGCGCTCGAGGACGGCATCGTTGATCTCGTAGTGATGTCACTTGGCGTCGAAGATGGAAGCGGTCTCGATAGATTCGAGGAGCTAAGGCGGCGCCCCGACATGCTGGTGCTACCAGTCTTGTTGATAGGCGATGGTACCGGGAATGTGTGCGATGAGGATTCCGCGGTCGAGTACGGTGCTGATGGTTACGCGGGCAGTCCGGTTGATTGGAAGGCTCTCGCAGAGGGTTTAGGCTCGTATTTCGGTGAGGGCGATCAAGATACTGCCCAGGAAGAGCATGACCTGGGGTTTTCGCTCGGCGGCCATGACGATCTCCAGAGCGGTGTTGCGGCACAGGCTGGGGCGGCCGGTAAGTCCGGCGACTGGGGAGCTAAGGTCTTGGAGGCCGACTGGCGCACCGTCAAGTGCAGCACGCCCAAGGAGAATCGGCTTGGCGGCGGATGGGGGAGCCAGGGCCTCGATGGAGAGATCGAGCTGGCTGCGCAAGAGCAAGAAGGTTTCTCTCCAAGAGCTGGGCGCCTCCCTGACGTAGTCGATGAGGAGGTGGGCCGCACAGTGGTGAGCGTGGGCGGAGCTGGTAGGGAGGCGACGGAGCGGGATCCGATCGAGGACACCGCGCTCGAGGATCCATCGATGGAGGACACCGTGCTCGAGGATCCATCGATGGAGGACACCGTGCTCGAGGATCCATCGATGGAAAACGAACTCGACACTTCGGTGGAGGACGAGACCGACTTCGGTGACCTCATGCTGGGCGAAGATGAAGATGTACCCTCTAAAACCATGACCGGCGAGGAACAGGCATCTCCCGTGGGGGCCGCGGAGCCGCAAGGCGCTTCGGAGAGCATGGCGGAGGACGAGACGGACTTTGGTGATCTCTTCTCGGACGAGGAATACGTCGAGGCTGGTGATTCTCCAGAGGAGCGCGTGGCATCTCCGAAACCCGGTGAGGTCGGCGTTCCCAGCCGGGTCGGCCAAGCTCCGTCGATGCCCGCCATGCCCCCCGAAGGCGATCTCTCGAATATGGATGTCCCGCATCTTCTCGCCAAGGCCTGGCGGTGCAGGGCGACCGGAGCACTTCAACTGGAGAGCCCGGCCGGAAGGAGGCAGGTGCACTTCGAGAACGGGCGCCCCGTGGCTTTCATGACCGAGGTAGGTGAAGAGCAGCTATACGAGGTGGCTTTGCGCCTGGGGATAGTGACACCCGAGCAGGCCGAGAAGGTGGCCGGCGGGTCTCGCTCCGCCAGAGAGCAGGCAGGCAAGCTGGTTGAGCTTGGAGCAATGAAGCCGGGCGAGGTCTTCGATACGGTGCGTGCCGCGGCGCATGCCGCTCTGTTTGGGGCTTTTTCGGACCAGGCGGGAAGCTGGGTGTGGTCCGAGGGCGAGAAATGCCCGGCCGAGCTACGGGTAGAACTTCCCGAACACCCGTATGCGCTGATAGCCGAAGGCGTTCGAAGGAAGCTGTCTCTCGACGCAGTGTCGTCTCGTCTAGGCGGGCCCTCCGCGATACTCGAGACCTCGGAGGACATGGAACTCGAGTTGCTCGAGCTTGGCTCCAGGGAACGAAGATTGGCGAAGAAGATCGACGGAAACACCAAGGCCGGGGATCTTGTCTTCGAATCGGGGCTGGGAGAGGAGGGGACTTACCAGACCTTGTATAGTTTGGTTGCCTCGGGGCAGGCGGTGGTCAGGGAGCACGATTCCGCTACCCAAGGACGGCGGCCAGCTAACGATGAGCGCCTGGCGGACGTGGCCATTGATCGAAACAGGGCACTGGAGAAGTTCAAGCAGGTGCTTGGAGGTAACCATTTCGAGATTCTCGGTGTTCACCCGCGGGCGACGTCCTACGAGGTTCATGTGGCCTATGACCGACTGTCTCGGCTCTTCGGTTGGGACACTTACGGTAGTGACGAGTTCAAGGATCTTTGGGACAAAGTAGAGGAGATTCGCGCCGCCTTGGATGACGCGCGCGACGTGATTGGCTCCGACAGCTCTCGGGCGGACTACCTAGAGGAGCTACGGGCAAGAAAGACGGGCCTCTGATCGGCTCGCTCCCCGCGGCGGGCTAGCGCCCGCATGCGGATAGTCAGGAGGGCGTACCGGAACTTACGGAGGAGAGGGGTCGGTTTCAAACCGGCGCGCCGGCTTTGCACGTCTTGGCCAGGTTCCTATACTGTCGCGGTTCCTCTCGCTTTTTCGGGGATTATTCCCATGGCCGTTAGAGACATAGTCATTTGGCCGGACAAGTGCCTCAAGGACAAGGCGGAGCCGGTATCCGTCTTCGATGAGTCCTTGCAAGATCTGCTCGACGACATGCTTGATACAATGTACGCGGCTGACGGCATCGGCCTTGCGGCTCCCCAGATAGGAGTGAGCCTACGGGCCTTTGTTGTCGATCCGGGTGCCAGGGAGGGTCCCGCCGAGCCTCGTTTCTTCATCAACCCCGAGGTCGTGGAGGCGGAAGGAGAGATATGGTTCGAGGAGGGCTGTCTCTCGGTTCCCGGCGAGGTCGTCGAGGTGAAGCGATATACGAGCGTCAAGATGCGGGCTCTCGGCGGAGACGGAGAGCCTTTCGAGATAACAGCGAACGATCTGCTTGCCATTGCTCTCCAACACGAGCTGGACCATATCGACGGCATGCTGATCGTGGACAGGCTTTCGACAATAAAGCGAACTCTCGTAAAGAAGAGGATGCGGGATCTGAAAGAGGGCCGGCAAGCATGAGCCGGTAGGGCTCGTGTTAGGCTTTGGCCTTCTTGCCCACCCCCCGGGAAGGTTGGACCGAAATGACGATGAAAGGGCACTCATACTCTCGAGCCATTGCCGCTATGGGTGTCTTCTTCATCGCGGGAAGCTTTCTCGCATGTCGCGACGATGACAGTGGGGGGCAAGGCGGGATGGGGATGGGACGGGGAGGTCCCCAGGCCACCGTCGTGCGGGTGGCGAAGGTAGCCGCCGGGTCCATAGACGCCCGTAGCACCTACGTGGCCGAGACTCGTCCAGGAGCGGACGTTCGCCTGTCGGCGGAGGTGTCGGGTATCCTAGAAGCGGTTTACGTGGACCTTGGAGACGAGGTCGAAAGAGGTCAGATCCTTGCTCGGGTCAGGAGCGGAACATTTAGTCAAGCAGTGGGCGAGGCACGAGCATCGGTCGGTCAGGCCGAGGCCGCCGTGCTTCGAGCGGGCGTTGATCTGGATCTTGCGGAAAAGGAGCTTCATAGAGCCGGGAAGCTCCACGAACGTGGAGCCATCACCGGATCGGAGATGGAGACGATCGAAGGTCGTCATCGCTCCGCGAGAGCGGCTCTAGAGCTTGCGAGAGCCGACGAGAGAGCCCGCCGGGCTAGGCTCGAGCGGGCTCGGATAGACATGGCCAACACCAAAATCGCGGCGCCTTTTTCCGGAGCCATCGCCGAGCGCAGCGTTGACCCTGGCGCGCTGGTCAGTCCCGGGACGCAGCTCTTCAGGATAATAGACACGGGTCAGATCGTGGCGCGGTTCGCGGCGCCGTCGGCTGATGTAGCGCGCATGGCCGTTGGAAAGGACGTCGAGGTGTCGTTCGATGCTCTCGGAGGCCCTCCGATCAGAGGCATGATCGACAGGGTTTCGCCGTTGGTCGACCAGCAGACCCGCACAACCGCCGTGGAGGTGATCCTGGATGGCGGAGACGGAGTTCGACCCGGAATGTTCGCGAGGGTTACGGCCGTACTCGAGTCTCGCGAGGACGTACCGCTGGCTCCTGTTCCGGCGCTGGTGAGCCGGCAGGTTTCCGACGTGGATCAGGCGCGGGATGGGGTCTTTGTCGTTCGCGGTGAGACTGCTCATTTCACCGTTATCGAGCAGGGCGTGCGGGGCCGCGACTACGTCGAGGTTCTAGGAGGCTTGGAGGTCGGGGACAGCATCGTTGTGGCTGGACACTCGCAGCTTCGGGATGGAGGAGCCGTGCGCTTGTTCGAGGAGCGGGAAGACCGAGCGGCGGCCTCCGGCAATGAGCGGGAAGGTTCATGAACGAGAGGGATCCCCTGCAACCGGACGCGGGCCGTGGCGGCATGCTGCCTCGTTTCGCGGTGCGACGACCGGTTACCACGGCCATGATCTTCGTGGCCATAGTCACCATGGGCGCGGTGGGGTTTACGAGGCTGGCGGTGGACCTCTTGCCCTCGGTGGACATGCCCAGGTTGACGATAGTAACCGGCTACGACGGCGTTGGAGCCGAGGAGATCGAGACGCTGATAACGAGGCCCATCGAGGAGGCTTTGGCAACGATCCAAAACGTCGAGAGGATCGAGGGGGTCTCGATGGAGGGCACCTCCCGCGTCGTTCTCCAGTTTTCGTGGGACACCGACCTCGATAGCGCCCTCGGAGACGTTCGGGCCAACCTCGAACGAGTGAGGCACCGCCTTCCCGACGATGCCTCGCAGCCCATTGCTTACAAGTTCGATCTGGGCGCGATGCCGGTCATGTTTCTCTCTCTATCGAGCGAGGGCATGGATCCTCGTCAGCTTCGCATGCTGGCGGATGACAGGCTCAAGGTCGCTTTGGAGAGAGTGGAGGGCGTCGCCAGGGTCGATGTACGGGGCGGCCTTCAAAGGCAGATACACGTCGACCTCATCTCCGAGCGGCTGGCCGCTTATGGCGTCTCTCCGCAAACAGTCGTCTCGGCGCTTCGACGAGAGAACCAAGACGTGCCCGGCGGCAGCGTGCACGATGGAGACCGCGAGCTCATCTTGAAGACCTCGGGTGAGCTTCGAAGTCTGGAACAGCTTTCGTCCGTGATCGTGACCTACCGGCCGGAGGGGCCGGTCAGGCTGTCGGATCTCGCAAGCGTTCGTGACGCCGCGGAGGAGAGGAGAAACGTCGTCTGGATTGACCAGGCCGAGGGGATTCGACTCTCGGTCAGCAAGCTCGATGGCGCGAACACCGTTGACGTGGCCAGGCGGCTACGCTCCGAGGTGGAGCGGCTGGACAAGTCGATGGACGACGTATCGCTGCGAATCCTCGTTGACACAGCCGAGTTCATAGAGGCCTCGGTCACAAGCGTGCAGCAGGCCGCCGCCGTGGGCGGAGTGCTCGCGGTCATTATCTTGCTGCTTTTCCTGCGGGACATTCGAGCGACTCTGATCATAGCCGCGGCTATACCCATCTCGGTGATCGGTACCTTCGCATTGATGGATATAGCCGGCGTGACGTTGAACGTCATATCTTTCGGTGGCCTGGCGCTGGGGATAGGGATGCTCGTCGACAGCGCCATAGTCATATTGGAGAACATCGTCCGTCACCGCGACGACCTTGCTCGCAGGGTCGATGAGGACAGCCGCGATGAGCCTTGGGGCTCATCCGCCGGCGGCGCTGAAAGGAGTCTCGATCCCCGGGAGGCCGCGGTGGAGGGGAGCCGCGAGGTGGCCTCCGCCGTTACCGCATCCACGTTCACAACGCTTACCGTGTTCGTGCCGGTGGTTTTCTTGGGCGGATTCGTGGCTATCTTTTTCGGCCAGCTCGCCATGGTGGTGGTCTTCTCGCTCGCCTGCGCGCTCCTTGTGGCTCTCACGCTCGTTCCCATGCTGGCGAGCAGGCTTCCTCCCAGGAAGCCCGGCTCCACTCTTGGAAGCGGTCCTATCATGCTGCGGATCGAGAGGCTGTACCGCCGCTTCATAGCCTGGCTGCTGCGGCGAAAGTGGGTGGCTCTGCTCGTCGCATTGTTCATGCTCGGTGGAGCCTTTGGAATGGTCGCCTTTGGGCTTGTGGCAACCGAGCTTGCACCGGATACGGACGAGGGCGATGTTCGAGTGAATGTCGAGCTTCCTCCGGGAACGCGTCTCGAGGTGACAGAGGTCGTCATGAGAGGCATTGAGGCCCGGGTCCGAGCCGCCGTACCGGAAGCGGAGGCCATCTTCACTACGATAGGACCCAGAGGCGGATGGGCGGCCGGGAGCAACGTGGCCTCTCTTCGCGTTCGGATGGTGGATCAGTCGGAGCGAAGCAGGTCGAGCGCGCAGGTAGCGGCCGAGCTTCGGCCCTTGCTCGCGGGTTACCCGGACGCACGAGTTCGCGTGCGCCCCGGGGGGGGCCTTTGGATTTTTCGAGTTCTTCGCGGAGGTGGAGATCGCCTTCAGGTCGACATCACCGGGTACGACCTGGAGACAGGAGCGGACTTGGCACGGCAAGTGGCGGACATCATGCGAGGCCTGGAGGAGGTGGCCGACGCGCGAGTTTCGAGGGAGTATGGCGCCTCCGAGCTTGGGATGAACGTGGACTGGGAGAGAGCTGCCGCAATGGGCTTGTCTCCATCGGCGGTGGGAGACGCGGTTCGAAGCTACGTGTTGGGCAGCGTGGCGACGCATCTGCGGGAGGGTGGTGACGAGTACAGGGTGATCGTGCGCCTCGCCGAGGACGACCGACGCCATATCGAGCAGGTCATGGACCTGCCGCTGTTCCCGCCGGGAGGTGGACAGGTTCCAATCCGCTCCGTGGCTTCGGTCACGGAGCAGCCCGGCACGGTGGCGATTCAGCGGAGGGCCCAGGAACGGATCATCTATGTGACCGGCACGCTGGCTGATCCCGATACCGACCTCGGGTCCGTGGCAAGGGAGGTAGAGCGCAGGATCCGATCCGAAGTGGTTGTACCCGAAGGTTTTCACCTGTCGATGGGAGGCGAGCGCCGCGAACAGGACGAGACCTTCGGAGGCTTGATGCTGGGGCTCATACTCGCCATGGCGCTGGTCTACATGGTGATGGCGGCGCAGTTCGAGAGCCTGGTGCAGCCGTTCATCATCATGTTCGCCGTTCCCCTGGCGTCGCTGGGTGTGGTGTTGAGTCTCGTCATAACCGGGACCAGCTTCAACATGTACAGCTTTCTGGGCGCGATAGTGCTGGTTGGGATCGTCGTGAATAACGCCATCGTGCTGGTCGACTACACGAACATGTTGCGCCGGGAAAAAGGCTATGGAGTTGTCGACGCGGTCCTCGAGGGCACCAGAAGGCGCTTGAGGCCCATCATTATGACCACGGCTACCACCAGCCTGGCTCTGGTACCGGTGGCAATGGGGATTGGCGAGGGAGGAGATCTCAACGCTCCGCTTGCCAGAGTGGTGGTCGGAGGGCTCCTTTCGGCGAGTCTTGTTACGCTGGTCGTGATACCGGCGGCTTACGCTTTCATCGAGGAACGTCGGGAGCGTAGGGCTCTTCGAAGGGCGGCACGCGGCCAGGCGCGATCGCAAGCGTAGACGCGTTACTCTTCTTGACTTCGTCCAAGGAGGAGCTGGATGAAAGGCAGGTGCTCCTTGCGGTAGAAGACGTAGAGGTGGTCGCCCGGCCGCAGCATGGTGTCGCCTCGTGGTGCCTTGAGCTTTTTGCCTCGGACAATGAGAAGCGCCAGCGAGCCCTTCGGGAATGGGAGGTCGCCTATGCGGGCGAAACAGGCGGCTGAAGCTTCGTCGATGTAGTAGCTGGTTATCTCGCCGTCTAGGATCTGCGTCGATTGAATTTCCAGGACGGCCGGAGGTGGAGGCGGCTCCGCGCTGATGAGGCCAAGCTTTTCAGTGAGCCACCGAACCGTGGCGCCCGGCACTATGGTGCTGACAATGACCATTGCGCAGACGATATGGAAGATCTCTTCGCCGCCGGGCACCCCGAGCAGAACCGGAATCGTCGCGAGAATGATCGGCACCGCTCCGCGAAGCCCCACCCAGCTTATGTAGGTAACTTCCCGCCACGGGTATCTGAATGGAAGAAGCGAGAGCACGACCACTAGAGGACGAGCGAGCACTGCAAGCACCAATGCGAGCACGATGCCGATCCAGGCGACCTCCAGGAGGATGGACGGGGTTATGAGAAGGCCCAGGACCAAGAACATCGTGATCTGGCTCATCCAGGCGACCGAGTCGTGCACCCGAAGAAGGCCGCTCCTATAGGGGATAGGACCGTTTCCCATGATGACGCCGGCGATATAGACGGCAAGAAAGCCGCTGCCGAGGAAAAGGGTGGGAACTCCAAAGGCCACCAGGGCAAGCGCAATGGTAAGTACGGGGTACAGCCCGCCGGTCTCCAGCCTGGCCCACCCGAGCAGCCACCTTCCGCCGAAGCCGAACACGAACCCCAGAGCCGCTCCGACTGTGAGCTGCACGAGGACCTCCACGGCGACGACCCATGAAAGGTCTCCGCCGCCCACCAGCGCCGAAGCAAGGGCCATGGTCAGTATGAGGGCCATCGGGTCGTTCGATCCCGACTCGATCTCCAGGGTGACGCTCACCCTGCGCTTGAGATGGAGGCCGCTGCCGCGAAGCACCGCGAATACAGCCGCGGCGTCGGTGGATGAGACGATCGCGCCCAGAAGCAGCGCCACACCCCAAGAGAAGCCAAGCAAGTGCGCGGCCACGGCGACCAGACCCGCTGTGGCGATTACTCCCAGGGTGGCCAGGATGGCCGCGGGCCTCACGCCTTGGCGCACCGAAACCATGGGGGTGTTGAGCCCGCCGTCGAACAAGATCAGCACCAGCGCCGCCATCCCTATTCGAAAGGCGAAGCCGTAGTCCTCGAAGCGCAGGCCGGTCAGTCTCTCGGTTCCCGCGATCATACCGATGACCAAAAAAACGAGCACCACGGGAATCCCGGCGCGCTGGGCAGTCCGGCTGAAAAGCGCGGACAGCGCCATCAGGACGCCGAACACGACGAACAGTAGCGCTGTCGGGGCGGGTTCTTGCTCGAACATTCCGCTTGAGTTCTAACGCCCCCTCACTCTTTAGTCACGAAGTGTGTTCATCGAAGCACACATCCACGGCTGATGGCAAGGCTCGTCACCTCGAAGACCCAACGGGGCGAAGGCTAATATACCGCCTCCAGCTCGACGTGGGGTATGGCGCGTCGCTGGAGCGGGCGCAGGCACTCGCCGGCGGCGCCGTCGGACTCTATCTCGCATCCGGCCATGGGCATTGGCGGCACGACCACGAACCGCGTTCTAAAGGCCCACACCGATTCGATTCTCTCTGATCCGAGCCCGAAACCCTTTCCGGCGCGCTCGGGAGGGCGCATTCTCGAAAGAGCGCCTTGTACGGTTGATCGCGCCAGCTCATCGTAGCCGGGCTTTCCGGAGGAACGTTCGATCTCTACACGGATCAGCCCGCCGTTGGGTGCCTGTACCACGCGAAGGAGCGCCACCAGCTCCACGCCTCCCGCGCGTCCGCTTGCCATGTCCCTGAACAGGGTGTGCTGCATCGCCGCACGGGCCATGTCCACGCGGCTGTCGTCGCGGGCGAGCGTTCCCGATGGCGCAATAGGCTTTGCCAATAGATGATGAGAGCCAAGCGAGGAGCTCTCGCCCTCTCGGTAAGGACTGCCGGTCTCTCCGTAGCGTTCCAAAGTCTTCTGATAGTCGCGCAGCCAGGCGCCGAGGTCCGCGATGAGCCCTTCCTTCGCTTGCTCGTCGAGGTGCTCCCACCCTGGATCCATATCTTCCTCGAAGCTCTCTCGAAGGCGCACGAAGTATGGGTCGACAAGACCGGTCTTCACCCGGTGCCTGGCCTTGTCGTCACGCACCATGCCCGCCAGCCGTTCCTCGGCCAGGGCCGCTCGCTCCTCGGGCGGCTCACTTGGAAGTGCTTGGAAGGTCTCGCCGGGATCGGGGCCATCCAACGTCTCGGCCTCCGTCTCGGCCGCAAGCTCCGAGAGCACGCTTGAAGGGAAGGGATCGATTGGCTGCTCCGGCGATTCCGGCGCATCGCTTGCGAGAGGAGGTGTGCCCTCTTCGGCATCACGCTCCGGCGCCAAGGCGGGTTCCTTCTCGTCGATGGAGCGGTCTTCAGCGCGTTCCTCGGGCTGCTTGCCGGCGAGAGGGCGCTCTTCCGGTCTTTCCTTCCGGGGCGATCTTTCGTCTCTCTTCACTGCCCCTGCCGCTCCTGATCGCCCTGCTTTCTTCTCCGCCGTCTCGAGATGGGGCTCATCCTCGCTGGAGCGATCCTTCATGGGCTCCAGCCCCTCGGGTGATGTATCCCGAGGGTGCTCCTCCAGGTATATGGTGGCTATCGTTTGGTCCTCGGCCTCTGTCTTGCGGGTCTCTCCAATGGGGACGAGAAGCAGCAACCCATGGAGCGCGACGGATGCAAGGACGGCCATGACTATCCACCGGCCGCGTTGCTGTGCGGTTTTGCGAGCGCCCATGATCTTCTCTAGCTCCCGCCCCAAACTTAGCCTGCTTTTGCGTCCGCGTCACCTGCTGTACCGCCCGCCCGCGGGTACTCACGGTTCATGATCCTACCTCCCGGCCTTGTTTGTTCGTCTCTTGTCCGTGAAGTTACGAGTGGACCCGGCCGGTGGTGTCGGTCTCGATCCGCGGGCTCCGCACTTCGCCACCGCCAGGTATGCCTACTCGGCATCCGCCGGTTGACGGTGGGCTCGTGGGTGCGCCTCGCGTCTCGAGACCGACGACCCCCGGCCTACTCGGTCATCTCGTGCCTTTGAGGTTACAGGTAGACCCGGCCGGTGGTGTCGGTCTCGATCCGCGGGCTCCGCACTTCGCCACCGCCAGGTATGCCTACTCGGCATCCGCCGGTTGACGGTGGGCTCGTGGGTGCGCTTCGCGTCTCGAGACCGACGACCCCCGGCCTACTCGGTCATCTCGGGTCCTTGAAGTTACCGGTTTGACCCGGCCGGTGGTGTCGGTCTCGATCCGCGGGCTCCGCACTTCGCTGTCCCACGAAAAAGCCCCCGGCACGAGCGGCCCGAAGGCGCCGTGCCGGAGGCGGTGACTACTCGTAAGTGCGCTTACGGATCTTCCGGTGCCGGAGCGAAGTTCACGCTTGGGTCACTGCCCGTCCAGATACTGATATCCAGGCTGCTCTGGTAGATGCCGGCCGGTGGATCATCCCAGAACGGGTTGAAATGGGCTAAGGTGCACACCATGAACTGCACGTGGCTGCCGGCAAGGGCGTTATAGTTATGCGCTGCCATCAACCGATTGTGGCTGTTCCAGTATGGCGTGTCGTCCCAGGTCCTATTCGTCACATCTCGGCAGACGCCGTCCTCGTTACAGAACATGCTCCACCACTCCATTTGGTTTTGCGTCTCCGCCCAAATGTCGAACCTTGTCCTGAGACTCGATCCGCTTTCCGGCAGGTAGAACCATGGCGTGGTAAGGCAGCTCCCCTCGTTTGCATAGGCATAGCCTCCGAGGTGAGTGCCCCAGGCCCTGCTGTTGAATTTTCCGGTAACGCCCGACGGGCCGTAGGTGGGCGTGCCCCACTCCCAGCTACTGCTTCGGCCGTCGAAGGGGGTATCCGGAGTCATGCCGCCGTCGTTTCCTTGGAAGTCGGCTTGATACAGCGGCTGCGTGCCGCCGAAGCCCTCGAAGGAAAGGCCGGTGTTGTCGGTGTCGCGAGCCGTGAACCGGGTTTGTGAGAAGGTGTCGGTCGTCAGCTCGACGACCACGCGCCCGTACTCGGTCTCGACGTAGACTATTCTGGCACCCTCACCCTCGATGATGCTTCCCTCGACGGCCGCGGTGAAGCGAGCTCGGTCCCATGTTTCCTCGAGTGTGAAACGGACCGGATCGGAGTCCTCCACCAGGTGGCCGAAGGCATCCTGGAGCTCGATCTCCAGCTCCACCGTCTCGTCTCCCGCCTCGGGCTGGTCGATAGGAAGCAGCACCAGCCTTGCAGGCACGGATGGTTCCGCGGAGGCCACGAACTCGACGGGATCCAGCTCGAAGTCGCAGCCGGTACTCAGCTCGGCCTCGAGCATGTTGTTGTCATCCCCGGCATCCGGGCCGAGCCGCCACCAATTGACGAAAGCCTCTCCATTCTGGTTCGTGTTCGACCATCGCCCCCAACCGGGGTGGCCTTCGACCTCACCGCCGCCCTCTTCGACACTCCATTCAACCCAGAGGCCCGGTATCGGCAGGCCGTCTTCATCCTCGACCCTGACTCCCACCGTCTCGGGCAGATCCTGACCTGCCACGCCGGCGAGCGGACCGTCATTCAGCGCCACGAAGGAGACGGGGTCGCCTGTGAACCGGCGAGCCGTCGTCGCGGAGTCGTCGAGGCCGACGCTCTCATCCTCGAGCGATAGGGTGACCAGCTCCGCGTTCTCGTTGGTCATTCTAACCTCGGCGCCGAAGTACCACTGCCCTCTCTTGCTGAAGAAGGTGCCTTCCATGAAGATCGAGGGGAGGCCTCCTCCTCCTCCGACGACGATTCCCCTCTCGCCCGTTCTATCGATTAACTCTGGCGTATCTTCGCCGTCACCTTCGGCGTGTATCCAGAACCGCGGCTTGTCCGGGCCGTCGGGATAAGCCGCGTTGCCAAGCTCGTCGCGCATGACGACGAGGACATCGATGTTTCCGCCGCGCTTTGAGTCCTTGTGCGCGTTGCCGCCACCGGCCCCCTCGAGCAGGCGAAGGAAAGCAAGCTCCACAGGAGGACCGGGGTTGAAGTCCACCGTTACGTCGTCCCACCTGGCCTGCATCGGTCCGGGGAAGCCTTCGATCTCGAGCCCTATCAGGCCGTCGATCATGATCTCACCCGAGAGTTCGGTCGCCAGCTCGATCTCGGCCAGGCCGCCGGAGACCTGCAACACCACTTCGGTTGTTCCGCCGCCGTCTATCACCGTGCCGGTCTCGGCCTCCTCGGCAAATGTGGCGGGACTGTGGCCGATGAGCGTCACCTCCATCTCGTCTTCCCAGCTTACGATGTTGCCGTACTGATCGTGAACGAACGCCGTCAACATGAAAGGCTCGAGCACGCTTGCTTCCTCGAGATCTTCATGGTCGAAGCGAATGCCGGCGATTCCTTCGGCGATGGCGGTTGCGGAAAACTCGATCTCGGCTATGGACCAGTTCTCGAAGTCCCACTCGCCGAGTTCGGTCGTATCCAGCAGGGCGCCAAGCAAGATGTCTCTCGGGCCGGCCACGTCGTTGAACCTTATGGAAGCAAACGCCAGGCCGTTCTCGTTGGTATGGTCATCCTCGAACAATATGTCGTCGTCCCAGGGGTGATCCTCGTCGTATGGCCCGGACACCATCATGGGGCCGACGGGAACTCCGGGGATGGCTTGCCCGGCCGAGTTGACGGCTCTGAACACCATGGGCTGCTCAGTCCGCCGTGTTACGGGCGCTTCCTGGTCGTTGCCCGCGACAAGCTCCAGCTCGTGCGCGCCTTCAGCGGTGACCATCACCGTGTCGGGCCTGCCGCAGATCTCGAAGTCGCAAGGATAAGCGGCGATCTCGTACTCCCCTTCCTTGTCGATGCGCAAGGTCGGCGTCATTTGTTGGTTTCCGTCGAGCCAAGTATTGGACCCTTCGGGTGCGGACAGTATTACCCACTCGAGCCAGAAGGGCCCGCCTTCCGGGTGGAAGGAGCCGGTGCCGTCGAGCTGGACTGTCGTTTGGTTCCAGAACATGCCGGGGGCGGGAGCCATCATGTCGTCGCCGGCGTCCGCGACGGGGTTTCTGGTGAAGGTTGTGGGATCGCCATCCGCTTGCACTCGCACGCGGTCGCGGGCGGCGCCGACCTCGTTGGTCGCGGTAAGCTCGATCAAGTACTCGCCGGCCCTGTCGGCCAGGAACCAGGGAGTCAGGGAGGTGGCCGCCGACAGCTCTGCCTTGCTGCCCTCGGGCACCGATACGAAGTGCCACGCCACGGTGAAGCCGTTTTCGGAAGGATCGGTCACGTCGCCGACTAGCTGCGCGATCTCGTTGGTTTCGACGCTCTGGTCCTCACCCGCGTCCGCGGTGGGCAGCATGGCCATCTCAATGTGCTCGCCGGCCGCGGTGACCGTCACGTCGGCCTTGCCGATGCGCTCGTCTTGCTCGACCTCGAGCTCGAGTACGTAGTCGCCCTCCGTATCGGCGACGAACCAAGGGGTGAGAGTGTCGGCTGCGGTGAGCTCGGCCAGGCTGCCGGCTGGAGCCTGTACGATGCGCCAACCGATGGTTATTGGATCGTCCTGGTGCAAATTGACGGAGCCTTCAAGTCCCACTAACTCGCCGGTGACGACCTCTTGGTCTTCACCGGCGTCTACTTCCGGTGCTTTGGCGCAGCCGCCGAGTGCCAATAAAGCGGTTAGCGCAATGGTAAGCGCTCCAAAACCGACACGCTTGGTAAACATGCATTTCATGAAGATCTCCCTCCCAATAAGGTAGATGAATCGAGGCCGAGGGATCTCGGCCAGCGCACTATAGCGGCCACAAGGACGGGTAGCAACTTGAATTTCAGTGACCAGCACTGGTGGTGCGCAATTTATGCGGCATGTTTGGGACTTGCCACTGATCCGGGGCTCCCTACATCTAGCTAACCCACGGCGTGAACAGCGGCCCGGAGTGCCCGCGCATGATCGATAAGGTCCCGACAAAGCCATGGCATGCAGCATCAAGCACCGATGTGCTCGGTCAGCTGAGCGCGGATTTGGAAGGATTGTCGGAGGAGGAAGCACAGCGACGATTGGAGCGGTTCGGAGAGAACCGCGTGGAGCAAGCACTAGGCAGCACCGCTTGGGAGCGCCTGAAAGGGCAGCTTACCAACATCCTCATCATATTATTGATCGCCTCCGCCATACTCGCCGCGCTGGTTGGAGCCTTACTTGACGCGGTCGTGATCCTGGCGGTGGTGGTCGTGAATACCGTCATAGGATTCGTGCAAGAAGGAAAGGCCGAACGGGCAATCGAGAGCATCAAGAGAATGCTCTCACCCAAGGCCAGGGTCTTGCGCAAAGGGGTCCGGCACGAAATCGACGCGGAAAGGGTCGTGCCGGGGGACATAGTAGTCCTGAAGGCTGGGGATAGGGTTCCGGCCGATCTCCGCCTGCTGGAAGTCGATGCGCTAAGTGCCGATGAGGCGGTGCTTACGGGGGAGTCGGTCTCTTCGAGCAAGCAGGTCGAGCCCGTGGACGAGGAAGCAGAGCTCGGGGACCGCCTCTGCATGGCTTACTCGAGCACGGTGATCACCAGCGGAGGCGGGAAGGGTGTGGTGATCGCCACGGGAACCGAGACGGAGGTTGGGCGAATCTCCAGCATGCTCGCCCACGTCAGGAAAATTCGCACGCCGCTTTTGCGGAAGATGGACCAGTTCGGCAAGCTGCTCAGCATAATCATAGTAGCCGTCGCCGCGCTTACCTTCGTGATTGGTTATCTGCTGCGAGACTACGGCCTTCTGGAGATGTTCTTGGCTTCGCTGAGCCTGGCCGTGGCGGCAATCCCTGAAGGCCTGCCCGCGATAATGACCATTACGCTCGCCATGGGCGTTCGCCGCATGGCGGCTCGCAAGGCCATTATCCGTCGCTTGCCGGCCGTGGAAACGCTCGGTTCCGTCACGGTGATCTGCTCCGACAAGACCGGCACGTTGACGCGAAACGAGATGACCTTGAAAACAGTGGTCACGAGGGATGCCGAGTACCACGTGGAGGGAGTAGGGTATGTGCCGAAAGGGCGGTTTCGTCGCGGCGAGCGTGTAGTATCTTTGCTGGAGCAGCAAGACTTGCTTCAAGTATTGAGGGCGGGCTTGCTTTGTGGAGATGCCTTGCTTCACTGGCGCGACGGCAAGTGGCTCATCGAGGGAGATCCCACGGAGGGGGCCTTGGTCGTCGGCGCCGTCAAGGCCGGCCTCGAGCGGGTGCGGGAGAGCAAGGCCAATCCTCGCCGAGGCGTCATCCCTTTCGACTCCAGGCACAAGTTCATGGCGACCCGGCACGATACTTCGCGTGGAGACGGAATCATCTACGTGAAGGGGGCTCCCGATACCTTGTTGGATATGTGCGATCTTCAGCAGCAGGGGGAAGAGCTGGAAAAGATAGATGTGGACTGGTGGCATGCGAAAGTAAAGGAGGTCGCTTCAAGGGGACAAAGGACTCTTGGCATCGCCTACCGAAAAGTTTCACCAGGTCGAAAGGGGCTGACATTCGACGACCTCGAGAGCGGGGTGGTGTTTTTGGGGCTCGTCGGAATGATCGATCCTCCAAGAGAGGAAGCGATTCAGGCGGTGGATGCGTGTCACTCGGCCGGGATCAACGTGAAAATGATTACAGGAGATCACGCCGTGACGGCGCAGTCGGTGGCCCGGCAGATGCACATCGAAAAAGGCGGCGTCATGACAGGCCGGGAGATAGAGCACGCTTCCGAAGAAGATCTAGCAAGTCGTGCCCTGGAGGTGAACGTCTTCGCAAGAAGCAGTCCCGAGCACAAGCTGCGCTTGGTACGGGGGCTTCAACAGCGGCGTGAGGTGGTCGCGATGACAGGGGACGGTGTCAACGACGCCCCGTCGCTGAAACAAGCGGACATCGGCATAGCGATGGGTCAGAAAGGAACCGATGCGGCAAGAGAGGTCTCGGAGATGGTGCTTGCCGACGACAACTTCGCTTCCATAGCAAACGCGGTCGAGGAGGGCCGTGGCGTATACGATAATCTGCGCAAGACCCTCATATTCATCCTTCCGACGAACGGAGGGCAGGCTCTTACCATCGTTGCCGCTATCGCGCTCGGTCTTGCGCTTCCTCTTCGTCCCGTGCACGTGCTCTGGGTCAACATGGTGGTTGCCGTGACGTTGGCGTTGGCTCTGGCATTCGAGCCGATAGAGCGGGATGTAATGCAGCGAAGGCCGCGACACCCGGATACGCCGCTCATCACGACTTTTCTGATGTGGCGAATCGGGTTCATGTCCGCTCTGCTGCTGATCGGAACTCTTGGCCACTTCTCGCTGGAGCTGTTCGTCTCGGGTCGGGGTCTCGACTATGCTCGCACGGCCGCGATCAACACGCTGGTGATGGGCCAGGTCTTCTACCTTTTCAACAGCCGCTACATGGTGAGAGCCACCGCGAACAAGGAAGGCATTTTCGGCAGCCGGGCTGTGTGGCTCGCCGTCGGGGTGCTCTTGTTGCTGCAAGCTGCCTTCAATTTCTTGGAGCCCATGCAGGTGGTCTTCGGCACGGTGGAGCTCGAGTGGCTGGCTTGGGCTCGGATTCTGGGGTTCGGTATAGCGGTCTATGTACTGGTCGAGGTGGAAAAAGCGGTCTTGCGATGGAAATGGGGGTGCAGCGAGGCGGTGCGTTAGCGCTGTCAGCCCAGAACATAAGGCCGCCCGGTTTCGGGCTCGGTTCCGGCAACCAGTGGAGTTTGATAGACCTCTTCGAGAACGTCCGGGCGCAGGACGGACAAAGGTGGTCCTTCGGCGGCTATTGCTCCCTCGTTCAACAGCAGAAGCCGATCGCAGGTGCTCGCCGCGAGGTTGAGATCGTGCAAGACCACCAGCACCGCGATTCCTCGCTCCTCGACGCGCTTGCGTAGCGCTTCGAACAGTCGCCGGCGGTGGCGCAGGTCCAGATGAGCGGTCGGCTCGTCGCAGAGCAGGATTCGGGGGTCCTGCGCCAGTGCGCGCGCTATGAAAGCTCTTTGCCTCTCGCCGCCTGACAAGCGGTCGACAGGCCGGGTCGCCAGATCCTCCAGATCCATCTCTGAAAGAATCTCTCGCACAAGCGCGATGTCGCCGGCCCCTTCCAAACCGAGACGTCCCAGGTGAGGAGCCCGGCCCATCAACGCCAGCTCTTCCACGGTGAACGAGAAGGGAACGCTCAGGTCCTGCGGAACCAGAGCTGTTTTTCGCGCTAGTTCTTTGCGGGACCAGCTTGCGAGGCTCCTGCCCGACACGAGACACTCTCCTTCATCGGCCGTCAGCAGGCCGGCGCAGACTCTCAACAGTGTTGACTTGCCCGCGCCGTTTGGGCCAACGATTCCGACCATCTCTCCCCCGGCGATTGCGGCACTGACGGTGTCCAACACCAGGTCGCCTCCGCGGGTCCAGCGAAAACAGACTTCGCGAAGCTCGAGGACGGTTTCGCCGGGGGCTCCGCGGGGCTTCTCGACCGGTGCCGCTTCCGTTCCCTCTCTCATCGCGCCCTCCTACTGGACCCTCGACGAAGCAGGACCAGGAAAAGGGGCGCCCCAATCAAAGCGGTGACCGCTCCAACGGGAGGCTCCGTGCCCACGGGGATGAAGGCGAGCCTTGCGGCGAGATCACAGCAGGCGAGGAATGCGGCTCCGCCCAGGATGGAGGCCGGCAGCAGCAGCCTGTGATCGGGTCCAAGCACGAGGCGGAGCATGTGCGGCACCACAAGGCCCACGAAACCGACCAGTCCCGCCAAGCTGACCGTTGCCCCTATCATCAAGGAAATGACCACGACCAGCTCCAGGCGCGTCCTGTCCACGTCCACGCCCAGGCTGGCCGCGCTCTCCTCTCCAAGGGAAAGGAAGTTGAGCTTGGACGCGTTTGCCACCAAGAACCCGATGCCGGCAATTACGATGACCGCACCAACCGCGATGTGTGACCAGGGTTTGTGCGCCAGGGTTCCCACCAGCCAGGGCAGAAGAGCGTGAGCTTGCTCGGGTGTCACCAGCGTGCGCAGGAACAATATGACCGCGGCGGCGAACGCGTTGAAAACGACGCCCGCCAGGAGCAGAGCGTGCGGGTCTAGACGCCCGGCCGGACGAGCTATCCAGAGCATCAGCATCGTGGTCGTAAGTGCTCCGACGGCGGCGGCCAATGATATGGGAACCGCTCTGTACCACCCGCCCGCCTCGGCGGATTCGCCGATCGCTAGAGTATCCGCGCCGGTCAGCACTTGCCCCAGAGCCGTTGTGGACAGAAGGGTTGCGGCCAGGATGGCAAGCGTTGCGCCGAGGGCCGCTCCTCCGCTGACGCCCAGAACGAAGGGATCGGCGAGTGGATTCCTCAGTATTGCCTGGAGCGTGGCGCCGGCGCCTCCCAGCGCACCGCCGACCAGCAGACCAAGAACGAGCCTGGGCAAGCGAACTCCGGCGACGATGGTGTGGTCAAGTGAGCCCGATGTGAGAACCATTCCAAGCCGTACGGGCCGGACGCCGAGTAACAGGGCCAGCGACGCCACCGCCAAGACCACGACACCGAGAGCGAGAAGACAAAAAGCCCACTTGCGGGGCGTAAGCCTCGTTCTTTCTCGAGAGGTCCTCTTTCCGGCTTGCATGTCTTTTTTCGGAACGTCTTTGCTCCGATAATCCTGATCGGCCGGCCGCGTGGCATTCGGCTGGGAGTGGCGGGGGGTCATTCCTTGATGGCTCGGCCTCTGTCCCAGGCTAGGGTAGCGGCTAGGATTTCCTCTCTTGCCTCCGGATGCAATGCCGTGAGCACCTGGAGGGCGGAGGCCGGAATGGCGGGGCCGGGACGGAGCAGGGCATTGCCGGGTATTTTGGTGTGTCTGGTGCCCTCCATCCGAGGCAAGGCCTCCGCCTTTCCGTCCGCCAGCATGGCGGCCTCGATGATTACATCCGGTTGCTGCGATATCAAAAGCTCGAGAGGGTAAGCAGGGTAAGGCGTACCAGCGCTCCTTGCTATGTTCTCGCCACCGGCCAGCGAGAGCAGCTCGTCGCCGAAAGAGCCCGGCCCGGCAAGAACGAGAGGATCCCTTCCGTAGATAATGGCTGCTCTCGGTGGGTCCCTGTCCGATGCCGCCTCCTTGATTGTTTCCAGAGCCGCGTCGAAAGAGGCTACGAGCGCTCTTGCTTCATCATGACGTCCGATCCTCGAGCCGACCGCGGAAATCGCGGTTCTGGCGCCGGCCACGCCGCCGTGTGGCACCACCAGCACCGGAATGCCCAGCTCTGCCAGGCGTTTCACCGATTCTCGATTGCCTGGGCTTGGCTCGGCGATGACGAGATTGGGCCTTGTCGCCAAGACCGCTTCCAGGCTCGGGTCGAGAAAGCCCCCTATGCGCGGCACCGACCGGGCGCTGGGGTGATCACAAAAGCGGGTTACGCCAACTAGAAGCTCGGATGCTTCCAGGGCCGCCACGATGTCCGTCATCGCAGGGGAGAGGGTGACTACCCGGGAAGGGTTGGCTTCAGGCGACGGACCCATCATGTAGGGCTCGGCGCTAGATGGTCGCTCGTCCTTGGGTTCCGGCTTGGAGTGTTCGTGCTTCCAGTTTACGGCATTCTCGTCAAGCGACGTCGCGGCTTCTTGGTCCAGGCATGAAATCGAAAGGGTCGCCGGCAACATCGCCACAAGCAAGATATGAAGAGCGAGCCGGCGCCTTCGGTGAGAGGCTCCGCGAGCGAATATAGGCTCGCTCGACGCGCGCTTGCACCTTGCAAGGCGGATGAGTGCCTTGCATCTAGGCGCGCCCATTAGCGCCATGGGGCCATTGTTCATGGGCTCTCCGCCTCAATCTCGATGATCGCCACGATGCCGTGCCCCGCGGGCTGCATGTCTTCGTCCATATTGTTCAAAGCGACGAGCGCCCGGCCGTCGCCCGTCAATGCGACTCCTTGAGGAAGAGCGCTGGGCTTCATTTCGCCCAGCGGCAGCAGATCCTCGCCGGACGGCAGACCGGCGCGGGCGACGATCCCTCCGGCGTCGAGATCGACCAATACAAGCTCATTCATAAGCCACAAGGTCACGAGGACCTCGTTCCTCGACAGCAGGGCGAGGCTCATTGGGTTGGTGCCGTTGCCGAGGAAAACCTCATGGGTCGTGGCGGCGGATGGATCCGCGTTGAGGTCGAGCACCTGCAGGGTTTGCGATGTCGAGTTCACGACAAGAGCCCTGTCCTCGTCGATGATTATGTCGTTTGGAGTCTCGCCTAGCTGCCAGTGAAAGGGGGTGGCCTCCATGTCGCCCTCGAGATCCACCAAGCTCGCGGTGCCTGCGAGCCCGTCGAGCACGATGGCTTTCTCCTCACCCCATCTAGCGAGAGAGCCGGCTCCGTCTCCCGCGGTTACTCGGCTGGAGATTACCGCGTTGCGCGCATCGTCCTCCTCCGCGCCCGGCTCGAGACGGAAGCGGACCACTTCGGAGCTCGAGAAACACGAGGCCAGTATCTCATCTTCCGGAGATTCGGCCAGACCGGCTATGGACTGGAAAAGATTCTCTTCGAAGTTCGAGGGGCATAGAACGACAGGGTCCTCGTGATCGTGAATTATGTCTCCGAGAAGGTCTGTTACGAACACCCGGCCGTCCGAGCCATCCGCTATCACCAGTACTTCTTCGAAGACCTTCATGGCTCCGGGCATGCCGCCAAGATGCGTGGACTCCGCGATGGACATATCCGACAGATCTATGATGACTAGGCGACCCTCATTTTCGCCCCATGTTCCGCCGCAAGTGACGTAGGCCATGTCTTGATAAACGGTGATGTAACCGGGAACCAGGCAGTCCGGCCCAAGATCAATCACCTGCGTCAGCTCCATTGTCCTTGCGAGCTCTTCTTCGTCGTTACCGTTCGCCGCAGGCTCGCCGCAGCCCAGGACGAAGAAGAGTGCGGTCGAAGCGGCCACGGCCGCCGCGACCCAGCGGCGGCTAATTGAAACGAGAAAGTGAGGAGCGGTCAATTCGAAGTTCATGTGAGTCTCCGGGGGAAAGTTGAGTAGGGAAGGCGGGTCAGCCTTGCAGATTGACAACGAAAAAAGCGGTTCTTCCGGGCAGTGGGTATCCGTAAAGATCTTCCAGACGGCGATCGTTCAAGAGATTCGCAACGTGAAGCCCGACGGATAGGTTTCGCCGGATTCCTACTTCGGCGCCTGCTCCGAACAGGGTTCGGCCGGGTATGGAACGTGTGTTTGCCCTGTTTCTTGGGGCGGAGGACTGGACCTCGAGATCACTGTTGATATCGAGCCTCCCGATGCTCGCGGTCACTCCGGCGAAGCCTCGATGTCTCGGCCGGTACGGAAGCGTTTGCCCGTGGACGTTGGGCTTCGGCGATAGGTTGACGGCATCGGTCAGGGTATAGGCGCACGATGCCGACAGCCAATCGGTGGGTCGCCATTTCGCCTCCGCCTCGAGACCTCTAGTCAACGCTTCTCCCACGTTGAACGGCCGCAGACGCAGAGGAGGGAAGAGTTCATAGGTTATTAGGTCTCGATATCGGCTGTGCCATCCCATCACTCGCAAATGAACCTGGTCTTGCGCAAGCTCGACTCCTCCGTCGAACGTGACGGCCGACTCCGGCTGGAGCTCATCGTTGTTGGCGATGAGCGCCGTTGATCCATGAAGCTCGAAAAGGGTGGGCATGCGCACGCCTCTGCCCACGTTGGCTGACAGCACAATGGATGCGGGAAGGGTGATATTCGCGCCGAATCGTGGAGAGAGTGTCGCAGGGTGGCCGCCGAAGGCGTCGAGCCTGATGCCGCCGTGCAGTGTCAAAAGGTCGTTTGCGAGAAAAGCCGTGTCGGAGACGAGCAGTGAGGCCGCCGGCCGAGTGGTTGCCGCCCCAGTGCCCGATAGCATTTCCATGCTGGCTTCACCGGAGATCTGGAGAGCCGTGCCGGCCACCAGGGCTTCCGCGGAGCTTCGCAAACCGATTACTCGGCGAGAGTTGGTAAAGGGGCTGCCCAGGCCGGGCGCGGGGTTCTCGCCCGGCTCATACTCATAGCCGTCGCCGGACATCCACGTAGCGGCGCTCCAACGGACGGACCTGTTGCCCACGGGATCGGAAGTGAAAATGCCGCCAAGAAGCGACCGTGTCGTGTCGCTGGTCGCCCCCGGTGATGGAAAGCCGACCATGCCGGCAACATCTCTTCGGTTCTTGTGTCCGAAGGCCGTAATCTGAAGATGGCCGCCGCTCGCCGGTACCGAAGTCGACAGGATGCCGGAGCCCGAGAGCAGATTGTTGTTATCGCGTTCTTGGGTGGACCAGCTTGCGTCCGGTATGTTCGGGGTCAACAATCTTTCATACTCGAAGGTACCGCGAGAGGCATAAAGATCGATGCCGGCCGCCGCTCGGACGTTGCCGTCGGTTCCCCTCCAACCGGCAGCGGTACCGACGCTCTCGAGGCTGTCGCCCCGCGCGGTCAAGGAGCGTTTCGGCTCGAGATCATGGGATGCGCCGGGCGTCAAGGGATTCAGATGCAACACTCCGCCCAGAGCTCCCGCTCCGTGTATTGCCGCCTCGGTGCCTCTTGTCACCACCATGCTCTCCAGAAGACTGGGTGGTACGGCGGACAGATCGACCGCGCCTCCCCCCGGCGGAGTGATCGGGAGACCGGCCAAGGTTACGACCACCTGATCCGCCGCGGAGCCTCGAATGGAAGCAGTGATCGGTGATCCGGGCGCTCCACTTCGCCTGAGCGTTACACCGGGGGAACGAGAAATGGCCCTGCCGATGTCTATGGTGGCCCTGTCGGCCCCGCCGATCTCGATCTTGGTTGCGGCCGATGTTGGCGAGGCTTTATCGGCGGTGTCTCGGTGCACGCCGGCCGCGGTAACGTCTATCGTGGGAGCTTCCAGGACCGTCGTGCCCGAGCGCTCCCCGCGTTCATCGTCACCGGAAGTCTCATCATCGCTTTCCGTAACGTCGTTGTCATTCTCGCTTGCAGGATCGACAGGCTCGATGCTCGCTGCTTCGGAAGACTTCTCTTCATGCGCCGCGTCGTCCGCCTTCAGCGGCGAAGCAGTGCCGAGAAGTAATGACGCTGCCGCCAGGAGGGCAAGACGAGCGGAAAGCGAGGCTGGAAGATCTTCTAGCCGGCCTGCAGACGCTGGAATAGGTAAAGGCCCCGGTCCGGCTTCCTCATGGCTCCATTCCGGCCTACGCCGGAATGACAATAGGGGCGCTGTTGCCGCCTTGCCTCGTGTCCCGCTGAACCGGATTTCCATTTTTGGCTGCCTCTTTCGACCGAAGAGTCGAGCCACGACGCCCGTGAGGATGTCGTCGCACATGGCTTGCAGGCAGGTTTCCTGGCTTCCGGGTTCGGATGCTGGTTTGCATCTTGCGCAATCTTCCGCCTTCCCCGCTTACGAGGCGAGTGGCGCATGGACGATCGCTCCCCGGCTACAGTGGCGGGACCGCGCCGGCTTTTGACCGGTCTTCCCTTTCAACCCCGAGTCCTTTTCGTATCAATCGGGACTTGGAGCACCTGCAGCCTCTATTCGAATTGCGGGCACCGTAAATGAAGGTATCTTCGGATGTCAACACCTTCAGTGAATCCCAAATCGTCGGGTGTCTGTCTCGAGTGGCGTAGGCGGTATGCGGTGAGCGGCGGTGCGGGCCGCGCACCGCGGCCCGCACTATTGGCTCCTAATTCCGTTCATCCGGCTACGGCTGCTTTGTCGTGATATACGGCAGCAGCTTTTGCAAAGTAGCCTCTCCGATTCCGTTTACGCGAACCAGCTCGTGAGGCAGCCGGAAAGGTCGGACATTTCGTGATGCGATGATGCGTTCCGCCAGCACCGGCCCAATCCCCGGAATCGACATGAGCTCCTCCAAGGAGGCGGAGTTGATGTCGACCCGGTGTTGCCCGGCCTCCACTCGGGACTGCTCCCGCGATGGCGCCTCCTGTGCCATCGACGGAAGGGCGAGAGTGAAGGCCAGAGCGAAGACAATCAGTGCAATTGTGCTCTTCGTGAACGCGACGATCTTTTGTGAGTACATGTGTTCTCCCCGTTTTTTTTTTCGGATAGGTCACCTGGAACCTTCCGAGTAGGCGATTCAGTCAAAGACGATCGATCTGCGAATGAAGCTACGAGGGCCGGCCCGCGGGTGAGCTAGCTTCATGTCCCGTGGCGGTGCCGGCGCGGTCGACGCCGTTTCTCTGGCCGACCTCCGTCCGCTTGCGTATTTGGAGCTTCCCCTCGATAGGTAGTACGTCCAAGAGCACGTTTATCGAGCCGTCTTGATTTATGAATGCTCGCCCGGCGTGCTTCCAGAACGATTTGGTGTTTCTGTCGATGGGGTCGCGTATGGACCAAACCTCCAATGGATCACTCATGACCTCCTCCTTGTGAGAGTGTGCCGGGCCCGCGTCGGCTGATACGGAGCCCGACACGGGCAAGAGCAAGGCAGGTGCCAGGTCGCCAAGTCCCCGAATAAAGGGCGACCGGCCTCTCGATAGGAGTGGGCGCCGGACCGGATCTTGGACGAGCGGTCCGACTATCCGTCGATGCCGGTTTCTCCGAGGAGGGTCACGGTGCGCTCTATGCGCCTGGCCCTGGTTTCCGGGCGTTTGGCCTCCGCAACCCAGTCCAGGTACTCCTTTTTGTGGGAGTGAGAGAGGTCTTGGAAGGCGGACCTGGCCCGATCGTTGTCGGCCAGGGCCTTCGAGAGATCCCCCGGCACCTCTAGAGTGCCCATCCTGGGGTCGACCGATATCACTACCTGTGCATTATCCCCCGCTTCGAGACTGGCACCCTTGCGCATCTCTCGATTAAGCATGAGGTAATGACCACCATCACCATCGGGGAACACCGATGTGTCTATCGGAAAGCCATTTATGAGGCCAGCCACCGGAACGCGACCGTTGCTGCCCAGCTGCCGGCTGGCTGCCGCAGGCAGGTCGAGGCAGGTGAATCTCCCCCTTCGTATTACGGTCGCGTTGAACTTGATCCGGGCCATGCGGGAACTACCTCCTGAATCCATGATACCTCGTACCGCGCCTCTTTGCGCACAAAGAAGTCCTTTATCGTGGATCGTTTCGATGGACGCCTCCCGAATGAAGTGCTAACCGTCCCGGTTCTATGGTCCCAATGGAAAAGATTTCGCCCAAAAAGGCAACGCGTGCTCCTCGGCTCTCCCCAGGGAATGGCGGCCGCGGGTTGGTTTCCTTGCTGTCGCTTTCGCTTCTAGCGGTGTGGATTTGCTTGGCTTGCGCCACCGGGCGTCCCGAGCCGATACCGGAGCCTGGTACGCCTTCGTACAAGGAGGCGGCCGAGGCAGCGTTCGACTCAGCCCAAACGGCTTATGACAGGCGTGATTACACCTTGGCGGTCGAGCGCTTCGAGAGGGTTCGGAACAGATACCCGCACTCACCGTACGCCGCGCTCGCCGAGCTTGGGATCTCCGATGCCTTGTTCGCGCAGGACAGATTCCTGGAAGCGGCTGACGCATATAGTACTTTCGTCAGCCTTCGCCCCGCCCACCCCCAGGCCCATTACGCGGCATGGCGGGAGGCCTTGTCGCTTATGCGACAGGCCCCGTCGGATCTGTGGATACTGCCGCCGGCTCACGAAAAGGACCTCACGCACGTGAGGGAGGTAATCGACGTGCTCGAGAGGTTCATGTTCGAGTACCCGGAGAGCGAGCATGTGGATGAGGCGCGAGAGTTGCTGGACGATGCGTTATCGAGGCTTGCCAGGCACGAGCTTTACGTGGCTGACTTCTACAAGCGCCGCGGCCAGTGGCGGGCGGTGGTGTTCCGCTTGGAGAATGTGCTGGACAGCTACGGTGGCCTCGGTTTCGACGAGCTGGCAAAGACGGGGCTTGCCGAGGCGTATCTGAAACTCGATGATCCTCGTCCGTCCGATGCCGTTCGGATCTTGAAGGAGGTGCTGTCCGGCGATGATCTCGATTCCGATATCGAGGCGCGGGCCGAGCGACTCCTATCGGAAGCCGTTCACCTGGCGGAGGAGCAGAGCCGACAGGGGGAGGACTGATGGGCTATGGGTCGACGGTGAGCGACCGGTCGGCTCTATATCTGCTGGCAGGCGTGATTTGTGCCGGCGCGGTGGGATGCGAACTCATCATCGGTCCTAGCTGGGCCATCAACCGCGCTCTTGACGAGATCTCAGAAGCCGGCATCCAAGATAAGGCTGAAGGCACCGATCTCCAGTTTCGCTTCGTCAGCAGAACTATGGAAGTCGAAGGCGATGAGGCTACTGTTTTTGCGCGAGGAGAGGCTTCCGGCTTCTTGCAAGGAGTAAGGACCGAGTGCATTTGCGTGGAGGCCATTCCTTTTGTGCGAGCCGAGGGAGGCTGGAGTGTAGACGGCTTCCCCCTGGCTCGACTGGCGGCGGTGTCCGCGGCGCTCGATGCGCGTCACAAAGCGTTCGAGAATAGGGATGTGGATGCCTACAGGGCTCTTGCTCACGCCGACTACGGCGATGATCCGGATTCCTTGCGGGATCTGAGGGCCCGCCTCGAGACCGTTCTCGCGGATGTGGGAGATGAGCCCGTAAGGCAAGAGATTCTAGCCCGCACCATGAGGGTTGAACGTAACGAAGCGATCGTGACCGAACGATGGAGACTCTCATTCGGTGAGGATGACGCCGGAGAGGAAGCGGTGGAGGGGCGGGCACGTTACGTCTTGGTGCCGACGGATGATGGCTGGCGCTTTACCTCCGGCCTGATGTAGCTTCTATGGTATGGACGAACGAGTGAAGCAGCTCCTGTCGTTGGGAAAGAGCCACTACTTGCGCGGGGAGTATGAGCAGGCCGAACGCTGCCTCGCCGAGGTCGTCGAGCATGGCCAGGCCTTCGCCGATGTGTACAACATGCTCGGGGTCATCTATCACGACTGGGAGGAGGTCGAGGAGGCGAGAGCCGCATTCGAGGAAGCCTTGAACCTGAACCCGGGCTACACCGAGGCGGCGCTGAATCTCGCCGTCATTTACAACGACGAGGGTCGTTACGAAGAAGCGAAGGATCTCTACCGGCGGGCAAGGGAGAAGAACTACGCTACCAAGGGGAACATGGATCACTTCGTTCTCGGTAAGGTCGCCAATATGTACGCCGAGATAGGAGATGTTTTCGCCAGCAGCGGTGTTTGGGACAAGGCGATCCGCGAGTACCGAAATGCGCTGGAGCTGTGCCCTGATTTCGTGGACATACGGATGCGGCTCGCCGGGGCGCTTCGAGACAAAGGCGAGAAGGATTCGGCGGTAAGTGAGCTGGAGTCGGCCGTTGCGAGCAGGCCCGAACACCTGCCGGCGCGAGTAGCGCTGGGTGTCGCGCTGTTCTCGGCGGGACGGACCGACGATGCCATGGCATGCTGGGAGCACGTGTTGCGAGAGAATCCCGACGACCGAACCGCGAACATGTACTTGCGGCTCGTTCGGGGAACCGGAACGTCTTGAGCAACGCGGGACCGGCTAGCCATGGGACGAATATGTTGATATTTACCGGCCTACACTAGGCGGGGTTGTCTTTAGAGGGTTCATCAGTGGAAGCCAAGGACAAAAGAACGGAAGAGAAAGAGCACGAGGGCTTCGCTCTCAAGTTTCTTAGCGGAAAACATCAGGGTACCGAGTTTCCGCTTCAAAACGGCAGCGAGATCATCATAGGACGCGCAAGTGACATACCGGGCAGCATGGTCCTCGATGAGGAGAAGGTCTCTCGCAAGCACGCAAGGCTCCTCTGCGCGGGCAGCAATCTGGTGCTTCAGGATCTTGGAAGCACCAACGGTACGTTTGTCAACGGGGAGAGGATCAACGCCGCGCGACTCGAGGAGGGGGACCGGATTCTTATAGGAAGCAGCATACTCAAGCTCATCGTAAGAACCGGCGACGAAGACACCCACGAAGCCCACGCCCAATCGCGGATGGCAAGAAAGGCGGAACGGAACCAAGGGTTCAGCATGTCCGGCCGGCTCGAGGACGTCCCGATGCCCGACGTACTCCAACTCATCGGGAGCAGCAGACAAAGCGGGGTGTTGAAGATAAGTGCCGGGAGAAGCGGCCGAGTCTATATTCGCGAGGGTCAGATTTTTCACGCGGAAATCGACGGAGAAGAGCATTTGGGCCCGCGGAAAGCGCTCAGCAGGCTGGTGGGCTGGGAGGAAGGCGCGTTCGAGTTGGGACCGCCTGCGGGTGATGAGATTGAAACAACGCTCTGCGAGCAGACCGAAGCGCTCATTATGGACGCGCTCCGTCAGCTTGACGAGCTTCGGCTGATACAGTCCGATCTGCCTTCCAGCGATGCGACTGTAACGCTGCAACAGGAACTCGAGAGTCCTTTGCGCGACCTGTCACCGGAAAAGCTCGACCTTCTTCAACTGGCTCACAACTGTAAAACGGTGCAGGAAGTCCTCGACGCCTCCAGCCTTTCCGATGTGGACGCCGCGGGGCACCTCTTGTTCCTAATAAACAAGGGCTACGTTTACTCGAGGTAGCCCATTGGAAGCTCGTGACCATCGAGCTTCTCGGTAACCCTGGTGCGCTCTCCGGGGAATGGATGCCGGCTTATCTCAACCGCGCCCAGGCTCCACGGCTGCGGAGGATCGGGCTCTTCCGGATCGATCGTTCGATCATTGTGTATGCGAAAGCGGTAGGTCAACCCGCCTTGAAGATAACCGGTGCGGCTCTCTCCCGCCTGTATCATGCCGGTCAGCGGGTGGAAGGAGAGGCCCATGGTGTCTTCGACGAGACCTTGCTCGGAGGGCCTGACAATTCCGCGAGGGTGCTCACCGGAAAGCTCGACCGTGTCGGGTGAGGCTCGAGGGTGCGATGCGATCGGATTGAGGTTCTCGTCGACCAGCATAAGTCCAATAGAGACGTAGTGCTGGTGAGGAACGCTGATGTTCTGGCGGTGGTGGTCGCCGGTGTCCCATAGCTCGATGTCGTCGGTCTGTTCCGGGGCCACCTCGCTCACGGGACCGGTGACCATTATCTTGTACCATCGCCAGATGCGGCGGGGCCCGGTGTCTCCGGTTGGCCCGTCGTATCGTCCCGTACCGTCCGCGTCGTAGTAAGGCTCCTGCCGCCCTTCCGGCTGAACGACCTCGTTCCACTCGCCGCTGTCGTTGGTGTCGACGAACGGGTCTCCGTAGAGCGGGTCCATCTGGCCCGTGGGCATGCCGTGAGTGTGCACTACCAGCGTCGCGATCCCGTCTCGAGGGTTCCGTATCAGGCCCGCATTTTGATCGAACCAGCGGGGTTCGCCATCGTATGGGTCGCCGAGCGGTTCGACTCGCCACGGTCGCTCTCCCGGCGAGAGCACCCACTCCAGGTTGCCGTCGCGGTCGAACTCGAACCTGCCGCACTCGGCTAGAAACCCGAAGCGCACATCGTCAACCGGCACATCGTTGCCTTCGATGTCCTGTGCTTCCACGGTGCAGGGGATGCGAACGGGCGCGTCCTGGGATCGAGGGCGCCTGGTGTTCTGAGCGGCGCACCAGAACCTGAACGATGCTCCATCCACCGGTGGAGGATCCGTCACGAAAAGGACGAGCCTGTCTTCTTGCTGCATTTTGTACGGATCGCTGTACGAAGCAGTGATCTCCACCTCCCCGTTGTAGGGGTACGGAGGTTTCCAGTGTACGGAGGCCTCTCCACCCGTTGTCTGGATGGTGGTCTCTGTCCGGTTCCTGTCCTGGAACTCACCGGTGGTGGTGGAGAGGTTGATTCGGGTGCCGTCATCGACGTGCTCGCCCCGGAACGATGCCGAAACGGTGATCCTCGCGGTTGTTCGACCATCCGAGGGGACGGTTTCGCTGTCCACCTTTATGGCCAGTATGGATTCGCTTTCGCCGCACCCGGCGGCAAGCGAGCCCGCGAGGAAGAGACAAACTGTACGGGAGCAGATCTTCATGAGCACATGATAACCTACCCCTCCGGGTTGGAGCGAGTCCTTACCGGGTTGCCTGCGATGGCTCCCTTACCTGGCCGAAGGCCCACTCCAGCCACGGGAGCAATGCTTCTATGTCCGAGGACTCGACCGTAGCGCCTCCCCAGATCCTTATGCCTGGGGGGGCATCCTTGTATGAGCCTATGTCGTGCGCGACCCCTTCCGAGTCGAGCAGCGCGGCGATCTTCTTGGCTGTTGAGGCCCGGTCGGCGGGGGATAGCGCCGTGAACCAGGGGTCGACGATCTGCAGGCATATGGAGGTGCTGCTATGGGTAGCCGGGTCGGCCGCGAGGAAATCGATCCAGGAAGTTTTCTCTACCCAGCGGGAGATGACGGCGAGATTGGCCTCGGATCTCTCGATGAGACCCTCGAGACCACCAACCGACTCCGCCCATCGAAGTGCATCCAATGCATCCTCCGTGGCGAGCATCGATGGGGTGTTGATGGTCGAGCCTTCGAAGATGCCGGAGATGAGCTTGCCGCCTTTCACTAAACGGAAGATCTTCGGCAGAGGCCTGTCCGTCGAGAAAGACTCCAGTCGCTCCACCGCTCTGGGCGAGAGAGCAAGCATTCCGTGGGCCGCTTCGCCGCCCAGGACCTTTTGCCAAGACCAGGTGACTACATCCAGCTTGTCCCAAGGTACGTCCATGGCGAATACGCCGCTTGTGGCATCGCAGAATGTCAGCCCCTCGCGATCTTCGGCGATCCAGTCGCCGCTCGGCACCTTGACCCCGGAGGTGGTCCCGTTCCAGGTGAAGACCACATCGCGCGAGAAGTCCGCCTTGGAGAGGTCTGGAAGCTCTCCGTAGTCCGCGGTGAATACCCGGGCGTCGGGTAGGCGAAGCTGCTTCTGGATGTCCGTTACCCAGCCCATTCCGAAGCTCTCCCAGGCGAACACGTCCACGCCGCGCGGGCCGAGCATGGACCACATGGCCATCTCGACGGCGCCCGTGTCGGATGCCGGCACTATGCCCAGCACGTAGTCCTCGGGCATCTTCAGAAGGGCCTTACTACGGGTGATCACCTCCTGGAGCTTTGCCTTGCCTACCTTCGAGCGGTGGGACCTGCCGGCGGGAAAGCCGGAAAGGGCATCTAGGGACCAGCCGGGGCGCTTTGCGCACGGGCCTGAGGAGAAACAGGGGTTGTTTGGTTTCTTTGTCGGCTTCATGGCCAGGTCGAATAGCGACCCGAGAAGCTAAAGGCAAGCCTTCTTTTCGCTGCCTATCCGCTCGACCGTCCAAAAAGCTCGTGACAGGCTCGACTCTACACAAAACCTTTGGCAATGATTTGAAGGAATCCACGATGGCAAAATTGGAATTCGAGCACATCATGCCTTGCCGTCTCGACCAGCCCTCGCTTTGCAGGTGGCTGATCGAGGCTGTTCATGACACCGACGAGGTGCCCATTTGGCCTCACAGCCTCAATCGAGTTCGGATACCACGATTGGAGCCGGGCCAACCCTTCGAAGCGGAGTACAGGTTGCCCTTTCGTTCGATGAAGCTGCCTTATCTCGTTTCGGAATACCTGCCTGGTGAGGGATTCTCATATACGCCGGCATCCGGCCATCCCTTTCGCGGGTCGGTGCACGTCCGGGCGGTGCGGCATGAAGTCGGCTCCGCCTTGACGTGGTTCGGTGCTTATCAGGCTCGTTATTGGAGGCCGGAGCGTGCGTTCTTCCGCTTCTACTTCGAGCCTCGGTTCTTCGGTGCCCTGGGCCGAGGTCTCTCGAGGCTCTGATGCCAAACCGCGTACGCCAAACGCGCTCGTTCCTCGCAGTCCAGGTTTCATCACGGAGCGTTGAGGGGCACGGGCCGTGGCCGAAGACGAGTTCCTGCCCTTCTTGCAAGACGCGTCCCGGAATTGTGAATACACTGCGCCCATGGAAAAGGTCCTCCTCCATCTTCTCGGTCTCCTCCCCACCAACGCTCTCTCGCGTGGCGTCGGCGGCATCCTTCGCGCTCCGTGGCCTCGTTCGGTACACCAGGCCGCCATCGGGGCCTTCGTCCACGCGCTCGAGGTGAACGTCGAGGAGGCCGAGCGCGATCTGTCCGACTACGATACCTTCACCGACTTCTTCACCCGGCGCCTACGAGACGGCGCAAGACCGATCGATCGCTCCTCCGACTTCATCGTGTCTCCCTGCGACGGAACACTCGGAACCTGCGGCCGGGTGACCGACGGCATGCTCCTGCAGGCAAAGGGGCGGCCGTACTCGCTCGCCGATCTCCTCGGCGGCGTCGCATCTTCCAGACGATATGAGGGCGGTGACTACCTCACCATCTACCTCGCGCCCTCCGACTATCACCGGGTTCACTTCCCGGTGGACGGTGAGGTGACCGAATCTCATCACCTGCCCGGCCGGCTCTGGCCGGTCAATCCACCGGCGGTGGAGCATGTATCCGACCTCTTCGCCGTGAACGAGAGGCTTGTCACTCACATGGACACGGCCGCCGGTTCCGTCGCCGTGGTCATGGTCGGTGCAACTTGCGTGGGGCGAATCCGCATGCTTTACGACGAGGGCGTGACGAACCTAGGTGCGGATCTCGGTCGCAAAGACTACAGGCCTCCGATAACCGTCGCCAAGGGCGATGAGCTGGGCGTCTTCGAGATGGGCTCCACCGTCATACTCGTCACCGGCCCTGGGGGCTGTGAGTTCGACGAATCTATCGGCGCCTCCGGTACCGGCGGGACCGAGCCCACGGGCAAGCGCCGGCCCTCGGACAGCCCCGAAGGATGGAGCGCCCGGATTGGGCTGCGTTCCTCCCGCGAGCCGGGCGGCAAGCTCCGAATGGGCATGCCCATCGCGCGTATGAACGAGGGATCCTGATTCGGCGGTTGGAGATGCCAAGCAACTCATAAGTCGAAAGCTCGAACCTGGGGCATGAGCCCGTTTCGTTGACGGCTGGGGAGGCGTATGATAGCCGCCCGTCTTTTCAGTGAATTTGGGACATTACGCCAATGAACACTCATCTGCCGACTCTCGGCACCGCTGACGTGCGGTTGCGCTTCCTTCGCTTCTTCGAGGAGCGGGGGCACACAGTGGTCCGTTCATCCTCTCTCGTTCCAGCCGGCGATCCGACGCTCCTTTTCACAAACGCCGGTATGAACCAGTTCAAGGACGTATTCCTTGGTAGGGAGCGGCGCGATTACCGCCGCGCGGTGAGCACGCAGAAGTGCCTCCGGGCGGGGGGAAAGCACAACGATCTAGAGGTGGTCGGCTTCACTGGCCGGCATCATACTTTCTTCGAGATGCTGGGAAACTTCTCCTTCGGCGACTACTTCAAGACGGAGGCGATCACGTTCGCCTGGCAGTTCCTCACAGAGGATCTGGGACTTCCGCCGGAGCGTCTTTGGGTCTCGGTCTTTCGCGAGGACGACGAGGCGGAGAGGATATGGCTGGAAGAGATCGGTGTGGCTCCCGAGCGCGTTGTGCGTCTCGGAGAGAAGGACAACTTCTGGCAGATGGGGGAGACGGGCCCCTGCGGACCTTGCTCGGAGATCCATTACGATCAAAGCGATAAAGTCCAGTGTGAAATGGAGAAGTGCGCCGGCATCGAGTGCGAATGCGACAGGATTGTGGAGATCTGGAACCTGGTGTTCATGCAGTTCGATCGTGACGAGAGCGGTGTGATGCATCCCTTGCCCGCGCCCTCCATCGATACCGGAATGGGTCTGGAGAGGCTCGCTGCCGTGCTGCAAGGTAAGACGAGCAACTATGAGATAGACCTTTTTCGAGAGATCATCGCCACCATAGAGAATCTCACGGGGAAGGCCTACGATAGCGCCTCCAGTGATGACCGCATGTCCATGCGTGTAATCGCCGACCATTCGCGCGCGGCTTCATTTCTCGTGGCCGACGGCGTGCTCCCGGCCTCCGACGGGCGCGGCTACGTGCTGCGGCGGATAATGCGCCGGGCCATTCGGCACGGTAAGCGTCTAGGCCTCGAGGACCTGTTTCTTGGCCGGGTGTGCTCCATCGTCATCGACGCCATGGGAGATGCCTATCCGGAGCTTGTTGAGCAGCAGTCTCTCGTTCTCAAGGTGGCCGAGCAGGAAGAGGTTGCTTTCAGGCGGACCCTAGATAGGGGCTTGCGGCTGCTCGATGATGCATTGAGGGGTTTTTCGCCGGGCGATGTGCTTTCCGGCGAGGTCGTATTCAAGCTCTATGACACCTATGGCTTCCCGCTGGATCTGACGCAGGTCATTTGCGGCGAGAGAGGTTGCTCTGTCGATTCCGAAGGCTTCGAGAGGTGCCTGCGGCGCCAGAGGGAGTCTAGTGCGTGGAGAGGCTCCGGAGCCGAGGTGGTGGGGAAGGCATACGAGACCTTGGCCGACGAGCATGGTGAGTCTCTTTTCGTGGGTCATGAGACTCTCGAGAGCCAAGCCAAGGTGCTTGCGTTGCTTCGCGATGGTGAGCCGGTGCAGCGGGCCGACAAAGGGCGCGTGGAGGTAGTGCTGGACAGGACGCCGTTCTACGCGGAAAGCGGAGGGCAGGTGGGGGATGCCGGCTTACTTGTGGATGGTCCCCTTCGGATGAAGGTCACCGCCACGAAGAAGAACGCGGGTCTTCACGTTCACGTGGCCGAGCTGGAGGAAGGCGAGGTGTTCTCCGGACAGCGACTGACCGCGATCGTCGACGCCGAGCGTAGGCGCGCTATAGAGGCGAACCACTCCGCCACGCACATTCTCCATAAAGCCTTGAGGGACGTGCTCGGCGATCATGTCAAACAAGCCGGCTCGCTTGTTTCCCCCGATCTTCTACGGTTCGATTACACGACCTTCGAGCCGCCTTCGATTGGTGAGCTGGAGGAGGTCGAGCGGCGAGTAAATGCCTCGATCGTCGTTAATGAGCCGACCAGCGTCGATCTGCTCTCCTTCGACGAAGCTCGCCGGCGGGGCGCGATAGCGATCTTCGGCGAGAAGTACGCTGAATCAGTGCGCACCGTGGGGGTCGGGGGGGAATCGCTCGAGCTGTGCGGAGGCACCCACGTAGAGAGAAGCGGCGACATCGGGCTGTTTAGGATCATGAGCGATTCCGCCGTGGCGTCCGGGGTGCGGCGGATCGTGGCTCGAACCGGCCAGGCCGCGTTACGCCAATGCCAGGAGGAGGCCCGCCTGCTCCGGGAGATCGCGGGTGTCCTGAAGGTTTCTCCGAAGGAGGCCGGGCAAAAAGCCGAGCAGATGCAGCTGCGTTTGCGCGAGCTGGAGAAAGAGATTGACGCGCTCGAGAAGCGGCTGGCCACCTCTCGTAGCTCCGATGTCATGGAGGGGGTTCGCGAGGTTGCGGGGGTAAAGGTCTTGACTGTCCGTTCAGAGGTGGGCGACCCGAAGACTTTGCGGGATCTCGCCGATCGACTTCGAGACCGGCTGGGAGAAGGGGTGGTCGCCTTGGGCGCCGAAAGGGACGGAAAGGCGGTCCTCTTGGTGGCTGTCACAAAGGGGCTGGTCGCCAGAGTGAGGGCATCCGATATCGTAAAGGAGATAGCCCCCATCGTAAGTGGCCGCGGGGGAGGTAAGCCCGACATGGCGCAGGCCGGGGGTGATGCTCCAGAATCGCTAGACGCGGCGCTAGCCCGGGTTTACGAGATCATACCGCCAGGATAGTAGCGCTATTCTTCTTGGAGGAGCTCCTCCATGGCTCGTCTTCGCTCATGTGGCACAGCCTCCATGACGCGTTGGCATTCCTCGTGGTTATCCATCGCGTAAGCTATGTCCATGCACCTTTGAGCATCTTGTGGGAGTTGCTCGCATGCCTGGATGAAACGCTCGCGTGAGGGTAAATCCTGTGCGGCTTCCTCGCCGAGGCTGTCGACCAGTGAGTCGCGCATTGCCACCATGGAGTTGTATGAACGCTCGCACGGTGAGTCTCCCACCGACGCGGCTATGGCGGCGGCCAGCGCCTGGTCCAGCGCCGCATGCAGCTCCTCCTCGGTCAGTGTCTCCAAAGAAGGCTCGGATTCGGACGTCTTTCGCATGGGGGTGGACGGTTCCTCTGTCTCTAAAGACCGAGGATTGCTTGCAATTTCAGTCTCTTGCCCGACGTCGTTTCTTTTGTCTCCGTGTGCGCAGGCTGCCGCGGAAACGACGGCGAGAGCGAGGACAAACAAGAACATGGAATTCCTCATATCAGTAGGCTCCCCGGGCCGCGGAGAACTCGCAGTCCTGCTTTTAGAGCGTCCCCCCTCGACGGCCCCGCTAAGAGTTCCTCGAATTGCTTCGGGCCTCTCTTTCGAGCATGCGCACGAGAACGCTGGAAGTCAGTAGGTAGCCTGACCCCGGTGTTCCGTGCTTCCGCGCACGGAATTAGCCGCACGGGGCACTAGAGCTTCGAGTCGACGAGCCGACCGGTGGCTTGACACCGCTTTCTCTTGGGGCTTTGGTAACGGGTAGGGAATGTGAGTGACCGCAACCGATAGGACACGATGAAGAGCTCTTCCGTAGAAAGACAAATGGGGCCGATTGACGTCGACTTCATGATGGATCGGTTCGTGACTGCTTGCCGAGAGCGGGGTTTTTCCGTTACCCCTCAACGGCTGGCTCTTTATCGGGCGCTATTGGGAAACAGAGGCCACCCCACTCCGGAGATGCTGTTCGCCGAGGTAAGGGAGCAGATGCCCACTCTCTCGCTGGCCACCGTCTACAAAGCTATTGATACCTTCAAGGAGATGGACCTCATAAGAGAGCTTCGCGTGCCGGAGGATCACCGAATGCGGCTTGATGCGGACATGAGGCGTCATCACCATCTTGTCTGTGTGCGGTGCCGCGAGGTGATGGATCTACATCTGGACCTGGCTGGAGATCTTTCCTTTCCACCGGACTCCGTCTCGGGCTTCGAGGTGCACTCATTTACTGTGCAGCTCTCGGGAGTCTGCTCGGAGTGTAAGAGCGACTAAACGACCTATGGACCGTTTAGGAGCTCTTCTTGGAGGGGAATGACAGGGTCATGCCCTCTCGAGCGGCGATGGTGCTGCTTAGTTCGTCTTTCGCCGCTTTTTCGATTAGCGCCAAGTCCTGGTCGCTCCGCTCGGGAAGATGGTGGAACAGGATTAGCTTGCCAACCCCGGCTTTCTTGGCAATGGACGAGCCGACCTGCCATGTCGAGTGGCCCCATCCCACATGGTCTTCATACTCTTTGTCCGTATACGTCGCGTCGTACACTAGGGCGTCGGCGCCCATGGCCAGCTCCGCAAGCTGTGCGTCGAGTGCCGGATCCGGCTCGGTGTCCGTTGCATAAACCAAGGATCTCCCCCCGTAGTCCAGCCGGTAGGCCAGTGCATTACCAGGATGGTTGAGGCGACAGGCAGTCACCTCGACGCCTCCTACCTCGGTCGTTTGGCCCGGAGAGAACGGTTGAACCGAGGTCGTGGCCTTTCCATGGGTTTTGATGCTGACAGGGAAGTAGGGTTGAATGGTTTGATTCGAGAGGATCTCAAGTACATCCTTCCCGTTTCTCGATTCCCCGTAGATGTGAATCTTGTTGTCGGGCAGGTAGATGGGGGCGAAGAAAGGCAGCCCCATGATGTGGTCCCAGTGGTAGTGGGACAAAAGCAGGTGCGCCTCTATGGGCTGCCGCTTCTTCAAGTGGTTTCCGAGGGCCCGCAGTCCGCTGCCGGCATCGAGGATCAAGAGCTTGTCGCCGGCCCATACCTCGACGCACGAGGTGTTTCCTCCGTGAAGGGAGGTCTCCGCCCCCGGGGAAGGTAGGGAGCCGCGCGTGCCCCAGAAGCGAATAGTGAGGTCGGCGTTCTTGGTGGTCATGCAGGGCCTTGCCTGTGTCTGCTCGGTTAATGCTCACCCCAGTGAAAGCACTTGGGTGGCCTGATGGGACGCGCGGCCACGGTTACCGCGAGCATTGGCGGTAAACCTGGATTTCGGCTTACCGACGCACTGGCCCCGGTAGGACAAAAAGCCGTTATGGCGAAGGAATGATATGGCACGTCTCAAGTGTAAACGCTTGGTGGGTAACGGTACAAAAAAGAAGTCGCTTTTTATTTTGGGCGGCAGCGCCAAAGCACTTCATTTCGTTCACGGTTTTCCGCGTCGTTCCGTGACGTGGATCACATCGGCACGCGCGAAATGCCCCCTCGGACATCGTCGATGAGCGTCGCCGATCCGGGTGTGCCGGGCCTGGACTCGAAATTTTTATGGGGGCCAACGCGCATAATCTGGGAATAGTCTCCCCGGCGAACCGTTCTCCATTGTGGAGAGCGAGACAAACACTCACCCCTCGCGCCTTCCTTCATCATGAGCACGCCACTAAGTGAAGATCGAGATTATCTCCGTTATATCAAGGAGATACAAAGATACGAGCTCCTCACTCCAGAGCAAGAGCGGGAACTGGCGGAAAAAGCCGGAAAAGGTGACGAGCGCGCTTTCGACACCTTGGTAACCGCCAATCTGCGTTTTGTCGTAAAGGTTGCACTCCAATATAGGGGTTACGGGTTCAAACCACTCGACCTGATTCAGGAAGGCAACCTAGGTCTGATGCAGGCGGTGAAGAAGTTCGATCCCGAGCGAGGTTTTAGGCTGGTTACCTACGCGGTACATTGGATTCGAGCTTATATTCGCGCGTATATACTGCGTCACTGGAGCATGGTTAGGGTCGGTACTACCCACGCGGAGAGGCGCCTGTTTTATAGAATACCCAAAGCAAGGCGCGAGCTTGCCGCCAAGGCGCAGGCAGGTGATCCGCAGGAGGTCCTGGAGGCTCTTGCCCGTCATCTGAAGGCTACCGAGGAGGAGGTCGCCAGCGCCGAGCGCCGCATCTACGGTAGGGACGTCTCGCTAGCCACACCGCTGGCTTCGGCGGAGGGTGAGAGAACCCTTGAAGAGGTCATTCCCGACGAGAGCGTCGAGCCTCACGACGTGCGCATAATGGACGAGCTCGAGCAGGTGGCTGTTCGCGCCGCTGTCGATCGCGCCCTGGAAGAGCTTGGTGGGCGAGAGCAGTACATCATCCGCCGCCGCTTTCTGAATCATGAGAAAGTAACCCTCCAGGAGATAGGGGATGAGCTGGGCTTGTCTAGAGAGCGAGTTCGCCAGTTGGAGTCGGTCGCAAAGGAGCGGCTCGAGCGCAAGCTTCGTGAAGACGATGCTCGACTTCTGGAGGACACCCTCGAGACGAGCCTCGAGATGCCTTCTTGACGATCTCCACTCATTTCCGGCCACATCCAGTTCGGCGGCATCGATGCCGGCAAGGTTCCAAAGCGCATCGCCCAGCAACTCCTCGACAGGCAAGAGGTGGCACTCCATAAGGACATCTACAAGTGCTCAAGGGACGGACATCTATGAGCGCTCGTCACAATTCGTGCTGAAGATTCGTGCTGAAGAGCTTGTCACGGCGCCGGCAAGGTGCGACCGTGCCGGATGAAGGCGTTGTGCCAAGGAGTCGTCATGGAAGGTCAACGAATCTTTTCGGTAGAGGAGGCAAACGAGCTCGTGCCGTTGCTGTCCTTGGAGTTCGAGCGCATTCACCGGTTGCGCCGGCTCGTGGGGGACCACTTCGAGATACTTCAAGCTCATGGAATCGAACTGGATCCTGCTCAGCCGCTGGATGTTCAGGAAGTTCCCAAGGAGTGCCGCGCTCAGGCGGCCCGATTAGTGCAAATGGTGAGGCAGATAGGCAGCTCTATCGAGCGCATGAATGAAGCCGGCTGCCTGGTAAAGGATCTCGATGTGGGTCTCGTGGACTTCTACTCCGTGGTCGATGGAGAACCGGTCTTCCTTTGCTGGCAGTATGGCGAGCCCGATGTAAGTCATTTCCATGGCTTGAATGAGGGGTTTCGTGCTCGCAAGAAGCTCGAGGGCGAAAAGCGGAGTGGTGTCGTGTATAATTAGGGGTTCCCGCGAATCGCCATGACCAATCGTGTCGAAATTCTTGCCGAGACTCCGCTGCCCACGGCACGCGGCGAGTTCAATTGCATCGCCTTCCGGTACATCGAGGACCCGGATAGCGTTCATATCGCGCTCGTCTTCGGCGAGCCGGCCGAACATAGAGGCGTGCCCGTAAGGGTGCACTCCGAGTGCTTCACGGGAGAGGTTTTGCACTCGGCGAAATGTGACTGTCGTCACCAGCTGCTTGCGGCGCTAGAGCACGTCTCGGAGCACGGCTTTGGAATCGTCGTCTACTTGCGGCAGGAGGGGCGAGGTATCGGCCTCGTGGACAAGCTGCGTGCTTACGCAGTTCAGCAGTCCGAGGGTCTGGATACGGTAGACGCGAATCGCCGGTTGGGTCTCCCCGATGACGCAAGATCCTATGATGCCGCGGCCGCCATTCTACTCAATCTCGGGGTTACGTCCGTGGTGCTTCTTACCAACAACCCCGATAAAGTCGAAGGGCTCGAACGCGCCGGCATCGAAGTTATGGGCCGCGTGCCGGTAGTTGCCGCATCGACCGAGCAGGCGCGCTTCTATCTTGCCACCAAGGTAGCGAGGATGGGGCACTTGGTCGAGTCCACCACCCCTGAGACGGCAGACGAGCCTGTGGCCGAGGTTGATGAGGACTCACCCGGAGAATCGGTCGCCTGACCCGAGTGGGGTGGGGTTTCGCCGCGGCTTTCGCTTCAAGGCTAGGCGGAAGATTACGGCAGGAAAATCTTGCCCGGGTTCAGGAGATCTTCAGGGTCAAAGAGATTCTTCAGGCCGCGTTGAAGGGCTATCAAGGGAGAGGACTGTTCCCAGGGAAGATAATCGCGCTTGATGAGCCCGATCCCATGCTCGCTTGTTATGGTCCCCCCAAGGCTGACGGCGTCCCTGTAGACGCCCTCCGCGGCCTTTGTGACCGCCGGCCATGCGCTCTCATCGTTGAAGAGCAGGTTCACGTGGAGGCTGCCATCGCCGGCGTGACCGTACGTGGAGCATGCTATCTCGGACTGTTCGGCTCGCCTGTGAACGAGCTCGACCAACCTCGGAACATGGTCCAGGGGAACGGCGACGTCCTCCGCGTACTTCATTCCCCACTTCTCGCGGAGCGAAGGAGACATTACACGCCGGCTTTCCCAGAGGTCTCTTCGCTCGCTGTTGTTCTTTGCGACGAGCACCAACGATGCACCAAGACGTGCCTGAGCCATCTCACCGATCTCCGCCAGCTCGGAGAAGACCGCTTCCCTGTCCGTCCCGTCCAGCTCCAAAATGACGGCATTCTGATTGCCTTCCGGGAAGCGAAACGGTGCCGCCCCTCTCACCGCGTCGACGGCGACATGGTCCATCATTTCCAACGCACGAGGATTGTGTCCCGCCCGCATGATGGCGACTACCGCTCGGCTTGCTAGGTCCACGCCGGGGAACAGCATCAGCGCCGTCTCGACATGGGGTGGGCGCGGCAAAAGCCGAACGGTAATCTGGGTCATGATCGCGAGGGTGCCTTCGCTGCCACAGATGAGGGAGGTCAGATCGTAGCCGGCTACTCCCTTGAGCGAGCGTCCCCCGGTGCGGAGCAGCCGCCCGCTGGGCAGCACCATCTCGAGGCCTAGCACCTGATTTCGCGTGCAACCATACTTCGGGTTGCGTGCTCCGGAGGCATTGGTGGCAACGTTGCCGCCAATGTGGCAGGAGTCGAGAGAACTCGGGTCTGGAGGGTAAAAGAGTCCCTCGGCCTCCACGGCTTCATGGAGGTCCCCTGTAATCACACCGGGTTCGACCGTGGCGGTCATGCTTCCGGGGTCCACCGACAAAATGCGATTCATGGACTCCAGCGAAAGCACCAGACCACCCTCTATGGCCAGGCAGCCGCCGGCTCTTCCCGTTCCCCCTCCACGCGGCACCACCGGTACACCGCAACGCATGGCGGCTTCCAAGGTGGTCGAAACGTGCTGGGTAGACAGAGGTCTTACCAGGAGCTGAGGAGGGTAGGATCCCGCTCCGGACTCGTCCTGGGCGTAGCTCTCCAGAATGTCGGAGTCCCGAATCACGCGACCCGAAGGAAGTGCTTTGGCGAGCTCGTCGTAAAGCTTCCCTACGGCCTCGCGCGAGGCTCTAAGTCTTTGAGGGGGTGGGTTGAACATCGAGGTTGCTGGTTTATGAGCCGGCCTGTAGGCGGCTACCGTCGGTCTGGTGAGATACGGCTCTTTCCTCTTCCTGTCGAGCGACTTCCAACTCGAAGCCGATCAGGCCGCGGGTGTTTCGTAGCTCCTCGAATATTTCAACATCCATCTTGAGAAAAACTTCGACCACGGTCGGGTCGAACTGGGTGCCGGAGCATCTTTGGATCTCTGCTCTGGCCTCCTTGAAGGTTCGGGCGGGGCGATAGCATCGTTCCGACAGTATTGCGTCCAAAGTGTCGGCCACCGAGAAGATTCTGGAACCGAGCGGGATCTGGCAACCGCACAGGCCGTTTGGGTAGCCGCTGCCGTCGAACATCTCCTGGTGAGTCAGAATGATCTCGGCCGGCACCTTCAGGTACGGGATGTCTTTCACGATGTCGTAGCCGATCTCGGGATGACGCCACATCTGAACCCACTCTTCGTGGGACAGCTTCCCCGGCTTGAGCAATATGCTGTCCGAGACCCCTATCTTGCCGATGTCGTGAAGCAAGGCGCCTCTTGCAAAGTCCATTAGCATGGTGCCGCGGATTCCAAGGCGAGCGGCAATGGCCGCCGTATAGCGCATCACTCTTTGCGAGTGCTCTCCCGTGTCCTGCTCTCGAGCGTCCAGGGCCGCGGCCAAGGACTCGAGGGTGTGCTGATAAGCCGAGTCCAATGCCTTGAGGGCGCCTGAAAGCTGCTCCGACTTCAGCGCCACCTCTTTCTCGAGCCCTACTCTGTAGGACCGGTCCCTTACGAGGTCGACTCGGCGGCGAAGGGCGCGCTCGACGGCGTCGAAGAGCTCCCCAGCTCGGAATGGTTTGGACAGGAAGTCATAAGCGCCCAAACGAAGGCATTCGACCGCCATCTCGGTTTCAGCGAAACCCGAGATTGCTACCACCGCCGTGTCCGGAACTTCCTCCAGAACCCGGTTTATGAGCCAGGTGCCGTCATGACCCGGCATCTTGAGATCCGTCAAGACTAGCGGGAAATCACCTTGCTGGAAGCGCGCGAGGCCGCTCTCGGCGTCCTCGGCGACAGTGCACTCGTAACCTCTCGGTTCGAGCAAGTCGACCATTACCTCTCGTATTGCGGGATCGTCGTCGACGACCAGCAGCTTCTTGCCGCGAGCCGCGGGTTCGTTGTCCATGGTATCCCCTCTGGCTCCCTTTCAGGGCGAGGACACCCCCGAGCCCCTATTTTGACTTATGTCCTATCACAAACTGGGTCTCTTGTCGAACGAAGATTGCTCACTTGAACTTAGGGATGATTCCATGAACCGTCGTGACGGCGATTCGGGATCCTTCAGCTCCCCGGCCCACGCCGTGGTCGTGGCATGCACCTCTGGTTGCCGCACCCCCCGTAGGCCGACACAGCCGTGCCTGGCCCCTATCACGCAACCCGCGCCCTTCGCGCCCAATACAGATACGAGGATCCCCGCTATGTCACGAGCAAGGTCCTCCTGAAGGATTAGTCTTGCTCCGAGCGCTCGCACCAGCCTGACTAGACTCCCAAAGCCGGCTACGCGCTCGCCGGGCACGTAGGCAATTCGGGCTGTGCCTTCGTAAGGAAGCAAATGGTGGGGGCAAACTCCGACGAAGGAGATCCCCGACAACAGCACGGGCTCATTGTGGGTAGCAGGCGATGTTTCGGCGAGTATCTCGTGCGGATCGGCGTGATGGCCTGCTAGGAACTCATCAGCCCAAGTATCGGCCACGCGGCGCGGCGTATCCTGTAGGTCGTTCGAATCCAGATCCAGTCCGGCCGCGCGCAAAAAAGTGGCCACGGCCCCCGCCATGGCCTCACGGTCCACTGGTTCCACCAGCAGTTTTGCTCGAGGGTCAGACATCATTGGGCTCCTGTTCCGGGCCCCGGAAGGTGACGAAGCAATCATCCACCTCCCAGAGTGTGAGCTCATGCAGGCCGGGCAGCTTAGGCGCTAGGCGGTTCCAGATCCAGCCCACTATGAGCTCGGCCGTCGGATTCTCGAGGATCTCGTTTAGGTCTCGGTGGTCGAGCAGGGACAGAACGTGTTCTTCGACAATCTCCTGAAGAGAGTAGAAATCAATGATCATCCCTGTCTTGGGATCCGGTTTTCCGGTCAGGGTAACTCGCAGCTTGTAGTTGTGGCCGTGCCTTCTCTTGCACCTTTGGTTGCTCTCCGGAAGCTGGTGCGCCGCGCAGAATCCGAAATCCATGGATAGCAAGGTCGTCATTGGGTCTCCGAAGAATGCAAGGGGGGTGCGAAACTAGTACCGGTAGTAGTCCGGCTTGAAGGGCCCGGTTCGCGGCACTCCGAGGTAATCCGCCTGCTCGTCGGTCAGCTCCGTGAGCTTGGCTCCAAGCTTCCCAAGGTGAAGCATAGCTACTTTCTCGTCTAGATCCTTGGGTAGGACGTACACCTTCCGCTCGTTGTATCGCTCGGGCTCGTTCCAAAGGGAGACATGAGCGATTACCTGATTTGAAAAAGAGTTGCTCATAACGAACGAGGGGTGTCCAGTGGCGCAGCCGAGGTTCACCAACCTGCCTCTAGCCAGCAATATGAGCCGCCTGCCGTCATCGAAGGCGCAGTGATCCACCTGTGGCTTGATCTCCTCGATTCTGGTGTTCTCCTCGAGCCATCTGACGTCGATCTCGCTGTCGAAGTGGCCGATGTTGCAAACTATGGCCTCGTTTTTCATTCGTGCGAGGTGCTCACCTCGTATGACATCGCAGCACCCGGTAGCGGTGATGAAAATGTCGCCCACCGCGGCGGCGTCCTCCATGGTCACAACCTGGAAGCCCTCCATCGAAGCTTGTAGAGCGCAGATGGGGTCGATCTCGGTGACGAGCACCCTTGCCCCAAGACCCGCCAGGGCCTGGACGCAACCTTTGCCCACGTCGCCATAGCCCGCGACCACCGCTACCTTGCCGGCGATCATCACGTCCGTGGCTCTCTTTATGCCGTCCATCAGCGATTCCCTGCATCCGTACAGGTTGTCGAACTTGGACTTCGTCACCGAGTCATTCACATTGATCGCGGGGCACTCGAGGGTGCCCTTCCTTGCCATTTCGTAGAGGCGGTGAACTCCGGTGGTCGTCTCCTCCGACAGTCCTCGCACACCTTCAGGACCGAAAAGGTGAGGGTGCTTTTGATGTAGCACCAACGTGAGGTCCCCTCCGTCGTCGAGCACTAGGTTCGGGTTCTTCCCGCCCGTGAATGCGTGGAGCTGTTGCTCTATGCACCACCAGTACTCCTCTTCGGTCTCGCCCTTCCAGGCGAAGACCGGGACTCCACGCTCCACCATGGCGGCGGCGGCGTGATCCTGGGTGGAGTAAATGTTGCAGCTCGTCCAGGTCACCTCGGCTCCAAGCTCGAGAAGCGTCTCTATTAGCACCGCCGTTTGTATGGTCATGTGAAGGCAGCCCGCTATCCGTGCCCCCTTCAAGGGTTTTTGTGGCCCGTACTCCTTCCTCAAAGCCATAAGCCCCGGCATCTCGGTCTCTGCTATCTCGATCTCCTTGCGGCCGAAGTCGGCAAGTGAGAGGTCGGCTATCTTGTGGGGCTGGGAAGGTTCTCTTGTCATCGTAGCTGCCGGTTGTGTCATGGGGGAACACCAGTTGGTCGTTGAACGTTTACTTAAAATCCTCGCACCCGGGTCTATACGCCCAAGGCGCGGCGGTCAACGGCCGAGGGTCTGACAAATCCTCTTTATCGTCCGTGCGGCTTGGTATTGAAATCCTGGGCCATACCGATCACTTGGACGTCAAGATGGAGAAGAGACAAGGTGGGATATAGTTTGTGAGGGGACGAGGGCTTGCGAAGGCCGGCGCAAAGGACAATCATTACCTGCATGAAGTCTTGGGATTCCAATAACAACACCCGCGTGCCCGCGATTGCCGAAAGATACCGGGAATTCGTTCTCGGTGCGGGTCGTCCCCGAGACCCGGTCGTGGGTGAACCCGGCGAGGACGTAGTCGCCGAGGAGAAGACCAAGACGAAGAAGCCCAGGCGTTTCAAGGTTCTCCTGCATAACGATGACTACACGACCATGGAGTTCGTGGTCCATCTATTGGTGACTTTCTTCAGGAAAAGCCACGCGGAGGCAACCCACCTAATGTTGACGGTGCACCACAAGGGCTCCGCGGTGTGCGGGGTATATCCGAGGGAGGTTGCCGAGACGAAGGTGGACGAAGTCATCCGTTATGCACGTGAGAACGGGCATCCACTCCTGTGCACCATGGAAGCTGAGTGAGGACGACGTGAAGCTGAAACCGGAACTCGAGGTTGTAATACACGTTGCCATGAGCGAGGCGGGCCGGCGAGGACATGAGCACGCCGGGCTGGAGCACCTGGTTTTCGCCTTGTGTCATGATCCGGAAACCGTGGAGGTGTTGCGCCACACGGGTGCCGACATCGAAGACTTGAAGGACAAGCTCGATTCCTTCATGGAGAGCGAGATGGATGCGGTTCCCGTAAACGGAGAGCCACGTCCCACCCTGGCGTTTCAGCGAGTCATCCAGCGGGCCGCCCTCCATTGCCGCAGCGCGGGCAAGGAGGTCGTCGGCGGACCCAACGTACTGGTGGCCATCTTCTCCGAGCCGGATTGCGAAGCGGTAGCCTTGCTGGAGGAGCTCGGCGTCACGAGATTGGATGTGGTCAGCTATATCTCCCATGGAGTGAGCAAGCTCCACGAAACAGAGCCCCGGCTCCCAGCTACGGAAAGAGTGGGAGAGGGATCGGAGGAGCAGTCAGGCGCACCGGCGCGGGATCCGCTCTCGGCTTACTGCGTGAATCTGAATGAGCAGGCTGCCGCTGGGAGGATAGATCCTCTCATCGGGCGTAAGCGCGAGGTGGACAGAACGGTTCATGTTCTCGCCCGCCGCCGAAAGAACAACCCTCTTTTCGTCGGCGACTCCGGCGTGGGAAAGACAGCGATAGTCGAGGGGCTCGCGCTTCGAGTCGTGGAGAAGAGCGTGCCGAGCTCCTTGGAGAAGGTGGAAATATTCAACTTGGATATGGGTCTTCTGCTTGCCGGTACGCGCTATCGTGGCGACTTCGAGGATCGGGTCAAAGGCGTGCTGAAGGCGCTCGAGGACAGACCGGGCGCCATCTTGTTCATAGACGAGATTCACACGGTAATCGGCGCGGGGTCGGCCAGCGGCTCTTCGATGGATGCATCCAACCTATTGAAGCCCGTCCTGGCCGCCGGGGTTTTGCGGTGTATTGGGTCCACGACTTGGGAGGAGTATCAAAACCACTTCGAGAAGGACCGGGCCTTGGCAAGGCGTTTTCAAAAGATCGAGGTCGGTGAGACATCGGTCGATGACACCATCAAGATTCTCGAGGGTCTGAAGAGCAGGTACGAGGATTATCACGGGGTTACTTACACGAACACAGCTCTAGAGGAGGCAGTGCGACTCTCCGACCGCTATCTTCAGGACCGGAGGCTGCCGGACAAGGCCATAGATGTCCTGGACGAAGCCGGAGCGGCGATAAAGCTGAAGCCCGGCAGGAAGCAGGTCGGTAGGCGCGAGGTCGAGGAGGTCTTGGCTACCATGGCCCGGATTCCTCCTAGACGTGTAAGCAAGACCGACAAGGATAGGCTGGCCTCGTTGGACGTCGACCTCAAGACCAAGGTGTTCGGCCAGGACGAGGCGATTGGAAGGTTGGTATCGGCGATCAAGCTGTCACGGGCAGGACTCCGGGAGCCCCAAAAGCCGATAGGCAGCTTTTTGTTCACCGGGCCGACCGGCGTGGGGAAGACCGAGGTGGCGAGGCAGGTCGCCGCCACCATGGGAATCGCCTTTCATCGGTTCGACATGTCGGAGTACATGGAGCGGCACACGGTGAGCCGGCTTATCGGTGCGCCGCCCGGGTATGTCGGTTTCGACCAGGCCGGTCTGCTGACCGATGCGGTTTGCAAGACGCCGCACACCGTGGTCTTGCTGGACGAAGTAGAGAAGGCTCACCCGGACGTATTCAACATCCTCTTGCAGGTGATGGATCACGGCACACTCACGGATCACAACGGCAGGAAAGCCGATTTCCGCCACGCGGTCCTGATCATGACCAGCAACGTGGGTGCGCGCGAGCTTGCCTCTCGAAGGGTCGGGTTTGGGGATAGGTCGAGTATCGGAGAGGACGATGCAGCCTACCGCAACGCCTTCAGCCCCGAGTTCCGCAACCGCCTCGACGCGAGGATCTCCTTCAAGTCGCTGGACCCAAAGGTGATGGCTCTCATAGTGGACAAGTTCATGGAAGAACTCCGAGGGCAGGTGGCCGATCGCAAGGTAACGGTGGCAATGACAGACGCTGTTCGGGATTACCTTGCGCGAGAGGGCTTCGACCCGACAATGGGCGCACGTCCGTTGGCCCGGGTTATCCAGGAGCAGGTCAAGACGCCTCTTGGCGACGAGATCCTGTTCGGGCGTCTAGAGAAAGGTGGCCACGTTCGGTTGAGGCTTGCGGATGGCGCAATCGAGTTCGATATCTCGTGAAGCACCGCCCGTCCTCGTAAAGACAGCCCGCGGGGGTGATTCAGGCACTTTTGGTCCGGGTCTCGTCCTCGCGCTCGGCCAGCTCCAGGTCGTGAGCTACCATGCGCTGTACGAGATCCTGGAAGCCCACTTTCGGAGTCCATCCGAGCTGCTCATGCGCCTTGGAGGCGTCGGCGCACAAGAGCTCGACGTCGGCGGGGCGCGTGAGCGCCGAGTCGCTACGAACGTAATCGCGCCAATCCAGGCCGGCCGCTGAAAAAGCCGCCTGGCAAAAATCGCTGACCGATCTCGTCTCGCCGGTGCCTATGACGTAATCCTCGGGCTCGTCGGCCTCCAACATGAGCCACATCGCTCGAACGTAATCCTCGGCGTGACCCCAGTCGCGCATGGCGTCGAGGTTGCCGAGAAACAACTCCTTTTGGAGGCCCAGCTTGATCCGGCCCACCGCGCGCGTGATCTTCCGCGTGACGAACGCCTCCCCACGGCGTTCACTTTCATGGTTGAACAAGATGCCGTTGACGGCGAACATCCCGTAGGCCTGTGCGTACGTCCGAGTAATGTAGCAGGCGTAGGCCTTTGCCGCCGCGTAAGGACTCCGCGGGCGAAACGGTGTTTGCTCGTTTTGGGGAGACTCCGTAACCTCGCCGAAAAGCTCGCTGGTGCTGGCTTGATAGAAGCGGCAGTCGATTCCCGCCTTTCTTATGGCTTCCAGCATGCGGAGGGTTCCAAGACCCGTGATCTCCCCAGTGTGGTCGGGATTTCGAAAAGACTCACCCACGTGGCTTTGCGCCGCCAAGTTGTACACCTGGTTTGGCCGAATCTCGGTAACGAGCCTCTCGAGGCAGGGGCCGTCCGCTATGTCGCCGTAATGCAGATGTAGGCGATCGCCGCCCTTGGAGGCGGCATGGGCGAGGTTTGGAGACTGAAGAGCTCGTATTAGGGTCGACTGCCGGACCACCCCATGTACTTCGTACCCTTTGTCGAGCAATAGCTCGGCGAGATAGGAACCATCCTGCCCCGTAATCCCAGTTATCATGGCGCGCTTCATAGCTGAACCTCTCGACGCCTCGCCCGGGAGAAGCGATGCGAGCAGTGCCGTGGTAGTCAATGTTGCGATTCCACAGCTGACGTTACGAAGGCGAACTCGAGTGTGGAAGGCGGGCAAAATGCCCCGGAAAAGAAGGCTACGGGCTTTTTCCTGTTGACCATCCAAGTTCCATGGGCCAGATCTCCACCCATGAGCAGACAAGGCAAGGAGTTTGGTACCGATAGAGCGGGCAGGGATGGCGGCCGTAGAGCCGATGATCGCGGGAGAGGATCTCCGGGATCGGGTAGGCGAGATGGGCCGGGAGAAGGTGGACGTGGACGGGACGCTCGAGGCCGTGGCGGTCGCGGGGACGGCAGGCGCCGTGGAGCCGGACGGGACGAGCGACGGGGCCGCGGAGGAAGACCCGGAGACAAGAGCGCATGGGAGCGGGAACGCAGGGTGGAGACGATCAAGGAGCTTATTCCCTCGGTGGATCGACCCATGGTCAAGGGAGACTTCGCCGGCCAGATGGGCCCTCTCGACAAGCTTCGAGAAGCCGTCTGCGCGGTTCGTCCGAAATCGATGGACGATTTCGGGACAGACCTGAAGGGCAGATTGCTGACGCTGTTGCTTCGGGTCGGCCGGCAGAGCAAGAAACAGGAGGACGAGGAAAAGGAGGCGGCCCGTATCAAGGTGCTCGAGGGATTGGCTCGCGTCTGGCTGGCGCTCGGTGACAATAGGCGCGCGGCGGGAGCGCTGCAAACCGCGGGTAAGGACGAGGCCGCCGCGGCTCTTCTCGATGAGAGTGGAGAGTGGAGGGCCAAGGTTGCGCTGCACCGTGCTACCGGCGAGCCCGGCAAGGCGGCAAGGATTCTCGAGGAAAAGGGGGAGCTGGCCGATGCCGTGGAAGCCTATGCGGAAGCCGGCGACGGGGAAGGACGCTTGAGGGTGCTCGTGAAGCTTGGTGATGAGGCGAAAGTAATCGAGGCCCTCGACGCGATGCCCAAGGAGAAAGCCGAGGATGCGGCGATAAGGCATGGCGTGCTGGATGCTTGGGCCAAGGTCCTTACCGAGAGACAGGACTGGGATGGAGTCGCAAGGTTGTACCAGAAGCACGGGCGACAGGACATCGCGGCAAGAGCATGGGAAGAAGCCGGTGATTTTCGCAAGGCAATGAAGGCGTACCGGGTCGCTGGTGACGCCGAGGGCCATGACCGTTGCCTGGATGCAATAGTGGAACAGCACACGCGGAAGAACGATCTGTTGGGCGCCGCCAAGATTCTGGCCGGTGCGGGTTTGCTCGATCGAGCGGCGGAGGTAGCCGCGGAAAAGCATCCCGAGGAAGCCCACGAGTGGTTCATCGAGGGCGGCTACAAGGACAAGGCTCTCGATCTTGCGAGGCGAGAAGCCCGTAAAGCCGAGGGGCATCAGGACTACCGCCTTCGAGCCGTCTGGCTGGAACGGGCCAAGGACTTCGTGTCGGCAGCCACGCTTTGGGAAGGTTTGGACGACCTGGAGAAAGCCCAAAAGCTATATGAAGAAGCTCGTGCCTGGGAGCCTGCGGCGCGATGCGCGGAAAGTCGAAAGAGGTTCGACGAGGCCGTCGAACTCTACTACAGAGCCAATCTTCCGGAGAAGGCCGAGCGCGCAAAGCTTCTTGGATAGACGGAAGTTAGGCGCCAAATCGGCCTAAGTGCTGGCTGCCCGGCCGGTCTTTGGTAGACTCTTGCGCTCGGCGCCGTAGGGTGCCACTTCAGGCGAGTCCTCGAATGACGATCGGAGCGGCTACAGCAAGAGACTTCAAGCAGCCTCCACTGGGTAGAGGCGGTGATGCCCGAGGGCTGACGGCTCTGCTGGAGGGGGAAAGCGTAGTTGCCTTGGTAGCGGGTCGGGGTTTCGGTAAAACGAAATTGCTGCAGTGGGCGGCCGCTTCAAACGGCGTCAACCTCCATAGCGGCAGCGCTCCCGGGACTTGCTCCCAAGGCGAGCTGGTGGTGATCGATGATGCGGATGATCTGCCAGTAAGGTCGCGTCAAGCTCTGGTTCGACGCGTTCGCAAGGCTCGGGGTCGTCTTTTGATGGCTTTTCGCGGCCTCGAGAAGGTCCCCTCCGGTTGGACAGTGAGAAAGCTCGGGTGTATCGAACGCGTGGATGCCGTTTCGTTGCTCGAGTCGGAGCTCCGAAGCCTCAAAAAGAACATACCTGTCGAGGACATTTGCGATCGTTTGGGAGGCCACCCAGGCCTGCTTGCCACCGCCATTGAAATCGGCCGAGGGAAAAAGCAGGCGAAGACTTTCTTCTGTGACCTAGGAAGCCGTCTTCGCGCTCAATGGGTCGAACCTCTTTCGCCGGCCATGCGCCGGGCCTCCGCCATGCTTGCCGCCGCGGGAGGCTGGCTTCCGCTCACCTTGGATGTGAAAGGCTTTCAGAGGGCCGCATCCGATTTGGTGAGAGACGGCCTTGCGGACCTCGATGATGGAGCGGTGGTGGTCTCTCCGCTTCTTCTTGCCGCAAAGAACGATCAGCTTGGTCGCGCTGTCTTGATTTCAATGGTGGAGGCGCTGCGAGGTCAGAAGCCCATCGAACCTTCCGGCGTCAGACTTGCCGAGGCGAACCTGTTGCAACGGCTCGGTGAAGACGACTTGGCACTGAGTTCTCTGCGAGGTGCTTACCGATTTATGCGAGGCACACCTCGAAAGGGATGGTTTGAACGCAGTATAATGTGGCTTCAGTCCGAGGAGCCCAGCGCGCTTGGAGATGCGGCTCGGTTGGCATGGGAGGTTAGGCGAACCGGGTTGTATGGACAGCCGGAGGCCTCCGCCGAGAAGGTACGAAAGCTCTTGGAGAGGGGCTCGCTGGAGAGCGAGGAAGTCCTCGAGGCCCGTGCCTTTCTGGCATTCCTCAAGATGCGGAAGGGCGAGGGAGAGGAGGCCTTTCAGGATCTGGAAGGAGTAGTCGAGGATGCTGTCCGCTTGGGTGATCCACACGGCGAGGCGCAGGCGCTCCTATGGCAGGCGCTCCTCTGTTGCATCGGCGATGAACAGAGGCTGGCGGGCGCCAAGGCCAGCCGTGCGATGAGAGTGGCTCGCCGCACCGGAGTTCCCGCTTTGCATGCGCGAGCCCTCTTTTTTATGGGACGCTGTGACCTTCTGGAGGGTGACTGGGAGGCCGCGTCCCGGCGCCTGGAGCAGTCACTTCGTCTTTGTAGGCGCCATAGGCTGGAGGACGATCAAGTGGTTGTGCTCGATGCGCTTGCAGGTCTTGCCAGCCACATCGGGCGCCCCAGCGAGGCAGCCGAGCACTTGGCCTTGGCGGATGTATTGGCGGGGCGAAGCGGGGTGCCTTCCAGAAGGGCCGAGCTTGCGGTCACGCGGGCCGAGGTAGCCTTGAAGCGCGGACACGTGACTGAATCCCGCGAGATTTTGGAAGCCGCCGACCGCATTCTACTCTCCCAGGTCGGAGACGTTTGGAGAAGGGATCTCGTAGCTGCCGAGGCAGCATTGGCCGCCGATGACATTGCCGGCGCCAAGCGAGAGCTGGCCGAGATGACTCCGCCTCCGGCTATCTCGAAGTCCTGGAGGCGTCGAAAGGCGTTCGTGGCGGCGTGCTTGCTCGAGGAGGGCGTGAAACCGGAGGTGGATCTCGAGGAGTGTCTCGAAGACCCCTTGGCCGAGCTTTGTCTGCGGCGGGCCGGCGGTGACAGGGAAGGGGCCCTTCGTGCCATCCTCGAGGTCGAAAAGGGGCTTTCGGATGACGACCTCGAGGGGTGGGTCTTTTTGAGATCGGAGTCCAGCCGTCTTCGGTTCATGGATGGACGTATCGAGGAGGGGACCTCGGATCTACGGGACCTTCGGCAAAGGCTGGTGCGTGGCAGCCCACCGACCTCCGTAGTCTTGTTCATAGAAGCCATAGAGCATCTGGCACGCGGTGAGTTACTTGCCGCCGCGAGATGTTCCGCCGCTTCGCTGCGGTTCGCCAGGCGTCTTGGTTACAAGCGAATGGCCGCCTACGCGCTCGAGTGTTTGCTGCTATCCCATTTGATAGAAGGTCGCTCCCGAGGAGTGCGCTCCCTGCTGGCAAGAGGGCAGCGTATGGTGGCTGAATGCGGCTCGCCGGCCAGAGCCGCGAGGTTCGCGACTTACAAGGTCGTCTCCGCAATTCGCTTCGGGGAGTCCCCAGAGCCAAAGGACGTCCTGGCGGCGCGGCGGTCGAAGGATCCTCTCGTCGTGGAGCTTGCCGACCTCGTTTTGGGCAAGCCGCGAGAGCGTGGCCGAAGCGGCGAGGCTGGACCGGGTAGATCTCTTGCCGTTTGGTTCAGGTCCATGGCTCTGACCGGGGCATCCGAGACGGCATCTCTCGGCGGGATGGAAGGTCCCGCGACCGAGCTGCGTATCGATGGTGAGCGACGGGAGGTCGTGCTGGCCGGTGGGAAGAGGATTTCCTTCGCCCGGCGCCGGGTTCTATGGAGGCTGCTTTGGAAGCTCTTGGAGGCGAAGGGTAGAGCAACGGATCCCTCTTCCTTGTATTGTTACGCCTGGGAACTACCCTTCAACGCCAGTCGGCTGAACTCTCTTTATGTGGGAGTGCGGCGCTTGAGGCTGTTGGTCGAGCCGGATCCCAGCTCTCCCAGGATCATATTGGCCGCGGAGGGAGGGGGTTACGCCATGGATATAAGAAGAGTGGAGGTTGTGGGACACTCTCCACTGGGTTAGCCGAGACGTCTTCGGCTAGGCCCGGCTGGGTGCCTCTCTCTCGATCGGGATGGCTTCTTTGTATTGCAGGCGTGCGGCGAGATAGAGGCCGAGAGGCACACCGAAGAAGAGGATGTGCGTGATGGCCTGGATGAGCTGGTTCATCTCGAGGAACCATGGGTAAAAGCCTCGTGCGACGAGCTGGAAAGCCACGACCCAGATCAGTAGTCCATAGATGCCGGCTGCCGCGGAGTGACTCCCGAGGTTATCCCGTACTCCCTTGGGTACGCCCGATGCAACGAAGCCCCAAATAAGCCCAAAGACCGCGGCCATAACGAAGTGGACTCCGATGCCCACCAGGACGACCCCCGCGGTGATTTGCTCGAAAGCGGCGGCGCCCAGGAGCACCGACGCAAATAACTGCCACGTGTACCCGATTCCCATCCCAGCGGAAACCGCCCCTATCATCTGGGCGATGGCGAAGACCACACCGCCAATGAGGCCGGCGACTACCGCGTTTCCAAGAATGGTTTGTCGACTTGCCTCGGCGTTCGCCCGCCTAGCTTTTCTTTCCTTTTCGTTCGACATGAGATGCGCTCCTTGAGTCGGACCGCCCAATTAATGCAGCGGTAGCATAAGTTGACCTCTCAAGAGCAACATCGAAACTACAGAGACACCTTGCAAGGTGGCTTTTTGCCCGAGGGGCGTATACCCGTCGCGACCTAAAAGAATCAGCCGAGCTTTCGTCTTACAAGTGTCTTCGCTAGGGTTTCCACGAAATCGATGGAGAACACTACCTTGTCGATGTCGAGGTTGTCCGGTGTGTCGCTTGGCAAATGATAGTGCCTTGGCGGTCCGTAATCGGGATCCAGGCAGGTGAGTCCAACGGCATTCCACCCATGGGCCTGGAAGGCCGCGGCGTCCGATGCACCGACCGGAACCTCGTACCCCTTGACCTCGGCGAATCGACTATCGGATGCGGCGGCTTCCTGAATGATGCCGGAAAGCCAGGAGGGAATCTTTCGGGGACGTACTTCGCCCTCGGTTTCGAGGAAATGCAGGTCTCCGAGGGATATACTATCGAGAGCTACGAAAATGGTGCGGTCCTTATCCCATGTTCCTTCCATTTCCCGGGCGAGAGCGTCAGCGCCTCCCAGACTGGCTTCCTCGCAGCCTGTTACGCAAAAGACGTATTCTACGTCAGGCTGTTTCGATGGAGCTAAACGCTTTGCCAGCACGGGCAAGGCGGCGGAACCGCTGAGATTGTCGTTTGCCCCGGGCACTATTTCGTCGTTTATTACCACATGGGCGTTTAGAACCAAGGCGATGGCGGACGGCAGGGTGAGCAGATACTCCAGCGGACGCAGAGGCAGCGTGAGAGGACCAAACATGACCCTCATTGCGTCGATCCCCGCCAGCATCAGCTGAGTTACTACCATCAGTTGGACCCCGCGCCGTAGTGGCTTGAGAATCCCTGGACCCTCCTTGGCGGAGAGAGAAACAAGGGAGGGCCAGAAGGTCATGCCCGTGAAGGCCGCATCCGCGTGACCGACAAATACAATCCGAAGCGCCGGCTCGCCTTCCGCCGGCAACACTCCCATGACATTCCTCGATGGCTTGAAGGGAAAGCAGCGTCGTAAAATGTAAGCTTTTCGTGTTGAGTCGGCCCAATAAGACCCGGCCGCAAGTAAATGCATCGCCAGACCGGCCAGAGGGGCGGCGCCCGAAACGGCCGTGCCGGCCACACCCAGGCCCGCGTGGAGAACGATATTCTTGTATAAACTATCGTTAAAACGAAAAGAGTGCTCGGAGGTCTCTAGCCCGGTTCTCTCGAACTCCTCGAGGAATATGTCCAGCGCCCTAGCCTCGTCTTCGCTAGTCGGTTGGCGGCGAGGACACTTATCCACGACCCGACGGACCAACTCATCGATGTACTTTTTTTCCTTTGGGCGGTTCGGTAGACTCTCGACCGCCTCCTCGGGCTTTAGCTCTCGAACCTTCGCTGATTCGTGTCTCATGACCTTCTTCTTCTTCTTGCTGCTCGGTCTTCTGAAGGTGCGGCTCGGGGCGGCACCTTTTGTTTCGCTCTTTTTCGTCTTTGTTGCTTTCCTGGGCATTTGCCCTCCTAGCTCTAACTGCCGAACTCTTTTTTGATAATGCGGAAGCAGGTGTCGGCCACATCCAAGGTGTCCTGAATATCCGCTTCACCGTGCTCTAGCATTATGAACCAGTTGTGATGTGGATGGAGAAGCACTCCTCGCTTGGCTGCCTCACCCGAGAAACGTTGACTTCTCCGGAAGTTGTCCTCGTTGGCGAATGTCATGAACGGCAGTGTGGGCGGGCCGCTTAGGGTTACCTCCAGACCGTTATTTTCCGCTGCTGTGTGGAGGCCCTCCATCAGCATGCGTCCCATCTTCATCATGTGAGATACGGCGTCGGTTCTTTCGAGCTCGGCAAGGCAGGCCAGCGCGGCAGCTTGTTCCGGTGCGCTGGTATAGTAGGTGCCGGTAAAAAAGACCTTGGATGCGGCGTTCTTCAAATCCTGCGTGCCTAGGCAAGCCGAGATAGCATATCCATTGGCCATGGCCTTGCAGTAGCAAGTGATGTCGGGCTCGAAGTCGAAGTACTCGTGCGATCCCCTAAGATCCAGGCGAAATCCCGCCCGGATGTCGTCCGATATCAGCACGACACCGTGACGTTTGCAGAGTCGTTGGAGATCGGACAAGAAACCGTCCGCCGGCATGACCTGATCACCAAAAGCCGGATGGTGATAAGGAGTTATGATTATGCATGCCACGTCGCCTTCGTGCTCCAAGAGGAGGTCCTCGGCCTCGGTGGCGTCGTTCCAAGAAAAGTCCAAAACATGCTCGTAGTCGGACTCGATGAGTCCGCCGATGCCATGGCGACACCAAGACTGTGAGCCGTGGTAGGCGCCTCTCACTTTTATTATCTTCCGGCGCTGGGTGTGCTCCCTGGCGGCTTGTACCGCGTAGGCGGTGACGTCCGAGCCGTTCTTGCCGAAGGCGCACCAGTCCATGCCGGAAATGGTGGCTACCAGCTTCTCCGCCAACTCGACGGCGCGTTCGGTGGGATGGTTGAAGGTTGTGCCCGTTCGACGTTGCTCCGCGGCCGCGGACTCGACTACCGGGTTCTTGTAGCCGAGCACTATGGGGCCGAAAGCGGCCAAATAATCTATGTAGACGTTTCCATCCACGTCTCGGTAGCGGCATCCTTCGCCTGATTCGGCAAAGTAGGGAAAAGAACCGGGCACCGCGAAGGCGGGGTTCTTGTTTCCTGATATACCGCTTGGAATTACTCTCGCGGCTCGCTCGAACAGTGCTAGTGATTTGTCGAAGCAATAGAGCTTCTTCATGATTCATCTCCAAGAAAGCTGCTACTGGAGGTAGTGTCCAACTCGATCGAATAAGGTGTTGAACTCGTCGGCCAAGACCAGGGACCCCGATGCCTTTATGGCTCCGGAACCGTTAGCGGCGAATGTGTCCACCTCGCCCTTGATGAGCGAGACCGCCAAGTCGATGTCCTGAATCTCTATTGTAGTGGTGGGATCGGCGATGGTACCACTACGTGCTTCGATGAGGCCGTCTTCCAAAACCACGTGGCAGGCCGGGCCGTCGAGGATGATGTATTGGATGGTTCCATTGGGCAGATGATTCGCGATTCTCTCGGCGCGCGGATCTTGTAAAGCGATCTGTTGCGTTGCCGATAGGCCTACCAGAAGAGACATCTCCACATGGCTCTCTCTGAAACGAGGACTTTGCATGTCCGTGTCCGACGGCTTCAGGTACCGCGTCAATATTTCCGTAAGACGTGTCAGGCGGCTAAGCTCCCCTGCCTTATGCAGCCCCTTGAAAGGGATCGGTAGCACTTTCCGGCCATCGAACATGTTGTTGAGCTGTGCGCATGATGTAAAAAGCAGACCCAAGTCGGATTTTCCTTCGCTGCGCGTTTTGATCCGGCCATCGGCGAAGCTCAAAACCACACGTGGGCCGTTCAGCACTCGAAACTCGATGGAGACGCGCATCTTATCCGCAATCCGACGGCCCTCCTCGTCGTGGCGGACCACATCCGTGAGTCGCGGCAGCACCGCGAAGAGATGCATTCCAGCCCTGATTCTGTCGTGAATGGAGGGGCTCGGATCGAGGCCCATCCACTGGAGAACGGGCGATGCAATACCAAATGCTCTTCCTTGCGATGTCATGGAAATCACGATGCTGTTCCTCCGCCGGCCAGGCCTTATCCCATGGTCAGGTTATCCAGTCGTTGCATGAATATGCCTATGTCCTTTCCGCCTTCCATTGCTCCATCCATGCGCACGTAACCTCGCCTGACGGCTTCGACGGTGCCCACCCGCTGTGTTAGGACCTCGAACGCGCCGTCGATATCCGAGAACACCATGTGCACATACGGTCGTCTTCGTTTGTATGTTCCCAGTCCGGCCTTGGACTTGCCGGCCTTCATTCGAAGGTACACGGCAGGCCCCCCATCCACGGTTAGCTGAAATACCCTGTCCGGGCTCTTTTCCGCATAAGGGGTAAGGACCGCGTCTCCACCTTTTATGAGCTGGGACAGACCGCTGGCGATCATCTGCAGCAGCATTTTGACTTTCAGCGTTTTTTCTTCCGGGTCGTCAGGCATGGCCGAAGGCAATAGGATTTTCAGCTTCAGCAAAAAGGGTAGCAGCCTCGCCAGAGTCGGTATCCCCCAGCGTCCTCTCACGGAGGGCAAGGCGAGGCCTCCGGCGAAGAAGTTGTTTAGATCCTCGACGGTCTTGAACGTTACGGTCGTCGATGGCTGTGGGTGTCTTCCCGGCTCTACCTCGATGCCTTCGGAGTGCAGCCTCACCCAAGCTGCCTGCTCACTGTCTCCGGCGGCGAACTGAACTACGCCGTCGGCGCCGTGGAGCAGGTGACGATAAAGGGGCCTCTCCTGCAGTACCAGCTTCACCAGAGGAAGCGCGGACCGAAGGAAGACCCTTGCTCGTAGTTCTTGAATTGGACGCCCCATTTCAGATCTCGTCCTCCCAGTCCTCGTCTGTCTCGAAGTCCTGCTTCAGGACATCGGAGATGGCTCCCATGATTCCGTCGGCGTCGAGTCCATAGCGGTGCAGGAGATCCTCCGGATAGCCTACTATGGAGAACTCGTCCTGGAAGCCCAGCTTACGGACGGCGCAGCCTTTGCCGCTTTTAGCTATCACGTCGCTCACCGCCGAGCCGAGGCCCCCTATGACATTGTGATCTTCCACGGTGATGATGCGGCGGGTGTCCATGACCGCCTCCAGAACCGCCTCCTCGTCCAGCGGTTTCAAGGTGTGCATGTCGAGGACGCGCACCGATACGCCTTGCTCCTTGGCGCGATCAGCTGCCTCGACGGCGTGAAGGACCGGAACGCCGCAGGCGATGACGGTTATGTCGGTTCCGTCTCTCATTCGAAGGGCTTTACCTATCTGATAATCGAAGTCCAACGATTCGTGCAGAGGCGGCTCGAAACCGCGACCGATTCTGATATAGACGGGGCCGTCGTGCTCGATCCCCGCTTTCACCGCGCGGGCGGTCTCGAAGGAATCGGCCGGTGCTATTACCGTTATCCCGGAGAGCGCCCGCATAACCGCTAGGTCCTCCGTGCAGTGGTGGGTCGTCCCGGATTGACCGAAGGATGTGCCGGAGTGGGTGGCGATGATCTTCACGTTTCGCTTCTGGTAGCAGATGTCGGTTCGTACGAACTCAGCGGCTCGAAGCGAAGCGAAAACCGCAAATGTGGAGACGACAGGGATGAGGCCGGTCGCCGCCATCCCCGAGGCGATGGCTATCATGTTTGCCTCGGCTATGCCGAGATTGAAGAACCTCTCCGGTATCTTTTTTTGAAACTTGCCAATCTTGGTCGAGCCGGCCAGGTCCGCCGTCAAGGCGACTATCCGCTCATCCTCCAGCCCTAGGTTGGTCAGCACCTCGCCGTAGATCTCGGCCTGGGTCATGTGATCGGCGTCGTCGATGGTCCAGGTCAATCCTTGTGCTTTGGCCATTTCGGTAAACTCCTAATTGAGGTGTTTCGTAAACCGGGTCCGAATTCGGTGCTAACCGGTTCTCCGTATGGAAGCCAAGGCCTTGTCTCTCATCTCGGCATCCAGGCCGCCGTAATGCCATGCCGTCTGGCCTTCCATGAAATCAACGCCCCTGCCCTTTGTAGTGTTGGCGATGATGACCACCGGTCGTTCTTCTTCCGCGTGGGAGTCCTCCACCGCCTTGCAGATTGAGTCGAAGTCATGACCGTCGATCGTGATGACCCGCCAGCCGAATGCTTCGAACTTGCCGTCCAGCGGATCGATGTTCATGACATCCTTGGTAGGCCCATCCAAGGAGAGGCGATTCTTGTCGACGAACACGGTCAGGTTCGTGGCCTTGTAGTGCCCGGCCGCCATCGCTGCTTCCCAAATGGAGCCTTCATGGCACTCGCCGTCCCCGACGATACAGTAAGTGTGCCAGGATCGGCCTTGGAGCTTTGCTCCCATTGCCATTCCCAGCGCCAGGGGCAGCCCATGGCCCAAAGATCCTGTCGACGCATCGACGCCCGGTACCTTCAGCCTATCGAGATGCATGCCGAAGGGTGAGCCCGTCTTGTTGAAGTCGTCCAGCAAGGCCGCATCGAAAAAGCCGAGGTCGCCAAGTACCACCGCGTGTCCAACACCTCCATGGCCCTTGGATAGGACGAATCGGTCGCGATCTTCCCAGTCAGGCTGTTTGGGATCGATTTTCATCAGCTTGTAATAGAGGGCTACGAGAATGTCGTGTTGACTTAGGGCTCCTCCAATGTGGGTGCCGCCGCAAGTGAACGTGACCTCCACGATGTGCTCTCGGAGCTGCCGGGCCTTCTTTTCCAGTCTTTTCTTCTCCATTGCCGTGAGCATGATGCGTTTCTCCTCAGGAGCTTTGAATGTCGCCTTCAGCGACTCGTCCGTCTTGTGCCTTGTACGTGCTGTCCACGGGCGATGTTGAGTCTTGTCTTCGCGCGTAGCCGGATGGTTCGTGTTCAGGATCGAGCAGATCGAGTAGCCTGCGATCGCCGCGGTCCAGAAGCTCGGATAGCAAACGACGCGCTCGCCCGTCATCGCGATCGGTGAGAGCCGAGGCTATGTTTCGCCAGGTCTCCAGGTATCCTTCCGGTACTGTCCAAAGCTCCGGCGATGCTTCGAGCAGATCTCGAACCACGGGCTCCAGGCCGTTCAAAAGCCAGAGCGCCGCGATGCTTTGACTGGCGACGGCGAGCGCTCGGTACAGATCGAGCTCGAGCTTGCCAAGGGCTTTCATGTCGTTACGGCGAAGAGCGACTTCGAGCGCGTCCAATAGGTCATGGATCTTTTTGAAATCCTGGGACTCTCCTCGGCGCGCCGCCAGTCCGGCGACTTCTAATGACATGGTGGCACGGAAGCGAAGGAGGTCGGCAAGCATTCTGGTGCCTTCGTCGCTCGTCGCGACGCGCATGTAGTAGGGCAACAGCCCGAGCTGGCCGGACATCCGAAAGTCCAGGACTCGGACGCCGTCTCCATGTCGGGTCCGCGTAAGCCCCAATGCTTCCAAGGTCCGTAGCGCTTCACGAAGGGTGTTGCGGTTCGTCGAAAACTGGAGGGCGAGCGTCCGTTCGGGAGGGAGGCGCTCACCCGGTGATATCTCGCCGCGAAGAATGCTGTTCAGGAGCAGACCGGCAATCTCGACGGGTCGCTTCGTTCGGGCGGCGGCTGGGGCGTCTGGTTTGGAGGGCATGAGAATTGGTTGAACCAATAGCGGGTATGAAATCTTTCGTCAACAGGGCCTTTTCGTAAGACAAGGATGTAGGGAGGAAGGGAATTCCCCAGCTTGACGGACTTGATAGACTCAAACATAGTGCAGTGCATTGCATTGTCAGAAGAATATATGGTAAGCTTTGAAAATGTGGCTTCGTGCTGATCCACAGCTGTGGATGGGCAACGATTCGCCAAGAGATTCGGGCGTTTGTGCGCCATATCCCCAGAGGCGCACACAAGCAGCCCACAAGATGGAGTGTAGGGGGCTTCGCGGGGGCGCAGGATGTTGTGTTTTTTTCTTGACGGCTTGCTCGCTCAACGGTACATGGGAGGTGCTGCGGCGGTGATCTCTTGGGTTCGCTTCGTGCAGGCCGGGGGTCAAATAGTGCGGGTGGCTGTTTTTTGCCCGAGTTTGAAAGGTTCGAAGCTTTAGGGATCAGGGAAAACAACTTTGTTTTGTCTCGCGGTCGAGACGAGGGAGAGGGAACGAGATGTCGGCGGATGCAACGATGGGGACGGAAACTCAGCTTCCGGCTGGAAGTGTTCGGGGACGAAAGACCAAACGCGCACCTTTGAATTTCGAGCGATTCTTCACGACAGAAGGGGTCCATCCTTTCGATGCCGTGAAGTGGGAGCGGCGTGATGCTTTCATAAACGGAGAGGACGGCGAGGTCGTCTTCGAGCAACGGGACGTGGAGACCCCCGCCTCATGGTCGATGATGGCGACGACCGTGGTTGCTTCCAAGTACTTCAGGGGAACCATTGGGGAGCCCGATCGGGAGACCAGCGTCAAGCAGCTTCTAGATAGGGTGGCCGGCACGATCTCGCGGTGGGGTCGGGAAGGAGGCTACTTCGCCTCGGGCGAGGATGCCGAGATCTTCGAGCATGAGTTGCTGCACATCCTTCTGCATCAGAAAATGGCGTTCAACTCACCGGTTTGGTTCAACGTTGGAGTGGAGGAGAAGCCGCAGTGCTCCGCCTGCTTCATCAACTCCGTCGACGACACCATGGGCAGCATCTTGGATCTGGCGAAGATCGAGGGGATGCTGTTCAAGTATGGTTCCGGCACCGGGACCAATCTCTCGACGATACGTTCCTCCAAGGAAGGGCTGAACGGTGGCGGGGAGGCTTCCGGACCGGTCTCTTTCATGAAGGGCTTCGATGCTTTCGCGGGAGTAATCAGATCCGGAGGAAAGACCCGCCGGGCCGCCAAGATGGTCATTCTCGACGCGGAGCATCCTGACATAATCGATTTTATTGGGTGCAAGGCGAATGAAGAAAGAAAGGCGTGGGCGCTCATCGAAGCCGGTTATGACGGCTCGTTCAATGGAGAGGCTTACGGCTCGGTTTTCTTCCAAAACGCCAACCACACGGTTCGCGTGACCGACGATTTCATGCAAGCGGTGGTTACCGACGGTGAGTGGAGCACTCGCTCTGTCCGTGATGGCCGGGTCATGGGAACATACCCCGCTCGTGACCTCATGGGTAAGCTGGCCGAGGCGGCGCACGTTTGCGGCGATCCCGGCATGCAGTTTCACACGACGATCAACCGCTGGCACACCTGCAAGGCCTCCGCGCCAATCAATGCATCGAATCCTTGTTCCGAGTACATGTTTCTAGACGACTCGGCATGCAATCTGGCTTCCCTCAACCTCATGAAGCTTCGGCGAGAGGATGGTGAGCTGGACGTCGATGCCTTCAAGAAAGCGGTGGACGTGACCATCACCGCTCAAGAGATACTCGTATCCAACGCTTCCTATCCCACTCCAAAGATTGAACGAAATAGCATCGACTACCGGCCGCTCGGTCTTGGCTACGCCAACCTGGGGGCGCTTCTCATGGCCCGCGGGCTTCCATATGACTCAACCGAGGGCCGTGCTTACGCGGCGGCGGTGACCGCTTTCATGACCGGGCAGGCGTACGCTCAGAGCGTGAACCTTGCAAGAGCGAAGGGACCGTTCGCCGGCTTCGACAAGAACCGGGAGTCGATGATGGGGGTCATGGGCCTTCACCGGGGCCACATTGAGATGATCGAGGGCAAGGAGACCGTGAGCAGCGAACTCCTGGAGGCCGCAAGAGCGGCTTGGAACTTCGTGGTCGAAGAGGGAGCTCGAGTAGGCATTCGCAACGCCCAAGCCACTGTTCTCGCACCGACCGGCACTATCGGTTTCATGATGGACTGCGATACCACCGGCATCGAACCGGATATCTCTTTGGTCAAGTACAAGAGACTGGTCGGTGGCGGAGTGCACGAGTATGTCAACGGGACCGTTCCCGAGGCCCTCACCCGCTTGGGCTACTCCGGCGAGAAGGTGGCGGAGATTTGCGAGTGGTTGGAGAGCGAAGGTACTATCGAAGGGGCACCTGGTATTCTGCCGGAGCATCTTCCCGTTTTCGATTGTGCGTTCCAGGCCGTGGGTGGAACCCGCAGCATACACTGCAAGGGCCACATCAGAATGATGGGCGCCACTCAGCCTTTCTTGTCTGGCGCTATAAGCAAGACCGTCAATATGCCGGCTGACTCGACCGTGGCGGATATCGAAAACGTTTATCTCGAGGCGTGGCGTCAGGGCCTGAAGGCTGTAGCCGTATATCGAGACGGCTGCAAGAGGACGCAGCCGCTTAGCGCCGGCAAGCTCCATGAAAAGCGGGGCGGTGAAGTTGAAAAGAAGGGCGAGCAACGATCGACGACTCCGCGGCGGCGGCTACCCGATGAAAGACAGGCTTTGACACACAAGTTTTCCATTGCGGGACATGAAGGTTACATCACCGTTGGTCTCTACGATGACGGGAGCCCTGGAGAGATCTTCATTACGATGTCCAAGGAGGGCTCCACAATCAGCGGGCTCATGGACGCTTTTGCGACCTCCATCAGCATGGCGTTGCAGTACGGGGTGCCGCTAAATGTGCTTGTTGAAAAGTTCAGTCATACCCGCTTCGAGCCCGCCGGAGTCACTCATCACCCCGATATTCGTTTCGCCAAATCAGTCACTGATTACATATTCAGATGGTTGAAACTTCGCTTCGAGCAGCGAAACAACGTGATGACGCCGGGTAGCTCAACTGATTCCGATGGAAACGCCGATTCGGAGCCGAAGGGGAACCCCGTCTCCGGTTCCCAGTCCAATCTCGATAACGGCCAAACGGATGGTCGCCGAGCTGCAAATGGGTTGCCCGTCAATGGGGAGCGGTCTGGGGATAAGCAATCACACGACTTCTCGGAAGAGCCGACTGTCAGCCAAATCCTAAATCAGGCCGATGCTCCACCTTGTCACACCTGCGGAGACATCATGGTGCGCAACGGAGCCTGCTACAAATGTAGGAACTGCGGGTGCACTTCGGGCTGCAGTTAGGTTGGTCCTGCCCGAGTAGGGTTCCATGGAGAGGGTAAGAGATGCGGCGAGAGGCACGAGTGATTTGTATTGAGAGCAAGTCCGCCGAGATACACGATCTAAACTCTGTACGAAGCGGCAGGCATCATGAGCTAGTCTCCTTGGCTCGTGAGGAGCTGGTTTGCGGTGACGAGGAAGCCGCCCTCGAGAAGTGCATGGCCGCGCTGCGGTATGGGCGCTCCTACGAGTCGCTTGCCCTGGCGGGCACTCTTTTGGCTATCCTGGGAAGACAGGAGGATAGCGTCAACTTCACTCGAGAGGCCGTTGAGTCTGCTCCCCATCGCGCGGACTGCTATTATGATCTGGCCGCCACTTTACTGGAAATGGGCAAGCCGAAAGAGGCGCTCCATTGGGCCGAGCAGGGCGTACGGCTGGTATCGCGCAGGCACGATGATGTCGTCGACTTCATGTTCGCGGTGCTGGTGGAAACTCTTGTGGAGTTGAGGCGATTCGACGAAGCCGAGGCGGCGCTGAAGCAAGGAAGACGACAAACGGACGATCCCCTGGAGCTGCTGGACTCGGCGGAGGCTTTGCTGGAGAGCAGGCGCCGGAGGCCGTCGCTACGGCTTGTCGTGACAGACACAGGCTAGCAGCCGGGGTTCGGTAAACTCCTCGATGGCATAGCGAACCCCTTCGCGGCCGATCCCCGAGGCTTTCACTCCTCCATAAGGCATATGATCCGTGCGGAAGGTGGGCGCATCGTCGTGAATTACTGCTCCCACATCGAGGCAATGGAATGCCTGCATCAGTACGCTCATGTCGTTTGTGAAGATGCCTGCCTGGAGTCCGTAACTGGAACTGTTCGTTCGCTGGAACGCCTCTTCGGCATCTCTATACGTAGCGACTATCGCCACTGGGCCGAATGCTTCCTCACGCCATATGGGCAGGTCGCTGTCGACGTCACCAAGTATCGTGGGAGCTACCATGCGTCCTTCGCGTGTGCCTCCGCATAAGACGTTCGCTCCGTTTGTCCTGGCTTCTTCAATCCAAGACATCACTCTGTCGGCATCGGCGTCGGCTCGCATGGGTCCTACGACCACGTTAGGATCCGACGGGTTGCCGCAAGCTAAATCACGAGTCTTGGAAAGGAGAAGATCAATAAACCGTTCAGCTATTTTTTCGTGAACCAGTATGCGCTGCACGGAGATGCATACCTGCCCGGCGTGGGAGAATGCTCCAAGCGAGCATTTTTCAGCGGCATGAGCTAGATCGGCATCCTCATGAATGATGGCGGCCGCGTTGCCGCCAAGCTCGAGCAGGACACGTTTTTTGCCGGCTCTGGCTCGAAGCGCCCAGCCGACTTCGGCGCTGCCTGTGAACGAGAGTACTCTTAGCCGGTCGTCTTCTATCAACGGTCCAGCGTGCGCGATGTCACAAGGAACCACGTCCAGCGTACCGGCGGGAGCTCCCGAGTCGGAGACGATCCTTGCGAGAAGCAAAGCGGTGAGAGGGGTTTGGTCCGCGGGCTTCAGGACGGTGGGACATCCGGCGGCGATCGCGGGTGCTACCTTGTGCGCAACCAGGTTCAACGGAAAGTTAAAAGGTGTTATTGCTGCGACCGCACCGGCGGGAAAACGTCGGGTGATGCCAATGCGTCCCTCACCGGCCGGCACGGCGTCGAGAGCGATCACCTCGCCACCGATACGCCGGGCTTCCTCGGCAGCGAATGAGAACGTGTCTATTGCTCGCCGCACCTCGAGGCTGGCCAGCTTGATCGGTTTACCCCCCTCGGCAACGATTGTCCGTACAAGCGCGTCTTCGTGACGCCTAATCCCAGCAAGAATTTCTTCGAGCCACTGTGCGCGCCGCCAAGCGGGTGCCCGCGCCAACGGGCCCTTCGCCGCTGCTGACGAAGCGATGGCGGCTTCAATATCTTCGGGGCTCGCAAGCTCCACGATACCGGTGACGTGAAGATCCCATGGAGACCTGATCTTCCGCGTGCCGCCGGTCCCATCAATGAATTTGCCACCGATGAAAGGTTTAAATCGATCCTCGTTTGTCATGGCAGTTTCAATAAGCGGCCTTCACCTCGCCCACAAGGCGTGTAAACCATAAGCGAAAGGCCCGAGCACCAAGCGCCCGGGCCCTTCGAATTACTGACAGCAGGTGCAGACTACTTCTTCGGAGCTGTGCCGGCGGCCTCCTTGAAGGCTTTCGAGGCCCGGAAGTTCACCTTCTTGCTCGCCTTGATCTTGATCTTGTCGCCGGTCTGCGGGTTACGGCCCCATCGAGCCGGCCGCTTCTTGACCGTGAAGATTCCAAGACCAGGGATATTCACCTTGTCCTTCTTGGCTTTCTTGGCAATGTAGGCGACCAGGTCCTCGAGCAGAGCTGCCGATTCCTTCTTGGTAGCAGCATCAAAACGCTTTTGAACCAAATCCGCGAAATCTTTCTTGAACTGACCCTGGGTCATGTTTTTGCTCCCCGAAAGGAAAGTGTGTGCTTGGGAGAATAGCCTCGAAAACCGATCACATTATGCGATCGACCGATGGCGTAGAACTTAGATCACAGCCGAAACTCGTTAGTCAAGTGCATTTCGATAAGAATTTTAGAGGTCGAGAGTGAAGTGAAGTCCTGAGGGGCTTGATTCTGAAGGTTTGGAGCCGGCTAACGCAAGATCGCACGCGCATTTCGCACCATGCCGTCCCGACCGGCACGTCGCAAAGAGCTGCCTCTGGTGAGCTTGTCGAAATCCTCAATCGACATGGTCCATTCTTCCGCGTTCCGCTGCATGATGTCCTTCCGAGGCTTGAAATCAAGCTCTTTGGAAGGTGTTGCTCGTTTTTGGGACCAAGGACAAGCGTCCTGACATTCGTCGCAGCCGAACAACCAGTGGTGAGCTCCGAGGTCGACAACCGCAGGCAGTTCGCCTTTGTGCTCAACGGTGCAGTAGGACAAGCAGCGTCCTGCATCCACGACACCTGGCTCCTCGATTGCTTCCGTTGGACAAGAGTCGATGCAACGGCGACAGTCGCCGCATAGGTTCTCCGTGGGAGAGTCCGGTTCGAGCTCGATATCCAATAGGAGTGTGGCAAGAAAGACCCAGCTACCGAACTCCTTGGTCAGCAGAAGACCGTTCTTGCCTATCCACCCCAGCCCTCCGAGATGCGCCCACACCTTCTGCATGATGGGCACTGCGTCGACACCACCCCAGGAACGGCAGTGGGGGTATTCTTCTCGAAGACCGCGCCGCAGCGATCTCAACTTGGTGCCGAGGACCTTGTGGTAGTCACGACCCCAAGCGAACCTTGATATTCTTCCACCGCCTGGAAGGATTGTGCTGCCTGGATGATAGTAGTTCACGGCAAGAGAGACGACGGTCTTTGCCCATGGAGCTATCACTGTTGGATTGATTCTGACGGACCGGCTGCCTGAAATCCACTCCATGTCCGCTTGAAGGTTTCCTTCGAGCCAGCGGTCCAGTGGAGTAGGGTCCAAAGCTTCCGCCTTGGCTATACCCACAAGGTCGAAGCCGGCGGCGCGGGCCAGCTTTTTCACATTGCGAGATGAGGCGGCCTTATTTCTTTCGGAACCGGTCATCGAGTCCGCGGATGGATTTTTTCCAGAGGATCCCACGAGCCGAGGATGTACCGGGTTTGCGTCCCCATCAAGCCCTTCGACCAACGGGAGGGATGGAGTGCACGGCGGGGTCGAGACCCGATTACCGTTGAGCTTCATCGAACCTAAGGTTGTCGCAGGTCGCCCCCCGGAAGTTTGAGTCGGCCCACCGCCTGCTCGATGCGGCCGGCTCGGCATCGCGCAAACTGTTAGCCGCGGCCTTGACCGCGTATGGGGCGGAGCGATTATGCGCAATCGGTTGCAGTTGAAGCTGTCCTCGGGACTGGGCATGCTCCTGGCCGCGAGTGCCGGCGCCGTGGTGGGTTGTATGGCGGGCATCATACTCTCTCCGACAGCCGTGGAGGGCAGCGGGGCGGAGTCCGACGAGCTGGTCGAGGTGCTGGTAGCCGGGCGAACGATACCCGCCGGTACGGATCTGGGGTACGCCGTTGTGACGCGGAAGCGGATGCCGGCCCGTTTCGTGAGTAGATCGATGGTACGCCCCGAGTTCGTGGGTCAGCTCGTTGGAGAGAGCGTATTGATAACGATTCTGGAGGGAGACCCGATTATGTGGTCTCATCTTGCTTCGGGTGCCCCCGAAGCGATCTGCGACTGGGTTCGCGAGGCAAACCGGCGCCGAACGCCCACTGAATGAGTTCTTCCCCCGCCATCGAAACAAGCAACTCTCGTCACTCCAGGATAGCTGGTGGGTGCACCCCTTGGGCTCGGTCGGCACTGCTGCTCCTCCTAGCGCTGTTGGCTGTCGAGGCCTCCGCTCGCACTTCCTCGGACGACGTCCCTTATGATCCCTCATATGCGGTCGAGATCCCGCCTATAGGGCCTTTTTACGGCATTCGACTTCGCGGCTTGGGCGGAGCATATACCGCCGTCGCTGAAGGAGCCGAGGGCATGCTCACGTCCTTGGCCTCGCTAGCCAATAGGCGACCTGACGAGGCCGGCTACTTCCATTGGACCGGAACCTTCTCTTGGGTATTCCCCGCCGCCTATTTGGATGTTGGAAACAACGGCAGGGGCGCTCCGGCGGGATTCACTCTGATAGCCGGAGGTTTTGCCCTTCGTTTCGGCAGCCTGGGATTCGGTTTCTTCATCGAAGGAATTGGGATGGCCGACCAGGCCGAACCCGACCGCGCCGTGAATATGAACCGGGCCGTGTTGGGGGGGGCTTGGGCTCTTCCCGGCGATAGCTGGGTCATCGGCGCCGGCATCCACTCGATCGGGTATAGCTTCGAGATGCCTAACGTGGATGCCACCGAGGGAGGCAGCCCGTATCTAGGAGCCGACTTACTATGGAGGCCCCTCGGGGGTAGGTACCGCGCAGGAGTCTCCGTAAAGCTTCCCGGCACGGCAAAGCTACCCGCCTCACACGAGAGCATGCCGCCGGCCGTCGTAAGGCCGTGGGAGTTCTCCGTCGGAGCGGCCTATTGGTTCGGCGACGGTGAGCTGAACAAGCCCATGGCATCCGACGATGAATCAGAGAGCACCGAGCCCCCGAAAACCGGACTCCTGGTGACGGCTGATGTCTTCGTGGTCGGGCCTCCGCCCGATAGCGAAGGCCCGGTGGCCGGGTTGGAGGCCTACTTCGCGGACGAGCTGCAGGTCACGCGTCAAAGGCGAACACTCGGACTCCGCGTGGGCGGCGAAACCGAGCCGGTGCCGGATCGCGTGCGGCTTCGAGCGGGTACGTGGCTCGAGCCTTCTCGTTTCGATGGCGTCCGGCCCCGCCTGCACTGGACGGGTGGCATGGACGTCTATCTCTTTGAGCTTTTCGATCACGGGCTCCGAACGAGTCTCGCATTCGATCTGGCCCCCAGGTACCGCGTCGCGGGGATTTCTCTCGGCTTCTGGTAGCGGAAAGCGCTCGCTCCAAAAGCCGTTGATACAGATCCTTGCAAGGACCGTTCTCCTCCACCATACGCTCGTACACCGCTGCTCTGTGGGGATCCGCCACGAGGTGACAGAACCGCACATCGCCGTCGTCGTATCTCTTTCTGATCGTCGAGAAAACATTGGCCAAACGATCTAGGGCCTCCTTTGATGGGGACCCGGACAGGCGGATTACATCGATGGCTTGGTCTCCCAAACCCTCGGCGGGGCGCGCGCTGCCTGGAAGAATGGTGTCGAATCGAAGCGGCGGGTTTTCGCCGCGACTAGGCAGCAGCACTTTCACTTCGCCGACGTCGACCGTGTGACCCTCGTCTTTCTTCACTCCTATCGATTTGCCTGATGCGGTCCGAGTCTCGGTTCCCATGGAAACCGACTCTGAAAAGGGCCTAAGTTCGGTTGTGCTCACCAGCCGGCACTGCACGGGGACTTCTCGCTTCTCGAGCATTCTCCATGCGGCCGCTTCTACGTCGCGGTACATCGGCATCGGACCATCGTGTTCCTCTTCACCAAAACCCTCCTCGGGCTCTCGGTGCAGATCCTTCCTCTCGTCGCCAAGGTATCGCTCGTATTGCCAGGACAGGTGGCTGCCAAGCAGGTCCAGCCAAAGCACCTCGGCATCAATGGACTCCGCCAGACTGCTCGCAAGATCCGAGCTGATGATCTCGGGGCTATTTGCCAGCACGAGAACCCAGTCGTTGCAGCCTGACAGCACCATCAGTCTCTCATTGCGAAGCCGCCATGTGCTCAAAGAGTCGTCGGAGGAGATCTTTTTTTCGAGCCAAGATCCCATCTCTTTGGCTACACTCTCCACGGAGGCGCGGACGAACATCTGCCGTGTGTTGAGCGCCGCGTGTGCCGGGCTGCTAAGTGCCGACACAATCAGCACGCAAAGCAAGATGGTCATGATCACCCAGCGCTTCGCTCGCGGTGTTTCCCACGAGTTCGCGTCTCTAGTAGTCTTGGTCTCCCGTCGCGTGAAACGAATCATGAAACGTATGTTACCCCCTTGCCTCTTAATTTGCTCCCACGCCGCCGCCGGTTCCGACATCGACGTTGAACCGTCGTCGCCGGGCCGCCGTCAGAGACATCTCTCGTCGCTCATGTTCGAGCCCGGTATGATTTCTTTCGAAGCCAGGGTGGGACGAGGCTCTTTTGCTCCATCTTCGAAAGTTTTCGCTGAAATCAACCCATGACCTCGAGGCTCATCAAGGTGCTGGCAAGTATAACGGTCATCGGAACAGTGCTCGGTTACCTTTTCTATACCAGTTTGGCCGACAACCTCGAGTACTACTTGACTCCCGCCGAGGTGCGGGAGGAGCCCGAGCGCTGGGAGGGTAAGAGGTTTCGGATCGCGGGGAAGGTCGAGGAGGGGAGTATATTCCACAAGCCCGGCACGCTCGACCACGCCTTTACCATAACCCATGAGGGCGCGAGCATCCCCGTTCTGTTCAAAGGGCCTGCTCCTGATGGTTTTTCCGAGCAGGCCGAGGTGATCGTGACAGGTCGCCTGGCCTCCGAGGGGTACTTCGAAGCCGATGGTCTGCTTGCGAAGTGTCCATCCAAGTACGAAGGCACAACAAAATAATTTCCTGGGGACCGTCCATGGGAGGCGCGTCCCCCTTGCCTCATACTCATAGAAGCAAAGCAGCCACTCATGCACGAGTTGGGTCAACTGGCTCTTCAGCTATCGCTTGCTACGGCATTGTTCGCCGCCTGCTTGGCCGTCGTGGGTCACGTCCGGGGTAGGCCGAGCCTGTCCCGTGCCTCGCTAATCTTCACTTACGCGGTCGCCGCGTTCGTTACGCTTGCGGCTTTTTGCATGCTGTACCTCTTGGTGGTCCAGGACCTGTCGGTGAAATACGTGCACCGGCACACCGATAGCTCGATGTCGATGCTTTATCTGCTGGCGGCGTTTTGGGGAGGTCAGGAGGGATCTCTTCTTTTTTGGACCTGGATGCTCGCGGCTTACAGTGCCGTGGCGATTTGGCTCAACCGTGGTCGAGAGAACATCATCTCCTGGGTGAACGTCGCACTTGTGGGGATCATCGCGTTCTTCTTGATCCTGCTTCTCATTCCGGCGAACCCGTTCCAGGTCCATGCCGGCGAAGTCCCAGCCGAAGGGCTCGGAATGAACCCGATGCTGCAGAACCCCTACATGGTCGTTCATCCGCCCGCTATGTATCTGGGGTACATCGGTATGGCCATACCGTTCGCCTTCGGTGTTGCGTCAATGGTCGTGGGTGGGACCGACGGTGCCTGGTTGCGGCTGACCAGAAGATGGACACTGGCGGGTTGGCTGTTTCTTTCACTTGGACTGATCCTCGGCAAGGTGTGGGCGTACGAGGAGCTTGGCTGGGGAGGATACTGGACGTGGGATCCGGTGGAAAATGCCGGACTACTGCCGTGGCTTACCTGCACTGCTTTTCTTCACTCCGCGATGATCCAGGAGCGTCGAGGCATGTTCAAGAAATGGAACATGGCGCTCGTCATCCTCTCGTTCTCTTTCACGATAGTGGGCACATTTCTGACCCGGTCCGGTGTGGTGGATTCGGTTCACGCATTCGCGCAGTCGGAGATAGGTGCTTACTTCCTGGTTTTCTTGGCTCTGGTGCTCGCGGTTGGATTTGGTCTCATGTGGGCGCGGCGCGCCGAATTGACCTCCACGGCCAGGATTGAGAGCGTCCTTTCCCGAGAGTTCGCTTTCCTTGCAAACAACTGGATCTTGGTCGGGATGGCGTTCTTCGTTTTGGTTGCGACTCTCTTTCCCTCGTTGTCGGAATACTTCGCGGGAGAGAAAGTCACGGTCGGGGAGCCGTTCTTCAATGAGTGGATGATCCCCTTGGGCTTGGTTCTTCTGTTTCTTACCGGGGTCGGGCCTCTTTTCGCCTGGCGAAAGGCTTCGCCGGGCTTGTTGGCAAGACAGCTCATCCTGCCGGTTCTCGGTGGGCTGGCGGCGGCATTCGCCGGGATGCTTCTCGGCGCCCTGTCGGCCGGGCCGGTGCCCGTCATCACCTATTTCCTGGCGGGACTGGTTTTCGCAACCGTGCTCCAAGAGGTGTTACTTGGAGCGCGAGCTCGAATGCAAAACAAACGCGAAGGCGTCTTGACCGCGCTGGTGCTCATGGTCGCCAGGGGCAAGAGGCGCCATGGAGGTTACGCCATCCATCTTGGGTTGGCACTAATGTTCGTCGGCTGGACCGGTAACGCCTTCAAGATCGAGAACGACACCACCTTGCATCAGCATGAAGAGGTGGAAGTCGGCCGATATACCGTTCGATACGATGAAATCGATTTTAGTGCGGACTCGAGGCGCGAAGAGGCCGTGGCGAGATTCACGATTATCGGGGACAAAGGTCGAGAAATCGGCGTGCTGGAGCCGGCAAGATGGTTTTACCGACAAAGCGGGCAGTCGACCAGCAGAGTCGCCATCAGAAGTACGCCGGTAAGCGACTTGTATTTGGCATTGGCGGGATGGGATCCCGACACGAAACGACTGGCTGTGCGCGTTGTCGTACATCCCTTGGTGCTATGGATTTGGGCGGGCTCACTGCTTCTAGTCCTGGGGTGTTTCGTGGCTTTGTGGCCGGAGAGCCCCACGGGTCGGAGCGTTCGTGGGGAGGGTCTTCAGGCAGGCAGGGAGGAAGACAGCTTCTCCCACGGAAGCCGCGTGAGCGGGTTGACAGTCTATCTCTTGGCGGCTGCCGGCTTTGCTTTCGTCGCCGGTTTCTCGGACGGCTCGGATCCATTGGCCGCTCGGCTTGCGGTGGTTTTGGCGGCGGCTGCCACGGCCGCCGGTGTGCTTCTCGTGGGCAGGGCCGTAAGCGAGCTTCGCGGGCAAGGGAGCCGACTTGCCGCTGACAGGTCGCGGCCGGGCGACTTGGAGCAGGAGAAGGCCAGGGTTCTCCAGGTTTTACGCGAGATCGATCTAGACCATGCCATGGGCAAGATCGGCGCCGGTGACTACCAAGAGCTGAAGGAATCTTGCGAAGCCGAGGCCTATCGGATCCTCTTGGCCGTGAGAGAGGACCAGGCGGGGAGGCTGGAGGGTCTTCTTGCCGAGGTGTCGGCTGCCTGCCGCGAGCAGGGGGAAGGCGCCGCCGAGGAGCTCGCCGCGGTCATGACCGAGATCGAAGAGATGGAAAGGCAACGAACAGAGGGCTTGCTCCGCGAGCGGGACTACGCCGAGGATCGAGAGCTGATGATTCAGCGACTGAGATCATTGGTTCCCCGGCTTCGGGTAACGGATGGAGGCGATTAGACCTCGGCTATGTTCGATCAGATCAAATGCACCGCCGTTAGTCGGTCCTTCGGAAGGACCAGAGCACTAAGATCTGTGGACCTGACGATGCGGGCGGGCGAGACGACGGCTCTCATAGGACCGAACGGGGCTGGGAAGACCACCCTCGTTTGGATTCTTTCCACGGTCATGTCTCCTTCCTCCGGTGAGATTCGCTACGGAGACGTGGAGCACGGGGCCGCATGTGCGAGGCTACGATCATGCATAGGCGTTGTGTCCCACTCGGCACTGGTCTACCCGCAGCTTTCGGCGATCGAGAACCTCGAGCTTGCCGCCAGCCTCTTCGGCGTGTCGAAGGGGCGAGACCGGGCCCGGTTGCTTCTTCGTGAGGCCGGCCTTGGCGAGACGGCATGGGACCGGCCGACCGCCACCTATAGCGCGGGAATGCTACAGCGTGTAGCCGTGGCCAGAGCCTTGATTCACGACCCGTTGCTGCTACTTATGGACGAGCCCTTCGCGGGGCTCGATAGAGAGGCTTCGGAGCATCTGACCGAAGTGCTAAGAGGCGCTCACGATCGCGGCAAGATGATTTTGCTTGCAACGCATGATCTCGATCGCGCGGCTATGCTGGCGGACCGGACCGCGGTGTTGGTTGGAGGAAGAGTAGGTCGCTTGATCGATGAAGTCGTGGATCGGCGGACCTTGGCGAGTATTTATGCCGGCTGCGTGAGCCAGCGGCGCGGCCGGATTAAGGCTGCGAACGGAGAGGGCGTTTGAAAGAACCTATGCGACTTCTCCTTCAAACCGCGGCCATTGTGCGCAAGGACGTGCAAGCGGAACTCCGCAACGGGGAAACCGTTTTTTGCACGGTGCTGTTCTCCTTCCTGCTGATCCTGGTGCTCGCTTTGGTTTTCACCCAAAGCGGGCTGCCATTGCCGGGGGCGGCCGCGGGGAGCCTTTGGGTGTCTCTTGCCTTGGGAGGCACTTTGGGGCTTTCGCGTGCCTGGGAGAGAGAGCGCGAAGCGGACGGGCTACGCTTCATGCTGCTCTCGCCGACCAGCCGAATAGCAATCTACCTGGCAAAGGTGGCGGGGGTGTTTCTTTTCATGCTCGTTGCCGCCGTAGTGGTCGTGCCGATGGTGGGGCTTCTGTTCGAGGTTCCACTCATCGCGAGAGCATGGCGTCTGCTCTCGTTGATATCGCTTGGGCTATTAGGCTTCTCCTTGCTGGGTGCCTATTTCGGGGCGCTCATGGCCAGAGCCAGGGCCAGGGACGTGCTGCTTTTCGTGGTGCTCTTCCCCCTGATGTTTCCTCTGTTGATTGCCGGGACGATGGCCACGGCGGAGTTGTTCTCCCCCGAGCCGGCGCTCGATAAAGTAAGAGTTTTCATGGCACTCTTGATTGCTTTCGACGCTCTGGCCGCCGTGATCGCCCTATGGACATTCGAACGCCTTGTGATCGATTAGTTACCGGTGAGCATTTCATTCAAAGAAGAGAGAGGCAGGCTCCAGTCCTCGGCCGAAAGCGTGCGGCACTCCACCCTTGCCGGCACCACGGGCTTGTTGGATGAGGCCTCGACTTGTGAGCCTGGAGGACGAATGTTTCTCCCCGTCGTCGCTGCGGCCTTGGTCCTGCTTTCCATCGGGCTGTATCTTGCGTTTTTCGTTGCGCCAATCGAGGCGGTCATGGGGTTTGCCCAGAAAATCTTCTACTTCCATGTTCCGGTGGCGTGGGTGACGTTTCTGTCGGTGATTCTCGGGGCTGCGTTCAGCATCAAGTACCTGCTCGGGCGCTCCGAGGGCTCCGACCGGGTGGCCCGATCAGCCGTCGAGATCGCGGCCGTTTTTGGAGCCATGGTTCTCGTGACGGGGCCGCTTTGGGCGTACAAGGCTTGGGGAACGCCCTGGGTTTGGGACGTGCGTCTCACTACGTTTCTTGTGCTGGAGCTTGTCCTGCTCTCCTACCTGTTGATCCGTGCTTACGCGGGGCCGGAGGGTCGAAAAGTGGCTCCGGGAATCGCCATATTCGGCGTAGCACAACTACCGCTCGTGTACTTCTCCGTGGATCTCTGGAGAGGCCCACACCCCAGAGTGGTTACAAGCGGAGGGCTGCAGCCCGAAATGCTGGCTGCCTTGGTGGTCTGCACCTTGGGCTTCATGCTCCTTTACTTCGCCTTGCTGCGCTTGCGGGTGGAACAGCTCCGGTGCGAGCACCTCGTGGACGATTTGCACCTTCTTGTCGAAGACATGGAGATGAACTCATGAAGCGGGACAGAGTCGGAAATTTCATTGCCATTGCCATCTTGGCGGCGGCTCTGTCTTCCATGGGCGAGGCGAGGGCCTCCGACTCGGTGCCGGACTCGCGGATCGAGGTGGAGACGGAGGCCTGGCCGCCAGCCGACTTCGAGCCTTCAACCAAGCTCGGCGATGAGGCTGCTTCGGGAGCGGAGCCTTTCGTCTACGCTGCCTATGTTGTCATCTGGGCGTTGCTCGTTGCCTACTTGGTCTTGCTATGGAGGAGGCAGAAGCGGGTCGGCGAGGAGATCGAAATGCTGAGGCGCCGCCTGGAGCGATTGGCCGGGAAGTGATCACGGGCCGTGCGGTTGGGCACGCTTCGCACATCCCTGCCGTTGTCGTGCTCGGTATGCTCACCGGTTGGCTTCTCGGAGGGCGAGTAGTGCGCGCCGGAATGGAGTGCTCCCGCGAAACGGAGCACAAAAAAACGGCTCGCCGTGGGAGGCGAGCCGCTCGTTTTCCTTACCGGAAGGACTCCGACGCCTCTTGCGAAGCGCGGTATCCAGCGGGGCGTGAAGCTACTCCGCCGCGACAGCCAGTGGCGGCTTATCGTCGCCTTCGAAGGCGGCCTTGTTCTTCTCGATGGCGCCCTTGTGCTCCTCGGGCACCTCGTCCTCTTCGAAGATGGCGTCTTCAGTGCACTCGGCCTCGCAAGAACCGCAGTCGATGCACTCTTCGGGGTCGATGACGAGCTGCGTTTGGATGTCGTAGATGCACTCGGTGGGGCAAACAGCGACGCAAGCCATATCCCTGGTGCAGGCTTCCGTGATGACGTATGGCATTTTCCGCTCCTATGCTTGTGCGTGAGAAAAAAGCAACGGCCGGGGGCCGGTGCTGGACCGTCTATAGAGTGAGGACCACCTTACCGAAATGTTGCTTTTCCTCGATGAGGCGATGGCCTTCCGCAATCTCCTCGATGGAGATCACTCGATCGAGAACAGGGAGAATAGATCGCTCATTGACCCAGTGCAATACTTCGAGAAGCTCCGCGCGGGTGCCCATGGTTGCCCCCAGTACGTTCAGGTGCCGAGCGAAAACGTACCTGAGGTCGATGCGCGGCTTGGGAGCGGCGGTAGCTCCGCAGAGCACCAGCCGCCCGCCCGTGCGCAGACACTTCATCGAGGTTTCGAACACCTCGCCGCCCACATGCTCCAGTACCACGTCCACTCCTTGACCGCCGGTAAGCTCCTTGACTCGAGAGCGAACATCATCGCCGGTATAGTCGATGACCTCGCTGGCTCCTAGCTCACGAGCACGAGCCGCCTTTTTCTCGGAGCTCGTCGAGGCGATGACCCTTGCCCCATGGAGCCTTGCCATTTGGATTCCGGCGACGCTGACACCGCTGGAGGCGCCGTTAATCAAAACCGTGTCGCCGAGTGTCACCTTGGCACGGCTTATCAGCATGTGCCAGGCGGTCAGGTATGCAACCCCGAGAGAAGCAGCTTGTGCCCAATCAAGGCCCTGGGGCTTGGGCAGCAGATTTCCTTCGGGGGCGACGAACAGCTCGGCTCCGGCCCCGCTCCGATGCTCACCGAACAAATGATACTTCCGGCAGTAGTTCTCCTTGCCGCGGAGGCATTGAAGGCATCGTCCGCACGACACCCCGGCGGAAAGGACCACCTCGTCTCCCACAGATAGGCCCGATACTCCCGGTCCCACGGACTCGACTACTCCGGCGGCGTCGGAGCCGCAGATGTGAGGCATGCGCAGCTTCAGCGCCGGCCACCCCTTGCGAACGAATATGTCGAGGTGATTGAGGGCGAAGGCCTTGACCTCGACTCTGGCTTCCCCGGGGCCGGGTTCCGGGGCCGCAAGCTCCCCGACCTTCAGGACTTCTCGTCCTCCGTGTTCTTCGAAAAAGGCGGCTTTCATGGTGAGGTGACTACAACATCAAGCGGGTTGAACTCAATGTCGCTGGACCGTCTCCGCTATTCTCATCATAGAGGTAGCGACAAGGATCGGTGCTCGGCTCCTCCCTGTACTACGCGTCTTACCAACGATAGAGCCCAGGGATCCTCGGTAGGATCGCCGTCAATCTCGATGATGTCGGCGACATAGCCCTCGGCCAGTACGCCCACGTCTTCGAGTCCCAAGGCCTGTGCGGCCCTACCGGTGCAGGACGCCAGCGCATTCAGGCTCCCAACGCCGTGCTCCATCATGGCTCGAACCTCACCGGGAAGAGAGCCGTGAGGGTTGAGCGGGGTGCCGGCATCGGAGCCCGCGACTATCGAGACGCCGGCTTGCAGAGCCTTCTTGAAGGAGACGGCATGCGCCTCGCTTGCCACCGCCATTTTATCCACCGCCTCATCGGGGACTCCCATTCCACGGCCTCCGAGAATCCCGATGGCCGCGCTGAAAGTGGGCACCAAGAAGCGATTGTTGGCTTTCATGAAAGCAACGGCCTCGTCATCGAGCCAAGTGCCGTGCTCTATCGTATCGACGCCGGCCTCCAGCGCGGAGCGTATGGCTTCCCTGCCATGAGCATGGACGGCAACCTTGCGGCCCAGACCGTGGGCAGCCTCGACCGCGGCCTCCATTTCCGAGTAGGCCATCTGCTGTGCGCCTGGCTGACTGCCGGGTGTGATTACTCCACCCGTAGCCATGAGCTTGATGCAGTCGGCGCCGTCCCTGACTTGCTCGCGTACCGCGCAAGTGATCTCGTCTCTGCCGTCGGCCTCCCGTCCCATGAAGTAACAGTGGCCGCCGGTTACGCAGATGACCTGTCCAGCCGAGACGACACGTGGCCCAAGCAGGTTGCCTTCCGTCACCATTTTTCCAAGCTCGACCGGTATCCCTCCAATGCCGCCCAAATCCCTTATGGTCGTAATTCCGGCCGTGAGGTAGCGGTACATGGCGCCGGTGGCCCTGGCGGCCGTGCGGGCCAAGGGCTCGGTCTTGATCTGATGCACCGGGTCGGCCTCCCCGGAAAGACAAAGATGCACATGGCAATCGATGAGACCGGGCATCAGCGTGCCTTCGCAGGCGATCACCTCGGCGCCCCTGGCCGATACATCGCTGGCCGGTCCGGCCTCCAGTATTCGGCCGTTGTCACCAACTAATACGGCCGCATCCTCGATTAGAGGAGCACCCGTTCCATCGAACATACGGGAAGCTCGGTACAGTCGCATTTTGGTCACCCTCCGAGGTATCCACCACTACGCTTCACTTGCATCCGTGCATACCGCGCTCCGCGATCCATTCGTCCGGAATCACGATATCTGATTTAGTGAGCAATGCAGGCTAGAGCGGTTCGCCTTGAGGTGCAAGCACGGCGAGGGGACCCGCTTCGCACTGAAGTTGCGTGACTTGGCGGAAGCTGGAGAGGGGTTTTCTAGAAGTACAGCCAGCCTAGAGAGAAGTTGGTCACCCAGTCACCCGGCTCCGTCGGCAGTCCCGCCGGCGCGCCGATATCGAACGGGCGGGCGAAGTGCAGCCTGAACACCAGAGGGCCGAAACCGAAGTTGAAGCCCGTTGCGAGGTTCAATACCCGCTGGTCGAAAATGTCGGTCAGCTCATCCGACACTCCACCGAAGTCCACCCCTACGATGCCCTCGATGTCCGTGAAGAGCACGAGCCGAATGAGGGCGTTTAGAGGAAACTGCACTTCGGCCGTGGAGAAGAGAAAATGGCTGCCCAATAGCCAGTTCTCGTTTCCGAACTCCACGCCGCGTATCGTGTCGAAGCTGGATAGGAAGAACTGCCTTGCCAGGTCTCCTCCAAAGCTGGAGCCGGCCCCTCCACGGAGGAAGAAGTGTGTGCGCCCCCAAATCGGAAAGTAGCGCTCCCCATCCAGTCGAACGTTGCCAAACAGCTCCTCCTCGAAAGGCTGCACCCCCAAGGTGCCCTCCAGCATGGCGGATCCGCCGGCGAGAGGTCCCGTGCCCGGATGGTAACGGATGGTGTCGTAGCCGATTCTGGCGCTCGTTTCGGTTTGGAACCTGATCCCATCTCTTTGCTCTTCCCAGGCGGGAAGGAGGTTCTGACCAGCCGGGTTGCGCTCGGGGTTGCGCAAGTAGTCTCTCGAGTCTTCTTGTAGAAAGTAATCCACTCCACCGATTTTCAGGTCCCCCTGGACGTAGGAAAAGCGGTGGAAGGGGTAGCGCATGCTGAACATTCCGCCGAAAAAGCGCTCACCCGAGGTGAAGGCGAGGCGGTCCTCTTCCGCTACGAGATCGGTCTCGAACGTCCTGTCCCGGCGGAATCGCAAGGTCTGGAACGGGCCGGCCCCCCATGTAAATCTCCGTTGCTGGTTTATGTACATGAGGTAGCCGTCTGTTAGCTCCAGAGAACCGAAGACGAACAGGTTGAGCACCAGCACGTGATCTCGGAGGCGGTCGCTTCCGGTCGCGAGAACCTGGCCGAACACGCCTCCCGCCCCCGCGCCGACAAAACCGAAAAGGTTGCCCAGCTCCCAGTTCTCCAGCGACAAGGCGCGGTACTCCTCATCATCCACCAGGGCCCGCCTTACGAGCTCCTTGGGCAGGCCGGGTGTCGGCAGGCTGATCGACTCCACTTCTTTTACCTGCTGCGACGGGACGAGGACGGGCCGTCGTTGTCCCCCACGCTGGAACAGCGCCCACACCGCTCCGTTCGGACCTGGAGCGGAATCGAACAGGCCTGTTTCGATATCGGTGAGACGGACGATTTCACCGTTCACTACCTCGTGTAGGTCGGCTCGCCCGTTGCTGTAGGAGGTGAACAGCAGCCTGCCGTCGGGAAGGGCGCGGGGATCGAAGTGATCGCTTGCTTCCACCGTCAAGCGGGTGATCTCTCCTTGGTCCACGTCGGCGAGAAAGAGGTTGTAACGGCCTTGCTCGGTGGCGTCGGAGTTGAAGACGATTCCATCCCTTGCCCAAGTGACCTGCCGCTGCGCGTAGTAATCGTCGGTTAGCTGCCTCACGGAGTATTCGCCGTTTTCCTCTCCGGGCTCGAGGACGTACACGTTCTTGATCCCTTCCGAGTCCAGCCCTACGAAGCCTACACGATCCCCGTCCGGCTCGAAGGCCGGCGAGAATACGGCTATGATTCCCGCGGGAGCCACGTCAAAGGCCTCCCGTCTTTGGGTGCTGATTCGGACTCTCCACTCCTCGTCGGGATCCACCCCGGGTAAGGGAGGATCGATCTCGACGGGTTCGTCGATGGGTTCTCCCGGCTCGGGTATCTCGGGCACGGCGGGCCGCAGCGGAGCCTCGGGGGGCTCGACCGCCGCGGGCTCCGCATCGTTCATAAGTTCGGCCTGACGCTCCAACGGTTGTACGTAAATGATGTCTCTTCCTCCGGCTTGCGCCACGAAAACGATCTTATCGTCCGCCAGATCGAAGTTGCGCACCTGTATGGGATGGAGCGACTCGACGCCTGGGACCGCGTCTTGCGCCAACCTCGTCGTGGAACCCAGATCACGCCGGTCCACCAGAAAGATCCTGGTTCGTCCGGTATCGAAGTCGAGGCTCCGGTAGGCTAGGAGATTGCCGTCCGGGGAAGCCGAGAGCGCGTTGGCCCGCCCACGCACCCGATCCAGCGGCTCGAGGACAGGTGCGGTCTGCTCGGCGTCGAGGTAGGCCTCGAAAGAGCGGCGCTTCACCCAGTCCTCGAACTTGCGTGAGATGACATCCGGAGCATCACCGGTAACCCTCTCCAGCAATGCCGGGAAGTTTCTTGCCTGCGGCTCGTCCTCCACGGCGCCCACCAGCAGCGGAGCCTTATCGAGTATGGTCTGGATTGTCCCATCGCCATAGACTTCCTCGAGAAAGTAGACCCGTGCCTGCCCGACTCTATAGGTCCACAGGGCGCTCCATGGTCTGTCCTCGTGAAAGTCGAGCATTACATAGCCGCGCATGAAATCGGGGTTTACGACGAGATCTCGCACCAGCATCTCGGTTTCACCGTCCAGCCCTTGCTTCGCGTAGAACTCGGCTATGCCCTCTATGTACCAAAGCGGCATGGCCTCGAGCGGATCGCCCCAAACGTCGGCTTGCCGGGCCCGGGTTCGCACCTTCTGTATGGTGAACTGGTGTACCAGCTCGTGAAGGCTCACCTCGGAGAAGAGCCGGTGATCTCCGAAGTAGGGCAGCGAGAGCTTGAGGTCTCGCGGGCTTGTAACTCCCAGGACGCCCTCTTGGAGGGGGAAGAGGTTCGTCTGCAAGAACTCCTGATAAGAGCTGTAGAGGATGTAGGGAAAGGTGCGGTCGGGCACATAGTCGAACTGCTCGATGAGGTAGAGGTACTGTGATTCTATGATGGCGGCGGCACGCTCCGCGATATCACGCGCTTCTTCGTAGAAGAAAAGACGCATTCCTCCCGCAAATGGAGGCAGATCCTCCGCGGTAATCTCGGCCGGCTCCACCTCTACCACTGGGGGGGGGACCGCTTCGGTTGCGCCGGGCGGTGCATGCGGAGGCACTAGATCGCCGGGGAGGTCGCTTCGCCCGTCTCTACGAGTGTCGGCCAGGCTTTCACCTCGGCTGTCGGCGGCTCCCCTCTCGATTTCCTCGTCCCTTGAAGAACGGAGTGCCCCGGTCCGCGAGCCCATCCCGCCTTTCATCCAGGGCTCCGCGGAGCGTGCTCCCTTACTGCGCCAGTCCACGTCCCAGTCGCCTGATGGGGGTGAACCATCATCTAGACCGGGTACGTGCCTGAGCTGATCGTAGGGCGCTCTAGGCCCTAGGTCACGGGACTCCGGCCCGGCCTCCGGACCCACCAGTATATCTATGTATCGCCAGTCGAAGTCGAAGTAACGAACCTGGCTTTGGTGAGGTCGTCTGGGGTAGACGAAGACCTGAGCCGCGGCTTGCGCTCCCAGCATGAGGGCAACGGCCACTGCCGCTAGACGCAGAGGCCCGGCAAAGCGACTGAAACAGGAGCAATCTTTCATCCTAGTCCTCTTTCGCAAATCAAGCCCGGGAGCACGAGTCTCCTCGTTGGACGCTATTTCTGTTGCGGCGGGGGTCAAGCGCTAGCATGAAATGACTCCGTTGGCTTCGTCTCCTCCAACACCGCCAATTGTGACGGTAAGTCGACCTGCCAGGCGAGTTTGAACGAGTGATCCGATGGGTTTAGGGGCTTCATGACCGGTCTTGCATGAAGCGCGCGCGCAGCATGTCGCGGAACGGCGCGTAATCCACCGACAAGGGCTCATGGCTCTCCTGTCGCTCCTCGATGCCGGCGAGGCTAGGCGGCACCTCTGGGTCGAGGCCCAGAAGCGATTGTATCTCCTCGGGAAACTTGGCCGGGTGCGCGGTTTCGACTGAAACGGATATGATGTCCTTCGCGGCGGGGTTTTTCTCGAGAAAGCGTTCGAGGCCGGCCCAACCCACGGCACCGTGCGGCTCGAGAATGACGCCGTGACGTTCATGGGCTCGACGGATGGTATCCCTAGTCTCGGCGTCCGTGATGCTGACGCCGTACAGATCCTCTCGCAGCCGCTCCATGCTCGGCATCTCGCGAAGGTTTCCTGTCTCGTCCATCCAGCCGCCGTAAAGGTCGACGAGGCGGGCCAAGTTCGATGGGTGGCCGACGTTCATTGCGTTTGAGATGCAAACTCGTGAGGGTTCGATCTTCCGGTAGATTCCACTTTTCAGGAACTCCGGCACCTCATCGTTCGCATTCGTCGCGATGACGAGACGCTCGATAGGAACCCCCATCCGCCGAGCTATCACCGCGCCCATCATGTCGCCGAAGTTGCCTGATGGAACAGAAAAAACGACCGGCTCCAGCCCTTCCGTATCGGCGAGCCGAACGTAGGCGTAAACGTAATAAACCGATTGGGGCAGCAGGCGTCCGATGTTTATCGAGTTGGCCGAGGAGAGGCGAATTCCAGACAGATCCGGGTCGGCGAAGGCGCGTTTGACCATCGCTTGGCAATCATCGAATTTGCCGTCGACGGCGAAGGTGCTGACGTTGCCGCCGAGCGTCGTCATCTGCTTGCGCTGGCGTGTCGAAACTTCGTCTATGGGGAAGAGCACCACTATTCGTATGCCCTCTATCCCGTGGTAGGCATGCGCCACGGCGCTCCCCGTGTCGCCGGAGGTGGCCGTGAGTATCACTATCTCCTGCTCGTCATCGGCGAGCATCTCTCCCATCCAGCGCGCCATCATTCGTGCGGCAAAGTCCTTGAACGAGGCGGTTGGACCCCGGTCGAGCCGCAGGATGTGACCGCGGCCGGCGACGTGTTCGATGGGAACTTCGAAGTCGTAAGCATCCTCGCAAAGTTCCAGAAGCCGCTCGTCCGTGATTGCCCCGGCGGTGAAGCGGCGCAAGATCGCTAGAGCGATCTCCGGGTAACGCTTGTCTCGAAGATCGGTCAGCTCGCCCGACGATAGTGCCGGATAGCTTTCTGGAAGGTACAACCCGCGATCGGGCGCCTGTCCCGTAAGCAGGGCATCGCGCAGGCCGGTCGGCTCGACGTCTCGGTTCGTGCTGTAGAATTGCATGGGCCGTGGATGATAACTCGGATGGGCGGTAAAGGGCAGGGTGGCTGTTTTGGGCTTCGATTGCCCCGCGGTTCCCCCAGCGCGGTCCGCGAAGACGCGGCGCGTTTCTTGGCTGGATCGCCGTTGGGTTGGTGATATGGTGCCCCAAACTCGAGTCAACCCGCGCCGGCGGGAGGGCAAGCCTCGAACGAGGCGGCGCCAAGACCAATTACCCCTTCAGGAGGATCCTCATGGCTGACGAAACCATCACTCCGGGAATGCAACGCTACGTCGACGAGGCCAAGGCGTACTTGGCCAAGCGTGACCGCTACATTCAGGAGACGGTCAAGAAGTGGCGTTTCGACACCATCGCGGTTCACGGGCTCTACTCCGTTCAAGAGGCGATTGAGGATTATCAGGGCTCAATCATCGAGCCCATCTTCATGAGCACCTCGCAGGCTTACCGCGACTCCGACGAGATGGCCGCCGCGCTGGCCTACATGATACCGACCTGGTGCTACTCCCGTATCGCCAACCCCTCCACCTACTACTATGAGTGGACCCTGGCCTTGCTGGAGACGTACGGCTTCGGCGGCGAGGCCTCATGTTGCTCGACCTCGTCCGGCATGGCGGCCGTGATGACCGCGGTCCAGCCTTTTCTCGTAACGGCGAAGTCGCCGACTGAGCCACGAAACTTCGTGGCTACCGCACAGTGCTACGGCGGTACTTTCCAGCAGTTCAGCGTACGCATGGCGGAAGAGCGCGGGATCGAGTGCCGCTGGGTACAGGATCCGACCAATATCGATGAGTGGGCCTCCAAGATCGACAAGAACACCCGCTTGCTCTACGGCGAGCTGCCGAGCAACCCCGGTCTCGGCTTCTTCGACATCGAGAAGGTGGCCGATCTGGCGCACAGTCACAACCTTCCCTTGATCGTCGACTCAACGGTGGCAACGCCCGCTCTGATGCGGCCTATCTGCCATGGGGCCGACATAGTGGTGCAGTCGGCGACGAAGTCGATGACCTCCAGCGGCTTCGGAGTCTGCGGGGCCGTCATAGCCCGCAAGGGGCTGCACACCAACATCGACAATGAACACCTGAAGAACGACTTCGGGCTCTACGTCAAGTATCTTCCAAACCGCGACTACGGCCCCAACCTGCACCCGATGCAGGCGGTGATGACCCTGAACGATGTTCGCACGCTGCGCTCCAAGATGGATCTCTTGAGCTGCAACACCATGAAGGTAGCTCGCTATCTAGAGGAGCACCCCAAAGTCGAGAGCGCCCAGTATCTCGGCCTGCCGAACCATCCCCTGCATGAGCTGGCAAGCAAGTACATGTGGCTGGTGGATGCCGAGCACGATGAACGGTACATGAAGCCGGTGAACCGCTACGGTCACCTCATGTCCTTCTGCGTGAAGGGCGGCGCGGAGAAGACGCGAAAGGTCTTCGACGGCCTGGAGCGAATCTGGCGGGCCACCGATCTCGGGCGGATAAAGAGCGTGGCCACCATCCCGGCCATCTCGACCCATCAGCAGCAGGGCGAGGAAGGTCGCAAGATCGCCAACATTCCGCCCAACATGATCCGCCTGTGCGTCGGAGGCGAGCACCCCGACGACATAATCGCCGATCTAGACCAGGCGTTGAGCCAGGCCTAGGAGGGTTGCCGCCTCCCCGTAAGTCATGCCGGCCTGGGAGGGTGTCGCAAAAAGGCCGTCCACGTCCCCGTCCAGTTTTCGCGTTTCGCGGGGCGGATGTGCGAAGCGAATCCCAACTTTTGTCCGCACCGGCGCGGGAGGGTTCGCAAAAAGCCGTCCGCGTCCGCGAAAAGGCCGTCTCGCGAACCGCGTTGGCGTGGCAGGGGCTGAGATCGGGACCCATATGGGTCGAATCTCGTTCGCGTGGCGGGGTTCGAGATTGAGACCTGGACGAGGAGTGAAGCGCATGGAGCCGGCGTGGGTCTACTCGTACCGGTACGAGTACCTCCTTTGAAGTCTTCGCGTAGTTCTTCGAGCCGTGGAGGGCGGGCGCTCTCACGCACATGAGACGCATTCTCAAAGAGAGCTTGCGGGCCCCGGCGCTCGTTCTTTGTCGCCGACGTCCTTCCGCGCGGACGGTGCATACCCCGCCACCGCATCACCTCCCGAGTTCGGTTCACCTCATGAACCGAACTGCCGAGGTGCCGCATCACCTCCCGAGTTCGGTTCACCTCATGAACCGAATTGCCGAAGTGGCGCGTCAGCGCGCGAGCATCTGCTCTATCACCTTGGTGGCGGGATCCACCAGGACTCCGGTGGCGAGGGCGTCCCTTTCGGTGAACGCTCTTCCGCTCGAGTCGGTAATGCCGGTGCCGGCTAGACAGAAGAGGGGCGGGTCGGCCGAGTGCGCCTTGGTTACGATGGGGGTAGGGTGGTCCGCGGCTATCATCATGCGCCACTCACCCTCGGCCTCCAGCTTCGCCGACAAGGGCTTGACGATTACCTCGTCGATTCGCTCCAGCGCCTTTATCTTCTCGGCGGCGTCGCCAAGATGTCCGGCTTCGTCCGGGGCCTCCACGTGCACCACCACTAGATCGTACTCATCGATGGCCGCCAGGGCCGCCGCGCTCTTGGCCTCGTAGTCGGTGTCCAGATAGCCGGTCGCTCCCGGCACGTGTATCAGCTCCATTCCCATGGAGAGGGTGATGCCTCGGATGATGTCGACCCCGGTTATTGCCGCGGCGCGCAGTCCGAACCGGGACTCGAATGGCTCGAGCTCCACGGGTCGCCCTTGACCCCACAGCCAGATGTTCGTGGCGGGAGTTCGGCCCTCCTCGACGAGCCGCTTGTTGACCGGATGATTCTCGAGCAAGGCGGCCGCGCGCTCCATGATTCGCAGGAGGCGGTCCGCTCCCCGTCCCTTGGGCTGGTGCTCCTCCACCGGCCGGTCCGGAATGTCGTGCGGCGGGGCACACCGGAGGTCGGTTTCCGAAGCGTCGGAGAGCAGCATCAGGTTGCGATAGGACACGCCGCTGTGGAAGGCGCACCCCTCGTCCGATAGCTCCTCGTTCAAGGCCGCGATCAGCTCCTCCGCATCCGCCTGCGCCACGTGCCCCGCTGTGAAGTCGCTCATGCGCCCGTCTTCGATGTTGACCAGATTGCATCGGAAGATGATCTGATCGGGGCGCGCCGAGAGACGCTGCGCGGCTGCTTCAAGCGGAGCACGGCCCGAGTAGCAGCGGTGCGGGTCGTACCCCAGAAGTCCTAGTGTGGCGACATCGGTGGCCGGGATGAACCCGGGCGGCACCGTGAGAGCGCGTCCCAGGCGTCCGTCAGCCGCCAGCCGGTCGATGTTTGGTATGCGGGCAACCTCGAGAGGCGTCCGCGAATCCAGCTCCGGTACCGGCTCGTCGGATGCGCCGTCGGGAAGAATGATTGCGTACTTCATGGCGGGACCTCCTACTCTAAAGCCGAAAAACGTCGCGGGGCATCCTAACCCTACAGACGGTCGCGGCCAAGCATCTCATCCCAGCGCTTCGGCGAGCGGCCCAGGTAGTGTTCTTTGCTGCTGGAGGAAACCCGAATATAGCACGGAAGACCGTGAGGCTCGTGCGCGGTTAATCCAGAGATCGTGACTCTGGTTTAGCCGCGCTCTATGTCCACGGAACTGATCTCGACCGGCTGAACAGGTCGATCGCGCGAATCGGTCTGCACCCTTGCTATCTCTCTTATGACATCCAGGCCGTCGACGACCTCGCCGAACACGGCGTGCCTGCCATCGAGGTGCGGCGTAGCCGTTTCCGTTATGAAGATCTGTGATCCGTTGGTGCCGGGACCGGCGTTGGCCATTGAGACCATGCCGGGCTTGTCGTGCTTCAGGCCGGGGGCGAACTCGTCATCGAACTGATAGCCTGGACCGCCCGTGCCCCAGTCCGGCCGGTCGGCTCTGGTCTTCGGGTCGCCTACCTGGACCATGAAATCGGGGATCACTCTGTGGAACTTGATGCCGTCATAGAAGCGCTCGCCTCTCTTCTCGGCGCCATCCAGGGGATCAGTCCAGGGGATGGTTCCTTCGGCCAGACCGACGAAGTTTCCAACGGTCACCGGGGCCTCATCCGCGAACAGCTTTATGCGAATATCTCCCTTGGAGGTGTGTAAAACTGCGTGCATGGGCCCTTTAACGTCGGGCACTTCCGGCGGCTTTCTCATTGGCTTTGACATGACCGATGCATTTATCACGGTCGAGAAGGCAGGTTAAGCTTTGAGCGGTCAGAACGAGTAGCCGAAGGTCAAGTGAAGGCGGCCGCTCTCCGGGATTAGATCAGGGCGCACCTCGACAATAGGCTCCGGCCTCACCAATGGGAAGCCCCAGCCGAGCGAGAGGGGTCCGACGGCCGTGACGTATCGAATGACGGGGCCCGCGCTGACGGCCGGCTCGGTCAACAGGTCTGAAAGCTCGTAGGACACCGAAGCAAAATCGGTGAAGCCGGCGATTTGGATGCTGCCAAGGAATATATTTCTAGCGACGTACCAACGAAGCTCGAAGCTGCCGTCGAGCTTGTAGTTGGCGCCGGGAAATGCAACGGCCGAGGCAAAGGGAGCCAGCCCCCTCACGCTGTAATCTCCTCCGTAGTAAAGCGCCTCGGAGTCAGGCAGTCCTGGCTCCGGCCCGACGGGCAAGGCGGCTCCGAAGCCGGCGGTGGCGGCTAGGATTACGGGACCTCCAAGGAAACGCTCTCCGCCTATCGGACGCTCCCACGGCGTTCCCAGATCGAGATAGCCCCGCGCGCTGTTGAGGCTGCGCCAGAAGTTGTGCCCTTCCGCCAGTGGAGAGAGCCACCTTTGCGCCAGCTCCAGCCTGGTGTCCACCGCCCAACCTCGCCTGGGGTCGACGAAGGAGTCCCGGCGGTCCAGCATGAGGACCGCGGCGACCCGACCTATGTTGGCCAGCGGCCCCTCCAGGATGGCTCTCGGCTCGCGTGGAGCGTCCGGCTCCTCGGACTCCTCCGTTCGAAGCTCGAAACGGCCGGCTGTAAGCTCGTACCCCGCCTGGCCTACGATGTCCGGGCAAAACCGGCAGTCCTCCCGAGAGAGAAGCTGGCGCGAAATTCCGAACATGCCGCCCAGTCTCTCCTCGAGGAAGGAGGGCTGGTCCTCAAATCGGAAGAACGCGCTCGCTTCGGCGTCGAAAGGAGCTCCGAAGGGCCGTGGGGCCCGAAGGCTCGCGTCGAGACGATCCGCGCGTCCGATGCGAAGGGAAGGGTGAAGCCGCCCGAAGGCATCTCCCAGCCGAAGCCGAAGGTCCAGATGCATGGCTCTGCCGAACAGATTTCGATCCCTGAAATCTCCCCCAAGAAGGAGCCCCGCATCGGTGGTGTAGGCTCCGACCACGTCGGCGCTTCTGGCCGGCGGCTCCTGCACCGCGACCACCGCCCATGTCTCCGGCTCCTCCATCCAAAGGCCCACTGGCTCGAGTTCCACCGACGCGAACGCTCCGAGGCCGCGCAGCCGCCTCCTGGCTTCCCCGAGCTCTTCAAGATCCAGTGGGTCGCCGGGAGACAGACGTAGCTGCTGCTTTATTAGCGAGGTGCGGGTGCGGAAGTTTCCTCGAATCAAGAAGCCGCCCACTACCGCTCGCGTCCCGGGCGCGACGATGTAGCGGATGCTTACCTCTCCCCCATCCCGCGGGGAAGGAGCGTCGATGACCACCGACATGTCGGCCATGGGATAGCCGGCGGACGCAAGCGTAGCCAATATCTCGTTTTGGTCCCTGCTCGCGTACTCTTCGACGAAGGGTTCGTCTTGACGAAGTAGGAGACGATCGCGGAGTTCCTCTTCGTCGATCGCTTCCGGAAGGCCCCGGATTTCCATCTCGGCAACCACGCGCACCGGTCCCTCCTCAATGAGAAAGACAACCTCGATGTCGTCATCCGGCCGGTCGATGCGTCTTGCCCGAGCTGTTGCGGCGGCGAAGCCGCGTTCCTCGTACAGGGCCTCGATCGAAGCGATGTCCGCTTCGACGGACTCGTCTACGTAGCGGCCCGGAGAGAGGAAACGAGAAGGCCTGGTCTGAAGATCCGCTTCTCGGCGGATCTCTCTCGAGGCGATGGCAACATTCCCTTCGAAGTCGACCTCTCTTACTCTTGCTCTGGGCCCTTCCTCGATCCGGTAAAAGACCTCGATGCTGAAGTCGTCCGGCTGCCTGGTCTCGCTCTCTATTCGCACGTCCGGATGGCCCGCCTCCTGATAAGCGAGCCTGACGGCGTCCGCGGTGTTTGCCACCTCGGTGGGATCGATGACTCCCGCATCCGAGAATGTCGCCAGCCTCGCCAGCGCGGAGTCCGATAGAGTCTGGTTGCCTTCGAAAAGAAGTATGAGAGCCGGCCCGGCATCCATGTGCACGGTCACGTCGATGAAGTCTTCCTCGGGATCTAGAAACCATCTTCCTGTCACCCGCGCTTCGGGCCAGCCTTGCTCCTGCAACTCGAAAGTCAGCTCGTCGAGATCATCTTGAAAACGGTCCGGGCGGAAGCGCCGCTCGAAAAACCAGAGCAGGCCGAAGCGTCGCAGCCGTGACTCCACCTCGCCCGGCTCGAGCGGGTGCCTGCCCGTGACCCTGACGTTCCGCAGCCGCGCCCTCCGGCCCGCTTCGATGAACACGACTAGCTCCACGCCGAGGTTGGGCTCCGCGCTACCTACCGCGACCGCGCTTAGATCCACGCTCGACTCGAAGTACCCTTTGCGTTCGAGAAACAGCAGCAACCGCTCCCGCTGGGTCGACAGCATGGCGGGCTCGTCGATGATGAGCGAGCCCGGTTCCACGAACAGTCGGCGGCGGATCTCCTCGCGCAGCAAGCCGACCGGAAGCCTCCCTTCGATCGATATTTCGCGGATGAGACGCCGGGGGGTGAGATTGCACTCCATCAAGTCAGGCTGGGGCAGCTCGCATATTGCCGTCTCGAAGTATCCGGTCTCTTCGAGGAGGCGTTCGATTCTCACTGCCGCCACACCATCGTATGGAGGAGGGCCCGGCCGGAGAATGCCCGTGAGCGCCAGGCATTGCTCCTCCCACTCTTCCCACTCGATCTCCTCCAGAATCAGCGTTATCTCGCCGTCGTGCTCCACCGGGACCGTGCAGCGGCTGTACAAGCTTTCCGCCGGGGCGCCGGAGTAGGCGCGTCCCGTCGCATTGGCTCCGGCGCAGGCCGATAGTGTCGCCGTGACGATGGCAAGCACAAACGCGATGAGAACCGCGGAGCTTCTCTTCATTTCCCCCTCTTACGCATGCATGACCACAGGCGCAGTCTCAGCGGCCGCCGAGTACTCTGGCTCTTATCTCTAGAGTGCTCCTTTGTCCTTCTCTCTCCGCGGGAGAGACGGCGCTTCGGTCACCGGTAATCGCTTCCGTGGACGCCTCGAGGTAGACCATGTTGGAGAGCAGGAACTGCGCTCTTGCAAGCGCCAAGGCTCCAGCGTCACCGAACCCTTGCTGCAAGGCTCCCTCCAGCCGGAGGCGCCGGGAGATCTCGGTTCCGGCCGTGATCGCGATGCCCTCCAAGGTTACCCGCGCGACCAGCAGATCAAGGTTGAGGATGTCCTCTAGGCGCTCGGTGACCATACGGGTGAGAGGTTCCGCGAGGCGGGTGCCGGCAAGCACCATCGCCGACTCGACGTGACGAGCATCTCCCGGCACGAGCCCGGCCGGTCTCGTGCCGCCGGTCACCAGTAGTGAGAGCACCTCCAAACGGTCCAGTGAAGGTTGTGATGTAAGCTCGAGGGTCAGCTCGTCGAGGTCTCCCTCCAGGCCGACGCTCACGAAGTGCGTGGGCTGGAACACCTCCCGTCCTATTACCGCCACGATGACCTCGCCCTCGGCGACCACGTCCAAGGTGCCGCTGACCGGCTGGCCGGGAACAGGCACCAAGACGGCTACTCCCCTGGTTATCGGCAGGTCGGCTTGAGGCGTTTGAAGCTCGCCGCGCGCAACCTCTATTCGGCCCTCGAGCGCGGGATCCGTGGATGGACCAAACACGCGGAGATCGGCGTCTAGCACCAGATCCAAGCCGAAGGAGCCGGCGTCCAGGCGGGCGTCGACCGCGCCGATGCTCAACACCCGCAGGTCCAGCCTCAACATGGCAAGAAGCGGGTGGGGCTCCACCGGCGGGCGCACCGCCGGATCGTCCGCGACCAGGGAGAAGGCAGCGATTCGCAGCTCGCGTTTGTATCGTCCCCTCACTATGTCCACTCGGCCCGAGAGCAGGCCTTGCCCCTCTTCTCCGGTCAGGCGCACGTCCGCGTTCATCTCGACGAAGAGGTCGCCGGTTCGCAGCGGCAGGCCTTCCCCAGTAAACGAGATGTCCAGCCTTTCGGGCATCACCCCGTCTAGAACGAGGAACCCTTCCGCTTCGAACGGTCCGCCAAGTGTACCGCCCCGAAGCTGCTCGAGATCAATCCTTTCGTCGGTCAGTTGCACATGAAACGAGTCGATCACGATATCCCGGATCATTCCTCTTGGAAGCAGGCGCACCTTTTCGACGAGGTCGGCGCGCCCCCAAAAGGACGGCTCCTCCAAGGTCCCGGTGGCGCGTATGTCCACCAATATCGCGCCATCGGCGCTTACGATTTGGGGCACGAAAGCCGCCACGAGTGCCATGTCCAGGCGGCCCACGGCCAAGGCGTCGATTCGAGGTCCGATGGCGCCGCCGGCTTGGAGCCTTCCGTATGGACCCTCCAGCTCCAGATCCTCGATGACGAGCGTTTCTCCGTCGTATCGGATGGTGGCCGGCCTTGTTGCGGTGAGGATCGCCTCGTCTGGAATCGACAGCTCGATCCGGGAGAGGAGGAGCGCGAAAGTAGTCTCCGGAGGATCTCGCAGGTAGCGAACCTCGGCCGTGCCTTGAAGCCTGGCGCTGACCTCGGCTTCGGTGACAGCGGGCAGCAACCAGGCGATGTCGAAGTCGTCGATATCGGCGGTGGCGTCGATCTCGAGAGGAGGGCCGGGGCTCACGCGAGCTCGAACGAAGAGCGCGCCGGGGATTTGCACCCCTATTGCGTGGTCGTCCCCCTCCAGCGGGCCGATCCTCGCTATGAGTCGTCCGCGATGAATCAGCCGTTCGTCGACCGTCAGCTCGTTGATTTCCACGCGCCCCGCAAGCTCCGGGAAGGGCAGGTCCCCTTCGGCCACTAGGTCAACGGAGATACTACCGGCAAGCCTTACCGGCAAATCGCCGGTGCCGGGCAGGGCCTCCAACCTTATGCCGTCGCCGAGCAGTCGGACACCCTCCACTCTTCCCTCGTAGGGGAGGATGTCTCCAGTCGCCCGTAGCTCTCCGGCTTCTCCTTCGATCGTGGCGGCCACGGCCAGCCGGTCCATGTCCCCGGAAATATCGACAGTGAGCTCGCCGGCCTCGACTCCACGAACGCTCACCTCATCGCTTGCAAGGCGCGCTTCCACCCGAGGCTGCTCCAAAGGGCCGCGAAGGCGTGCCCGCGCATCAAAGAGGCCCTCGACATCGGCGACTTGTACGGCGGGAGCGAAGATCGCCGCGACGTTCAGCCCCAGCTCGATGGGGATTCGGCGGGCGTCCACATCGAGAGCCAGCTCCAAGGTTTCGATGTCAAGCACGCCCGCCGCCTCGATCTCGCCACCAAGGATGGGGGTAAGCGTGAATTCAGTGAGCCGAACGGCCTGTGGGGTTGCCGACGCCCTCGCGCGAAATTCTCCCATATCAACGCCGTCGACTCCGAGTTCGGGGGAGTAGACCTGACCTTCGGCTACAGGCGCGCCGACAGTCCCCCGAACCCGCGCCTCTCCCTGAACAACGCCCTCCAAGGCGTCGTGAAGCGCCGACAGCTCGAGGCGAAGCAGCCGAAGGTCGAGGTCAACCTCGGGGTCCGGCCTGGGGCTTCCGCCGGCATCTAGGATTACGGCCCGGCCCGTTGCCGAAATGAGCGCCGGCTCGGACTCGAGCCGAGCCTCGGTGGTGAACAGCGTTCCGTCTTCGAGGCGAAGCGGCGCGGTGAGCCTGGCGGGTGGGGCGTCACCGAAGGTGAGCTGTTCAACGAGCAGGTCCGCCGCGGCGCCTGGAAGCGGGAGGGCACCGTAAAGGGTGCCGTCGATCCTGGCGCTGGTCGCCGTAAGCCTATTGTCCAGCGCCGCCAGAAGGCCTCCCGGCTCCTGGTGCGACGCGGTGAAGTCGAGCTCGAACGAAGCATCTCCCTCCAGCGGAACGAGGCCGCTTGCCGTCAGCGTCACGTCGCCGGCTCGCATCTGGCCGCGATCGAGCTGAAGGTGCCGCGGCAACAGCGTCGCTTCGACCTCGACGGTCGCTTCGTCGGGAAGCGCCGGGGCGGCCTCATCCGGCAAGACGGCGGCTAGAGCCGGCGGCATGCCGGCAAGCACGAGATCCGCCTCTATCTCTCCAGCGTCGACGCTCGTTGGTACGCTCGACAAGACCAGTGTCCCGTCGACTCTAGCGGGCCAAAGTTCGGGGTCGGTGGTTTCCGCGGCGATCCGGGCGGGCTCGATCCGGGTGAGATCCAGTGCCGCGCTCACAACCGCGGTCGGTCCGGAAAGATCGATCATGCCGCCGCCGGCAATGCTTCCGGGGTCGAGATCAATGAGCAGATCCTCGACGCCAACCCGCCTTTCCCGGTAAGAGGCGCTTGCTCCGACCAGCCGACCCACGGCTCCGAATGCCTCCAACCGATCCGCCGAGATCCTGTCGATCGTTGCGGCTTCTTCCGGATAATCCAGGGTGGCTCCCTGGATCCGTATGCTCGTGGCGGCAGCCTCCACCTCCTCGCCCAGCCATCTCGCGCTCGTCGCGCTCGCGTCGAGCTCGATGGTCAAGACGCCGTTTTCCCAGCGTACTCCGGCGCGTTCCACCTCCAGATCCTCGACCGCGAAGGTGCCGGCCTCGATCTCCATCTCGATGCGGCCGCCCGTGATGCTTGCTTGCTCGATCACTACGTCCCAGGGCTCCTCGACCGCCGGCTCGACTCTGGATGCCAGCGCGCGGGTGATGGTGAACTCGTCATCGACCTGAAAGAGCCGCACCACCACATCGTTCGCCTCCAAGCGGCGGAGGCGTATGGTTCTCGCTCCCAGGTCTCGTGCCGCCAGATCCAGCCGCGCGCTGCCCACCGTGAGCACCTCTCGTCCCTCCGGGTCCCGAATCACCACCCCGGATACGCGGGCGCTCGTTGGAAAACGTACCCAGGAGAAATCGTCCAGGGTGAATCGGCCTTCTATCAGCTCATCCGCCTCGCGTTCGGCTATCTCCCTTGCCCTCTCCTCGGTGAGGTAGAGACGGAAGCCGACGAGGACGATCAAAGCCAGGCCCAGAATGGCCGCCACGAAGATCGCGGCGATCAAAATGGCGCGATTGCGCCGGTGTGTATCACCCATCTCGAGGCGCTCCACGGAAGACGTCGTGCCCTCATGCATTCACCATAGGAACGCCGGGCCGAGGCAGCATGGTCGAAACTTGCCTTCCGGCCGGTAAGCCCGACCGCCCAGGGATCGCCCCAAGAGGTGACTCGGGCGCCGTTTTTACCCCGAACGGGGGAAGTGACCAGGGGCAAGTCGTGTTGTTGGTTCAACGACCTGTATAGTAACGTTCGTGCTGGCCGGGGGGCGCCGGTTTTCCCGGCGCGAACGATGATGATTGGGAAACGAGCATGAGCACCAGCCAAGATATGAACCCCAACCTTCGCGAAGAGGTTCGGGTAATCAATGATCTCGTCCGTGAGGAGAGCACTTTCACCGACGCGGTGATGGCCGAGATGGCCAAGGTCATCGTGGGTCAAAAGGAGATGGTCGAGCGGGTCTTGGTCGGCGTGCTGACCGGCGGGCACATCTTGCTTGAGGGTGTCCCCGGTCTCGCCAAGACCCTGACCGTGAAGACCCTGGCCGATACGCTGGAGGCATCCTTCAAGCGCATACAGTTTACGCCGGATCTGCTCCCCGCGGACCTCATCGGAACCCAGGTGTATCACCAGCACACCGGTCAGTTTTCCGTGAAGAAGGGCCCCCTCTTCGCCAATGTCATTTTGGCCGATGAGATCAACCGCGCTCCGGCCAAGGTGCAGTCGGCGCTTCTGGAGGCCATGCAGGAACGGCAGGTCACGATAGCGGACGAGACATTCCAGCTACCTTCTCCGTTCATCGTAATGGCCACCCAGAATCCCATCGAGCATGAGGGCACCTACCCCTTGCCCGAGGCACAGGTGGACAGATTCATGCTGATGGTGACGGTCGGCTATCCCACCCGTGAGGAGGAGAGGACCATCATGGACAGGATGGCCCTTTCGGACCCCGCTGAAGTGAACAGGGTCATTAGCCCCGCGGATATCGAGCGTGCCCGGGAGGTGGTTCGCCGGATCTACGTCGATGACAGGCTAAAGGAGTACATGGTCGACATCGTGCACGCCACGAGAGAGCCCGAGGCTCACGGCATAAAGGATCTTTCGGGCTACGTGGAGTACGGGGCGTCGCCTCGGGCGAGCATTTACTTGAATGTCGCCGCGAGGGCTCACGCCTTTATCAGGCACAGGGGTTTTGTCACGCCCGAGGACGTAAAGGGCGTCGGCCTAGACGTGCTCCGTCACCGGGTGACCGTCACCTACGAGGCCGAGGCTGAGGAGGTTACCTCCGAGCAAGTCGTAAGGCGGGTCTTCGAGGCGGTAGAGGTGCCGTAGCCATGAAGCCGTCTTACCGGTAGTGACATGCTTCCCCGCGACCTGGTCAGGCGCATTCGGCGCATCGAGATAGGCACCCGCCGCGCGGTCAACGCCGGCCTGGCGGGTCAGTACCATTCCGTCTTCAAGGGGATGGGCATGGTCTTCTCCGAGGTTCGTCAGTACCAGCCGGGTGACGAGATACGCACCATCGATTGGAACGTAACCGCTAGGCTGCAGGCGCCTTACGTGAAGGTGTTCACCGAGGAGCGCGAGCTTACGGTCATGCTTCTCGTGGATCTTTCGGCCAGTGGTGATTTCGGGAGCACGGAAAGGTCGAAGGCGGAGGTCATCGCGGAGGTCTCCGCGCTGCTCGCCTTCAGCGCGATCAAGAACAACGACCGCGTGGGGTTGCTCATATTCACCGATAGGGTGGAGCGGTTCATACCGCCGAAGAAGGGACGTCGCCACGTGCTCCGCGTGATAAGCGAGATTCTTGCCTTCGAGCCAGTGGGACGAGGAACGAGCATATCCCTGGCCCTCGACTTCCACCTGAAGCTGATGAAAAGGACGGCGGTAACTTTTCTGGTGTCCGATTTTCTGGATGACGGCTGGGAGAAGCCGGTCGGGCTTTGCGGGCGCCGTCATGATCTCGTCCCCATCGTCATATGCGATCCGCTGGAGGAGTCGCTCCCCCGCCTTGGCATCGTATGCGCGAAGGACGCCGAGACCGGCTCGCCGATCCATGTAGACACCTCCAGCGAGCGTGTGCGGCGGGCCTACGAGGCGGCCGCCCGGCGGCGCCGCGAGGCCCGTGAGAAAGTGATGCGAAGAGAGGGGCTGGATTGGATCGAGGTGCGCACCGACGCCGACTACGTCCGGCCTCTGGTGCGCTTCTTCAAGGCAAGGGCGCGCAGGAGGGGAGCGTGACCTTTTCGCCCGCCAGGCTCGATGTTCGCTTGGACCCCGAGTCGCCATACGTGGGCGGGACGGTGCTGTATCGCGTAGAGTTGGAGAGGCCGGAGGATGTACGGATTCAGGTGCCGCCCGATCTCGATGTTTCGCCTCTCACTCTGATCGATGTCTCGGCGCACTCCGAGAGCATTGGAGAGGGTCTGGTTCGAGAGATCATCGAGCTGGAGCTGGGCGTCTACACCATCGACGATGTGGACCTAAAGGGACTTTCTCTGGAGGCCGTCACCGCCGACGGCGTGAAGACCGTCGAGCTGCCTGCTCGCGAAATGGAGGTCCGCTCCCTCGTCGCGGAGATAGGAGAGACTCCGCATGAGCTGGAGCCTCCGGACGCGATCTGGATCGAAGACTATACCTTTTTGAAGGCCGCCGGCCTGCTCGCGGTGTTGCTCATGGCGCTGCTTCTCTTCCCTAGGTTGATTCGGCGACTGAGACGCTCCGGCAAAGGCGCGATGCCTGCTCCCCCTCCTCCTCGGCCTGCTTACGATGTCGCAATCGAAGCGCTGAAAGCGCTGCGAGATGAAGGTCTCGTCAGCCGCGGCGAGCACAAGCTCTTCTATTTTCGGCTCTCGGAGATCGTTCGCGAGTACCTCGGCGCGCGATATGAGTTCGATTCACTCGAGCTGACGACCACCGAGCTGGTCGCGCGGCTGCGAGACCATCATACGCCCGGTCTGGACGTGGACGGGCTGGCGAACTGGTCGGCCGGTTGCGACATAGTCAAGTTCGCCCGTTACACGCCAAAGACTTCGGAGTGCGATGCCGCGCTGGCGGCCGCGTTCGATATGGTCGAGAAGTCGAGACCCGCCGAGCCGGACGAGGAATCGAGCGGCGGGGACGAGAGCCCGGATGAACCTGGGAGCGGCCGGGAGCGAGCGGCGGATGAGCGAAACGACGTCGCCGGACCCGCGGAGGCCGGCGCCCCCGATTCCGGTGGGCAAACGCTCGACTCGGAAGCGAGGGTACCATGATGGGTGCAGGGCTCGAGCTGGGCAGGCCGCTGGCTCTACTCGTGCTGCTCGTCGTGCCTCTGTTGATCTGGAGCATGGCTAGGCGACGCCGAGACGGCGTGCTGCGTCTGCCGGCAAGCTCGCTTGTGCGGGGATTGCCGCGGACCCTTGCCCAGCGTCTCCGGTGGCTTCCCTCGGTCATGCGGGTGCTGGCTGTCTTTCTGGTGGCTCTCGCCCTCACGGATCCCAGGTCGCGTACATTGGAGGATCTTGACGTTTCTCATGAGGGCATAGACATCATGGTCGTATTCGATGTCTCCGGCTCCATGCAGGCCATCGATTTCAAGCCTCACGATCGCCTCCACGTCGCAAAGGAGGTAACCGCGGACTTCGTAGGCGGAAGGCCCGCCGACAGGATAGGGCTGACGGTGTTCGCCGGGGAGGCTTACACGCTCGTTCCGCCCACTCACGACCATACCTCGCTAAAGGAGATTCTTCACTCCGTGGAGATGGGCGTAATCCGGGACGGGACGGCTATCGGAAACGGCGTCGCAACGGCGTTGTTGCGGCTGCGTGAGAGCGAGGCCGAAAGCCGCGTGATAGTCCTCATTACCGACGGTGATAACAACGCCGGCCAGATAGCGCCCATGGAAGCCGCGGCCATGGCGAAGAAGCTCGACGTGTCGATTCACTCCATACTGGTCGGCGACGGGGGGCCGGCCCCGTTCCCCGTGGGCAAGGATATGCGCGGCCGGCCCGTCTATAGAGAGGTCGTCATCCCTGTTGACGCCGAGCTATTGGAGCGAATGAGCTCGCTGACGGGTGGACGATCGTGGGTGGCCACGGACCGGCGCGGTCTCGAGCGTGATTTCCAGGATCTACTCGACGAGTTGGAGCGTACGGCCATCAGCGAAGAGACCAAGACGTTTCGATATGTTCCCTTGTACCCGGCGTTCGTCTTGCCCGCGCTCTTGCTGGTCATTCTAGAGCTTTTTCTTTCGGCCACCTGGTTGAAAAGGTTCCCCTGATTTCTCCGGACTACGAAGCATGTTTTCTCCCTGGCACATGACAATCCTCGACGAGCCCGCGAGGCTGGTGCGACCTGAGTACCTGGCTGTCGCCGGGGGAGTGCTGCTCCTGGGGCTCGTCTTGGCATGGACGAGCTGGCGCCGGCTTCGGAGTGCGCGGGATCTCATTCCGGGCCGTCTTCTGGATAAAGTAGTGCCCGGTTTCTCGCCCGGTCGTTCCATGGCCCGCTTGGGTCTTGCGGTATGTGGCGCCTTGCTCCTCTCGCTCGCTCTCGTTCAGCCGGAGTGCGGCATGGGGAGAGAGACGATAAGTCGTACCGGTATTGATCTCGTAGTTGCGCTCGATGCCTCGAGGTCGATGCTCGCCGCGGACATTCAGCCCGACCGTTTCGAGCGGGCCAGGATGGAGCTCGCCGCGTTGCTGGAGGAGGTGAGGGGCGACAAGATAGGTTTAGTAGCGTTCGCGGGCACGCCGATCATTCAGGTGCCGTTGACTACGGATGTGCGGGCCGCGGCGATGTACCTCGATGCGATCCACCCGGATCACATGCCGCACCAAGGAACCAACATCGGCGCGGCGCTTAGAACCGCGCATCGGATGTTGAAAGAGGGCGCCGACGGCTCATCCAAAGTGGTTCTGCTGATAAGCGACGGCGAGGACCACCAAGGAGATGCCCGCGAGGCTGCCCGCAACCTGGCTGCTGATGGAATCAGGCTGTTCACCATAGGCGTGGGGACATCCGAAGGCTCGCTGATGGTCCTCTCGGATGATGAGTCGGGAACGACGAGGATACACAGAGACCAACGCGGGGAGCCGGTGCTCACGCGTCTCGACGAGGATCTGATGCTGGATCTCGCCGGCATGGGAGGTGGATCATACGTGAACACCGGTGGTAGGGGCATCGGCGTCCTAGAGGTGCTGGACTCGATACGGGAGATGGAGCAGACCGAAAGGGAGGTGATGGAGGTGGTGCGTTACGTGGACCAGGGTCACTGGCTGCTCGTTCCCGGATTCTTGATGCTTCTTTCGGGGGCGTTGCTTCGCCCCGGTCGCCGGCGTGGTGGGCCGGCCTTGCTGCTGGCGGCGGCGGCTGTTTGTTACGCCGTACCGTCGGAGGTCGAGGCGCGGCGATTGCTCGAGTCGGAGCATCCCGCCGTCGAGGAGGGCAACAGGGCCTATGCGGAAGGACGTCATGATGCAGCTCTCGAGGCGTATGAGGCGGCGCTGGAAGATGATCTGAAGCCCGAGCAGAGGGCCGCGGTCCATTACAATCGCGGCACCGCCTTCGCGGCCAAGGGCGATCCGGAGGCCGCAAGGCATGCCTTCGAGGCGTCGAAGGCCTTGGCCGACTTCCGTGACAGATCTCGGGATTACTACAACCTTGGAACATCATTGCTGCTGACCGGCGACCCGAAGGGAGCCGTCGAGGCGCTAACCGAGTCCCTTCGCCGCGAGCCCGGGAACAGAGCCGCGGCTCACAACCTCGAGCTTGCGTTGCGCGCTCTCCGGGAGAGGCCACCCGATTCTCCCGAAGGAATGCCGGACTCCGGGGACGAAGCAGCCACGGAGGACGGCGACGGCGAGGAGGATGAGGCCGGCCCGGGAGACGAGGACGGCACGCAGCCGGAGCAGCATCAGGAGGACGCCTCTTCGGAGGAGGATCCCCAACTAGAAGAGGATGGAGAACCCATGCCTGGTGAAGAGGACCTCGATGAGGATCCCGCCGGCCGAGTTCCGGAAGACCTGCTGGATCCGAGCCGGGAGGAAGAGGTAGACGAGGATGCAGGCGCCACCGACCCTTCGCTGGACGAAGAGCAGGCGGAGGGAGAAGCTGACGGGGCTCCGGGTGACGAACGTGACAAGCCGGATCGCGCCGAGGCTGAAGGCCTTGATGAGCAGGATCTGGAGGCCATCCTGGATGCCCTGGAGGCCGGAGAGAGGCCCATGCAGCCCTACTTGTTCAGGCCGCCGGTAGAGTCGGAGACCGAGTCGACGGAGGGCAAGGACTGGTAGCATGAGTTACGTCCCCGCTCATAGAACCGGTACGGTAGCCGCTCGCGGAGGCTTTTCGGGCATGCGAGGGACGGCGACGGCCTGCGTCACTGGATTTTTTGTTGCGATCGCGACGCCGGCATTCGCCGAGGTCGTGGATTTTCGCGCCTCGGTCGATCGCGAACGAGTAGAGGCCGGACGCACCCTCGTCCTAACCGTGAGCGTCACCGTGAGCGACCACGACTCGGTCAGCGGTCTCATGCTCCCCAGACCCGATGACTTCGAGGTGGTTTCCACCGGCCGCAACGTGCGAACGCAGGTAACAATCGACAGAGGAGGGCGACGTCACGAAAAGACCGTGGAGCACACGATGGTCCTGCGCGCGCTCTCCGTCGGGCGAGGGACGATCCCGCCGGCGGTAATGGACTACCGGGGTCGTACCTACCGCACCGACAGCATCCATGTGGAGGTGGTGCCGGCCGGCCGGCCGGAACGCCGGGAGGAGAGGCGGACGGCCCGCCCTCGGACTCCAAGAAGCCTGTCGGACCTCCTCGACCCCCAAAGAGATCCCTTCGATGCCTTCGAGGACATCCAGCGCCATCTGGAGTCGGAGCTGCTGGGAGAGGGCGTGCTCCGCGGACGGCAAGATGCCCAGGCGGACGTCTTCGTTGATGTGACGGTCGACGAGGACGAGGTTTGGCTGGGCGAGCAGGTCACGGCGGAGATAGTCATCTACTCTCGACAAGATCTCGGCGGGTTTCCCACGCCGCCGGGAATGCCTCAAATGGAAGGCTTCTGGCAGGAGGACCTCGAGCGTCCCACGCAGATTCGTCCTCGTATAAGGCACATTGACGGGCAGCCGTACCGCGCCTATCTGCTTCGAAGGTTGGCGTTGTTTCCCACGAGGTCGGGTGAGCTGGTGATCGATCCGGTCAAGGTAGAGGTCGAGACCGCCATGGGCCTTCTTGGCCGGGGGCGGACGATAAAACGAGAGAGCGAGCCCGTCGCCATAAGCGTGCGGCCGCTGCCCGCCGAGGGTCGCCCGGAAGGCTTCGCCTCCACCAATGTCGGCAGCTGGCGCATGAAAGCGTCTCTTGGACGCGCCAGCACAGTGGAAGGTGAGCCTGTCACGCTGACCGTGTCGATCACCGGCGAAGGCAACGTCAACGCCATAGAGCCGCCGGATCTGCTCGAACAGGATGGCCTGCGCATACACGCGCCCAGCATCAGCCGGAGGCCGTCCAAGCGCGGAGACCGTTACGGCGGAACCAAGGAGGTCTCCTGGGTGATTATGCCTCGGCGCGAGGGTTCATTCACAATCGCGCCAATGGAGCTGCACTTCTTCGACCCGAGCGCCGGAGGCTACCGCGTTACCTCGACGAGGCCGCTGCTGCTCGAGGTAGACGCGGCGGACACACCGGCGCCTGGGACGGTCTCGCGAGAAGAAGCCGGTGATGGCGCGGCGCGGCGCGGTTTTCGGACCATTAGGTACGGGGTTGCACCTTCGATTGCCGCCACGCCTGCTCACAGGTCGCCCGTGCTGATTGGTGCCGTTGGGCTGTCGATTCTACTTCTTTTCGTGCTCGCGCTCATCGATGCGGCGCGCCGAGGTATGGAGCGCAGGTCCGCTACAGGCAAGGCTCGTCGCGCTCCGTCGGTAGCTCGCGCCGGGCTTCGGTCCGCCGGCAAGTTGGCGCGGTCGGGTGACGGCCGGGCCGCCGCGGCGATGGTGCAGGATGTTTTTTGCGAGTACCTCGATACGGTGATGGAGGAGCGAGTCAGAGGGCTGGCTAGAGGGTCGCTGCGCCATGAGCTCGAGGCCGCCGGCTGTCCCGGCACGCTTGCGGAGCAGGTGTGTGATCTGTTGGAGCGATGTGAGACTGTTCGTTATGCACCAGTCGCCGCCGGCGAGTCCGATACCGAGTCCCTCATCGAGTCCGCGGGGGTGATCCTGGAGCGATTGGCGGCGGCGGGTCCGCGTGGGGGAGGGGCATGACGATGGCGAGGCTGCTGCTTTGTCTGCCGGCGGTACTGCTTCTACTGCCCGCGGTGAGCATGGAGGGCGGCGACGTCGGCTCCAAGGCTGAAGCCGAGAAGATGCTCCGCGCCGCCGATGATGCTTATCTCGACGGTCGCTATGATGAAGCAGCTTCCTACTACTTTACCGTTGCGGATGGCGGGCTTGGGTGCGCGGATATTTGGTTCAACGCGGGCAATGCTTTCTGGAAGTCGGCAAGGGAGGGGAAAGCGGTCTTGGCGTGGGAGAGAGCCTTGCTGATCGATCCCAGGCACCCCGACGCCCGCGCGAATCTGCGCCTCGCGCGTGAGCAGCTAGTCGGAGGGGGAATGGTGCCGGTGTCCTCGGTGCTGGAGCGGATGGGGAGCCGGCTTCCGCCGGGCGTTCTTGCGTGGGGTTTCGGCGTCTTCTGGCTGTTGATGGTCTCGGCTCTCGTCCTGCGGCGCATCGCTCGGCTCCGGAGAGCCGCGTTCGGCCTCACGGCCGCCGCGTGTCTGATAGTGTCCGTTGTGCTGGGAGGGCTTCTTGGGGTTGCAGCTTGGTACCAGGAGTCGGTGGATAGGGCCGTGGTGATGGAGACGGCCAAGGTAAGGGAGGGCCCGGCTCCCAGGTTCCGTTCGCACCGGGAGTTGCTCGAAGGATACGTCGTGCGAATCGTTGGCTACGAAGGGCCTTATGCTCGAATCAGGCTCGATGGTGATAATGAAGGCTGGGTTCTCCTGACGGCCCTAACGCGTATCTGATGACGCGAGTCGAGTAGACGTGTAGGATGGAGCGAACATGGAGAAGCAGGGGCCGTACAAAATACTTCTCGTGGAGGACGAGCCCGTAATCCAAGAGCTCGTCACGACAATGCTGTGTGGAGAGATGTGCGGCCGAACAATCGAGGTCTTTGTGGTGAGCGACGGCTCCGAGGCCTTGCCGAGGGCTCGGCAGGTTCGTCCTGATCTCGTTCTCTTGGACGTGGTTCTGCCGGGGATGGACGGGGTCACTCTCTGCCGCCTGCTGAAAGCCGATCCCTCGTTTGGTGATATGGCCGTGGTCATGCTGACGGCCAGGGTGTCCAAGAAAGACCATGAGGCCGCGCGCAGAGCCGGGGCGGACGGCTATGTCGAGAAGCCGTTTCGGGGCTTCGAGCTCATCGACAAGGTGGAGGCGCTGATCACCGGCAGGGACAAGCAAGGCGCCTCGCCTTCCTAGAGCGACTCGCCTCGCCGTACCGATGCTACGGAAAGCCGCTGCTTTGGCCCCGACAGGTGCCCCCATTCCTTGATTAGACCAATCCCGCCGACACGCAAATCTTTCAGATCGTACGGAGCCGGACCAAGACCGGCCTACTCGCCTCACTCGAACGAGCGCTCATCGGCGGCGAAGATCACCGGCCGTTCAGCAACCCTCCGGTTGTGCACGTGAGTTCCAACTCGGCCTCGTTCATTTCGGGGTCGCAGTCCATGATCGGCTTTCCTCCAAAGCCGTCGTCGTTAGCTACTACCCGAAAGGTCATGGTGTCCTCTATATCTTCTTCGGGGACATCGTACTCGAATTGAACGAGGGTGCGTTCACCAGGCAACAGGACTCTATCCACGACAGTCGTTTCCAATAGGATCGTCTCTTCGGGGTAGATGCGATAAAGCGACACGCGAAGGTCACCCGCGATGCCACGCGTACCATCGTTGGCGACAACCGCGCTGATCGACCCAGCGGGTGGACATGACACGGTGGAGCCGTGGAGCGATATGAGAGCCGGGTTCGGTGATCTCGACGACGGTTCGCCTCGTTGATTGCCTCGGTAGGTGTTGTGAATCTCCCAGGGTTTGGCCGGATTAGCCGGAACGCCTGCGTCAGCGTTGATGTTCGTGATGCCGTAGGCATGCTGATTCCAGATTGAACGAGTCCGAACCCATTGCTCGCCCGCATCTCTCAATGCCACGATTCCCTTGGTACCCCGACAGCAGAAGGAAAGAGGATCCGGTGGGTCGGGGCAAGGGAGTGTGGGAAGCGGATTTCCATCTTCGTCGAAATGGCATGCGGGGAAGAGATCCGGACGTTCCGCCACCAAATCCCCGCAGTCACGGTCGAACGCATCGTTGTTTGCAACTAGGACCAACTCGGTTCTGCCATTACCCGTGACATCAACCACGATCGGATACTCGCTGTTGGTACGGGTGCTGTTAGGTAAACTCAAAAGCGGCCTTCCCGTTGAGCCGTCCATGACGAGCGCACGACATTCGTCGTTGTACATCAGCTCGCTACGACCGCTCCAGCCAAAGTCAAAGACGGAAGAACCGGTAGTGGTGGAGGAGATGTTATGGGTTGCAACACTCCACAAGATGCCGTCCCCAGTACCGTGAACGAGGTGTGGGTTCGATGGGTTGACAAAAGGATCGACGCAAGGCTCCACGATGCAGTCCCATCCTGGGGTGCACTCCGGAAAGGTTGGCCGTATACAGCCGGGCAAGTCTTCATAGATGCCCAGGTCACTGTTATATCCCCCTCGGCAGTCCAGGTCGAAAACCGTGTAACAAGCTTTGCCCGCCACACCGATCCCTGGGCGCCCATCGCCATCGAAGTCGGCGATTGTTGGGGGGCCGCCATGATTCCTGGTGGTACCAGCATCGCCCTCGGGAAGCTGGAATACAAACGTGATATGCCCTTCGTTATCGAGGACGAACACTTCACCGCTGCGAACCACCACGATCTCGGGTGAGCCGTCTCCAGTTAGATCACCTACGGCCGGGAATCCATCCAGGTCCTCAATCCGATCGTTGCACCAGACCTCGTCCAGCCGGTTCTGCTCGAAATTGACGCTCCAAGCGCAACCGCCAGTAAGCAACTCGCGTCGCCCATTACCGGTTATGTCCGCAGCAATGGAATGGAACTGTCCTCCGAAAGTGCCTTGAGCGTTGCTGGCCTCCCCACCGTCGGCGATCAGGGTCCCCGTTAAGGCATCGAGAACGACCGATCCAATGATTAGCTGGACCTCACCATCGCCTTTGAGATCCACGAACATGGGAGCGGCTCCATCGAGATGCCGCGCGAGCGTGCCCGACTCGTATTTCCAAAGGAAGCAGCCGACGTTGTCCGGGGCAGGATCGGGACAGCTTACGATGTTGTCCAAAAGCCCGACACCCTGTGTTCCCAATGTTGTCGCGATCTCGGGGTAGCCGTCACCATTGACATCGGCCACGGCGGTATGCCCCGAACCATGAAACGTCGAGTCGTCATTGACGTAGATTGTCTGGCCCGTTACGCCGTCAATAACGAAGAGCTTGGCGTCACCCAGAGATCGGTAACCCTGGATCACGACATTGGGGATACCGTCACCATTCATGTCTGCCGTGACGGGAACACCCATTACGTTCCCGTGATCGGCCCAAGTGTAGTCGTTCGTTACCGGATTCATCTCAGCCGGGCTATACGGCCAGTGCCATACTACCTCCACATCGAACGGATCGTGCTTTTGTGGAGCATGGCACTCGACATGCTCGAAAAGGTCGTTCGGCAAGCATCGTCCGATTACGGGCTCGCAGTATTCGTCGAAGCCGCAGTCGATGAAGGATTCGCAAGAGGCACCGGGGGCCTGGCAGGCGCCGAACACGCAAAGCTCGTCTTCGCCGCAACATGCTTGCAGCTCGTCGCCGCACGGCTCTTGGTCACCACAGTCGCGAACGCATACGTTTGTCGGGTGACAAACGGGCGTTTCTCCTTCACAGCACAGTTCTCCGGCCGCGCCGCACCGGACACCGTCGCATTGAACGAGGCATCTGGGTACTTCTCGGCAGTCGTCACCGTCACAGTAAACGTGCTCCTCGCACAAGTAGCCTAACGGACAGCAGGCGTTGTCGATGCCGCAGTGCATGCCAGACTCGCACTCGCAGACCTGTTCGACGCACTCTTCACCGGGATGACAGTGGGCCGCATCCTCGCAGGAGCACTCGCCCTCGAAGCATCTTCCTTCCCGGCACAACATCTCCTTTTTGGAGCCGGCGCCTTGCTCATCGCACCGAGAGACCCAATCCCCCTCGCAGAAGAAGGTCCCGGGCTCACAGATCCAGTCCAAGCAACGGCCATCTACCGAGCAGTACTCGCCGACTTCACATTGCTCGTCCTGCATGCAGAGGCAATCCGCCTCGAAGACTACCGGGCTGCCCTCCAGTTCCTCCGACACCGCATGCACGACATAGGTGCCGGGCTTGTCTCCGAATCTCAGTAGAGTCTCGGCGAGGCCGGCATTAGTCGCCACCTCCTGCTCGCTTAGCTCGTGACCCGACATGCCGTAGGGTGCCTCTATTAGAGCAAAAGCTACCAGATGCCCGTTCACCGGATTGTAGTATGGGTCCAAGACCTCCACGATGAACGGCTCCTCCAAGCTGACCGCGACCGTCCCGGTCTGGTCGTCTCCACCAACCCTTGCCATCGTGGCGGCCTGAGCCGCCTCGGCGGAGGCGCCAAACACCACCACACCATCAAGCCCGGTTGCGCTCGCTGCCACCCGGTATATCCCCGCCTTGATGCCGAATGTCAGGTGTGCCCATGCCCTGCCGTCCCGGTTTGTCGCAGGCAAAGTGCTGCTGACCGACTGGCCTGTCGCTCCCTCTGGCGATTCAACGATGGCGAAGCTGACCTCGTTACCGGCGACCGGGTTTCCGTGCTCATCGAGTAACTCGACCTCCAACGGAGTGTTCATCTCCCGAGCCACCGTGCCCGTAAATTCGTCTCCGGAAACCTTTGTCAACCTGGACGGCGGGCCGGCCATGAATCGCACCGTCTTACGCAAAGCGAACAGACCGTCCGCCACATCGGCGGTTATCACCTTCTCCTCGGCCTTTGTGGATGTCAGCGCGGTCTCGAGAACCCCAGCGTCGTCTGTGTCCCCTTGTGTCCGATTCAGCACGTTTTCAGCACCACTTACCGAAAACTGAACGGTGACCTCGGACAGCGCGATCCCGCTTGAGTCCTTTACGAAAAGAGTAACGATGATTGCATTCTCCCCGTTCGCCACCGCCGCCGTTCTCTCCAACATCAACCTCGATGTGGATTTCGACGGCTCCCCAGGTTCACCTGGTTCCGGCTCAGGGTCGTCGCGGCAGACTCCATCGTCGCAGACGTAGGGCTGGTCGCATGCGCCGTCGTCAAGGCACGGCTCGCCCCGGCCCCCTCTAGCTTTGTCTTGTTCGGGACCACATCCGGTGAAGAGACCAAACACCGCAACAATCAAGACAGACCATTTGAACATGGAAGACACCTGCGGCGTATAGGACCTTTCAGCGAGATATTTCGCCAGAGCTAGTACAGGACCTTCAAGCTAGCACAGCTCCTCGGCCTCCGAAACACGACTGTCCTTCGAGCCATCCGCGCTGCGCCGACACCCGCGCGGTTGCGCGCGTGGCGCCGCCGCCCATAAGGCAAGTCATGGCCACGAGGACCACAGGACAAGCAGGACAAGTGCCACCCAAATGGGGCCAGGACCAGGACAAGCAGGACAAGTGCCACCCAAATGGGGCCAGGACAAGTGCCCAGGACAAGTGCCACCCAAATGGGGCCAGGACCAGGACAAGTGCCACCCAAATGGGGCGGTGGGAGGATTTGATGCGTAGTCCGTGACGCACCTGATCACGATGCCTGAAGTGTTCAGATGCTGAACGGGCGGATTTGCCTCCAACGGTTTGTCTTTCTTTCTTCCGAGGCCTGTAAAATCAGTAGGTTGGGGGAGGGCGAGCTTGCCGGATGTTGCGCCGCGTCATGTGGCCCGCTCTTTGCCTGTAGAACTGGCATGGTACGACGCGACAGAGGGGGGATCTTGGTAATTGGCCTACTGCTGCTGGGGCTTTCACCGGCGGCGGCGATTGCCGAGAAGCGGCCTGAAGTACTCGATTACTTTGCCGATGAAGACGCGCTCTTCCTTGCAATCTACGAGCACGTCGCCGGCAAGACCCGTGGCTTCGATGCCGACGGCGAGCTGCGGATAGCCGAGGCCGTCCACGCCGCGGCGCTGGAGGAGGGGCTGGACCCGTTTCTCATTTTGGCTGTAATCCACGTGGAGAGCAGCTTCATTAGATGGCAGAGGAGCAGCGTGGGAGCACTTGGTCTCATGCAGGTCAAGCCGTCGACTGGGCGGGCCTTCGCCGGCTCGGCCGGTGTGCTCTGGCGAGGCTCGTCGACGCTCTTCCATATCGAGTCGAACATTCGTCTTGGCGCCCATTATCTGGCGTTCAAGATGGAGCGCTTTGGGCACAACGAGGTCTTGGCACTGGCGGCTTACTGTCACGGCCCGACCAGGGTGCGACGAATACTGCGAGAGGAAGGCAGGCTCGACCAGGATCGTCTGCGCTACAGCCGACGAGTGCTTCGGATGTACGAGTACTACCGCGGCGCGGCGGGCGTGCCCGTCAGCTAGTCCAAACAAGCTGCAAGTACTCCCCCCCAAAGCGACTCGGAAGCACTCTCGAGAAGGGCTTGGGGGGAAGCAGGCAGCACGATTGCTACGGAAACAGGCCGCGCCTGAGCATGGCTTCGCTCAATCGTCTGAACGCGAGCCTCATGGCGGCGGTGCGCATGTCCACCTTCTCCTCTTCATGCACGCTCACTACCTCCCTGAAGATCTTGCTCATAACCGTGTAGAGCTGCTGGTTGACCTGCTCGGCGGACCAGAAGAAGTTCTGTAGTCCCTGCACCCACTCGAAGTAGGAGACGGTGACGCCGCCGGCGTTGGCGTAGATGTCCGGGAGCACGAAGACCTCGTCTTGGCGCTGGCAGAGCACGTCGTTCCCGGCGCTGGTGACAGGGCCGTTGGCTCCCTCGGCAAGGATGCGGCACTTCAGCTTGCCGGCCATCCCTTCATCTATGACGCCGGAGATGGCCGCCGGAATCAGGATGTCGCACTCGAGAGTCAGCATCTCTTGACCGTCTATCGGCTCGCCGCCCTCGAAGCCTTTGATGGTCCCATGCTCTCCGAGTCTCTTCTCCATCGCCACGACATCCAGACCCTGCGAGTTGAACACCGCGCCGTACACGTCCGAGGCCGCTATGACCTTGACGCCGCTCTCGGCCAGTTTTCGCGCGGCGTAGACTCCCACATTCCCGAAGCCCTGGATGACGGCCGTCTTGTTCTCATCGATCTCGATGCCCAGATGGCACGCCGCCTCCATGGCCGCGTGCGCCACACCTCTTCCGGTGGCTTGCTTGCGACCGAGCGATCCGCCGACCGACACAGGCTTGCCCGTGACGACCGAAGGCGTGGCGTGCCCCTTCATCTGGGAGTAGGTGTCCATGATCCACGACATGACCTCTTCGTTGGTGCCCATGTCCGGCGCGGGCACATCGATGTCGGGACCTATATCGTTGACGATCTCGACGGTGAACCGCCGGGTGAGCCTCTGCTTCTCTCCTCGCGAGAGCTTTGTGGGATCTACTCTGACTCCTCCCTTGCCGCCCCCAAGAGGAAGTCCCATGAGAGCGCACTTGATGCTCATCAGCATGGACAGCGCCGTGACCTCACCGAGGTTCACGTCCATGGCATAACGCAAGCCTCCCTTGAAAGGGCCGCGCGTGTTGTTGTGCTGAACGCGGTAGCCATGGAATGTTTCGACCCGGCCATCGTCCATACGCACCGGTACGGACACTATGATTGCCCGCTCGGGCTGCAGCAGCCTGTTCAAGACGTTGGGATCGAGGTTCATGGCCTCTCCTACGTTCTTAAATAGCCTGCAGGTGTTGTGATAAAGGGGATCGTCCCATTCCTTGCAAGTCATGCCTCGTAGCCTCCTGTTAAGCCTGCTGGTCGATGAGAGTTGCCTGTTGTACAGCTAACCGCGAAAAAACTGCCGTAACACTAAAGCGCGTTGTTCCTCAAGGCGCGCCGCGACACTGTGACCGCGAAGCTATCGAGCGAGCCCTGCAATGTTGGTGCCGGATTGGATACCGGTTGCGATTCAACGGCTTGCGCACTTCTCCACCGCGGACCGGGCATTGTCGGCAGTCGCTGGTCGACGCTTGGGCCGTGCGGGGCCGAGCCCGTCGATGGGCCGGGCTCATGTTCTAATGCAGCCTGACGAAGTGCCGTATCTCGCCGCCGGCCCCGCTCCCGCGCGCAGAAGGTGCGCGCAATGATCAGCGGCCCCTACGTTTGTGCGTTAAAACATAGACGTTCACCGCTTGGCCACGGCCCACTCGAGCTGACGAACGAGTGCCAAGAGCAGTTGCCCATCCCGCTCGGTCGGTCCCGCCCGAACGAGGAGCCGCTCCAGCTCTCCCAGGATGCGATCCGGTTGATCGGGGTTCAAATATCCCGCTTCGAGCAAGAGGGCTCTCGTCAGCTTCCGTAAGCGGGCGAGATCCTCCGGGGGCATCGCCTTTGACGCCGGCTCGGGCTTTCGCGACCCCGGCAGCGCTCGCTGAATCTCGTAGGCGTGCACCAACACCGCCTGCGCCAGGTTCAGTGACGAAAAATCGGCGTGAGTGGGTATCGTCGATATGCCATGAGCACGATCTATCGCCCACCGCGGCAGGCCCGAGCGCTCGTCGCCGAAGATCAAGGCTGGAGCACCTCCGCGCCGCGCCTCCTCGAGGATCCTTGCCGCCGCGGTCTCCGGTGTCAAAGAGGGGTAGGAGGGGCGGTTTCTCGCGCTGGTCGCGATGACCAGAGTGGCCTCATCGATTGCTTGCTCCAGCCTTTCGCACACCTTCGCTTCTTCGAGAAGCTCACGCGCCTCGGCGGCGATGCGGCTTGCTTGAACGCGATCCCAAGCCGCCGGCTCGGCTAGGACCAAACGCGACATTCCCATGTTGGCGAGCGCCCGCGCCGCTCCCCCCACGTTCTCCGCGGTGCGGGTATGATGGAGGATGAAGGTGATCCGCTCCGTGCAGCCCATGTGAGCGGTCTTCATGCAGCCTATTCTTCCTCGTGCCGGCGCAGCGATACCGGCGGCCCGAGAACCTCGGAAGCTACCAGCGCAAGCCGCAGCTTCTCGATGTCCCCGGACGCCAGATCCCTTGCGTATCTCGATGCCGGCGCGGGCTTGTCGGGCCCGCGTTCCGGCGTCCCTCTAGTTTTTTCCGGGCGGCCGGCCAGCGGGCCTTCGAGCGAAGGATCTTTCATTTGCTCTTTTCTCCTTCGCCGGTAGAGCCCCCGGATATGGCGGTTCGCATCTTGGTGTCAGCTTCCACGTTGCGGATTCGCTGAAAGTCCATGATCCCAAGGTTGCCGCTTCGGAAAGCCTCGGCCATGGCCAAGGGGACCTCCGCCTCGGCCTCCACCACCTTTGCCCGCATCTCTTCAACCCGGGCCTTCATCTCCTGCTCGGTGGCCACGGCCATGGCCCTGCGCTCCTCCGCCTTGGCCTGCGCGATGCGCATGTCGGCCTCCGCCTGGTCGCTTTGCAGCGCCGCGCCGATGTTCCGGCCGACGTCCACGTCGGCAATATCGATCGAAAGAATCTCGTAGGCCGTGCCCGAGTCCAGGCCTTTGGAGAGAACGAACTTCGAGATCTGATCGGGATTCTCGAGCACGGCCGCGTGGGACTTCGCCGATCCAATCGCGGATACCGTGCCCTCGCCGACCCTCGCCAGTATGGTCTCTTCTCCAGCGCCTCCTACGAGCCTCTCTATGTTGGCCCGGACCGTAACTCTCGCGATCGCCACCAGTTGAATGCCGTCTTGAGCCACCGCGGCTACCTTGGGCGTCTCTATGACCTTGGGGTTCACGCTGACCTGCACCGCGTGCAGCACGTCCCGGCCGGCGAGATCAATCGCGGCGGCTTGCTGCCACGGTAGATTAATCCGCGCGCGCGTCGCCGAGATGAGGGCCGTGACTACTCGGCCGACGTTGCCGCCGGCGAGCACGTGAGCCTCCATCTGACTGATGTCCAAGGACACGCCCGCCTTGGTCGCGCTGATTAGAGGCTGAATGACCTCCCTAGGGTTCACCTTTCGAAGGCGCATGCCGATGAGCGTGCGGATCTTGACGTGAACTCCGGAGAACAGGGCCGTGATCCACAGCCCTACCGGGACGAAGTGAAAGAACAGCCATATGATGACGATGGCGGCTATGCCGCCGCCTACCAGAATCAGCTCCATTGATGCCTCCGAAGTTGTGCGCTGCTCGAGGTACGGTAAAGGTGCAGGCTATCCCTCGTTGTCCGAGTTGTCGATGGGCCGCACCACTCGGCGCGTCCCGGTATCCTCTATGACCTCGACGAGGGTGCCCTCCGGCACGTATGTGCCCTCGGTTACGACGTCCAAGGGGGCGCCATCGACGCGTATGGTGCCCGAGGGGCGAAGATCGGTTGCCGCCACGCCTTGGCGTCCCAGGTATGACGCTCTCTCTTCCTTGCCCCAAGGTGGACCCACCGCCTGTGCATCATGGGGCTCGCCCGTCGCGGAAGAGAAGAGAACCAACCCCGCGAAGAACCGGTTCTTCGGGAGGTAGGTGAGCATGGCCCACGCGCCGGCGAGCATCATCAGAAGCGAGACCCCGACAACGTAAAACGCTCGGGTAGCTTCGCCGGGCAGGCCCCATGAGCTCATCCGCGAGAGAAAGAGGCCGGTGACGAAGGAGGCCAGTCCCAAGAGGCCCAGCACGCCGAACCCCGGCAGTATGAACACCTCGGCAGCCATGAGAGCGATGCCGATCCCTACGAGAATGGCGCTCTCCCAGCCGGCGAGACCGGCCAGGTGATGACCCCAGAAGTACAAGCCCAGGCACACGATGGCCACCGAGCCGCCGATCCCCCATCCCGGCGACTGCAGCTCGAAGAAGAGGCCGAGGAAGCCAAGCGACATCAGCAGCGATGCCACCACGGGGTTCGTAAGGAAGCGAACCAGGCGTTCGGCGAGAGACGGCTCGGACTGGACCACCGAGGTGGTGGGTGGTGCCAGCGCGCCGACTAGGCTGTCGAGGGAGTCGACTGCTCCGTCGGCCATGCCGAGGGCGATGGCCCGATCCGCGGTCAGCGTGAGCAGGCGTCCCTCCGCGATGATGCCCTCGATCTCCACGGACTCGTCGACCATGGCCTTTGCCAGAATGGGGTCGCGGCCGCGTCGCTCGGCGGTCGCGGCGAATGCCGTGCGTAGAGCCGAGACCATCTTCTCGCCGGCCATCTCGCCGGTTCCCATCACCGGGGCCGCGGCTCCCATGGATGAGCCGGGGACCATGTAGATCTGCTCGGCGGCCAGGGCGATCAATGCGCCCGCCGAGAAGGCCTGCCGGTTGACCAGCGCGAGTGTGGGCAGCGGTGCGTCGAGAAGCAGATCCTTGATCTCGAGCGCCGCGTCGACGCGGCCGCCCGGAGTGTTGATTTGCAAAACGACGGCTCCCGCGCCGTCGTCCCGCGCCGACGCCAGCGTTCGCCGAAGGTAAGCGGCAAGACCAAGGTCTATCTCTCCCTCGACCGATGCCACGTACAGCGGACCCTCGGCGGCTCGCGGCAACCTTTCGGCGTCCCGTGCCCCCTCCGGCACCACGCCCGGCTCCACGGCGGGAGAAGAGATCTCACCGCCCGCTTGAGTAGCGGCGATCGAAAGCGCCCCCGTGGCAAAGAAGCAAAGTGCAAGTGCTCGCAGCATGTGACTCTCCCGGCGCTCATGGCTTGCCCGCATTGATGCACCGCCGGCCCATGACGCCGCATCGCAGCATCGAACAGCGGGAGAAATGATGCAAGATCAATGTGAGCTGTGGAAGCTCTGCCTAAAACCAGGAAGAGGCGAGCGCAAAGTAGGCCGTCTGAATCATCCATCGGGCGTGCTTGCACTACTTCGAGCGCGGAGATGGCGAGTGGGCGCTCGGATCGCGGCATGTCTCTTCAGATTTAGGCGCGCGTCAACTAGAGGCACCTAATGCCTTCGCGCGATATTCCCCACAGATCGAGCGAGGACGACACTCACTGCTCCAAGTAGTAAACCATGGCGGCAGTCTAGCTCTCTGCTTGACCTTCACGCCTTTACTGATCTCAATATGCCAACGAGGTTCGATAATTTCCGTCAACTGAAGTTTATGGAAGCAGCGGTGGCAACTCCTTATCGAGGCAGAAGCAGTGACAACCAGCGCCAAACGGCATTGCAAGACATGAGTTCGAAACGCACTCCTTCCATGCGACCGCTGCGTTACCTTGCGGCGGATTTGGCTTTCTCGATGGGAATCGCCATCGTCGCGGGATGCTGGATTCTGTGGTGGCTGATTGAGACTCATCATCTAGAACCGTTGCCGACCAATACGCCAAGCACGATGCATGCCATTTTTGGTGAATACCAAATCATTGAGAAGTGGCAACATCGATTTCTGCTTGCAGGTGCAATAGCCTCCGGGGGTATTGCATTCATCAAACGGTACATGGATGTTCCTGTAAGACACATCTACGCTCCCCTTCTTCTGTGTCTTGGTCTGCTACTGATGTACTTCGAGGATGTTTACAATACAAGACATCTCCTCGCCGATCTAACGACTTCCTGGGTTTTTCAAGAGGAGCTGACGAGGCGAAACTGGGTTCGCATTTTAACAGAGTTCACATACTATGGATTCATAGCGATGTTCATGCTTGGAGCGGCTGCTTTTGGCTGGCGGTTTGTTAGAAGCAATGCTCGAGTGAAGGGTTACTTTGTTTTGGGGTACTCTTGCTATGCTTTAGCTTCACTCGCCTCTGCATCGAGATATATCGGAGATTGGTATGACAAGGCCGGCGCGTTCCTGATGTCAGTAATGCCGTCAGCTCTCTCCCGAGACATCGATAAGATGGAGGGCTGGCTGGATGAATATCCTGCAGCTTTTTGGCTCATTGACTTTGCCGTAGAGGAAAGCGTTGAGATGTTCGCTGCTTCATCACTTCTAGCAGGAATCATAGCCTTCGGTATTAGTTCATCCATCATGATGGCGGGGAGTTTCTGGCGGCAGCAGAAGACTGCGGGATAAACCTTGAGTATGGAATGCCAAGATCGAGTAACGTCACGCCGAAATCAAAACGTTGCCGTGCTGCTCGGTCTCCTAGTGCTGGCATCTTCAGTGGTTTATATTAATAAGGCCGTTACATCAGTTCATACGTGGCAAGCCACGCACTGGCTATTCGCATTTCATGATGGATATTTCTCGCGCGCCCTAGTAGGCTCATTCATCAAAACGTTTTTGCCGCAACACTATGGCTCCTATGCGTTCATATCCGTGTCCGCATGGATGGTGCAACTACTGGTTGCCACCTTGTTAGCAATATTGGCCTATCGTTATTGGCTGATAAAGCGTGACGTCGAAAGCTTGCTGGTTGGCGGCTTGCTGCTGCTCTCATCCGGTACGTTGAGGTATTTCGGTATGGCGGCGGGTGTTCTTGATCAAATCGGGTACTTGTTAGTGCTCCTCGTCCTTATCGGGATTTGGGGACTTAGGCCAAAATGGCAGTGGGTTACAGTTCTGTTCGCATCACTGATATTGGTTCTGATTCATGAAGCCTTCATTCTTCTCATCGCGCCAGTCATGGCGGCGTCTGTGTTGGTGGTTCAAAGCATTAATATGAATTGCAAGGATAGTAATAAGCTCGTTGCTGTTTCAGTTTGCGTTCTCGTTCCGGGCGCTGTACTGGCCTCGCTAATGTTGACAGCGGGGCGTAGCGACTTTTCAGAGTTTCCCGCGGCTCTTCGCCACCTGCAGGAGCAGTCGGATTTTCCAGTATCCTTGTACGCTCTTATGGTGCAGTTTCGCGATGTTAGTGCAAATATAGGATGGACCACATTTAGGCTTCTGGAGACCGGTCGCATTCCAAGTGTATTCATTGCCATAATGGTTTTGCTGCCATCGCTGATTGTTGGTCTTGCGGTAGTTATTAATGGGTTTCGATTAATTGACAGGAGCTATGGGAGCGGATCGTCGAAGTTGAGCAGGTTCGTATGCCTGGCGTGCTGCTTGATGCCTTTACTATTATTGGTAATTGGTCATGACTATCCGCGTTGGATGGCTAGTTCGATACTGAATCTATTCATAGTCGGCATGACAGTCGCGATACAGAGCGCTGCAAGGGACCACAATCCAAAAAGCAGTGGGATCGATTTCCCCTTGACCAGATGGTTCGTTGGTGCAGCAATTGGTTTGTCTCTGCTCACGGGTCCAGTTTGCAATATGTTTGCTCCGACCAGGATGAACGTGGTGGTGTGGCTGTTTAGGAGGCTGCTCTCCTGGTTGGCTGAGCTAAGCTGACCTCGAAAGAGTCGATATATTAGCGCGCCCGGGCAATTGCTTTACTGGAAAGACGCTAGAGGCGGAGGCGCTTGAAGATGCGCTCTGGAAGTAGGCGTATTGCAAGCATTATCCAGTACCAGTACGAAGGTGCGTAAAGCACGTCAACGGGGCGATCGAGTGCCTTGTCGATGCGAATGGCCACGCGATCTCTGCTTGCGTGGAGAGGACTCTTTTCGAGGTGCGCGGTCATGGGAGTATCAACGATTCCGGGCTTGACGGTGATGACTGATACTCCCCGGCCGGCTAAACGGCTGCGAAGGCCCGAGAGAAACTCTGTCAAGGCAGCTTTGGCGGAACCGTAGACATAGTTGCTTTGCCGGCCGCGATCGCCGGCGACGGATGATATCGCTGCAAGTATGCCGTGGCCTTGATGCTCGAATCTGTTAGCCAGATGAGTCAGCATGGATGCAGCGCTTATGAAATTTATTTGGAAATCAGATTCCACGATGCGGAAGTCATGCTGAGCATCGTTTTGCGGTGTTAGACGACCGTGACAGATGAGCGCGATGTCCAGACCATTCAGAATGTGGAAGGCCTTATCAATGAGGGTCGAATGTTGCTCGGTAGCAGTTAGATCGCAAGCCTCAAAATAAACTTTGGTTGCGCCGCGAACGCGGAGATCCTCGGCTATAGCGGAAAGCTTTTGCTCCGAGCGACCAAATAAAAACAAGGTATCCCCTCGTGCGGCGCGGCGTCGCGCGACGGCCTCGGCAATAGCTGAAGACGCTCCGAAGATGACGGTCTTTTTCATGGGCGAGTCTTTGAGATTTGTGTATCTAAAATGGGTCTGGAATGCTCGCGCCTCGAAAACACGTAACGTCGATCGAGCTGGAATTTGACAGTGTAGCCTGCTGCTAGACCGATGAGGGCACCGGTTTCGCGCATTAGGTCTGTATGCCAAATATACCAAAAGCTAGCTTCGGTGACCCAGAAGATGAGGGTAGTGGGTATCGCCATCAATGTGTAGAGTGAAAACTTATAAGTGCTCGCGGAAAAGTTTCTAGAGGTATCATGAAAGATCCATCGCTTATCGAGAACATACTTAATGAGAAGACCTACGATTGTTCCAGTGAGTATCGCAAGCGTAAAGCCTCGTGTGGAGGCGTCGAACGTCAGGACTACTCGCTGCGCTGCGAGGTTTGCGATAGTTGCCATAACCGCAAACGCGGTATAGCGAACGGCCAGCGATTTAAGTGGCATTTTGCTAGATGTGGGAAATAGTGGTTAACGGGTTGGTGCGCTGAAAAGGTCATGTAGCCGTGACGCGACGCCAAAAGGAGGATGAGAAGTTCGGGTCAATATAGGAGCTGAACTCTTTCCACGCCGGAAAAAACTGTTGGAAGTGATGGGCCGACATTCGGTGATCCTTGGAAGGGTTCACAGCGCCGCCCGCGGAGGCGACAATGGCATCGAGATCGGCGAATAACCGAAGCGATCGAGGTCCGCGGTTTGGGAAATCAAGCGCCAGAGTGACTCCAGGACGGGGGAAGGAAAGCAGACCGGGGCCGGCCCGGTCACCGAATGTCTTGAGAACTGCCAGGAAGGATCCTTGACGGGAGGCGGCTATCGTTTCGAGAAGTGCTCGAATAGCGGTATTGTCTTCCGTAGGAAGGACGCATTGATATTGGAAGAACCCACGACGACCATATAGTCTATTCCAATCTGCAAGAGCATCGAGAGGATAAAAGAAAGAGGCGTACGGCATCAGCCGAGAGTTTCGGTGTCGTAGTTGACGGTGGAAGTATAGAAAATTGAAGATGCGAGTCGTCCAGGAATTGAGAAGTCGACTCGGCAGATCGAAGGGTATTCGAAGTCCGCGTTTGGATGAGGGATGGAGTGAATGGGATCCGTGAGCAGGCGCATGATTTCCGCGAATATAATGACCACGTCCGAGAGAGGGACCCTTCGCGAGGCAATCCAGCCAGGCTACGGTATAGTCGAAATCGTGCTCGGATTCAGAATTGATACTAAAGAAATCCGCTAACGATCCGAACTTGATGGTCTCGGACGCTATCTGGGATGAGCTTATTCGCTTTAGGGAGATCTCGGCCCAGGTAATCAGGCCAGTGAGGCCGAGACCGCCGATTGCGGCTCGGAAATGTTCTATATTGTTACTAGGTGAGCAGAGAAGCCTGGAGCCGTCGGAGCGCAGTAGTTCAAAACATTTTATGAACCTGCCTATTGTGCCGGAACGGTGATGGTTCTTTCCGTGGACGTCGTTCGCAATAGCTCCGCCGAGAGTTACGAATTGAGTCCCTGGAGTTACGGGCAAAAACCACCCTTCGGGCACGATAGTCGCTAGGATCTCGGCGAAGGAGACGCCGGCTTCGCAGCGAAGAATCCCTGTGTCAGTGTCGAACGAGATGAAGCGATTGAGGTCTCGTGTCAGAAGCAGAGCGCCGCCATCATTCAAGCACGAGTCGCCATAGCTTCTGCCAAGGCCAAAAGGCAGAACGGAAGCAGCCTCGATGTTCGGAATTGGGTCGTGACGCCAGCAGAGAGGAATTGCCTCTTGGTCTGCGTGACTAATGCGACCCCAGCTTTGAAAAGCAGCTTGTTTCATTGTAATCGCGTAGGCCTAGCGGGCGAGAAGTATTACTAGAAGGACCAACCCTAGTAGGATGTAGCTTGCAGCATCGCGAAGGGTAAAAACTACTGGATCGACATGAAGGCTGCGACGGTTGGCTAGCAGCCAAACTCTGTTAATCCAATAAAACAGAATAGGACAAAGCGCCCACAGCGCAAACGGGTCATTGTAAAGATGGGTGTCCGGATCGAGATGGATGTAGAGCGCAAGTACTAGAACAGCGATGTTGCCCGAGGAAACTCCCATGAAAGTCAGCAACTGCGTGTCATGGGTTCGATATGCGCGGCCGGGCAGGCAAATCGCCGGCGAGTGGTCTCGATCGAGAAGCTCTGTTACACGCTTGACTAACGCAAGACTAAGGAACAGAAATCCGGCAAAGGCCAGGAGCCAAGGAGAGACGGGAATGCTTGTGGCCTCGGAGCCGGCGAAAAGGCGCAATGTATAAAGTCCCGCCAAACATAATACGTCTACTAGAAGGAGACCTTTCAGGAATAATGTATAGGATAGGGTTAGGATGAAATAGATGAGCAGAAGTAAAGCTAGCTCCAAGGAGAGCATTAGTGCGAGGCAAAATGCGGCAGCCATGAGAATTGGGGCGGTGAGAATGGCTGCTGCAAGGGGCATTTGTCCCGAGGCCAGGGGACGGCTGCGCTTGATGGGATGCTCGCGATCATTCTCGAGATCAAAAAGGTCGTTTGTCAGATAAACCCCGGTGGCACCAAGGCTGAATGCGGTGAAGGCGAGAAATGATTGACCCAGAATGGAAGGTTCGAGGAGACGATGTGCTGTGAAGGCTGGAACGAAGACAAGGGTGTTCTTGAGCCACTGATGAACGCGGAAAGCACTCAGTACGACACGGAACCGCATTGAGGATCGAGGAACAACGGTGGTGACGTTGGAAAACCTCGTAGCGGCGCGAAGGACCCGTGATGAGGGTTCTATGAGAAAGCTTTCGGCTGCCTTGCTCCAGACAGGGAGATCGACGCTAGAATCACCAGCGTAAGCGAAGCCGGCTTCTCCGAACAGCTCCAAGAGCTTATCGCGCTTTCGACGAGAAGTGAGGTTGGTCTTCCCGTCGCTGGCAAGAATCTGCTCGAAGATTCCGAGATGATCCCCTACTCGTTGTGCCAGCAACTCATCTGAGCCGGTTACAAGCAGAAGTGAGCGGCCGCGTTGCTTCTCCTCATGCAGTAGTGAGAGCAACTCCTCTCGGTATGGTAGGAGCGCGACGTCTATTTGGGAACGAAGAGCCAACTTACGTTTGAGAACGGCTCGTCCGGCAAGGATCCAGATGGGGAGAACAAGCAGCAAGAATGGGTTGCGCCGAACAGCGGAGATAGCCGACTCGAGGAGAAGATCGGTCTTGATGAGTGTCCCGTCCAAATCAACGCAGAGGGGAAGGTCGGTAGACTCTCCAGACTCGGCGGTAGATTGGAACGGCACGGCTTCTAACGGTCTTGGGGAGGGAACGGAGGACATCGTTTGAAAATTGTCAGTTGGTTGAAGCGCAAGAAGATCGAAAAGGACACTGTACTTGATCTGGCTCCATTTCGGAGCGTTGCTGGCTAATGAGCATAGGACATTTGACTAGTTACGTGTGTTCCCTGCTCGTCGCTTCATCAGATTGACTCGTTGACTCTTCCTACGCGGCGGGCCAATCTGGCGCCGATATGAAGGTGTACGAGGGAATAGAAAGCGTGCCCGATCCTGCGCCGAGGACCGTTCTGGTTCTGGGCACCTTCGACGGGGTTCACAGGGGACACCGCGCGCTCTTCGCGCTCGGCAAGGAGCGGGCCGTCGCCTCGGGGGCCGAGGCCTGGGCGGTTACCTTCGATCCTCACCCCTCCACGGTGCTTGCGCCTTCGCTGGCTCCGCCTCTGCTCTCGACCCTCGAGTCCAGGCTCGGACTGATCGGTGGGCTTGGCATGGACGCCGCCGTGGTCCTCGAGTTCGATCGAGCCTTCGCGGCTACTTCTCCCGAGCAGTTCGTGGAGAGCTGCCTGAGCCGCTGCGGCGCGGTGGAGGTGGTGGCCGGCTATGACTTCACCTTCGGCGCCGAAAGAGCCGGCAACGTCGATCTGCTTCGCGAGCTTTGTTCCCCGGCCGGAGTTCTAGTTCATGTGGTTCCGCCCGTCAGCGTGGACGGCGGGGTCGTTCCAAGCTCCACCAAGATCAGGCAGCTTCTCCTGGAGGGCAGGGTGGAAGCGGCCGGTACGCTTCTTGGCAGACCGTACACAGTCGAAGGTCCGGTAAGAACGGGCGAGGGGAGGGGGCGCCGGCTTGGCTTTCCCACGGCGAACGTGGAGGCCGAGGGCGGCGTGCTGCTGCCGGCCAATGGCGTTTACGCGGTTCTAGTGGCGCTGGCGGGAGAGGGGAGAGACCTGTGGGGAGCTGCGAACATCGGTACGAACCCCACCTTCACCAGCGACTCGACGCGGCGCCTGGAGGTTCATGTGCTGGACGGTGGTTCCGGAATTGACGAGGGCCTTGCTGTGGGCTCCATGGATTCACTGGTGGGCCGGCGAATGCGTGTGGGATTCATAAAGCGCCTGCGGGCGGAGCGTCGCTTCGACTCGGCGGAGGATCTGACGTGTCGGATTCAGGCCGACGTCGAGGCCGCCCGCGTGGCGCTCGGCTCTTTCTCCGAGGGCCAAGAAAGCGATGGATAGGAGCTATTCGAACAAGAGGTCGCTCCCACGGACCACCGCCGCGACGGAGGTCTACGGCGTGCTCGGGTGGCCGGTGGCGCACTCCCTATCGCCGCTCATTCACTCCTTGGCTATCTCCAGACAGGGTTTGGACGCCGTTTATCTTGCCTTGCCCGTCGAGCCGTCCGTTCTTGGCGCCGCGCTCGAAGGTTTGGACTCGATTGGGGCTCGCGGCCTGAACGTGACCGCGCCGCATAAGCAGGAGGTCATGGCCCATCTCGCCGGCCTTACAGACCTGGCCGCCGGACTCGGCTCCGTGAACTGCATTTTTCGCGGACCGGACGGTTCCCTTCATGGGGACAACACCGACATGGAGGGGATCCTAGCCGCAATCTCCGCGAACCCCAAGGCCGGGCCGCTGGAAGGCACCGCGGTGGTCCTGGGAGCCGGCGGCGCGTCGGCGTCGGCGGTAGGGGCCGTCTCGCGGCTCGGCGCGCGCCATGTGGCGGTAATGGGACGGCGACAAGACCGGGTCAAGGCGCTGCTGGATCGGCTGGAGAGCTCCGGGCTATGTAGGACCACCACCCTCGAAGCTGTCCCGCTCGATGCGCGCGAGCCCGTTCTTCGCTCGGCGTCAGCGATAGTGCAGGCCACGTCGGCCCCGCCCGACGGCCCCCCTCCCATCGACCCTTGCTCGCTCCCGGAAAGCTCCTTGGTGGTGGACATGATATATGGTCCGGGCCGGGATGGCGGGACCAGGTTCCTCGATCTGGCCCGCCGGCGAGGCATGACGACCGTGGACGGCCTGTCCATCCTGGCATGGCAAGCTGCTTTCTCATGGGAACGCTGGGTCGGAGAAGAGCTGGACAAGGCCGCCGTCGAGGCTATGCTCGATGCCGCTCGAAACCATCAAAAGTAACACGAACTTGATCGGCACGGGATCCCGGCGGTAGACTTCAGACCTGCCAGACAATCTCGAAGGAGAGGTACGGCATGGCCGCACGGCTCGGTGAGCTACTCGTTCGCGAGAACCTTATATCCCTACAACAGCTTCAGCAGGCCCAGGACCTACAAAAGAAGGAGGGGGGTCGGCTCGGCTATCACCTGACAAAGCTGGGAGCTCTGGAGGAATCCGAGCTTACGGGGTTCCTGTCGAAGCAGTACGGTGTCCCTTCGATAGATCTCGAAAGCTTCGACATAGACGCCGAGGTTCTCGGTCTTATCCCGGCGGATGTCTGCAAGAAGCACCTTTTCATCCCCGTCAACAGGGTCGGCGCCTCTCTCATCGTTGCGATGAGCGATCCCTCGAACATCTTCGCCATCGACGAGGTCAAGTTCCTCACCGGATATGGCGTGGAGGTGGTCGTCTCCTCCGAGCAAGCGATCCAAGAGGCCATCGAGAAGTACTACGGAGCCGAGCAGGAAGCGGGCGGCGAGCTTTCCTATGACGAGGTGATGGAGGGCTTCGATGAATCGGAGATCACTGTCAGCGAGATGGAGGAGGACGAGAACGTGGTGGACCTCGAGCGTAGCGCCGAGGACAAGCCCGTAGTTCGCCTCGTCAACCTCATGTTGGTCGATGCCATAAAGAAAGGCGCATCCGACATTCACGTCGAGCCTTACGAGAAGGACTTCCGGGTCCGTTTCCGCATCGACGGCGTTCTCTACGAAGCGATGAAGCCACCGTTCAAGCTGCGAAACGCCATCTCCTCGCGGCTGAAGATCATGTCCAACCTCGACATCGCCGAGCGGCGCCTACCGCAGGACGGTCGCATCAAGCTGAAGCTGAGCAAGGACAAGGAGATGGACTTCCGGGTGAGCGTGTGCCCCACGCTCTACGGTGAGAAGGTCGTCATGCGGCTGCTCGACAAGAGCAACTTGCAGCTCGATATGACCAAGCTCGGCTTCGAGCCGGAGCCCCTGAAGATTTTCAAGGACTGCATACATCGTCCCTATGGAATGGTGCTGGTCACCGGACCCACCGGTTCCGGCAAGACCACCACGCTGTACTCGGCCCTCGGAGAGCTGAACCAGATAAGCGACAACATATCCACCGCCGAGGATCCGGTGGAGTTCAACTTCGCGGGCATCAATCAGGTACAGATGCACGACGACATAGGCCTCAACTTCGCGGCGGCTTTGCGCTCTTTCCTTCGGCAGGATCCGGACATCATCATGGTCGGCGAGATTCGCGACTTCGAGACCGCCGAGATCGGGGTCAAGGCCGCGCTGACCGGGCACCTGGTGCTCTCCACTCTCCACACCAACGACGCCCCCGGCACGGTCAGCCGCCTGTTGAACATGGGAGTGGAGCCGTTTCTGGTTACCGCCTCGGTGAACTGCATAGTGGCTCAGCGCCTGGCAAGGCGGCTTTGCATGGAGTGCAAGCAGAAAGCCGATGTCGACGAACAGGCCCTGCTGGATCTCGGCTTGGAGCCCGACGAGATAGGTTCCTTCGATGTTTACGAGAAGGTCGGCTGCGAGAACTGTAACGACACCGGCCACAAGGGCCGAGTGGCTCTTTACGAGGTGATGGGTTTCAGCGAGCCCTTGAAGGAGATGGTCATCAACGGTGCATCAACCGCCGAGCTGAAGGCCGAGGCGGTTAGGCTCGGGATGATCACTCTTCGGAGGGCGGCGCTGAACAAGCTGAAGGAAGGTATGATCTCTATGGGCGAGGTGGTAGGGAACACCGCGCCCGACAACTAGCACCGGCGAAAGCGCGGCCCCGCGCCGTGAGGAGAACTCTTGGCAAATCTGCATCAACTCTTGAAGGCAATGGTGGAGAAAGGAGCGTCCGATCTCCACGTGACCGCCGCTTCTCCGCCTCAACTGCGAGTAGACGGAAGGCTGGTGCCGCTCAAGGCGCCACCGCTGTCGGCCGTGGATACCAAGCAGATTTGCTACTCCGTTCTCACGGATGCGCAAAAGCATCGCTTCGAGGAGGACAGCGAGCTGGACCTTTCGTTCGGGGTGAAGGGCCTCTCTCGTTTTCGCGCCAACATCTTCATGCAGCGAGGCGCGGTGGCCGGAGCTTTCAGGACCATCCCGTTCAAGATAATGACCTTCGATGAGCTGGGGCTCCCGCCGGTGGTCGCGGAGCTGGCAAAAAAGCCGCAGGGTCTCATTCTGGTCACCGGGCCCACGGGCTCGGGCAAGACGACCACGCTCGCGTCGATCATCAACATGATCAACACCGAGCGAAACCAGCACATACTCACGGTCGAGGATCCGATCGAGTACATCCACCCTCACAAGAGCTGCGTTGTGAACCAGCGTGAGATAGGCGCGGACACGACCAGCTTCAAGAAGGCGCTCAAGTACGTGCTGCGACAGGATCCGGACGTGGTCCTGGTCGGAGAGATGCGTGACCTCGAGACCATCGAGGCCGCGCTGACCATCTCGGAGACGGGCCACCTCGTCTTTGCCACTTTGCACACCAACTCCTGCGTGCAAACCATCAACCGCATAATCGACGTGTTCCCTCCCTACCAGCAGCCGCAGGTAAGAGCCCAGCTCTCGTTCGTGCTCGAGGGCGTACTAAGCCAGACCTTGCTCCCACGGGCCGGCGGCAACGGGCGGGCGCTCGCGCTGGAGATCATGGTCCCCAACTCCGCTATTCGAAACCTGATCCGCGAGGACAAGGTACACCAGATATACTCCTCCATGCAGGTGGGTCAGACCAAGTTCGGTATGCAGACGCTGAACCAGAGCCTGGCGGAACTGGCCAAGAAACGCGTGATTGCGGTCGACGAGGCGCTCTCTCGGTCCATGGATCCGGATGAGCTGCGGCAGCTACTTACCAATACTTCTCCCCAGCGGACGCGCCCAGGGAAGGCACCTGCGGGCCGCGGAGCACGATGAGGTTTCAAGGAAGCTTGGAGGCATAAATGGCGACCGCGGCAGCAAAGAAAAAACTCGTCTGGGTGTGGGAAGCCGAGGAGAAGGGCGGCAATCGAAAGAAAGGCGAGATGGAAGCCGCCGATAAGTCCGGCGTGGAGAACCGGCTTCGGCAAATGGGAATGTCTCCAGTCAAGGTCCGCAAGAAGGGCTTCGCGGACATGGAGCTCACCATTCCAGGGCTCGGCGGCGGCATCACCCGCAAGGATCTCGTCATCTTCACGCGGCAGTTCTCCACCATGATCGACGCGGGACTGCCCATGGTGCAGTGCCTGGACCTTCTCGGCTCCCAGTCTCCCAACGTATCGTTTCGCAAGATAATCAAGAACGTGAAGGAAGGCGTCGAGTCGGGAGGAACGCTTGCCGACGCGCTCACGAGGCACCCCAAGGTCTTCGACGAGCTCTACTGCCAGCTAGTCAGGGCGGGTGAGATCGGCGGTATCCTCGACACCATCCTCGCGCGTCTTGCGGCATACATAGAGAAGAACGACAAGCTGATAAGGAAGGTGAAGGGGGCCCTTACCTACCCGATAATCGTTTTGTGCATCGCCATCGGCGTGACCGCCGCTCTGCTCCTGTTCGTGGTGCCCACCTTCGAGGCCATGTTCGCCGACTTCGGATCCGCGCTTCCCGCGCCCACCCAGTTCGTCGTGGACATGTCGGACTGGCTGCAATCCTACATTCTCTACATGCTGGGGGGTCTTGCGGCCATAGTGGTCGCCTTCAAGATGATCACCGGCACCCGCAAGGGACGAGACGTTTGGGATGCGTTCAAGCTCAAGTCGCCGCTTTTCGGCGACCTCATCCGCAAGGTCTCCGTCGCCAGGTTCACCCGTACGCTCGGAACCATGCTCTCCAGCGGCGTCTCCATAATGGATGCGCTCGAGGTCTGCGCCAAGTCCTCGGGAAACCGGGTCGTCGAGCGGGCCATCATGAAGGTGCGCGGCGGCATCGCCGGGGGCCAGAACATCGTGCAGCCGCTTCAGGAGACCAAGGTCTTTCCTCCCATGGTGGTTCAGATGATCGGCGTTGGAGAAGCGACCGGCGCCATGGATCAGATGCTCGGCAAGATCGCCGACTTCTACGACGA
>SLRQ01000052.1 GCA_007130885.1 Deltaproteobacteria bacterium
AGCTTGACAGCGTGGGTGCACACGAGGCTCCGCCAATGAGGTTGTCGCTATTCTCGATGTCGACCTGTCTCATTTCTCGGACGACCGAAATGCAATGGGTTAGGCGGCATCCATCGAGAATAGCGCCCTCAGGCGCATGCTGGAATATGGCTCGATCGACTTTTGAGACACGACGCGGTGCTCCGGTCCCCGAGTCGGGTATCGGCGAAGACGGGTCCGGCGCGGAGCGGGTCCCGGAAGCAGTGAGAGACTCGCTACCGAAGGGATACATGAGGCAAAGGCCTTCAGCCGCCAGCGTTGATGGTTGTCTGAAGCTCCGTAATCCGCTCGACGATCCTGTCAAAAGTGGGCGAGGCACCATAGAACATCCCCGCCTTTTGCATCTCCTCATAGTCCCTTGCCAGCGCCCTACATCCCTCGGCCTCGGGAAGAAGCCTCATGCAGCCTTCGAGACATGCCTCATAGGATGCATAGCTCGCGTGGAAGAACACTTCTTTGTGGCGAATGACATCCTCGAGCAGCGCACGATCCGCGAGTGCTTGCTTGCCGACATGGTGGTCCGAAAGCACGTAGACGTCGTACCAGTGACGCGATAGGCGGTTCGCGTTCTCTCGTAATCTTTCGCGATTGGACTCCGCGTGCATCATGGTCGCCTTCTCCCAGAAGGTCCGCTTTGCACAAAGCACGTTCACCTTCGGAGACGGGAATCGCAATTTTGGAACCTTCTGCGCAAGGTCTGGCGTCAGCGCGTGGATCACGTTCGGCTCTGTCGTGTTTCGGCCTCCGAACTCGAGCAGCACACTGTCGGCAATGTAGCCTCCAGGGCCCCCCGACACGGAGCGATAGTAGATTCGTACTGACTCCCCGTCGTCCGATGCTTCGACGTGGGTTCCGGAACCGGAGGTATCCAGAGCCGCTTGGAGGCGGGGTACGATGGTATCGCGAACACGAGCACCAACGCGTTCCTTGAGCCTCTCCCCAGCCTTCTTGAGCTTCGTTCTACTGACGCCTTTCGCGAATGGGTTCAACTCTGGGCAAAGGGAGCGGTAGTCGATCGTAACGTCTATGTCCTCCGAAAAGCGCTCGATGGCCCTATAGGCCTTTGACAAAGACGTGCCTCCCTTGAACGCCATCCGCACGTCGCCCCTCGCTGCCCAAAGATGCTCCAGAGCCCAACACACCCACACATCCTTCTCTAGGATGTCGGCACCACGACCGAGCTCCGCTGACATGGCGTTCAGGATCTTTAGCCGCTCGTCATCGGGCAGCTCGAGAAATGCCTTTTCAGTCATGATGCCGCCGGTAGTTACGCAGGGCGTCCGCCATCCAGGCAGGCGTCACCCGCGGTGAACGGCGAAGCTTCTCGAGCTCTCCAGGGGGAAGGTGCGCATCGATTGTGCGTAGGACCTCCGACGAGACCTGGTCCTTGCCGAGGTACCAGAGCGCCGTAAGCGCCAGGCCCGCCGGCTCCCCGGCGAACTCGAGCTTTCTACGGCTTACGTTCTTGAGGACCACCTCGAGCTTGCCGACCCGGAAGCGACGGCTCCTGCCCGAAGTCAGAAACACCGGCCGCGCGGGCACCTGGGTGCTCAGCCCGAGGCGGCGGGCAGCCTCGGCACCATGGACCTGCACGATCTCACCACGCTCTTTGGCGAGCACCTGGGCGACCCTGTACGGCTGGGGGAGAACCTTTTCCACGAAGGGGCTCTTCTCGGGACGCACATAGACCCCTGGAGTAATCCGCTCGACGACGCCGGACTTCGCAAGCCTGCTCAAAGACTGGTCCACGGCCGCTCGGCTCCCATGCACCAGGAGGGAAGCCACGGTGAATGGCTCGCCGCGTGGGATCTTGGCGATGCTCGCTCGTATGGTAGCCGCAGTGCTCACGTAAGAAAAGTTAGACTCTTTTCTGCCAAGTGTCAAACGTCGTGACGCAAGGGGGAGAGGCCGATCGCAGGCTATGCCCCCTTGCAGCCGAGGCACCACGTCCCCCCTGTGCCAGGGTAGTTGTCGCCTCAGTTGAAGACGCTCAAGGGCGCGAACGGCCTCATGCTAGGCTGTGGCGCCTGGGGATGCAGCTCGAGCACTTCATTCGATCCGGGGAGCCTCGAGGAGCGGTCAGCCGCACGCATCGAGGTCGTTTCGAGGCACGGGCTCCTGCCTCTTCCTTTGCGATAGGAGGTTCGTTTTTTCGGCCGGTCGTCGATATCAGGTTTGAGGCCACCAAGCCGGCCAGGGCGGTCGGGATACCCACTCCATCGAGCCCCAGAATCGCCCAGAATCGATGCAGGGCTAGAGCCACCCAGAGTAGCCGGCACGTCTGTTCGTTGATCCTGTTCCCGGTTGCGTTCGCGGGGCTCACCTTCCCGGTAAGAGCCAGTGGGTCACGGCGGCGGCCGTCACTTGGTAGTGGGTCCGGGACGCACCCGGTTATTGAGTAGTCAGTTCATCGTCGGCTGGTTAGAAGGCCATCATCCATGTTCGTAACGCCAGTCGTAGAATCGCAGCGTATTCTCAAGCTTGCGGAATGACTCATGTCTGTCCTCTGGTCGAACGAATGCCTCCCGTACCGCGTCTCGGTTAGGTACGCCATCTCGCCAGTCCACACATATGTACTTGCGTCGGTCGCCTTGCTTCATGGGTGCATAGTAACGGACGGCGAGCGCATCTGACCGGAGGAAGTTGGCCGCCAACAGATGATCGCAACTAGGATCTATGATGGCCCCCATCCAGTCCTGCCTCTGTTCCACTTCGTATGCTGCAATCACCGCCGGACCGAATATGGCGGAGCGTTCAGGATCCACAAAGAGTTCTCCCGCGCTGATTCCCCCTCGCAGTGGGAGTCGGGGTAAGGAAGTTCTATCGAGGTTTTTTGGCGGACCGCCAGCACCGCGTCCCTCACCATGACACGCCCGGGGCGGTCTCCAAACGGCCGCGCTACTCGCCTGGCACCTGTTCGCCTGCTCGGCCTACGAACCGAGGAGCACCTTACCGTCCATCCTCTCCGGGGAGCGATTTTCGAAACGTTCGTGGTGTCGGAGATGCTCAAGCAA
>SLRQ01000015.1 GCA_007130885.1 Deltaproteobacteria bacterium
CTTGTATTAATTTCTTTTTCATTATAACAAGTAATTACAGATCAGGCCAATTCTTCTCTTTTCATCGCGCCGGAAGCGATATCCCTGATAGCCTTTTCGACTTCTTCAGGCAGGGGAGCCACTTCATGCCACTGCAAAATTTCTTTTAGCAGATCATTTGCCCCATCTGCAAAGCACTTCGACCCCGCAGCTTCCCAGTTTTGATAGTTGTTTCGGTTAAACATCCTGGTAAAATGCATCTGGCTGCGGAAATGATCCATAGTATGCTGTTCGGTTAAAAAGTGCCCCCCCGGTCCTACTTTTTCAATTATGTCCAGGGCAAGCGTTTCCGGGGTTATTTCAAGCCCTTTAGTTAGAAATTTAACTGCTCCTACCCCTTCATTGCAAAGCACGAGGTATTCAAGGCTATAGGTAAGGCCAATCCCGATATAACCGAGATCATGAATCAGATTGCCGCCAACCAGGGCCGTCATCAGTAGGTTAAAGCCTCCCTCCATTGCTGCCTGCTGATCAAAACACTGGGAATCTGTACAGCCGGCAACAGTAAAGGAAGGTAGATTGTAGAAATGCGAAAGCTGAACCAGTGAGACCGCTCCTAACATACCCTGCGGATCACCGTAAGAACAAACAGTTGTAATCATGTTCAAAGGCGGTGTTCCTCCTCCATAAATGAAGGGTGCCCCTTTTGATTTAAGCTGATGGATAACCAGGCCAGATATTATTTCTGCATTTGCTATAACCAGCGCTCCCGCCGTTGTCACAGGGCCTGTTGCCCCGCACATTACTGCCGGTGCATAAACCAGCGGTATCCAGTTTTCAGCAGCAGTTAGCAGCTTTTCTAACCCAGCCCTGGAATGAACGAGCGGCGATATCGGCTCTGAGTAATGCATAATATATGGTTTTTCCGCCAGGGCTTTTTTATTGCCCCTGACCAGGGAAGCCATCTCGATTATATCAAGCAGCCCCTGGCGGTCGTGGGCGTCAAAAATAATCGGTTTGGTAGAATTAAGGGTCATGGCTTCAAAGTGGTGACGATCAGACCTGATTTCGGGAACATCGGAAGCCCGGGCCATAGACATTACAAAGTCAATATTTTCAAGAGCATCAGCTATTATGGTGGCGTTGATCGTATCCTGCTTGACAGACTTTCTCCTGTTACCCGTTTCGATATCAATTATGTACGGAGTATCCGAACCGGTTCCATAATAGATTTTGCCTTTTTCCAAAGTCATCGCCCTGCTGCCCTGGCGATCATAAATTGCTATTTTACAGGGAGCCGTATTAAGCGCCTGTTGGACCATCCAGGTTGGAATCTTAACCAGGTCATCTGTCACTCTTGCACCTGCATCTTGTAGCAACTGCAGCGCTTCAGGTTCACATATTTTTACGCCTACATGTTCCAGGATATCGAGAGTGGCCAGGTGCAGTTGATCCATCTGGTCGGTAGTTAAGTTTAGCAGCCCCATCCGCTTCAGGAAATAATTGTTGACCATTATTATGCCTCCTATGCCTGCCGGTAATTGTCACGTAAAGAAACTATTTCTACTACTTCAGCAATTACTGCAGCGGGCAGCTGTTCCGGGATATGTGATTCTAAAATAGTTTTTATCCTTTCATTGGCAGCCACACCAAATGTTTTTGCTCCGTCCATTTTCCATGAATCGTAGTTCTTCCGATTCAGTGTATTAGGAAAATACATCTCTTCCTTAAAATGCTTCATGGTATGCTCTTCGGCAAGGTAATGCCCGCCAGGGCCTACCTTTTCAATCAGGTCAAGAGCCAGGCTTTCATCATTGATATTAATTCCGCGCAAGAGCTGTTTTACGGCACCCACTGCTTCATCGCACAATAAAAGGTGCTCCAGGCAGGATGTCATACCCACCCCCATGTAACCGAGGTTATGAATCAGGTTTCCGCCGGCCAGGCCGGCTACCACCAGGTTAAATCCGGCTTCCATTCCCGCCTGCTGGTCAAAGACCTGGGCATCGGTACAGCCGGCAGTGGTGAAAGAGGGCAGCCTGTAATACTGTGAAAGCCTGACCAGTGATATACAGCCCAAGTCTCTTTCCGGCCCACCGTATGAACAGATTGATGTTCCCATATGCATGGGGGGTATACCACCGCCATAGATAAATGGTGCGCCACTGCGCTTTAGCTGATGAATGACCAGCCCTGAAAGTATTTCAGCATTGGCCACAACAAGAGCGCCGGCAACTGTTACGGGCGCCGTTGCTCCGAGCATGGGGGTCGTGGCATAAATCAGGGGTACCCCTTTTTCTGCGCAGGTTAAAAGCTTTTCAAGCGCATCTTTTGAGTGAACCAGCGGTGATGTTGGTTCCGCATAGAGCGCCAGGCTGGGCCTGGCTTTCAGCGCTTTCTCGCTTCCCGCTGCTCTTTCGGCTATCTTGATAATACATTCCAGGTTCTGCCTGTTGTAGCAGGTGAACAGAATGGGCTTAACACTGTTCAGGCGCATCGCCTCAAATTGGTGAATGTCTGACGTGTCAACGGGAACATCGCTGATCAGGCCTAAGGACATCAGGAAATCAACATTTTCCAGGGCATCTACCAGCCTGGCGTTATTGCAGACATCTTCTTTTACCACTTTGCGGCGTTCCCCGTTATTTAGATCAATAGTGAAAGGCACCTCTGAACCGGTGCCATAATATATTTTTCCTCTTTCCATGATCACGGCGCTCTCACCGCTGCGCATAGAAAGCGATACAACCTTTGGCGCACTGGCCAGGGCATCCTGAACCATTGAAGCAGGAATTCTAACCAGCTCCCCTTCTACCTCTGCACCGGCAGCCGATAACAGGCTTAATGATTCCGGTTCAAAAACTTTTACCCCCACCCTTTCCAGGATATGAAGTGTTGAATGGTGAATACGTTCCAGCTGATCATCAGTCATTATATTCAGGCCAAGTGTGGTTTGTGCTATTTTGTTTACATGCATTTATATTTACCTCCGGCATTAATAATATCATGATAAGTTACTAAATAAGGTCAGCTGACATGGCCAGTCCTCCACTGCCACTGCCGCAA
>SLRQ01000076.1 GCA_007130885.1 Deltaproteobacteria bacterium
GGTTTCGCCCAAGCGCTGGACCCGCCGCGCGACGCGGTCCGTGCATGAACAAAGGCCGCGATCCGCACCGCCGCCAGCCACTTTCCGCGCTCCCGCGCGCGCTCGAAGAAAACCAAAAGCTCGCCCGATACTTCATTCAAATCAGCCTACTTTTCACTCCAGATCTCACTTGCCTTCAAATTGCACCCCAAGCGAACGAAATACCTCCGCCAAGCGACTCGGACGATAGAGGGGATACCTCAGGGATCCTGTGGGTTGATTAATTAGCCTGGGTGGGTATTCTACTCAATAGCAGGGCATTCACTGTTTTGATGGAGGATATAATGGGTAATTACCCCCCCCCCCCCCGTTTCTTGAAAGCCCGATCCAAGTCTATCAATGTAACCCTGCTGTCGCTGGCGGTCTGCTTCGTCGGCTTGTTCGTGATTATGTTCTCAAGCGAGAGCCAGGCGAAAGATGAAGCAAGCCACGACTCTGCCGATGAACCGCGCTTTCTGAAAGTGTGGGATGGAACGGCGGTACTGGAAGAAGAAGGAAGCCCAGGCGAGGTTGCTTCAGCACTAGCGGGAGACTACGTGCGCCTGTCCGACAATTCGCATTTGGGCGTTGTTACTGGAGCTCGCGGAACTCCATCCGGGCCGGCGAAGCGTTTCATCTCGGTCCATTCTCATACCAGGACGAAGAAGCCTTTAGAGCCTCGCTCGTCAATAGAAGCTGACGTGAACATAGTTGAGCTTCCCGTCATCCACGAATCCGTCCTGGACTGGCTTGCTGCTGACAAGGGTGACACCGAAATCGACCTCCTCATCACCTTGAAGAGAGAACCTGGCTGGAACGTCAACAGAGAAGCCACTCGGGCAGCTATCCTGAATGAACTGACCGAGTCGGAAGCTGCGGCCCAAAGAAAGACACTTCGTGACTCTTATGCCCACGAAATGGAGGTGCTGCAAGAGGACTTCATCGAACACGTTGCAGCGCATGGAATTCGCGTGACAGAACAATTCTCTATCATAAATGCACTTGTTGCGAGTGCAAACAAAGACAACATTAATACTGTACTGGACCACTCGTCGGTGAAGCACGTTATGGACGCAACGTTCTCTGCTGAGATGGAGCCGGTACTAGAGGATCCAGATGCTTCCATCAGAGGTGGGCCACCCACAATCGATGAGCCACATGTCTGGAATTTCGTTGAGGCCTCAGGACTGAGCAAATACCGAGATGGGCGTATCTATGAGGGATCTGGCCGCACCATGGCGATAATTGAGCATGACTTCACTCTTACTGACCTGGCTAATCGGCCGTTCCTCGACGACTACAAGCTCGACCTAGTATGTGCCTGGTTTCCATATTTCCATTGCTGGTGGGAGTATAAAGTGGGGCCTAGGCGAATCATTTCTGTTTGGGACTGTCAAAATTATCCTTGCGTGGAGTTGAGCTATCCCTTCCTCCCGATAATGTCCACCGACCCCGATTCTTATGTTAATGACCTGACCCCAGCAAACCACGCCTGGCAAGTATCGGCCATCGCCATGGCGAATGCGGGACCCGACATAGAATACTTTGCGAGCTATGGTCCTCCCGGTCTGCCGCTAGACGAAGCTCGCCCGCGTAGCGGAGTAGCACCTAAAGCTGAGGCGCACCTCATTCTCACAACGGATAAGGGGGCCAATACCACCATTCGTGCGATCAATCTTGCTGCGGAACTAGAGGTTGACATAATCAATTACTCAGGAGGCGCCGCGCCTCATTGCTGTGGCACATGTGCAACCGTAGAAGCGCTGAATAATGCAAACCGCAATTTCAGCGTTTTGACAGTAAAAACAGCGGGAAATCAGGGTCAAGATGAGGGGTGCAGTGTTACTGCTCCGGGCGAAGCGGCACTCGCATTCACCGTCGGCGGAACAACGTATGAGGCTGATGGATGTGATTCTAGTGACTGGAACTGTCGCATCCAAAACGCCCATATCTATTCTCAATCCTCCAGGGGTGGCGCTGATTACCTAGGCATCACCTCTGCGCGTAGCCTTATAGATGTAGTTGCGCCAGCCCAGCAAAACGAGGTCGCTCAATGGTTTGAATGTAACTTGTGGCATGAGCCGGACGATTTGTGGCATACTTATAGACCAACCTTGTTCGGAACAAGCTTTGCGGCACCAGCAGTAGCTGGAGCAGCGCTGTTATTTAGAGAATGGTGGATTGACCAATTTAGCGGTTTCGTTCCCATTTGGATCATTAGGGATCCCAATCTGCTTGCCATCAATCTCTTGTTGATGACTGACCGGCAAGGAGAAAGTGGGTTGCTGTCCTCAGGGTTCGACAGTGTTTGGGGTGGCGGACGATTGTCGATGCTGAAGTTCGATAACGAGGGGATGGGACACAACGATTGGATATGGGAAACAGGCTGGACCTTTGTAGAAAGCGGATGGACGAATGTTTGCATAAATAATTGTGAGCCCACCAGCTTTCCGGTGCAGAAGGTGGAAACCGTAATAAAGTGGAAGGAACCTTTTGCTGATGTATACTCTACACAAGGCGCCGACATTGTGCTGTACCTGCAAAAGGGCTGTGACTATCCGGGATGGGAGCCCGGAATGTCGCCGCAATGGAGTTCTGTTGCTGATGATTATTCTTGGGATACCAAGAAGCGTGTCGCTATGTCTTTCTCGGATGAAACCGCATGTTGGCGTTTTGCCATACCGGGTTGGGTGGTCCCTAGTAATCCCTGGGAATCTGGCGAAAGCATTCGAAAGGTGTATTACGCCACGGCGATGAATCACAGATAAGGAGCGCCGTAGGTTCGGCTTGAGCGAACAGTTAGCCACACGCGTGGAGTTGGATAATTGAAAGGAGCAACCGCATCGTTCTTGAACTGTAGAGACCAAACGTTAGTCCTCGAAGACAAGTTGAGACAAAGAGCCAGCGTTTGAGACAGGTTTTTGACGCCTGTGGTTGCAGTTTTCAGGATAAGCAGAAGCAATGACTCCGGCGGAGAGCCGCCGGAGTCGTTTTCTGATGCCGGGACAGGGGCTGCTTTCGACGGCACCGCGAGACGAGAGGAGAAGGAGATGGGCAAGTCATGCTGTTTTGGCGGAACGGTGGTAAGGTCGCTCGCAGTTGTGCCGCATGCTTTCTTGTCTGGTGTCGCCGCCGCTTTTTTCATGGCGGGAGGATGCGGAGATGAGACCGGGCCTTCGGAAACGAAGAGCGCGGTTCTCGAGGTGAGTCCGGATCCCGTTGAGCTTCCGGATACCAACTTGGGTAGCCGCTCCGTGCTTTTCGTGGAGCTTTGGAACGAGGGTGACGGCGATCTGGAGCTCGCCGATGTGCCTTTCCTCGTCGAGGACGAAGAGGAGGATGGGAGTGCGATCTCGGCGGGGGAGATGCTCGTCGACTGCGAGGAACCGGATACCGCCGAGGAGGCTGAATCCCTCGTGCTTCCGCCCGGAGATTGTAGAGCGCTCGAGCTTACCTTCTCGCCGCTGGAGACAGGGGTCTTTCAAAGAGAGCTTCGCATCGAGAGTAATGCCGAAGGCGGCGATGAGGCCGGAGTCCACTTGGTCCCGGTAGTAGGCACGGCAGTCGCTCCGAAGATCGAGCTGTGCCTTCCGCAATCCGAGTGCGTCGAGGAAGAGGTGTGCTGGAGCTCTTTTTACGGCGAGCGTCCTCTTCTCACTTTCGATAAGACGAGCCTCGAAGAGAGCCGCTCCTGCCCCGTTGGAGTAAACAACCTTGGAGATGGGCTGCTGAAGGTGACCGGTTGGGGCTTCAGTGAAGGGAACCGCTTCGGTGATTTCTCCCTGAATCCTTCCCAGCTATGCGACATCGAGCTCGAGCCCGGCGAAAGCGTCGAGCTGGAGGTCTCCTTTTCGCCGATGACAGGCGGCGTCAGAGAGGGGACCATCGCCATCACTTCCGATGACCCATCGCCCTCAAACATCTGGATTGATGTGAGCGGTATCGGAGAAGGTCCACGCGTCTGCGTAGACCCGATGCCTCTCTTGGATTTCGGCGAGGTGGTGGCCGGCGAAACCGTCCAGGGGACGGTCGCGCTCGAGAGCTGCGGCACCATGGCTCTAGATGTAACCGATGCCTGGACGACCAACGCTACCGGCACGGATGAAAGCGACGTCTATTTCATATCCGAGGGAGCGCCCGTCTCGGCTCACTTGGAGCCGGGCGAGAAGCTTTCCCTTCCGATCGATTTCTCGCCGCTCGAGCCCGGCGTCGTCAACGGACGGGTGTACTTCGCAACGAATGACCCTGTCGCACCGCGAGGCTACATCAATCTGACCGGCGAGGGGCTGCCGCCCCCGGTCTGTGAGCTGGTGGTGGATGGCGGCTATCATCTCCCTTTCGGAATCGTCGAGGCCGGCGAGCATGTTGTCCGCGGCCTACAGGTTTCGAACCGGGGAGAGCTGGCCTGCTCCGAAGTGGAAGGCGCGGTCACTGGAGGTGAAGAGGGCTTCTTCGAGCATGTTTCCCCTTCGGCGCAGGAGCAGCCTTTCGAAATCGAGCCGGGCGAGAGTGTCTTCTTCGACCTTCGGTACGCGCCGGAGAGCGCCGACGGACTTCATGAGGCGGCGTTTACCATCACGACTTCCGATGCCGGCGATATAGAGGTGAGTCTATCGGGGGATGCGTCGGAGGAGCCGGTCTGCAACCTCGTCCTCAGTCCCAAGCGCACCGGAAAACACATGCCGGAGCGCGCGGGGTTCGACTGGCGGCGCTGGATGGACTTCGAGGATGTCGCTGTAGGCGATACGGAAACGCTTTCCGTGCTGCTCGAGAATGTAGGTTCGGCGGACTGCACGGTGGACGAGACGGGGCTATTGGAGCTTTACCCGCTCGTTCCCGTGGAGGGCTTCGAGGCGACGGCTTCCGGCGGCAAGGTCGAAGTGGACGGGGAGCAAACCAGCGTTATTTCGCCCGGCGAGGTGGGCGAGATCAACGTCCGGTTTACTCCTTTGAATGCGCACTTCCACCGAGGGCGGCTGGTGATATCGACGGATGATCCAGCCTCGGCGGACACTGATGACGCTCCGGGCACCTACGAGGTCGGCCTCACCGGCAAGGGAGTGCGCGCTAGGGCTGCCGCGGTGCCTGAGAGGCTGGACTTTGGAGAGGTCACGGGCGGCTGCGTCTCGCGGGTTCGTGAGGTCAATGTGTGGGCAACCGGCGGCATGCCGGTAACGCTTGAGGAGCCCGCCTTGGAGGGTGACGGCTCCTTCGAACTCATCGCGGCGCCGGAAGCGGGCGAAACGCTTCTGCCTGGGAAGAAGGTAACATACGAGATCCGCTTTGTACCGCCCGAGGGCTCCGGAACGCACGAAGCTGCCTTGAAGGTGGGAACGAGCGCCGGAGGCGAGGTGGTGGTTGATCTCGAGGGCCGGAGCACGGAAGAGACGTTTTGGAAAGATGAACACTTGCAGGCTGACGAGCCCAAGGTCGACGTACTTTGGGTCATCGACGACTCGCCTCGAATGTCGGACTTCGCGGCGCATCTAGGCCATAATGTCCATGAGTTCATGGTGCGACACAAAGATATGGAATCAGACGCCCAGTATGGAGTCATAACCACCGACTGGAGCGATCCCGACAAGTCGGGGAGGCTCCAGGGAGATCCTCTGGTCGTGACCCTCGACCACCCGGACCCGGTCCAGGCCGTCCTTGACAACGCGTATGTAGGCACCGGCGGCCACTACGCCGAGCAGCCGTTCGAGATGGCGGTCAGGGCGTTGAGCGAGCCGCTTGCGAGTGGTCACAACGCGGGCTTTAGGAGGAAAGGGGCGCGGCTTGAGGTCATATTCGTTGGCACCGGAATCGAGCAATCTGAAGGAACCGTCGCTTACTATGCCGACTTCCTTCATAGCCTGAAGCCCCCGGGTGTGCCTTTTGACATCTATATCGTGGCGGGCAATCCCGAAACCGGCTGCGCAATCGAGCACGGCCGCACTCTTCCAGGAGACAGGTATTTCGATCTGGCTGAGACTGCGCCGCGAGCCCAGCTCGAGTCTTTCTGCGACTCATGGGGCCCGATGGCCGACAGAATCTGTTTAGGTTTTGGGCGCCAGACATTTTCACTGTCTCGTGAGCCGGACCTCAGCACCTTGCAGGTTCTAGTAGACGGCGATCTCGTTCCGAAGGCCGGCAACTGGGAGTACCGAGTCGGCGACAACACCATCGTCTTCGACACGTCGTCGATACCCGGGCCAGGCTCGACGATCGAGATCTTCTACGAAGCGCTATGCCGTAGTTCCTAAACGCTCGGAGCCCCTGTGAATTGGTGGGTTCCGGCCCTCGCCGGAACCTGTTTAGCCTTTGAGAGCCGCGCTCCTGAGCTATCCCCTCTATCGTCCGAGTCGCTAGGTAGAGGAATCCCGAGGTATTTCGATCGCTTTGGGTTCAATCTGAAGGCGAGGAAGAGTCGGAGTGCAAAGTAGGCAGGTTTGAATCAGGCATTGGGCGAGCTCGGACTGTTATTCGCGCCGCGCGCGGGAGCGCGGAATGGCGAGCGCGGTGAGTGCTGGGCGGGTGTCCTTCAGAGGCATAGTGGATTGTCGAGGGCTGTGGGATGTGACACACTGCTTGGCCCGCTGAGCTTCAGTGAGCCGGTGACGGCTCCTGACGGGAGGCGTCCGGCGAGCAATGGCTCGGAGGCCCCGAAGCTGCACGTCGGGATTGACCTGAATAATAAACCCTCTCACCGAAGGAGCAGCAATGTCTATAAAGGGAACACAAACGGAAGCGAACCTACTCAAATCTTTCGCGGGAGAGTCCCAGGCGTCGAACCGTTACGACTACTGGGCCAAGATAGCCAAGAAGGAAGGCTACGAGCAAATCTCGGAGATCTTCACTGAAACCGCGTCCGATGAGCGCCAGCATGCAAAGCAGTTCTTCAAGCACCTCGAGGGAGGCATGGTCGAGATCACCGCCGCCTACCCGGCGGGCACCCTGTCCTCGACCGAGGAGAACCTTCTGGCCGCGGCCAACGGAGAACGAGAAGAATGGACGGAACTCTACCCCACCTTCGCTGAAGTAGCTCGCAAGGAGGGTTTCGAGCAGATAGCAGCTACTTTTCAAGCAATAGCCACGGCGGAAAAGGCTCACGAGGACCGTTTCAAGAGACTCTATGACAACCTCAAGGCCGACAGGGTTTTCAGTCGCGAGGAAGAGGTAGAGTGGCGATGCGGCAACTGCGGATACGTTCAAACCGGAACCGAGCCACCGAGCAAGTGTCCGGCGTGCGCGCATCCGCGAGCTCACTTCAGAGTTCGAGAGGCAAACTACTAGCCTACTCGGCGCCGCGGTGCGGCGATTGCAAAGACGGCCCGCTATGTCTAATAGGCATGCGGGCCTACTCGTTCAACAATTAGTACTGGAATCATCCTGGGGGATGCCATGCGAAAGACGGACGCGAACATAGTCGTTCTTACAGGAGCTGGAATATCAAAAGAGTCAGGAATCGATACTTTCCGTGACAAAGGCGGCATTTGGACCCAGGTCAGCATCGAGGACGTGGCCACTCCCGAAGCTTTTCAGCGTGACCCGGAACGAGTCTTGGCCTTCTACGATGAGCGCCGAAAGCAGCTCGCATCCAAGGATGTAAAACCAAATGCCGCGCATCGCGCTCTGGTCACGCTGGAGAAGGAGTGGCCCGGCTCCGTGATGGTCGTCACTCAAAACATCGACGACCTGCATGACCGTGCAGGACAGAAGAATCTTTTGCACATGCACGGAGAGCTATTGAAGGCTCGGTGTCTCAAGTGCAAACGCGTTCACTCTTGGAAAGGGGACATTCACGTGGACGCGATCTGTCCCTCCTGCCGGCAGCCGTCACGGCTCCGCCCCCACATAGTATGGTTCGGCGAAGTTCCGCTCTATATGGATCAAATACAAAAGGCGCTGACCGACTGCGGCATCTTCATTTCGGTAGGCACCTCCGGCGCCGTCTATCCCGCGGCGGGTTTCGTTCAATACGCTCGAACGCACGCGGGCGCGCACACAGTGGAGCTGAACCTAGAGGCCTCCGCGGGCAGCTCTCTCTTTGACGAGCACCATCACGGATCGGCTACCGAGATAGTTCCGACTTATGTCGAGACACTTCTCGGCGACGGTCCGAGGCCCTGAGGGTCACTCCATTCTTCGAAATGTCTTTCTAGGCAACAATGAAACATAAAGGCTGAATCATCAAAGAACCTCCGGAGAGATTATGATGTCAAGAGCCGGCAGCCGTGTTCTCGCAACGGTTTACTTTATATCGAGCCCGCTGCTGTTGCTGACCGGATGTAGCTGCGAGCCTGATGACGGCGTGAAACCCATGAGCACGGCGCAAGTCGGTTTTCGCTCGGAAGGTTTCGTGCCGCGGCCGCCCAGCTTCACCGGTCAATTCGAAGTTCGCGAGTCCCCCTTCGATTCTTCGGTGCGGTACTTCTCCGCCATCGGAGAACCGGAGCAGGAGGCTCTCCTTCGCGCCGCCGATGAGCCCTTCGAGGTATTGGAGTTCGGTCCTTCAGGTGAGCTTCCCGTCGAGGTACGCCGCCCTACCATATTCGCCGTATTCGATCAGCCGATGGTCCCTCTTGCTCAACTCGGGAAGCCGATTTTCGAGAGCGACGTCATGACGATAGAACCGGAGCTGCCCGGCTCATACCGATGGATGGGATCTCGTATTCTATCGTTTCAGCCCGACGAACCGATGACCTCCCAGCTCGAGTACCGAGTCACAATCGCCGGCGCTAAAACTCCAGCGGAAGAGAACGGTGAGCATTTCGAATTCAGCTTCTTCAGGGAGCCGCTTGATCTGGTCGACGTACGTCCAGGCCCTCCGGAGCCGGATACCTACATTGACCGCAACGATGTGCCTCCAAGGGAAGCTCGAGAGATCACCGTGCAATTCTCCTATCCAGTCGACATGGAGTTCATCGCGGGTTTTCTCGAAGTGCGCGTTGCGGAAGGCGGGACGCCGGCGACTTTTTCTCCTCGGCGTTGCAGCGACATCAGTGACGACCAAAACAGATACGAACGCACGGTAGTCTTGAAGCTCGACTCTCTACTCCCGGAGAACGTCCCGGTGGAGGTCAGACTTCTAGAGGGAGCACGCTCCAAGCCGGAATATCGCGGGCGTGAAGAACCTTCGGCCCGCTCTTTTCACACGCTTCGTCCCTTCAAGTACATATCGCATCACACTCATTCCAGTCAGCGACCCGGCTCTCCTTCCGATGATGCAAACCCCGTTTTCTTGCGTTTCTCCCACCCACCAGCCGAGCAAGACTGGAATGAAGTGATCAACGTATCGCTGCCGGTGGATGATCTGAACGAGCATGTCGACCTGTATCACACCGTAATTCGTCTCAACAATCTCCCCGTGGAATACGAGACCACTTTTGAGATCGAGCTACAATCGAACCTTCGTGACATACATGGGCGCCATCTAATACCAAGCCGACGCGACGAAAAGGTCGTGGCTGAAACAGTGGAGGTCGAGGTACCTGCAGCCAGCACCTACTTCCACACCCGAAATAGAGGCAGTCGCATGTTGGAAGCCGGGTTTCCGCCAAGGATTGTTTTCGAGCTGCAGAACCCAAATCCGGGATTGTGGCATGTCGACGCCATCGATGATCCTTTCTCCGGTTTCTCGCCGAATGTCCTGAAGCCCTATGATCTCGAACATATCGAACCAAATACGAGACATTTCGAAGTAGTCGAACTTGCGCACCATTTGAACGAGGACGGCTTCGGGTTCGTGGGAGTGTCCTGGAACTTCGCGCCTCGTCGCAAGGACGGCTCGGTTGACACCAGGCGTCAGACTGACCTTCAGCTCCAAGTCACCGACCTCGGAGTCACCACCCGTTACGCTTATGACAGGTTGCTCATCTGGGTGCGATCACTGAAAACGGCGAAGCCGATAGCCGGCGCGGAAGTAATCGTTTCCAACTACGAGCGGCGGGACGCGAAATCCTGGAAAGCCCGCACCGGAGACGACGGTCTTGCGATAATCGAGCTGGAGCCGGGTGATTATGCTCGAGAGCTCGTCAATGCTCGAGGCATCGATCGTCTCGAGATGGAAGTAGTCCACGGAAGCGACCGAGCACGCTTTCGCCCGCGGCGTAATCACAATGCTTTCAGAGCCGGGATACGCCACCAGAGATCGCCCTCGACAATCGAAGACGAAAAGCCAGTGCCCTATATGTTCACGGACCGAGGCATCTACCGTCCCGGCGAAGAGGTCGCATTCAAGGTGCTCGATCGCACATGGACCACGGGTGAATACGAACCTTACCAAGGAAGGTATACTGTTTCCGCCCGAGAAGACCGCCGGCAATCGGAGACTATTTGGACCGACACGGGCACCCTGAGCGCTCTGGGCGGATCCCATGGCGCCTTTTCGCTTCCCGAAGACCTGGACCCGGGTGATTACATCATCGAGTACAGACGCTCGGAAGGCACGTCAAAACACCGTCTACCCTTCCAGGTGGCCCATTTCAGGCCGGCCGCCTTCGAAGTGCTGGTGAACACCCCACCGGAGACGCTCTTCCACGGCGACCGGATCAGCTTCAGTGTTCTTGCAAGGTATCTTGCGGGAGGTGGGGTTGCCGGTGGGTCGCTGTCATACCGAATCACGAAGCATCCTGTTGATTTTCAACCGAGCGGAACTCGCTGGAACCGTTACACCTTCGGGCCGCGCGGCCGAGGCCGCCGCGCCTTGGTCGACTCGGGATCGGGCGTACTGGACGGAGCCGGGCGCGGCACCCAGGCCCTCGAGACCGGAAACGTGGGTGTAGAGGGCAAAACATACTCCTATCGCTTGGAGGCACGAGTACAAGACCCCGCCCGTCAAGAGCTGGCCGGACGTGGCTCCGTGCTGGTGCATCCGGCGCGGTTCCACCTTGGTGCCGTCCTATCCGCCGGCAAGCAAGGCTGGGCAACCTTCGTAAAGGCCGGAGACGAAGCAACGGCTGAAATCGTTGCTGTTGGGCCCGATGGAGACGCCTACCGCCAAGATGTCGAGGTTAAGGCTGAGTGGGTGGAGCGACGCTGGCACTCTGTCAGGCAAGCCGGGCGGGACGGACGTCTCCACACGAGATACGAAACGGAGGAAGAGGTAGTTTCCACGGAAACAATCGAAATACGAAACGGCTCGGTAAAAACCTCGTTCACTCCCGAGGAGGCGGGACAATACCTGCTGAGGGTAAGCTCCCACGACCTCGAGGAAAGGAAAGCAATTACCGAGCTGCGCTTTTACGTGACCGGCCCGCAGTGGATACCGTGGGTTTCATCTCAACCCGAAGAGATCCAGATCGTTCCTGATAAAGAAACATACGAGGTCGGTGACACCGCCAGACTGCTCGTAAAGACACCTCTTCCGGACGGAAGCTATCTCCTCACATTGGAGCGAGAAGGAATATTCGAGCATTCTGTCGTGGAAATAGAAGGTTCGACGGGAACGATCGAGGTTCCACTGGAAGATTGTCACGTTCCGGTCGTCTATGCGGCGTTGTCCAGTGCGAGCAATCGAAGCGAGCCTCCCGAGTCATACTTCGAACCGGACCTGGGAAAGCCGAAAGGTTTCTTCGGAATCGTCCCGCTGGCGGTCGATCCGTCGCCGCGGGAGCTAACCATCGAAATCCTGGCCGATCGCGAATCATACCGGCCTGGATCGAAGGCCGAAATCCGCGTTCGAGTGACACACGATGAAGAGCCCGTGGAGGGGGCCGAGGTTACACTGCTGGCCGCAGATAGAGGCATTCTCGATTTGATAGATTACCGCGTGCCCGATCCCGTCGAACACTTTTTCAATAGTAGCCGCTTCCCGCTGGCCGTACGAGGAGACGACTCCCGACACTTGCTGATAGATCCCGTGACCTACGAGATAGTCGATCTACAAGGAGGCGGAGGGAAGCTCGAAGAGCCTTCCGACCCGATAAGCGGCGACCTTGATGAGCGAAAGGACTTCAATCCGCTCGCGGTTTTCGAACCGCAACTACTCACCGATCCCAACGGTGAAGTAGTAGCCAGGTTCAACTGGCCGGACTCCCTGACGACCTATAGGGTGACCGCTTTGGCGGCCGAAGAGACGAGATTCGGTAAGAATGAGCACGAGATCTCGGTTCAAAACCCTCTAACAGTGCGAACGGCTTTGCCGCAACGCTTGCGCGTCCGCGATACCGCTTCAGCGGGTGTGGTAATCACGAATCTTACCGACGAGCAACAGCAAATCGAGCTTCGGCTGGAGATGGAAGGAGAGGAAAGCAGCCAAGATGGTCATCATCCACGTACCGTGGAGGTTCAAGCAAATGAAACCACCGAGATTCGTTTTCCTCTCCATTTCGAGCAATCCGGCACGGTCGATCTGGCCTTCGTGATACGCAGTAGAGTCCTGTCGGAGCGTCTGCATGCACGGCTGACGGTGGAAGAGGCCTGTACACGCGAGGCTTTTACGCTGGCGGGGACTCTGGATGCAACAAAGCCGGTGCGGGAAGGAGTAGTTCTTCCTGCCTCCATACTGCCTGAAAGCGGCAAGCTCGATTTGCGCTTTACGGCGCTTCAGATTGATCATTTGCGCGAGCCCTTGAGAAGATGGCTCACCATCTCCGACACACGTTCTCTGGAAATGCTTATCTATAGAGCCGCTCCATACGCTGTGTTCGGCCAAGGACTAGAGTATGTTCTATCTCCGGATGAGGCGGCCACCGCCCGCCGGCACACGGAGTGGCTGCTCGACCGTCTAGGCAAGTATCAGCACAAGGACGGAGGTTTTGTGTTTCAACCGCGCCATACGAAATCACCTTATGGTTCGACGCCTCGAATGACTGTTTTGGGTGCCCAGGCCGCGCGCTGGTTCAAGGACAGGGAAGGCTCGGATAATCCCGTCGACCATGGCGCCCTAGCACAGCGGCTGAATGAGCTCACGCGCGATGAACGCACCCCCCCGTTCGAGCGGGCCCTTGGCCTCCTGATGCTGATTCAACTGGCTCCTGCCGGCGGACACGACTCTGTGCTGACCGAGATAATGGACCTGGAGGATGCGCTGGGAGTAAGCGGTTATGCCGTTGTCTCCGTGGCGGCGGCTGCATTGAACCGGAACTCCACCGCGACCGAAGCTTTTGATCGCTTGACGAACATGCTTCAAATCGGCACGCGAAGCGTCGATTTCGTGGAAACATACGAGTCTCGATCCTACTTCGATTCGACCGTGCTTCGACTGGCGACGGCACATCTCGCCTATCAGGTAAACGAGCCGGACTCCGTCGTCCCCCCGCGCCTGCTGTCATCCATCAATCGAGCGATACTGAAAAGCCCTTGGGTCGGCTCCATGGACATTCTTTGGGCCGCCAAGACGCTGGCAAGAGAGCTTCGCTTGGTCGAGTCACACGATGATATGTCGATTCGTGTGTCTTTGGAGGAGGAGGAGCTCATATCAAGGGAGATGCAGGCAATCCATGAGTCTCCCACGGGAGATGAGTTTTCGCTGGACGCGGCTCCGATTGAGAGGCTCTCTCGCGGACAACTACATCCACTACATTTCGAGACGGATAGTGCGCAGCCGCTTTTTTATTCGGCGACCCTTTCGTACGAGCTCCCAAATGAAGTCATCATCGCGCGCGATGAAGGTTTCAGCTTGTTCCGTCGCATAGAAGACTTGGATGGCAACGAAGTCTCCGCCGAGGAATTAGAGCGCGGCGAAACCTATCGGGTGTCGGTTACAATCGGCACCGATCGCAACCGGTTCGGTTCATTTCTGTCGGTACCCGTCGCCTCGGGAATGGAGATTCTGGACGGGTCGCTCTCGACGACCAGCAGCTATGACGAGGTCGGCGGCGTGACCAGCCGCGAATGGACACGAGAGACACAATACGGCGATACCGAAACATACACGGGGGAAGGTCTTGTCAGATGGACCTACAGAAGCTGGAGAGCCTACTTCATGGAGCCCGATCAACGCATTTATCCGGCTGAAGTGACGTATTACTTTTCTCACCTTTATCCGGGCAGTCAAACCGTCAGCTTTCTAGCCCGAGCGACAACCCCCGGCGTATATCCAGTTCCACCGGCGACTGTCGAGCTGGAAGGTCAAGAAGAGGTCTTCGGTAGAACCGATGGCGAGCTTGCAATCATCAAGTGAGTCGCTCCGGCCGGCTTTTTTGATCGGCTCCACCATTTTGGGACTGATCGCTGTTACTACGGTTTCATGGGCGCTTCTTCTTTGGTCGCCTTTTCCGGAGATTGACGATTATCTGGCTCGTCCGCGCAGTATCGAAATACTGGATCGCCACGGGGAGCCGCTCGGCGCCTTGCACCCCGAAGACGGCACCAGGAGATACGTTGTTGCGCTCGATGATCTCCCGGAATACGTGATTCATGTTTTCCTGACCGCGGAGGACAAGCGGTTTTTTCGTCATCCGGGCATTGATGTAAAGTCCGTCCTCCGTGCCGCCGTTCAAAATCTACGCGCCCGGGGCACGATTTCGGGAGCATCGACAATAACGATGCAACTCGCCCGTATCGTGTCACCACACGAAGGCGGTTTCCGCGGAAAGCTCACGGAAAGCTGGAACGCGTTGAGGCTCGAGGCGCGCTACTCCAAAGATTACCTTTTAGAACTCTATTTCAACGGCCTGCCCTTCGGTGCCGGAACCGAGGGCATCGAGTCGGCGGCCAGGCATTACTTCGGCCGGCCCGCCAGCGAGCTTTCTCCGGAGGAGGCGGTTGTCCTCTCGGTCATGCCGCGCAGGCCCTCACATCTTCATCCCCATCATCATCCGCATCGCGTTCTGCGAGGCGCGATGCCCGTCGCATCTCGCGCGGGCATGGAGACCGATTCGGAGCACTTGCTGTCCGTAATGGACGAAGGTCGCCGCCGCTCCCAGGTTGCCTTCCAGTCACCGGCCCCCCACTTTTGTCACCGCGTCGCGGCTCATCTGTCCTCGGCGCAGCGCCGTGCGGGAGGTAGCATTCGCACCACTTTGGATCTGGAGCTTCAGACCGAGCTCCAGAGCGTCCTTTTTACCGGCCTGCAGGGAGCTGAAGGCAGCCGTATCCACAACGCCGCCGGCCTCGTTCTGGACCACAACCGGGGAGAGGTGCTCGCTTACGTGGGCAGCCTGGATTACTTCGACCTCGAGCACGGAGGAATGATCGATGCCACGAGAGTGCCACGGTCCTCGGGGTCCACCCTGAAACCTTTCCTATATGCCTTGGCACTCGAAAACGGCCTCACCGCCGCAACCATTCTACCGGACCTGCCCAGAGCATTCGGAGGCGAGGAAGCCTACATCCCCCAAAACTCTTCGCGCCGTTTCGCCGGCCCGGTACGACTCCGAACAGCTCTGTCTTCAAGCCTGAACATACCGGCCGTGCATACCGTGGTACAGGTTGGAGTATCCCGCTTCGTCGATACGCTGGAGACCTTGGACTTCGAGGAAGCCGCGGAGCAACGAGATCATGTCGGCTCGGGCATCGCCGTGGGAAACCTGAAAGTGAACCTCTTCGAGCTGACGCGGGCCTTCTCGGTCTTCCCTCGAGACGGCGTTCTTCCGAGCTACACCTTTTTTCCTCGAGATGGTGGTACGGGCACAAGACATTCCGAACCTTCCCATTCGGAGGAGCGGCGGGTCTTCTCTCGGGAGACCGGTCAGATTATTCGCGACATATTGAGTGACCAGGCGGAGCGGGTTTTGGGTTTTGGTCCCGACTCGGTCCTCAACACGGACTTCCCATCCATCGCAAAAACGGGGACCGCCAATCAGTTCTCCGATGTCTGGGCACTTGCCTCCGACCCCGACCTCACCATCGGTGTTTGGATGGGTAATGTTTCCGGGGAGACGGTGGTCGGCCGCTTCGGCGGTTCACTCCCGGCCGCGACCGCTGTCACATTCCTATCGCGCGTTCACAAGCCAGGGCGCTCATTTCCCCCATTGGATGCCGTCCACGCCGTGAACGTCTCGCCGATCTCCGGAATGCGTCATCATCCGCCCGATGGCGGCAGTATTCAGGAGCTGTTCCCAAAGGGTTTCTATCCGCCGAGAGATACCTGGCATACCGCGGCGGGCGGAATCCGCTACCCGCCGGAGTTTCAGGCATGGGCTGACGACAGCGGTCATGGTCGATCCCATCACGCCCCAAAGGGCGCGACCTCCCTGGTGAGAATCGAGTCCCCGAATGACGGCGCCCGCTTCCATCTAGATCCTCACATCAAGGGAGAGCATCAGAAGATCGAGGTAAGAGCCATAACCGACGGAGGCGAGCCCATACAACTTTACTGGAACGGCGCTTTGACTACGGAAAACACCTCATCCGTACGTCACGAGATACCGCTCGTCACGGGACATCACCGGCTGACCGCCGTTGCCGGACAAGCCGAACACGAGATCACATTCCGGGTAGGAGCCAATTAGCCGGAAGCGCCTCCTCTTCCCGCAACGCAAGCCCAAGAAGCCCGCAGTTTGCATTTGACAGCGCGGGTAACAAACTCTACACGGAGACGCGACTCATAGCTTTCCTTACCAGTTACACGCCGGAGGTCATCCTGCGCTGCCATCCACCCCAAGACAAGCTCGATGCTGTGAGGGAGCGCCGTCCCGCTCTTTTGCGCCTTATCGGCAATACTCCGCTCGTGCCGCTGGACCGAATCAATCCCAACCCCAAGGTTAGGCTGCTCGCCAAGCTCGAAAGCTCGAACCCCGGCGGGTCGGTCAAGGATCGGATAGCACTTTCGATGGTCGAGTGCGCGGAAGCCTCCGGAGAGCTGACGCCGGACAAGGCGGTCTTCGAGGCCACGAGCGGCAACACCGGCATAGGGCTGGCAATGGTGGCCGCCGCGAAGGGTTATCGGTGTGTCCTTGCAATGGCCGACAACGTCAGCATGGAGCGGCGCAAGATATTGACCGCTTACGGGGCGGAGCTACTGCTTACGAGCGGAGATCTGGGGACGGATGGCGCCATAGAGCTGGCCTACGAGATGAGTGCCAAGGAAGCCGGCCGCTACTATTTGACCGACCAATACAACAATCCTCACAACATCCTCGCTCACTACCACGGCACCGCCGAAGAGGTCTGGAAGCAGACCGAAGGAGGCATCACCCACTTCGTTGCCACAATGGGAACGACCGGCACCCTCATGGGCATGGGTCGTCGCCTTCGAGAGCTCAATCCCAACGTCAGAATAATCGGCGTCGAGCCACACCTCGGGCACCGCATTCAGGGTCTCAAGAACCTCAAGGAGTCGTACACGCCCGGCATTTACGACCGCTCTTTGCTCGATGCCAAGCCGAACGTCGAAGACGACGCGGCATATGAGATGGCGAGGCGGCTGGCCAAGGAGGAAGGTCTTCTCACGGGCATGAGCTCCGGCGCGGCGGTAACCATAGCTTGCGATATAGCAAGGACACTCACCTCGGGTGTAATGGTGGTCATGCTCCCCGATGGAGGGGAGCGTTACCTGAGCACATCGCTATTCCAGGTGCCCGCCGAGGCCGAGCCCGGCGAGCAGAAGCTCCACTTCGTGGACACCTATACGCGGCGCGACGAGGCATTCAGGCCGAACAACGACGAGCAGGTGACCATGTATACCTGCGGACCAACCGTACACGCCCTGCCCCACCTCGGTCTCTATCGCCGCATAGTCGTCGCCGACCTTGTGCGGCGTACGGTTGAAATGGCGGGCTGGCCGGTCAAGCACGTCATAAACATCACCGATATCGAGGACCGAACGATAAAAGCTTCCGAGGAGTCCGGCGTTCCTCTCACCGAGCTGACGCGAGAGGTCGAGGCCGGCTTCATGGAGGATCTCGAAACGCTTCGCGTGAAGAAGGCCGAGTGCTACCCCAGGGCATCAGAGTATACGGATCAGATGGTCAGCTTGACCGACCGCCTCGTCGAAAGCGGACAGGCGTACGAGAAACACAAATCCGTCTACTTCGACATCGGCAAGTTCGATGCTTACGGCCGCCTGTCCGGAATCGACGTGAACAAGATCCATCTAGGCGCGACGGTGGACCTGGACAGCTACGACAAGGACGACCCTCGCGACTTCACCCTACTCAAACGATCCACCCTCGATGAAATCAAAAAAGGGCTCTCCTTACGAACGAGGTGGGGCAACATTCGCCCCGGCTGGCACATCGAGTGCGCCACGATGGCACTGGAGATCCTCGGCGAGGTCGACATCCACGTCGGTGGAGTGGACCTCATTTTCCCTCACCATGAGAACGAGATCGCAATTTGTGAAACGATAAGCGGCAAGCGGCCCGCCAATTACTGGATTCACAGCGGTCTGGTCATGGTCGAAGGGCGAAAGATGTCTCGCTCGGCCGGCACCGCCGTTTCGGTGCGGGATCTCTTGGAACGAGGTTATTCGGGCAGACACATCCGCCTTTTCCTTCTCGGACAACACTACCGGCAGCCGCTGCACTTTTCGAACGCGGCTCTGGATGCCGCCGTAAGCGCCCTGGACAGGCTCGATGAGTGCGTCCGCAAGTTGCGAAGTCTCGAAGGCGGTAAAGCGCACGAAGACACCTCCATTATCATCGCGGACTTCAAGGCGAGCTTCCGAACCGCTTTGTTCGATGATCTCAATGTCGCCGCCGCGTTGGCGGCGCTTTACGGCCTCATTAGACGTGTCAACCGAAGAATAGACGAGGGCCTCGTAAACGGAGGGGATGCCCACCTGTTGATGGAGGCTTTGGAGCAAGCCGACGAGGTTCTCGCGGTTCTCCCGCCACACGAGGACACCCGCGACGAGGAGATCGAGCACTTGGTGGAGCTACGGGAGGAAGCCCGCCGGCGCCGTGACTGGGTGTCGGCCGACGAGCTGCGCAAAGAGATCGAGGCCCGCTCCGTTATCTTGGAAGACACGCCCCAGGGGCCGCGGTGGCGCAGGAGTTGATGTTGGCGGGTTAGTAGGTGATCGTTTGCGTCGGCATCATCTACTCGACGCCCCTCCGCGGCATGGGCCTCAATTCGTCGGTACCGTGCAGCTCGACATAACTGTCGCGAAGGCCGATGCACCTATCGGACATCCCGCACGCATTACACTGCTCGGCCTTGATGAAACCTGGAGGAGGATTGGGAGGAGGCACAGGCGGGAATCGCCCAAGCTCCAGCCATTCACTGTCTAGAAGGCAAAGAGGGAGCCCGCACTCGCCTTCCAGCCCCTGCCACACAGTTCCTGCTTCCTCGCAAATACGAATTGCACGTGCAAGGTAGGGACGCACGAGAGAAACCTTTGGAACCACTTCTTCGTCGAGAGGCACCACATCAGTTGAGGCATGCGCCCAGGAGATGGTCAGAACCGGTCTACCTCCCCAACGGTCGGAGATCAGGCGACAGACATTGGGCAGATCCCGGTAGTTCGAGCCGGTGATGACGCAGTTGAGCGTTACGGCGACACCGGCCGTCAAGAGTTCGTCGATACCGGCCAGGGTCTTCTCGAATGTCCCGGGAGCGGCGGTGATGGCATCGGAAACTTCCGGGGTTGCGCCGTGCAAGGAGACGTAGGCCCTGGCCACGCCGGCGCTCGCAAGCTCCCTTGCATATCCCGGCCGCGCGCATCGTATGGCATTTGTCTGCAAGCGCACCGCAAAGCCCAGTCCCGAGGCACGGCGAACGTAATCGAAGAGCCGGGGATCCAGGGTCGGCTCTCCCCCGCTTATTGAAAGGTAATAGACACCGTCCTTTGCGGCACGATCTATCTCCGACTCAACTCGCTCGCTTGAAACCGGCGGCAAGGTCCGATCGACGAAGCAAAACCCGCAATCTTGATTGCAATGGAAGTTCACGCGAAGGACCCTTTCTATGACGTAACTGGCCCCCCTGTTGTGAATGAGCATGTTGTCGCAGACGAGCTCACGCTCCACCGCCTCCTTTCGATCCCTGCCGAGGCCGCGCACCAGTCGGCCCTCCTTAGCCGGAACATGAAGCGCTCCGATGGGACCATGAGCTTCCAGATACGCTCTTGGCACTCCCGCGCAAACAGCATCCGCCGCACAGAGATCACACTCTTCGATCCTCTCGTGCTTATCCGACTTGGAAGGCAACGACGAGAAGAGCTCCGGGTAGTGCGTCCTCTGGGGGAAAAAGCACAGGGGGATGCCCGCTCTGCCGTCCAGCCGAACATCGAGCCCAAGCTCGGCGCCTAATCGCGTCGCCTCCGCAACCGAGGGAGCCACGCGAGCGTATGGCGCGGACCAGCGCGGCGGTTCGCTGACGACCCTGATCAAGCAACCCTCGATACCATGCAGTTCTCTACCCACGAATTCGATGATCGCCGGCAAGCTCCCGGCATTGACCCTGGTCAGCGCGGTGCTGATCTCCACTGGTATGCCAACCTCCATGGCTTTTCTTGTGCCTTCCAAGGTGTAGGAAAAGGCGCCGCGCACCCCCGTCAGTGCATCCGAACGCGACCGAAGGTCGTTGATGGCGACGCGTAGGCGCGTAACTCCCGCCGCCCGCAGCCGGTCGGCGCGCCCGGGATAGACCAACAGGAGAGCATTGGTCTCCACCACTACTTGCTCGAACCCAAGCTCGCGGGCGAGCCGGGCGTGCGCCTCGAGATTTGGATCGAGCGTCGGCTCGCCACCGCTCAAAACCAACCTGGTAGCACCACCATGCGCCCCTCCTCGAATCTCGGCCGCCGACCGCTCCCGGTCAAGACGCCCGTTCTTCACTCTAGGATCTCTATAAAGACAGAAACCGCAACGAAGATTGCAGGAACGATGTAGGTAGACGCTTGCCGTTCGCATGTCAGGGGTCGATAAGCTTCGCACCAACGCCTATCCGATAACCAGAGAATCTCGAGGACAGTGTGGACCTAGGGCATGGACCGCAGGATATTCCAGCTTGAAAATGACGCACAACGGAGTAGATTAGCCGGCTGGCTAGACCAAAGGAAGGGTACGCTCATGGGCTGGGAATATAGTGAAAAGACCAGACAGATCTTCATGGATGCCGTCCACGGCAAACCCGGAACCCACCTCGGCGAGGTGGAAGACCCGGATGGCATAGGAGAGCATGGCTCCATAGTCTGCGGCGATGCCCTTCGCTTCACCTTCCGAGTGGACCGCCATCCATCGGATCCCTTGAAGGACGTCATAACCGAAGCTCGATACATGACCTTCGGCTGCACCTCCGCCATTGCAGCCTCCGAGGCTTTGTGCAGCATCATAGAGGAAGGTAGTTACACACCGGTAGAAGCCCTCAAGATTACCAACGAAGACATAGTCTCCTACCTCGAGGGCTTACCCCAGCAGAAAATTCACTGCTCGGTCATGGGCGCCGAAGCCCTGCACGAGGCCGTGTTCGATTGGGCGGAACGGCGGGGCGTGGATCTAAAGGACGCCGGCTTCGAAGCGCCCGAGTCGGACGAGGATGAGGGTCGTATCGTATGCCAGTGCTTGTCATTGAGCGAGCCCTACATCAGACGAAAAGTTCAGGAGCTGAACCTGCGCACAATCCCGGAAATCACCAACGCAATCAAGGCAGGCGGCGCGTGTGAATCCTGTCACCAGGCTCCGGGCGGGCTGCAAGACATTCTCGACGATATATGGGGGCCATCCGAAACCGAGCCGCCGTCCAAACCCGAAGAAGAGAGCGAAAGCACCCCGGAGACTTTGTCCCCGTTCGCCTTCATGAAGAAGATCGAGCAGGTGATCGACGAGGACATTAGGCCCCGCCTGAAAGCTGATGGCGGTGATATCGAGCTTGTCGACATCAAGGACCGCATCGTCTACTGCAGGCTACTCGGTGCCTGCGCTGGTTGCCCGGGAGCGTCCACCACTTTGAAGCTGATGGTGGAGCAGACCCTGAAAAACCGTGTTCACAAAGACGTTCGCGTAATAGCCGTCTAGAATCAGGCACTACAAATGGACAAGCCGATATATCTGGACAACAACGCCACTACCCCCATCGCACCGCAGGTAGCCTCGACTATGAGGCCGTACCTAGAGCACCTATACTTCAACCCAAGCTCGATGTACGACGCCGCGGCGCAAGTAGCTCGGGCCATGTCGGAGGCACGAAACCACGTCAGGGAGCTGATAGGCGGCGTACCGGCAAATGAGATCACCTTCACCTCGTGCGCCACGGAAAGCAATAACGCCGCCATCTTCGGCGCCGTTCGCGCCCTCCCCAAAAAACGCCACATCGTTACGACCGCGGTGGAACATCCCGCCGTGATCGAGCCGTGCCGGGACCTGGCGCGACGCGGCTGGAGCGTGGACTTTCTTCCGGTGGACAGGCAGGGAAGACTGGACTCCGCGGAATTCGTCCGAGCACTTCGCACAGACACATTGCTCGTAACGGTGATGCACGGCAACAACGAGACAGGGGTGATCTTCCCGATCGAAGAGCTTGCCCGGATTACAAAGGAAACCAACCCTGAAATACTCTTTCACACCGATGCCACCCAAACCGTGGGAAAAATACCCGTCGATCTCTCGGAAGAGTTGCAAAACGTGGACATGCTCACGTTCTCGGCCCACAAGCTTCATGGGCCAAAGGGAATCGGCGCACTCTTCGCCCGGCGTGGAACACCGCTTCGCCCCCTGCTTCTGGGAGGTCACCAGGAACGAGGCCGGCGCGGCGGCACGGAGAACGTGGCCGGTATAGTTGGAATGGGCGAGGCATGCCGCTTGGCCGGAGAGAACCTCGGTGCCTCCGAGCGCGTCCGAGCTCAGCGGGATCGGCTTCAGGCCGAGTTGGAGGAGCGCATCCCATGGCTGGAGGTGAACGGCGCCGAAGCGGAGCGGCTCCCCAACGCGCTTAGTGTGGCCTGCCACTGCATTGAGGGCGAGAGTATTCTCGCGCAGCTCGACGCGGAAGGCGTTCATGCTTCGAGCGGATCGGCCTGCACGTCGGGATCCCTAGAGCCGTCACATGTGCTCAAGGCCATGGGCCTCCCCTTCACGGCGCTTCACGGCTCGGTTCGCTTCAGCCTCAGTCGATACACCACCGAGGCCGAGATCGAGCGAGTAATAGAGATCTTCCCGCCCATCGTTGAGGCTCTGCGCCGGATTTCGCCTTACTGGGACACAGAGAAGGCCTCTCCCCGGGCCGACGTTCTCCACGGCCAGTCCTGCTTGCCATAGCCGGACTTGGTTCCCGACGCGCCACGGCATCAGCGCTTCCAGGGAACCCTTCCCCGGATCCCGGTCCGATCCACCACCTCGCGCATGTCTCCCGGCACCGGCGCCGAAAGATTCAGCTTCTTGCCGCTCAAGGGATGAACCAGGCGAAGCCTCCAAGCGTGCAGCATCTGCCGGCCGGCTCCCCACTCGGCCTTTGCCCGCCGATTGAACGCAAAGTCGCCGTGTCGTCGATCTCCAACGATGGGATGATCTATGGCGGCGAAGTGGCGTCTTATCTGATGAGTACGGCCGGTTCCAAGGCTCACCTCCACCAGTGAAACCGTCCCGCCGGACGCCAACAGCTTCCAATTCGTCAATGCCGGCTGACACCTCTTGCCATGAATAGCCTTGCTTTTGGCGGTCTGCTGGTGCTCCCTCAAAGGGATGTCTATTCGCCCACTTTGAGAAGGCATACGCCCCTTTACCAGCGCCAGGTAAGTCTTCTCGACCTCGCCCCCGGAGAGCAGCTTTGTAAGCGCCACCATTGCGCGCCGAGTTCTTGCAATAAGCACTACCCCGCTCGTTTCCTTGTCGAGCCGGTGGGCGGGAGAAGCCGAAAAACCCTGGGCATCGGGCTCGACCTCGAGCCAGGCCCTGACCTGATCGACGAGCGTTGCTCCGGAAATCCCAGTGCCCGGATGAATGGCAAGGCCAGGGGGCTTGACCACCCCCAGGATGTGCTCGTCTTCGTAAAGCACATCGAACTCGCGCCTGGACGTCTTCACGCGCCCCACATCCTCGGGCTCCGCGGACAAGCGTTCCGGGTCACCCCGCAGTATTAGGCTGTCACCCGGCGACAGCCGATCCCCCGGATGGGCGCGCTTTTCGTTGAGCCGCACTTTTCGTCTTCGAAGCAGCTTGAAGATGTGAGACAGAGGGACTCTCGGCAGCTCCCTACGCAGGAACTTGTCCACCCGCAGCCCCTCATCGTCCTCGCTTATGCGCCAGCTCAACGGCATGCAGTAGGCCATTTACCTCCCGGCCGAACCATTATCAATAGGTCTGAAGGGGCAGACCCCATGTCGTTCGGCTCGGATCCGAAGTGGAGTCGACGTTACGTAACCCGAATCGATGGGACCGTGTTAGAATAAATGTTTGCGGTCTTCATACCTTGAACTAGAGAAGGGAGAACGAGTCATGATACGGGGATCCAAGATGTTCCTCCTGGCCTTTGCCGCCGCTGTCATGGCCGGCTGCGCCACCACGGGAGCCGCCATAGAGGCCGGAAGCGGCGAAACCCACGATGAGGTGGAGCAACTGAAGGCCGAGCACAAGAAAGAGATCGAGCGGCTGCGTGCGCGACATAACCGGGAGATAGATGAGCTGCGCGCCAGGCAAAGCGATGAGACCGAGGAGCTGAGAGCCCTGAGGAAGCAAGATCGCATTGCACGAGCCAATATCGACATAATGCGGATCATGATCGCCGCCTTGAGGCATCACATGGATCACGGATGGTTTCCGGCAACCTACGAGGGAATCAACCATCTAGTCACGGAAGGGTACTTGCCGGCACCCCCGCGCGATCCCTGGGACAACGCTTACGTGTACCGCTTCCCCGGCCTTTTCAACCCTGAAATGCCGGATGTGGGAAGCTACGGAGCGGACCGCTCGCCCGGGGGAGAGGGTGAAGACGCGGAGTTCTTCTTCGGCCAGTTCTAGCTTGCGGTCGTCTTGGCTAGCAGCCGCCGCGCACAGAAATAGCCGCACGGGGCACTAGGGGTGCGCCGGATTAGTCGTCGGCCCCTATTCTTTTCTGCATTCATGGCTGGTGCCACTTTTGTACGCACCAACGTAAACCTTTAGGTCCCCCATGCAAAAACCCGACGACATTCCAACGCCCCCACTTTGGTTGGCGCTCATTCCCGTTTTCGTTACGGGAGCGGCACTTGGCTATTCAATTTTCGTCTTGGACACACAGCCCCACTTCTCGCTGTTCCTTGGCGGGGTGACCGCGGGCCTTTGCGCCTACTTCTATGGCGTACCCTGGAAGACCATCAAGGAGGGGTTCAAGCTGGCCATAGCGCGCACGGTTCCTTCCCTGATCATCTTGCTGATCATCGGGATGCTGATAGCGGTGTGGATTGCCAGCGGCATCGTTCCGGCCCTCATGTACATCGGCCTCGAGTTCATAGTGGCGCTCTGGTTTCTACCGCTCATTTTGCTGTTCTGCAGCTTAATGGCTCTGATTACGGGCAGCTCCTGGTCCACCATCGGCACAATCGGCGTCGCCGCGCTCGGAGTAAGCGAAGGTCTTGGGATTCCCGCCGCCATGACAGCGGGCGCCGTGGTATCGGGCGCCTTTTTCGGAGACAAGATCTCTCCGATGTCGGACTCGACCAACCTGACGCCTTCCGTTCTGGGTGTCCATCTATTCGATCACATCAAGCATATGCTTTACACCACTATCCCCAGCCTCGGCATTTCGGTGCTGGCCTTTACCATCATGGGTTTCGTGGTCGTTTCAGGCAACGGACACAATGGAGAAGCGGCGGTTTACACCGAGCACATACAGGCTCACTTCAACCTGTCACCCTGGCTGTTGGTGCCTCCCATCATAGTCATTGCGTTGGTCGTCAAAAGAGTGCCCGCCATTCCGAGTCTGATTGCAGGGGTGGTCCTCGGCGGAATCGCATATCTCGTTTTGCAAGGCGGCACTTTGGCCGGACTATCAGACCAGATTCACACCGGCTTCGTAATTGACACCGGCCGGCCGGAGATGGACGCGCTATTCTCACGGGGCGGAATGGAGAGCATGTACGATGTGGTCTCCTTGGCCTTGGTGTCGCTCGCCCTCGGCGGGATTCTAAACTACACGGGAATGCTGCACGCCATTGTACTGAGCCTGTCGCGGCTGCTCGAGTCGGCCGGCAACCTGACAGCCACGGTAATCGGCACCTCCGTGTTCGTGAATATAATTAGCGCCAACCAGTATCTGGCCGTCATTCTACCCGGGCAGATGTTCGAGGAGTCCTACCGAAAACACAAGCTGAAGCTAAAGAACCTGACGCGCACGTTGGAGGCCGGCGGCACTCTTACCGCACCCCTGATTCCCTGGAACAGCAGCGGAGTATTCGTTTTCGCGACCATCGGCGTTCCCGTGCTGCAGTACGCACCATACGCGCTGCTATGCTGGCTGACCGCCATAATCGCCATTGTCTTCGGCTACCTCAAGATCAGCATGCCGTCGGTCGAACCCGCAGCGGAAGAGCCGGAAGACCAGCAGTAGTAAGATAAGGCTGAGAGACCCCTTGCAGAAGGACTCCCCTAGGGAGCAGAAGTTTCCGGCACGCAGCGTTTTCTCGGCACCATTGCCATGGCGTCTTCCTCACACAAATAACCGTCGGGGCATTGACTCTCGTCTATGCACGGAATCGAACAGCTCCACCTTATTCCTGGCTGCACGGAATCGTCCTCGTTTGCGCAGTAAGCGTCGTCCTCATCCGGCACTCCACAGCTCTCGTTGTCGTCTGGAGAAGGGAACGGCTGGCGGTCGCACTCACCTCCAATTGTGCGGTGAGCGGCGCAAGTACGCAGCCGGGTCTGATCACCGTAATGGGGTACGCACTGCACGCTGCCATTGCCTACCTCCTCACAAGCAAAGCCTCTGGGACAGTCGACGTTGCCGGAGCAGTCAATGCCGCAGCCATGATCTATTACGTCCCCAGTCCATGATTCAAACGCCACGCAAAGGTTTTCCTCTCCCGGACAGTCATCGTCCGTGGAGCATGCGTTACACAGGCCCGAGGGAGCAGCCGGCCAGCACTCGTTATATGCCGTCGCGCACCGTTCATCCGGTGCGCAGGCATCGTCGGTAACGCAGCCCTCGCACAAGAAGGTATCCTCATCGCATTTCGCTCCATCGCAGTGCTCATCGACATAGCATTCCACGCAAAGCCGGCTGTTGGGCTCGCAGAACATATTTTCCGGGCAATGATCTTCAGTGATGCATTCCTCGCATTCCCCGGCGTCGACATCACACACAAGGTCGCCGCAGTCGTTGTCATCGAGACATTCGACACACGTTCCTGCATCGGTATCGCAGAAAGGCTTTTCCGTTTGATCACAGTCGGCGTCCTCGCGGCACCCCATAACACACTCACCATCTAGGCAGATGCTTCCCTCCTCGCAGTCGTCGTCATCCAGACAAACGATGCAAGCGCCGTCAATGCATGTCGTGTCATCGGGGCAATGGTCGTCTTCCAGGCACTCCACACAAGCACCGTATGTTCCCGCGTCTGGATCGCATTTCATTCCCTCGGGACAATCCACAACGGACCAGCAACCTTTCACGCAGTAGCCGGCGATACATATTTGGCCTTCCTCGCACGGGTTGTTGGCGTCACATTCGTCACCTTCGGCACGGCATTCGCCATCGACGCAGACTTCTTCACCCGCGCAGTCTTCGTCGCTTTCGCACGCATCTAAAACGCACTCCCCTTCAACACAAACCTTTTCATCGGTGCAGTGTTCATTGTCCAGGCAGGCCACGCAGACACCCTCACTCTCCATGCACCATGGCTCATCACTGGAGCAGTCCTCGTGTGACTTACACGTCTGCTCTGGAGGCAAGCACCTGCCATCATCCCCGCAAACGCCTTCGCAATCGTCATCACTGGCGCAGGCGGCGATGCACACCTCTTCTTCACATACGAAGTCGGCGCCACAGCCATCGTCGTCCTCGCAGGTCAGAAAGCAGCGGCCCTCCGAGCAAAATCCTTGCTCACCGCAATCTTCGTCTTCTTCACAGTCGGCCTCTACTACACACTCCCCATTCACACAGAATGCACCTAGCTGACAGTCGGCGTGTTCATGGCAGGCGGTCTCGGGTTCCACCGTAGTAACTCCGCAGGAAACACCGAGCATTAACATTACCGCTACGGACGCAATAAAGCTCTTCAATAGCATCGCCGTCGCTCCTTGATAGCCAAAGATTGTTCTCAACGAGCCACCTACTTAAGTAGAAGACGAGTTGGTCAGAAAGTTACATACTTTTAAAATCCCTTTCCCTAGGCCTCACGTCAACCAAACCTCTTAGAAATGCCGTCTCCGGCTTGGCTCACGCGCGGACCCGTGTAGGGGCATTGTATCCGCGCATGCCGCGCCCCGCGATCCATTCGTCCAGAATCACGATCGCTGGCTTTAGTCGTTGGCGTGGTAAACTATCGTGTCGTGGCTTACTCGTCCCCTACCTGTCCGAAGTGCGAAGCCGCGCGCGTCGACGCTCCCGACTGCCCTCTGTGCGGAGTCATATACGCAAGAGCGGAGGCGAGACTGGCGGAGCGGCAGGAGATGGACGATCTCGACGCCCTCCACGCCGAGTCAGCCTCCGAAGCCTCGCCGGCGACAGACGAGCCTCTCGAAGGCCTGAGCCTAGAGGACGTGCGGCTGGAGATGTGGCTTCGGGCCGCCGCTATCCCTTTGGCCCTCGGGTTTGCCTACATCGTCATGTTCAGCGACATGCTGCAGATGCTGGGACGCATCTTCATCGGGATGTGGGTGCATGAGCTTGGACACGCCACCGCGGCATGGCTTTGCGGTTTCTGGGCGTTTCCCGGCCCTTGGTTCACGACCGTCGGAGAGCAACGCAGTCTTCTCTTCGCACTGCTGGTGACGACTGTAATCGTGGCAATCGGCTTCTACGGTTACATCGAAAGACGGCGGGCATTGATTGCCTTGGCCGCCGGACTTCTGTTCCTCCAGCTTGTCGCCACCCTCGGGACTAACGAAAAGACGGCCAACATGCTGATCACGTTCTTTGGTGACGGCGGTGCTCTCGTTTTGGGAACCCTTCTCATGCTGACCGTCTATGCCCCGCCCGGTTCAAAGCTGCACAGCGGCTGGCTTCGCTGGGGCTTCCTTTTCATCGGGGCGGTGGCATTTGCAGACGTGCTCCATACCTGGCTTCCAACACGCACGAACTTCGGCGCGATACCCTTCGGCCGGTTCGAGCACGGCGGTCTCTCCGATGCTTCGGTCTTGGTGCAGGTACACGGCTGGGACGTAAGGGATCTCATATCGCGACATATCCGCCTGGCGTTCATCTGCGGCCTCTGCCTCTCGGCCGCTTACGTGGCGGGCCTGCTCCAAGCTCGATCCGCTGTGCGCAAGCTCCAGGCCTTGCGTGGTACATAACCTCTAGGACGGCCAAGCCTGTCGCCGGATCAGTGTGCTTGTAGTGCGTGTGCCGCTCTGGCAAACTCGCGGCCCTGTTCGTCGCTCGTAAGGTCAACACATGTAATCGAGAGATCGCCTCCGCTCGCTCGAGACGGCCGCACTTCCCTCGGTTAGGACGAGATCAGCCCTTGTTCCGACTGCCTGCTTTCCTCGCGGCGAGCCCAAGGCTCGCCTTTTTCACCTTGGCCGCCACGGCAGCCTCCGGCTTCGGACAAACGTTCTTCGTTTCGATCTTCGGGGGAGAGATCCGTGAAGGGTTCGGGCTCTCGCACACCGCCTATGGAAGCCTCTACAGCGCGGCCACATTGCTTAGCGCCGCCCTTTTGCTGCGCTACGGCTCCCTGGTGGACAGGTGGTCCCTTCCCAGAGTAACGGCCCTGGCAATCGTCATCCTTGCCTCCGGATGCCTGCTCGTCGGTCTAGCGCCCAGCGCGATACTCCTGGGAGTGGGCTTCCTCGGGATACGTTTTGGTGGCCAGGGCATGGTGTCGCATGTCGGGATGACCACGGCGGCTAGATACTTTTCGGCGCAAAGAGGCAAGGCCGTAGCCATGGCGGCGGCTGGGTTCCCCTTGGCCGAAGCAGTGCTCCCCGCCTCCGCCGCATTGCTATTGGGGTGGGTGGGCTGGCGACTACCGTGGGTAGCGAGCGCCGCGATTCTGGTCGTGCTCGTGCTGCCGCTGCTGACGTGGCTGTCCAGAAACGCACCTCCGCTGGGCGAAATCCTCGACAATCAGCGGGGGGACTCCCAAAGCGGCCTCGTCATCAACCACTTCACCCGCGCACAAGTCCTTCGCGACCCAGGCTTCTATCTGATACTGCCTGCCACGCTCATCACGCCTTTCATTATTACGGCCCTGTTCTTTCACCAGATCGCGCTGGCCTCCGAGCTTGATTGGACCCTGCGGATGCTGGGAGCCGGGTTTTCCTTGTACGCCGTGTGTCATCTCGCGTCGCTTCTGGCCGCTGGGATTCTGGTGGATCGCTTGACAGCCGGGGTGGCTCTCCCACTCGCCCTCGTACCTGTGATCATAGGATTGATAGGGCTTGCGTTCTTGCCGCCCGCGGTGGCCCTGTTCGTTTACATGGGGCTGCTGGGAGTAGCTCACGGTTCGACCTCCACCGCGGGCAACTCCATCTGGGCGGAGCGGTACGGCATACTGCATCTGGGCGCCATACGGTCAATGAATCAAGCGGTCATGGTCGTCGCCACCGCGGTGGCCCCCATCTTGCTCGGCTTCCTACTGGACCAAGAAGTGGGGGTCCCGGTCCTGGCCGCGAGTCTCGCTGCGCTTGCCGCCATCGCCGCGTTCACGGCCAGGATAGGAAGCACAAGAGACGGGAAGAGGGCACGTGCAGCCGGCGACTAGTCATGTTCTTCACGACGTTTCCATCATGATAAGGGCACCGATAGGTTGCCAAACTGCTTCAATTCAGCAATATCTGATTTAATTTCATAAACCGGTTTGAGGCCGACGTAAACGCCATGAATAGACGTGACCTCCTGAAAGCCGCCGGCATCACCAACCTCCCTCCCGCGCCGACCCCGACTATTTCGTCGGTCCGCCCGTGCTCTCAACTGGTCCCGGTCCCGGTCGCTAGCTTCGGCTCGCTTGACGTCATCGGCCGGATCAATGAAACCTTCAGTCGAGGCTCTCACCATCAATCGAGGCAGCCTCTTCCGCCAGATCGTCCGTAAGATCCTTGTGCACGGCGAGCCGGCGCGAAGCGGCGTCGCGTTGACGACGGTACATCCCCTTGTCGTCTAGCTCGACTGCCTGCTCGTAATGACCGACCGCCTCCGCGGTCCGCCCTTGCAGCTCGCGCATCACTCCCATGTTGTAGTAGGCGCCCGCCAGATCCGGGTTGGCTTCCGCCGCCGCCGCGAACGACTTGTAGGCCGCCTCCCAGTCCTTTTCCTTGACGTGCTCGAGGCCTTCCTCCAAAGCGTCGTCATCCTCGAGTTGGGCGCTGAAGTGGACTTCCCGATTGCCATAAGGATATGCGAAGGCACGCGCGCTGACATCGGCAGCGCAGGCAAACAGTTGTTCTTCGTCCATTGGAGCAAACCGGGGACGATACCCGGAGTCGCTTTCCCAGTTCAGCCTCTTCCAGGAGGACCACTCGGGCACCATTGTCGGCGCCGTGGCGAAGTTCTGCTGTGGAACCGCCGAGACGGTCACTCGTCTCGTCTCGACCTCCTTTCCGTGTCGAGTCCACAACGAGTAAACGACATCCGCCGTCACCTTTCGCCGCTCACGGTTTCCGTATGGCTCCGTTGTCTCTTTCCAAGAAACGACATGCGCAGCCAGCACGAGCGGCTCGACGACGGGGGCGGGCAATGGTGATGGTTCACTGCTCGTGAAGCGCTGCGAAGGCCCGACGGTCGGCTGCTGTGGCGAACGCAGATGTATCTCCACATCATCCTCTACGACCTCGACCTCAAAGGAGTACCGGTTTTCGCCGTGCCGGTTGCGCGCGGCGATGGTCATGGACACTCGCCCTTCCTCTTGCGGCGTCCAGCGCACTTCGCCGGTCTTATCATTCAGGCGAAGATCCCGCGGGCCGGAGACTATCTCCCATCTAACCGGTGGGGCACCATATGCGAGAGTTCTGCCGGCGGCGTTATATTCAAAGGGTCTGCCCGCGACTGCAACCCGGCTGGCATTTTGGATTACGATGGGTTCCAGGTCCGGCCCTATCAGCAACTCAGCACCCTCCCCAATGCGATCGACCAGAAGATAGGGGCTGTCATCGAAGGCTTGCTGGAGCGCTGTGCGCAGCAGCCTGACCGGATCGTCGCCGTCGGGCACCTTCGCCCGCACCCACTCAGGCACATCAATGGCGACCAGCGCGACCCCTGTTCCTTCCGGTGCATCGAAAAACGGCGTTTGCCTGCGAACATCACGGACCTGTGCAACGCATCCGAGTACCATGGCGACGGCGACCACTGTAGCAACCACTAACGGGCGTCTCATCATCATTCCAAACCTCTCTCACATGCTGAGCCATACTGCTCGACTGGCGACGATGACCTTCGTCTCGTTGCCGGGAAACCGCTCGAACGGAGCAACCTTGCCATAAGCAGAAAAAAGGATAAACCTTCGGCAGTCTATTGCCTGTGGCTCCAGCCGTGGTCACCACCGTCAGGGCGAGGGGGTGACGGTGACCAACTCGTGCAAATGCGCACGCAAATCTGTTACAGGATTTGCAAATCAGCCTGAAATGCACCTTACTTGGTTTTTCGAGTTTCCCACGGACTTGGAGGACTCAAGTAAGTTGTCTCCGGATTCACCCGGATTCAAGAAAC
>SLRQ01000085.1 GCA_007130885.1 Deltaproteobacteria bacterium
ACGTCAACGTAGATCGCTTCAACGCAGGTAACTTCGCACCCTTTCCGGCGGATAGCCCTAACCTCTTACCATCCAAGGGAATTCGAGCCGATCCGGTTTCTAGATAGCGGGGATCCTTCAGCTCAGTGGGCCGCGGACTGCGTGCAGCTAGAAGTGGAAGGCGACAGGCGAGGTTCATATGCCGGTCTTCGTGTGATAGAATTGAAAGGCTTTGATGGTCAGGGCGCGGCTTGCGGCACCGAGAGCCTGCCCGAGTCCGAATTCCTTCGTGCTTGAGAGTCAAGGAGATAAAGATGCGTGCAGGAAAGCTTTTGTTGCCGGTAGGCGTCGCGATCGCACTGTTGTGGGTTGTCGGTTGCGGCTCCACTGTATCCGCCGAGAAGGTCTGTGAGGACCATGAAGACTGCTCGGCTGGTACTTTCTGCATCGATGGCTCATGCACCATGAGGGCGCCGTGTGATGAGGATGAGGAATGCGGAAAAGACGGCGTGTGTGTTGACGGGCTTTGCTTCACCGCCTGCGAGGAGGACGAGGACTGCGGAGAACAAGCGTTTTGCGAGGAAGATGTATGCGTTATCGCTTGCGAAGAGGATGAAGACTGCGAAGGCGGCGAGTGCGATGAGGATGGGCGATGTGTGGCTATCGAGGGATGCATCAGTGACGAGGACTGCGGGGAACCGACGCCTTGGTGTCACGACTCATCCCGTGAATGTGTAGGTTGCTTGGAAGACGATCACTGCGGTGACGATGAGATCTGCGATGGTTTCGCCTGCGAGGAAGTAATTCCATGCGACGGCCATGACGACTGCCCCATTGAGAGCATTTGTGTCGATGAGGTTTGCAGGTCGGGATGCATTGACGATGACAACTGCAAATCCGGCCGCGTCTGTTTCGACGGCCAGTGCATGGACCTGGGCGATGAATGCGACGCGAATACACCGTGCAGCGCAGGTCACATTTGTGTGCTGGGCTACTGTGTCCCGGGTTGCGAGACCGTTCGCGACTGTCCGGATGGAATGCGTTGCAATCCGGATGCGGGCAAGCATGGGCTTTGTGTCGAGTGCCTGGAAGACGACCATTGCCCTGACGGCCAGCCTTGCCTGGACAATATCTGCGTCGAGTGCATGAACGATGATGATTGCGCCAAGGGAGAGGTGTGCCGGAGATACAAGTGCCTCGAGGGTTGTCGTAATGACGACGACTGTCCGGATGATCTCCTCTGTCTCGACGGGATCTGCCGGGAAGGCTGCCGGGAAGATGCCCAGTGCGGCAGCGGGATGATCTGTGAGGATCACGCATGCATCGTAGGATGTAGGACATCAGCGGACTGTGGGACCGGCGAGGTTTGTGACACGAGTGACAACGTATGCGTGTCCGGCTGCAGCAGGGACGACCACTGTGAGCTTGGCTATGTCTGCGATTCCTCGACGGGGCAGTGCGTGGAGGGATGCAACAGCAGTCGTGACTGTCCGGCCGGTTACTCGTGCGACGAAGGGATCTGCGTTGAAGGGTGCACTCAAGACCAGGACTGTCCTGGTGAGGAGCGCTGTGATAGGGAAACCGGCGTCTGCGTCGAGTGTCTAGTGACCGATGACTGCCCTCGAGCGAACGAGGTGTGCGATCCGCGAACGAATCAGTGCGTCGTCGGTTGCATGGACGACGAACACTGCGATGAAGGTTTCAAGCAGTACTGCGATGTCGATACGAATACCTGCGTGGAGTGTACACGGGATCAGCACTGTGGCACCGACATGATTTGCCACGAGCTCACCGCAACCTGCGTCGAGTGTGTGATCTCCGAGGATTGCGCGGGTGACGATCTCTGCGACCCAGAGGAGTTCACTTGTGTAGAGTGCTTGACCAACAACGACTGCGATGGGCTTCTTTGCAACCCACAAAGGCAGGAATGCGTTGAATGCTTGAGCGACGGTGACTGTTCGGGGGATCAGGTTTGCGATGAGTGGCGGGGGATCTGCATGGGCGGTGGCGGACTGTGTGCCGCGTGTCAAGACGACGATGATTGTGGTGGTCCCGAAGACCTTTGCATCGGGTTCCCGGGGCAGCAGGGCGGCGTGATCGACTGGGGGTGCGGGATTGATTGCTCCGAGACCGGGAGCTGCCCGCCCGGATACAGATGTGTACAGCTAAGTAGCGGGCGGGGGATACAGTGCGCTCCTAACTACACGCACGAGGAACAACCTGTCACCTCCTGTGCCGCGCACCGCACCATGGAAGAGCCGTGCGAGCGGGGTTGGGAAGGTGACGAGGACGATCTGGAGAGCTGCGGAGTTCCAGGAGTAAACGATGCCTACTGCGCTAACAACGGCACCGTCTGGCCGCCTCCCGGTGTCGCGGACTGGATCTGCTCCTTCCGTTGTGAAGGAGACCATCACTGCCCCGAGGGTTATACTTGCGAGGACGAAGCGGCTATGGATCCGGAGCCGTTTTGCAAGCCGGTGGACTGAAGCGGTTGAAAAAAGAGATGAGCAGCAATGCATGGGTCGTTCGTGACGAGGCGGGACTGCGCGAGGCGGTTCGCCGGCTCGAAAACAGACCGATTCTTGCCTGTGATCTAGAGACCACCGGGCTGGATCCTCACAGGGATACCGTACTGCTCGTGTTGATAGGGGACGCCCGCCTTCAGGTTGCCGTGGACGCCCGTGCCTTTGATGACCTGCGTCTACTGAAGCCAGTGCTCGAGCGAGAAGGTCTCACCGTCTTCCATAATGCTCAGTTCGACCTGAAGTTCTTGAAGAGCCTGAACCTCGAGGTCAGTCGTCCGCAGGATACGATGGTCCTGGAAATATTGCTGGCGGGTGGAAGAAGGGTGGGTCCACGAACACTCAAGGCTTGCTGTGAGCGCAGAGTCGGGCTTTCCCTCGACAAGGCCGAGCGGACCAGCTTCATGAACTACGAAGGAGAGTTGACTGACGCTCAAATAACCTATGGCCTCGCGGATGTACTGGCCACTTACCATCTGTTTCTCGAGCAGACCGGTGCCATCGAGGACGCCGGTTTGGGGCGGGTAGCTAGAATCGAGGGCGCGGCTACGGACCCTTTTGCCGAGCTGGAGTATCGCGGCATACACCTTGACCGCTCTTCATGGGAACGCCTTCTCGAAGAAGCTAGAGGAGCACGAGAAGCCACTCTTCAGGCCCTAAGAGCGGCCGTCAGGCCCGTAGTGAACCCGGATCTTTTCGGCCATGTGAGCGTGAATTTCGACTCGGAGAGCGACTTGCGAGACCTATTCGGTCGGCTGGGATACGAGGATCTTCCTGACCTCACCAAGGCAACCCTCTCTCGATTAGACCACCCGCTGGCTACCGCTCTGGTCGAGTACCGGGTTCATCAGAAGGTTCTCTCGAGCTATGGCGATGAGTTTTTATCTCATATCCATCCGGTAACCGGACGTTTGCATCCTCGGTTCAAGCAGCTCGGAGCCGCTACGGGCCGATGTAGCTGTGAAGGCCCGAATCTGCAGAGCATTCAGGGTGGTGACCGTTTCCGCGGCGCTTTTAGTGCACCAAACGGCAGGATGATGGTTACCGCCGACTACTCCGGGTGTGAGCTTCGTATTTTGGCGGAACTCTCCAAAGACCCCGCTTTTCTGCGCGTTTTTCAAGAAGGCGGCGATCTCCACTCGTTGGTCGCCTCTTCCATGTTTGGTAAGCAAGTCAGCAAAACGGAGAATCCAGACTTGCGGTCGCGCGCAAAGGCCATCAACTTCGGTCTGTGCTACGGGATGGGCGCCGCGGGTCTAGCCAGACAGATTTCCAGCAGCGTGGAGGAAGCGGAAGATCTGTTGGATCGGTACTTCTCCGAGTATCCCAAGGTCAAACAGTGGTTGGACATGTCGGCTGATGTCGCGATTGGTCGTGGCTATTGTGAGACCATGGCCGGTAGACGGCTTTATCTCGACGATATGGGTGATCCCGAGCGGCGGCAGCAAATCATACGTCAAGCCAAGAACATGCCTATCCAGGGCACCAGCGCCGATATTACGAAGCTTGCCATGGCCAGGGTGGCTCGGGCCTTACGAAGTAGGGGCAAGGATGCTTTTCTCGTAAACTGCGTTCATGACGAGCTGGTCGTGGAAACCAGCGAGTCCGACGCGGATGAGGTAGCGAGGCTGGTTCGCAAAGAGATGGTTTCGGCGGGTGAAGTATTTCTAAAAGAGGTGCCGACCGTCGTCGACGTGCAGGTAGCGAGGCATTGGGCCAAGTGAATCAAGCAATGACAAGGCGTTGGGCCTTCCTGTTGCTGGCCTCTATGTGTGTCCCGATGCTTCTGGGTTCGGGCGGAGGCGGTCATAGACTCCCTGCGCCGCAGAGTCGGGAGATATTCCCTCCAGCCGGAGGCTGGAATCCGCGTCGCGTCGATCATCTTCAGGAGATGGGGCGATATCTTGGCCGGAGAACGTTACGCATCGAGGCTTTTCATGCCCCGGGACCCCCTTTTTCCGACGAGTACGAAAACGTCGAGGATGGTGTCGGGGTGGTGTTGGAGCCCGGGAAATTACTGACTACCGCTCGTTACGTCGAGGGCGCCGCCCGGTTGCATGTGCGTACTCCGGGAGGGCAGAAGCTTTCCGCGAGCGTCGAGCGTCTTGATGTCGACGCCGGTCTTGCACTGCTGTCCTATCCCGCCGAGAAAATCCCCGAGGTCAAGCCGCTGGTCGGTTTTGCTCCTGCTTTCTCGAAAGAGGAGCAAGGGGCAAAGGAGCAGGAGGTAGTAATTCCTTTTCAGGTAGAAGGAGCAGTGGTGTCTGTTCGGCTCGCTACAGTATATCACTTCGAGGAAGACGCGCTTCTCAAAGGCGTTCTGCTAAACGGCGTTCCAGCGTTCGATAGCCGCGGGCGTCTGGTCGCTTTGGCCGACAGAACTGCATTGGATAGAGAGAATACCCTGGTTGTAACAGCCCCGGCGGCTAAGGAATGGCTCGAGCAGGTGCCCCAAAAAAACGGCCCCCGCGGAACAAAGCCGCGGGGGCCTGGACCCTGAGGGGGAGGGGGGGACCCCAGGATCCTTTCCTTCTTGCTTGTCGACATCGTAACAAAAAAGGGAGTAGCCGCAATTCCCTTCACATCAAGTAAACGATGCCAAGCTCTCCATCTAGTGAAAAGATAAGCTGTCAGGGCTTATTGTTCAATAGCGATTGCTTCCGAGCCGTCACCTTCCCCAAAAGAAACCCAATGCCGAGATTCGACCATAGATTACATCGTTCAGGCTTCGCCGGTCGAGGAGAGCCGACCGAACGCCTCCATGTCGCGTTGCGAGAAGCGGTATCGAACGGACTCATCACTGTGAGGGAGCCTGTGCTGGTCGGTGTCTCCGGCGGAGGCGACTCCATGGCGCTTCTCCACGCGACGGCTACCATGGCATCGGATTTGGGCATTGGTCAGGTCATCGGTGGACATGTGGATCACGGGCTTCGTAACGACAGCGAAAACGATCGCAAGTACATTGAGGCACTCACCGACTCTATCGACATTCCGCTCGAGTGCGTGAAGGTGAGAGTCAGCGGTGAGGGCGGGATCCAAGCGGCAGCTCGGAGAACTCGGTACCAAGCCCTCGAGGACATGCGGCGAAGGGTAGGGGCGGCAAGGATTCTCACCGCCCATACACTCGACGATCAGGCGGAGACATTGATGCTTCGCCTCGCTCGTGGGACGGCAATCACGGGACTGGGGGGGATTCGGCGCCTCGAAGGGGTGCTGGCCCGCCCGTTGCTCGGCCTTACGAGGTGCGAGCTTGCCGAATACCGCCTTGAAAATGGAGTTACTTCAATCAAGGATCCATCCAACGAGGACGAGCGCTTTTTACGCTCCAGGGTTCGTCACGAGATCCTGCCTGTAATGGAGAAGCGCCTCGGACCGGGGGTCCGAAACGCGCTGGGGCGTTTGGCGTCGGTGGCGGCCGACGAAGATCGGCTTTTGGAGAGACTTGCGGCGTCCGCGGAAGATGCGGCTCTCGACACTGATAGAGGTCTGGATGCCGGTAAGCTACTAATGATGGATGTAGCTATTCGTCGTCGGGTCTTGGCGCGCCACTGGCGCGCTCGAGCATCCGCGTTCAAGGGTCGAAACCTCATGGGAGCTACCCCTCCGCCACTGGAGGGCGGGCATCTGGATAGAATTCTGGCGATGCTCGAAAGAGGTGGAAGTAGACGGGCTAGTCTTTCGGGAGGCATGCAAGCAAGCCTTTCCTGCGGCCGACTTCTCATCGGGCCCGACCCTTGGCCGGTTCTAGAACCGCGTCCGATTATCGGTTCGGGGCGTTATGACTTGCCGGAGGCGGGTGTTTCGCTTCTGGTGGCTGGTGAGTCACGGACCGAAGGCTCGGTACACGACCTTGGTACCGTCGAACCGTTTGACAGGGCGCGTCTTCCGTTGTCGAGCAAGGGTGACCTGCTCGTTAGGGGCTGGCGGCCGGGAGATCGCCTGGGCGAGAGCCTGATTGCTGATATGCTCTACCGGGCGGGTGTACCGGAACCGCTACGTCCTACCATTCCCGTAGTATTGGCCGATGAGCGTCCAATCTGGGTTATCGGTCTCGGCGGATGCGTGGAAGGCCCCCCGGCTGGTCAAAGTCTGGACATAACGGCGTACAAGACAGTGCAAGGGAAGGTACAGCCGGAACGCAAGGTTGAACCATCATGAAACAGAACTTCTCCTTGGGAGACGAGACTAGTTCACAATCATCTCGGTGGTCTCGTTGCGGGGGTAGGGGCGGATTTGTGCACCTGGGATTTCGCGTGCTAGAAAGTGTTGGGATAACGCCTTCCTCCGGCGGTTACGGAGGGTTCATGGAGCTGGATTCGTGAAGCAGTCTCACAAAACCATTTTTCTTTGGGCTCTGCTCATCATCTTGTTCGTGTCCTTCTATCACCTCTTCTCGCAACCCGCGCAGGAGGTGGTGGAGATCGACTTCACGGCCTTCATGTCGGAGGTGCACTCAGGGTCGGTCAAGGATGTCACCATGAAGGGGACCGATTACCGGGGCACCTTTACTGACGGTGAGGAGTTCAAGACCATCGGTCCCTGGCCCGTGGACGCCGAACTGCGAAAAGCGTTGCTGGAGGAGGACGTGGTCTTCCGGTTCGAGAACCCGGAACAAAGCTCGCTTCTTCTTTCCGTCTTCTTTCAGTGGCTGCCGTTGCTGTTCATAATCGTATTGTTCGTCTTCCTGATGCGTCATCTTCAGGGAGGCGGGGGCAAGGCGATGAACTTCGGTAAGAGCAAGGCACGCCTTCTGGCGGAGAATACAATCAAGGTGACCTTCGATGACGTTTCCGGAATCGAGGAGGCGAAAGACGAGCTCGAGGAGATAGTCTCGTTTCTCAAGGATCCGAAGCGGTTCACTCGGCTGGGCGGCCGAATTCCAAAGGGCGTCCTGATGATGGGCGCACCGGGCACCGGTAAGACTTTGCTTGCTCGCGCAATCGCCGGTGAAGCCGGGGTTCCTTTCTTCTCGATATCCGGCTCCGATTTCGTGGAGATGTTCGTGGGGGTAGGGGCCAGTCGTGTAAGAGACTTGTTCGAGCAAGGCAAGAAGAACGCACCCTGCATCGTTTTCATCGATGAGATTGATGCCGTTGGGAGACACCGCGGCGCCGGCTTGGGCGGTGGACACGACGAACGCGAACAGACCCTGAACCAGCTCCTAGTGGAGATGGATGGTTTCGAGGCCAATGATGGAGTGATTCTCATTGCCGCTACCAACAGGCCGGATGTTCTTGATCCAGCCCTTCTACGCCCCGGCCGATTCGATCGTCGGATCGTGGTTCCTCCACCGGATCTGCGTGGTCGGGTCGGCATTCTGAAGGTTCACACGCGCAAAGTGCCGATTGGTGACACGGTGGATCTGGAGGTGGTGGCTCGCGGTACTCCGGGCTTCTCAGGGGCCGATCTGGAAAACCTAGTCAACGAGGCCGCGTTGTTTGCTGCACGTCAAGGACGGGAGCTAGTCGAAACCAAGGATCTGGAATGGGCCAAGGATAAGGTCATGATGGGCACCGAGCGCCGCTCGATGGTCATCTCGGATACCGAGAAGAAAACGACGGCGGTGCATGAGGCGGGTCATGCGGTGGTTGCTCGTTTGCTGCCGGGAGCGGACCCTGTACACAAGGTCAGCATCATTCCTCGTGGACGAGCACTTGGCATTACGATGCAACTCCCGATTGAGGATCGTCACAACATCACTCGAGAGTACGCACTTAACATGATTACGGTGATGATGGGCGGCCGAATAGCCGAGAGCATGATCCTCGATCAGCTCACCACGGGCGCCAGTGACGACATCGAGCGAGCCACGGATTTGGCCAGGAAAATGGTGACGGAGTGGGGCATGAGCGAAAAGCTCGGCCCGCTGTCTTTCGGCACGCCCGACGGAGAGGTATTCCTTGGAAGGGAGATGACTCGCTCGGCTACATACTCCGAGCACACCGCCCTGGAGATTGACGGCGAGATAGGTCGAATAGTCCGGGAACGATACGAGTTCGCCGAGAAGCTGCTCGACGAAAATCGAGACAAGCTGCTTAGAGTCGCTGACGCATTGATCGAGCATGAGACGCTTTCCGGTAAGGAGATTGACGCCATAATGGCCGGTGAAGACATCTCCGAGGACGGGGGAGAGGACGGCGGCAAGGAAGGCGAAGACCGCAAGAAGAGCAAGCTTTTGGGCACGCTGGTCGGTGGTCTGGCAGGTGGTTCTTCGAAGAGCCGTGGGAAAGCCATACCCGAGCCGGAGAAGGCGTAGGTGACCGGGGCTCCCGAGTCAGGCTCGCCCGTCTCTCATCGTGCTTCTTGGGTAATGGCGAGGGGGAGGCGCCTGGATCTTATAAGCACCCGAGTGATGGGCATCGTCAATGTGACCCCCGACTCCTTCTCGGACGGCGGCAGCTTCATGGACCATGGGCGCGCCATAGACCATGGGCTCGCCATGATCGACCAGGGCGCCGACATACTGGACATAGGAGGCGAGTCAACTCGCCCCGGCGCCGAAGAGATCTCGGTGCTCGAAGAGCGAAAGCGAGTCATTCCCGTGGTAGCCGGCATATCGAAGCAAGCCCAGGTGCCGCTATCCATCGATACCACCAAGGCGGAGGTTGCCGCCGAAGCGCTGGAGGCCGGCGCGGTTGTAATCAACGATGTGTCAGGACTCCATGGAGACCCCGAGATGGCGAGGTTGGCTGCCCGCTCGGGTGCGGGGCTGGTCTTGATGCACATGCGAGGCTGTCCGCGTACGATGAAGGATCGGGCTCGCTACGTGGATTTGGTCGGCGAGGTCATATCAGAGCTCGAAGCCTCTGTTCATGTGGCGCTGGAGGCCGGCGCGGCGCCGGAGACGATTGTGCTCGACCCCGGGATAGGTTTTGCCAAGGACGCTCGGCAAAGCCTCGTCCTGCTTCGGTATTTGAGCGAAGTCCGTGCCCTCGGATATCCGGTGCTGGTCGGGCCGTCGAGAAAATCCTTCATCGGAGCCGTTACCGGCGCCCCGGTCGATAGGCGAGTGCCGGGAACCATTTCCTCCGCGGTGTCAGCCGCCCTGTCCGGAGCTAGGGTGATCCGTGTCCACGATGTTGAGGAAGCCGTACAGGCCTTGAGGGTAGCGGATGCTATTCGCACCGCCGGTGATGAGTGAGGGACATCTCTCCTTAAACAGGCTGTCGCAAAAGCCTTTTGGGCATCAAAACACCTTCTTTCGTCAGCACGACCGTTGATACCGTGCTCGCCCCGCGCCTCTTGAAGAGGACATGGATAGCCGCTCCGGCAAACCACTCGGTGTCAAACCCTGGCTTGATTGGTGAGTTTTGCCTGGTGCATCTGGGGGCGAAATTCGCGGTGTGAGAGGAGTCGTTGCCTGAAAATCGACCGCAACAAAGTCGCAGTGGGGGCTTCGATGGGGCGAGAAGGCGTTGGCCTTCCGCGCGGTCGAAAAGAGCCTGCACAAAGAGGCCGTCGACGTAGCCGACCATCTTGCGGCGATGCTCTCACGCTTCCGTGCCAACGAACAAACAACGTAACTCCTCGCCGTACCCCGTCTAGACAAAGCAAACGACTCACCCGGGCCACGGCGCGGGGCGAGTGGCGGGCCTTGTTCGGAGAGGATCCAGAGTAGCCATAACAGCATCATTGACCTCTGGTTTCACCCACGGATGCACCCGCGATACCGATGCCCCGGCCGTTGGGGATTCACGGGCCAGGGTCGTTTCGTCCGCGTCCTCGTCCGCGAAAAGGCCGTCTCGCGAATCGCGCACCACGAAACCGCATCTCGCGATACCCACGCGCGCTCGCGCACGGCGAAGGGTCAAACCGTCTACACGAGAGTTAGGGTGTCGCAAAAGGCCGTCCCCGTCCCCATCCGCGTGACCCGCCTCCATTCGCCCGCCTCCATTCGCCTGGTACCCGCCTCCATTCGCCTGGTACCTGGTCCCGCGCCGGCGCGGACGAAAGTAAGGGTTCTTCCCGCACATCCGCCACTCGAACGAGGACGGGGACGGGGACGGGGTTTCGCGACAGCCTCTTAAGCCGAGCTTTACGTTCGGCGCGGTTGCTCGTATAGAATGGCCACCGTTTCGAGATGATCGGTTGGATCATGGGGAGTGGACTCGGCCGCTTGGATTGTTACCATCACGGTTTTTCAGGAGTACCAATGGCAAAGACCAGCGAGAACTCAAAGGTCGTTCGCAGTTTGTTCGGCACCGATGGAGTACGCGGGACAGCGAATGTTCATCCCATGACCACCGAGGTCGCCATGGCGCTCGGGTCCGCGATTGGCTATCACGTTCGTAACTCGAGACGCAGACACCGCGTCTTGATCGGTAAGGATACCAGGGTCTCAGGCTACATGATCGAGCAGGCCCTTGCCGCGGGAGTAAGCTCCATGGGCGTGGATGTAATGCTCTGCGGACCGCTACCCACTCCCGGAATTGCGTTTCTCACCCATTCCATGCGCGCCGATGCCGGCGCCGTCATCAGTGCGTCGCACAACCCCTATCAAGACAATGGGATCAAGTTCTTCGCCCACAACGGGTTCAAGCTGCCCGACCAAGTCGAGGCACGGCTTGAGAGCTACGTGCTGGGTACCGACCCTTCCCTGAATAAGACAAGCAAGCCCACGGCGAACAGGGTAGGAAAAGCCTATCGTATCGATGATGCCGTTGGACGCTATGTAGTGCACCTCAAGAACCGGTTCCCGGCCGATCTTACACTCGACGGGATTACGGTGGTGGTCGATTGCGCGCATGGAGCCGCATACAAGACAGCGCCCGCGGTATTCGAGGAGCTAGGGGCCAAGGTCATTCGCCTGGGAGACCGACCGGATGGCCGGAACATCAATCGCGGGTGCGGCGCCTTGCATCCTGGGTCCATGGCTAGGACTGTCAGGAAGAAGGGTGCCGATATCGGCATTGCACTGGACGGTGACGCGGATCGGCTAGTTCTCGCGGACGAGAAAGGTAACATATGCCATGGGGATGCGGTCATGGCGGCCATTGCTCGCTCGCTGATGGATCAGCGCAAGCTGAAGAAGCGAACTCTGGTGACGACCGTAATGAGCAATATCGGGTTGGAGCGCTCCCTTGCCGAGGTTGGTGGAAAGGTGGAGCGAACTCAAGTTGGTGACAGGTACGTGGTGGAGGCCATGCTGAAGAAGGGCTTCAGCTTCGGCGGGGAGCAGTCGGGTCATCTGGTGTTTCTAGACCATGCGACAACGGGTGATGGGACTCTAGCCGCTCTAATGGTTCTTGCCATGTCCCTACGGGCAGAGCGTCCGCTGTCCGAGATGATGGCCTGCATGGAGCCTTGTCCACAGTCTCTCGTCAACGTGAAGGTGGCTGCCAAGCCGCCGCTTGAAGAGTTGCGAGATCTCCGAGAAGCAGTGAAGGACGTAGAGGCGAGATTCAAGGGAGAGGGAAGGGTCCTCGTTCGTTACTCCGGTACCGAGCCCAAGGCACGCGTTCTCGTCGAAGGTCCTGATGCCGGATTGGTCGACCAAACCGCGCGAGAGATCGCGGATGTGCTGGTCCAGACAATCTCGAGTCTATCTCCGGCCAACAAAGAGGCGACGTAGAATCGTAGTGATTTTTTCTCCGAGCTGGTCGTAGGCGTCGGGCTCTTTCTTCATCGAAGAGAACGCAAGGCCGGCAATATCGACTTCAGTATCCGCCTTTGCCTTTTTCGATGATGACGAAGCCTGGGGACTTCTCGCGGCCCACGCCCTTATCCTCTGGATCTCTCCTCCATCGAGCCAGACCCCGTGCTCCAGGCAAAGGTCCACCAAGATCCCGGATCGTCTCTCGAAGTTCCGGCGATCCATGATTCTTTGGCAGTGAGGACAGCGAATGTATACGGGGTTCACCGCGCTCTCTTCGAACGCTTCGTTTCTAGGGACTGGCGGCTTCGAAGGCTGAAAGGAACCTGAAGACGCATCTTCTCGGGTAGTCTGCACCAAAGCGTCGAGCTCGCCGATATCGTACCAGCTTCCTTCGCACCGGACACATACATCAATGAGGATGCCGCGGTACTCCACCTCATAGAGCCGAGCTTCCTCCGCGCATCTGGGGCAGGGGAGATTCGTCTCCTTGGCTGCTAGGCCAAGGCCCGCGAAGCGTACCCCCTCCAGGCAGTAGGGGCACCGGTTATCGCAGCCGTCGAACTCTCCACCACACCGTGGACACCTCAAATGCATATCACTCCTACTCATCCAGCCACCCGAAACACGGGTCGGCCTTCCTTATCGCGCCCGATCTCCATTCTGCCTTCGTCTACCAGCTCCCGTAGTAGCACCTCGGCCTCCGTGGATGAAAGCTTTGATGCGGTCGCCACGCGGCCGGGCCGTACCCAAGCGCCGGTTTTTGCTGCCGCCGCAAACACTGCCTCCTTGGGACTTACCCCCAATGCACTCCCACGGGTGGCTGCAGCACCGGCGAGTTCCTGTTCGGTTCTAGGGAGATTCATCTCCCGGGCCTGCCAGCGGAAGATCCAAAAGGATCCCCCAATTACCACGCCAACCAGAAGCACCATTATGAGAAGGGGACCCACATCGAAACCCCCGTCTTCCTCGGCTTCTTTCTGTTGCTGCCGCATATACTCCCTGGGATCCCAAGGTTCCGGCGGCTCGAGCTTCCGAAGAGAATCTTCGTCCATGCGTTTCAGGATCTCTTCCGCCTCTCTAGTCCTATCGTTAGCCGATAGATACCCCGGCATAAGAGCGGCCGCCATGAGCGCGACAAGAATGGTCCCTGTGATAGCCTTCACATGAAGATGATAACGGTGTCCTGGATCCACGGTCAATGAAACGAATCGGCAGCATCCGATGATCTAGCCACAGGAGATGTCCACTGATACGAATAGACTGTACAGACTGGAGAACGGGAGATGACGACACAACGTCGCGGTCGAGCATTCGAGCAAGAAGAAACTCCGGATATCGATGAGCGTACGGACCCCCGCTTTAGGGATCGAATCGGTGACAGAATCGATTCAATACTGCCCGATACGGTCAAGAAGATGGCGCTGGCCGGTTTGGGCGCCGTCTTCATGACCGAAGAGGGCATCCGGAATGCGGTGACCGAGTTGCGGCTTCCGCGAGAAGCTGTAGGAACCTTGCTTGCTCAAACGGAGAAAGCAAGGGCAGAGCTCTTCAGGCTGATAGCGGCGGAGCTGCGTGATTTTTTGGAGGAAGCAAATCTAGCCGGGGAGCTGCGTAAGGTCCTGCTTGGTCTATCCGTCGATGTGCAAGCCAGCGTATCTTTCCGCTCCGCCGAGGAAGGTTCCATAACCGCGTCCGTGAAGAGGAAGACCTCAACGAGGTCTTCTACTCGCAAACGCTCCAAGAAAGCGTCGGGGCCTTCGCGCGGAAAGAAGCGCAACGAATGAGATGCCGGTTGGGATGAGCGGCCGACGTCGAATTGCGACTTTGCTGTTACTAGCGGTTCTCGCCGCGGGTATCTTTTTTCTGTTTCGAGGAGCTCCCGTGTCCCGTACCATCACGTACGATTTGGGGCACCGGCACCAAGAGGTGATTCGCCTGGAGGTGACCTTCACGGCGGATGCCGAGCTCGTTCGAAGGGTCGCTTGGTCATTCAGGCCCGGTGAGGCTCCAAGGCGTGTCTCGCACGATCTCACGCTTCCGGCGGAAGATTTCGAGGTCGACATCGAGGTCGAGAATGAGCGTGGTGAGATATCACTGGATCGGCGTGAGCTGGACGGTCGAGAGCGCGGCGACGTCGTCTTTCACATTGAAACACCTGAAACGCGCCGGTGAGACGTTTCCTCGGGGCCAGCCGAGTCATCTCGAGTAGTTAGCAAGAGCGCGTGTCTGATAAGATACATTATGTCAACTTTGCGTGGTTCGATCCGCTGGATCTAAAACCGTCGAAGTTTCGCGGGTTACAACAGCCTGCCGTGGCCCCCTTTTCGCGCTGACGTCTACTCCCACTCAATGGTTGCCGGTGGCTTCGATGAGATGTCGTACGCGACGCGGTTGATGCCCGAAACCTCGTTCATGATTCTCGTGGAGATTGTCGCCAACACCTCATGCGGTAGACGCACCCAGTCGGCGGTCATGCCGTCGGTGCTGTGAACCGCCCGGATGACACAGGGATTCTCGTAGGTGCGCTGCTCACCGGACACTCCCACCGACTTGACCGGCAGAAGGACAACGAAGCCCTGCCAGATCTCATTGTAGAGGTCGGCCGCTCTGATCTCCTCCTGAAAAATGCGATCGGCGGCACGGAGAATGTCCAGCCGTTCCCGGGTCAGCTCGCCGAGGACGCGTACGCCTAGTCCCGGGCCGGGAAACGGCCATCGCTGGAGAAGCGAGTCTGGAAGCCCCAGCAAGCGACCGAGATCCCGCACTTCGTCCTTGAATAGTTCGCGGAGAGGTTCGACAAGCTCCAGGTTCATCTTCTCCGGCAGGCCACCTACATTGTGGTGGCTCTTTATGGCGACGGAAGACCCGCTTGCGGATACAGACTCTATGACATCCGGGTACAAGGTGCCCTGAGCAAGGAAGCTCGCGCCTTCAATATCCGCCGCTGCCTCTTCGAAGACTTCTATGAAGATGCGGCCTATCGTCTTGCGCTTTCTTTCCGGATCGGTGACTCCGTCAAGGGCGGTCAAGAACCTGTCGGTGGCATCGATCGCGAGCAGAGGTATGTTGAACTTGTCGCGAAAAACCTCTTGAACCTGGTCGAACTCGTCCTCCCGCAGCAGGCCGTTGTTCACGAAGATGCAGGTGAGCCGATCACCGATCGCCTTGTGAATCAGCGCGGCGGTTACCGAGCTGTCCACGCCGCCCGAAAGGCCGCATACCACCCTTCCCTCGTCACCGACTTGTTCTTTGACGTCAGTCAAGGCGGTGTCGAGAAAAGAGGACATTGTCCATAGGCCCAGGCAGCCGCACACCTCGCGTACGAAAGTGCGGAGAATCTCCGGCCCGCTCTGGGTATGGTGGACCTCGGGGTGGAACTGCAAGCCGTAGATATGGCGCTGCGTATCGCCTACGGCCGCATAAGGGCAGCCGGCTGTGTGCGCGAGAACCTTGAAGCCCTCGGGAAGGCGATCGACATTCTCGGCGGCGCCCATCCAAACGTCGAGAATCTCTCCTTGTCGAATGTTCGAAAAGATTCCGGCTTGAAGATCGGTCGTCAATTTTGCCGGCCCGTACTTCGCGATGCGGGAGCCTTCGGTCTCGTGACCCAGGTCCCTTGCCAGGTTTTGTAGGCCGTAGCCGATTGTCAGAATCGGAACCCCGAGATCGAAGACACGTGGATCGAAGCGATTGACGGCATCTTGATTACCCGGTGCCGGCCCGCCCGACAGAACTATTCCTTTTGGTGAAAGAGACCTGATCTTTGGGAGTGGAAGATCGTAGGGATGAATGATGCAGTAGACGTGCTGTTCGCGAATTCGGCGCGCTATGAGCTGGGTGTACTGGGATCCGAAGTCCAGTATTAAAATGGTCTCGGCGGTTTTCATGAATCAAGGCCTGTAGTTCGGAGCTTCTCGAGTGATTATGACGTCGTGGACGTGGCTTTCCCGCAAGCCGGCAGGTGTAATTCGCAGGAAGGTGGCGTCGTTTCGAAGCGAATCAATGTCCTTGCAACCAAGGTACCCCATGCCGGCGCGAAGGCCTCCAACGAGCTGGTGGATGTTCATGGAGAGGGCTCCCTTGAAAGGAACTCTGCCCTCAATCCCTTCAGGAACCAGCTTTTGCAGCTCTACGTTCTCCTGCAAGTAACGATCAGAGGATCCGGATTCCATGGCGCCAAGAGATCCCATGCCGCGGTACACCTTATAGCTGCGACCTTGGAAGAGTATTACTTCGCCGGGTGCTTCCTCCGTACCGGCGAACAAGGAACCCACCATCACCGCATCGGCTCCGGCGGCAAGGGCTTTCACGATGTCCCCCGAGTACTTGATGCCGCCATCGGCGATAATGGGCACATCGTGCCTTGCGGCTTCTCGAGCACAGTCACTCACAGCGGTAATCTGTGGAACCCCTACCCCGGCCACCACGCGTGTCGTGCAGATCGAGCCCGGCCCAATGCCGACCTTCAGTCCGTCCGCGCCGGCGTCGACCAAGCACTTCACTGCCTCGGCGGTTGCTATGTTACCGGCAATGACATCGACGTTGGGATAGTTGGACTTGATCCACCGAACCGTCTCGACCACTCCCTTGGTGTGGCCGTGAGCCGTGTCCACACAAACGACGTCCACGCCGGCGGAGACAAGGGCGTCAGCCCGCTCGTCACGATCGGTGCCGACCCCCACCGCCGCGGCTACCAGTAACCGACCGTACCGGTCGCGCACCGCGCGAGGAAATCTTCTGGCCTTCTCGATGTCCTTCACGGTAATGAGGCCTCGAAGGCGTCCTTCTTTATCCACGATGGGCAGTTTTTCTATGCGGTGCTTCTGCAGGAGCACCGTGGCCTGCTCCGCGGAGGTTCCTTCCTCGGCGGTGACGACCTCCCTGGTCATCACCTCTTTCACTCGTTGAGTCAGATTGGCTTCGAAGCGTATGTCGCGACTGGTTATTATTCCGACCAGTCTTCCCTCCTGAGTTACGGGGATACCGCTTATGTCGTGTTGTCGCATCAGCTCGACGGTCTCGCCAAGCTTGGCGTCCGGAGCGATCGTAACCGGATCGACGATCATCCCCGACTCGTACTTCTTGACCTTTTGGACCTCGAGCGCCTGCGCTTCGGGAGAGAGTGCCTTGTGCAGCACCCCTATGCCCCCTTCCGCAGCCATGGCTATGGCGGTCCTGGCTTCCGTGACAGTGTCCATTGCCGCCGAAAGCAACGGAATGTTCAGGGAGATATCCCTCGTCAATCGACTCGATACGTCCACCTCGCCAGGCAATACCTCGCTGTAGGCCGGTACCAGGAGTACATCTTCGAAGGTGAGACCGTCGCGAATTTCTTGGGACAGCATTTGATTCCTCCCGCTGCTGAATTCAGCCCTGGTGTTGGGCGCGGTATATGCCGGGTAGCCGTGACTTTCAACGTCTTACGAACATTCACGGGCGGCAAATATTTGGGGCGGGGTTTCAGCCAGGTCGACACTTGGAGATAATCAGTACATGGCTTCTCGAGAATCGGGCTCAAAAAGCGGCGATACGGATCTGACGACGTTGCAGCTACGTCTACCCTTCAAGGACCAGGACGGCTTCGTGGAAGGCTTTTCTCGAAGCGTCAAGGGAAACCTGGTTACGATAAAAACACGGAAGGAAAAGGAGGCGGGAGCACGGTTTCTGTTGGATCTGCGGCTTGCGGATGGGCAAAGCATGCTGCGGGCCAAAGCCAGGGTCACCAGGGCGGTCAAAGCAAAGACGCAAGGTTTCTTGGTGGAGCTCCAGCTCGACGATCTCGATGAGAACTCCGCGGAGATGCTCAGGAGGCTGAACCGGACAGAGCCGAAACAAGCTTTGGCGCCGAAACCGGAGCCGGCAAAACCAAAAGGCACCCCTCCACCACCTCCGTCGGAGGCTTTTGACGATGCGCGGAAGGCTTCCCAAGAGGAGAACGACCGGGCTCCTTGCGGGGACGAGAAGCAGACACAAACCCCGCGGTCCGAAAACGAAAGCGACGCAGTCGAGGAAGACGACGACTTGGACCTTGAGCTGGACGTGGCTCCTCCTGGACCCGAGCTGGTCTTTCTCGAACCACCGAGCTCGGTTCCGGACGAAGGGCCAATCATCGGGATAGATCTCGGCACCACCAACTCCTGCGTGGCAATGGTGCAAGGGAACAAGCCCGTAATCATAAGGTCTCGCGAGGGCTATAACACCATTCCTTCGGTCATCTCCGTTAGCTCCAAGAACAAGCTCATGGTGGGTCACCCGGCGCGGAGTCAGATGCTGACCAACCCGGAACAGACGGTATACGGGGCCAAGCGGTTAGTTGGTCGTATGTTTGAAAGCGACACCGTCCAGCTTGTCTCCAATCGCTTCCACTACCCCATATGTTCCGACAGTAAAGGCAATGCCGCGGTGCAGCTTGGCGAAAAGGTCGTCTCGCTGGAAGAGGTTCAAGCGTTGGTCCTCGCCGAGTGCAAAGAGGTCGCTCAGAACGTGTTGGGTCAGCGGGTTCACCGTGCCGTTGTTACTGTTCCCGCGTATTACTCCGACTCCCAGCGTCAAGCAGTCAGAGAGTCCGCCAGGCTTGCCGGCTTGAAGCTGGAGAGGATTCTCAATGAGCCGACCGCCGCGGCCCTGGCTTATGGCCTCGACAGAAATCTCGAGAAACGAGTCTTGGTTTACGACCTGGGTGGAGGAACATTCGATGCCACGGCCATGAGCATCGAGGGAAATGTGTTCGAGGTTCTGGCAACCGGCGGAGACACTTTTCTCGGCGGAGTGGATTTCGACAACCAGGTAGTCGACTGGCTTTTGGAACGCTTCGCTGAAACGAACGGTAGGCAGTTCGAAGGCGATCACGTAGCATTGTCGAGGGTGTCGGCCGCCGCCGAGGCTGCCAAGGTGGCCCTCTCGGAGGCCCAAACTCACGAGGTCTTCGTTCCGTTTCTCTCCATGGACGAAACCGGACGTCCAATGGATCTCAAGTGCACGATTTCTCGCGATGATCTAATCGAGCTGACCCAGGAGTTGGTGGATCGATCGATTGATGTCGTGCGCGATGTCATTTTGGATGCCGACCTCAAGCCTTCGGATGTCGATGATGTCATCCTCGTAGGTGGGCAGAGCCGAATGCCGCTTGTCAGGCAGAAGATTACCGAGATGTTCGGCCGTGACCCTCATCCGGGTGTTCACCCGGATGAAGCGGTGGCTCTCGGCGCGGCAATGCTGGCAGGCTCTCTTGGCGACATAGGCAGCATCGTCTTGATCGACGTTTTGCCGATGACCATAGGCGTTGGACTACCCGGGGGTCGATTCAAGCGAGTCATCGAACGCAACACACCTCTGCCGGCCAGCAAGGCATACGCCATCTCCACTCCATACCGAAAAGGACGAAAGGTAGAGGTGGCGGTCTTTCAAGGGGAGGATACGAATGTCTCGGCGAACGAGTATCTTGGCACCTTACGGCTTCCGGTACCCAGGCGTCACCGGAAGAGTTCGATTAACTTAGAGGTGAGCTTCGATCTCGGTCCCGAATGCGTTCTCGAGGTGAGCGCCCGCGACATGGACACCGGCAAGATGGTTCGAAGCAGCTTTGCTACGAGCGACACCCCTGATGCGCTGAGGAAGCGCCTCGACATGGAGGCGCCGAGCGTATCCAAGGATGGATCCGAGCGTGCCGAGGAGCTGTCGAAGCGCGGCGGAGGCTTCTGGAGCCGCCTGAAACGCGCGGTAGGCGGATAGGAGTACTCGCCGCGGTCTTCCTTATGCCAAGGCGCTCTTGAGAGAGTCTCTTCCTTCGGACAGCCGGTCTCCCAGATCTCGCACGATGGCCATGAGCAGCTTGAGGCAGGCCTGAGGTTTCTTGGACTGCAGCCGAGCGAAGTCCTTGCTCTGGATCTCGAGCAGGACGACATCGGTGAGGGCACGGGTGCTGGCGAGCCTGCGGCCGCCCGAAGTCAGCAGCGCCAGTTCACCAAATGACTGGTGAGGTCCCATGCGCGCAAGCTCACTGCGCTCTTGGTCATCGTTATCAAGAAAAACACCTACCTCGCCCGCCTGGACGACGAACATTGACTCGGCGTCCGTTCCTTCCATGAAGATAGTGGTGCCGCTCTCCAGGTGCTTCTCCTGCGCGATGCTCGCGATTATTCGCAAGCCCACCTTGGTGAATCCTTTGAAGAGAGGGCATTGCCGAAGGGCTTCGGTTTTGTCCATGGTCTAGACCCGTGTAGCACGAGTCCAGGTCATAAAGAAATACTCAGCCTCGCCCTTCCAACCGCTGAATGAGCTTTCGGCGTCGTCCGTGCAGGAAAAGAAGCACGTAAGCACCAAGAAACGCGCCAAAGGCATCCGCAAGCACATCTCCCACACAAGGCACTCTACCGGGAACGAAGCTTTGGTGGATCTCGTCGCTTACTCCATAAAGAGACGCGGCCAGAGCGCCGAGGAAGGCCATGCTGACAGGTCGCCTGTTCGGCCAGGTGCCGATCGTTGCGCGCGCCATAAGATAACCCAGCAAAGAGTAAGCCATTGCGTGCGCAAGCTTGTCGGTTCCGTGGGCGAGACGCAGCCCGGGAATCGGCTCGCTTTGGGAGCTCATGTAGAAGATTGCCGCCATGTAGGCCGCCACGGGCAACCACAAGCCGATGAGCCTTGCAAGTACCGCCCACTTGGGGCTGATTCCGGTCATGAGCTTACCCCCCTATTTGCCTGACGGATCGGCGGGCTCGACCTCGGACGTTTACTGCTTGTATTTGCCGAAGTCCGACGGGTCCAGCTTTTCCAGCAGCTCTTCCCACTCATCGTCGGAGTCGGGCATGGGCCCCACCAGCGGTTTGGGGCCGGCCGCGAACCTATCGCCACCGCCGCCTTCCTCCAATGCTTCCTGTTCTTCGGCTTCAGGATCCGGAATGTCCATTCGCGCCTGCTGCACAACGTGGTCGGCGGCAAATATCCGCGCGCCGGCACGAATGGCCAGCGCTATCGCGTCGCTTGGCCGGCTGTCTATTTCCAGCTCCTCGTCGCCTCGAGAGACTACTATGCGGGCATAAAAAGTGTTGTCTCGAAGATCGAAGATCTCGACCTTTGGAACCCGCCATCCGACCTGTTCGATGGTATTGCAAAGCAGGTCGTGAGTCATGGGACGGCTGTGTTTGACTCCCTCGATCTCGGTGGCGATCGCCATGGCTTCGACCTGTCCGATCCAGATCGGGAGCTGATGCATGTTATCGACATCACGAAGGACGACTACGGGCACGTTGCTGGCCGAGTCCATGGCAAGCCCAGCGACCCGCATCTCCCAACGCCTTCTGCTCTTGCTTTTGCTCTCTGGCATAACGTTATCGAAAACGTTTTAGCGGCGACAGGATTCCCGCGATCTCGCCGGCAAGCCCAACGGGGCTCGCTCCGGTCACCATTACCCTGGCTAATGCTCCCACCGGGGCCTCCTCCTCCGTGCCCGCGAAATGTACCATCCAGTTGTGATTCGAGTGTCCCTGTCGCCGGGATGGATCCCTCTTGCTGGGGCCTTCTATCAGCACTTCCACCTCCTTGCCCAGCCAGGTTCGCGCTTTGGAAAAAGAGATCTCACGCTGCCGGGACTGCAGGTGCTCCAGGCGGGCCACCTTGACGCTTCGGGGAACATTGCCCAAGCGCTCCTCGTGCCGAGATGCCCATGTTCGAGGACGCGTGCTGTACACGAAAGAAAACATGCTCGCGAACCGCACCCTCTCCACGAGGTCCATGGTGGCGGCGAAGTCCTCTTCCGTTTCTCCAGGGAACCCAACGATTATGTCCGTGCCGAGGGCTATGTCGGGTACCATTTCACGAAGGCGAGCGACCGTATCCAGGTATTCGGCTACTCCATGCTCTCTTCGCATTAGTGAGAGAATCCGATCCGATCCGCTTTGCACCGGCAAGTGGAGATGCCGGCAGAGCTGTGGAAGATCGCGATGCGCCTCCAGCACGTCCCCCCCCATCTCGCTTGGATGGCTGGTGGTGTACCGAAGTCTTTCGAGCCCCGGGATGGCCGCGACACGATGAAGCAGCTCCGCGAACGAGCATCCGCCGGAATAGGCATTGACGTTCTGCCCGATGAGGGTAATCTCGCGGGCTCCGGCCGATAGAAAGCGACCGACCTCCTCGACAACCTCCCGCCACGGCCTTGAAACCTCCCTGCCCCTGGTAAAAGGCACCACGCAGTAGGTGCAAAGTTTGTCGCACCCTTTCTGAATGGTCACGAAGGCCGTGGCGCCTTGCTTTTCGGGTAGAGGCTCTTGCCGAGGAAAGATGTGCGACTTGGGTGGACTGACCCTTACGTCCATCCTGCGCTCACCCGTCTCTCGAGCCTCGCGGACCAGCTCCCCAATGCGCGAAACGCCGTCTGGGCCGATGACGAGGTCTACGTATGGAACCTTCTCGAGCAGACGAGACTTTTCCTGCTGGGCCACGCAGCCGGCCACACAAATCAATACGCCCGGGCGTTTGTCCTTCTCACGACGATAGACACCCAAAGCCGACAGCAGTTTCTGCTCCGCCTTCTCGCGAACCGAGCAAGTGTTCAGGAGAATGAGGTCCGCCTCCCTCGCAGTCGCAACAGGCCGGTACCCATCGGGCGCCAGGCACTGAAGCATCAGATCGCTGTCATAAGCGTTCATCTGACAACCGAACGTGTGGACGAACACGTTTCGAGACGCGGCTCCACCGGTTGAGGGTACGCGGCTGGTGAGCCGGTCGTGCTGGGTACCGGACTGCAAGCTTACGGCTCCGTCTTTTCTTGTCCCAGCTCGTCCCGCAATCGCGACACCAGCTCGTCGATGCGAGTCTGTGTGTCTTGCGAGGGATTCATGAACTGCACCGCCATGCCGGGTGGCCCAAGCTTGCCGGATCCTTGGGTGCGCACGACCCGGCCGTTAACCTCACAAGGGGCCTTGTCGGTGGGCAGTGATACCAGTAGCCGCAGCATCGTCCCTTCCGGAAGAGGCCGCGGAGTGTTTACGAACACACCGGTTCTTGAAAGATTCGTTCCCAAATGGGAGATGAAGCTGCCCACGGACCGGTACGCTACCAGTAGTGGGTGTTCCAGGCGCGCCGCGCCGCGCTTTTCTGCCGAGTTACTGGTCAAGCCCAACCTCCACTTTGGACGTATACTACACCGCGGATGCGCCTTCTCCAAGCCGTCATCGGCCTGAAATCCGTTCATCGTTTCAGTCGCCAGAGGGAAGAATCCCGATGCATCGGTTCGTTTGGGACTCAATCCGCCGGCGGCTCATCGGCCGATGATGTATCCGTCTGGGTCTACTTCCTCACGTAGAATACGAAGCTCTTCGGTGGAGGGAGGAGTGGTATCGTCGAGCTTTTCGGCCCAAAGAAGCTCGAAGCCGCAGTTCTCCTGCACTTGCTTGCGCGAGTATCCGGGGTTGATCGAGAGCACTTTCATGCGCTTGCTCTCCTGATCGAAGCCCATTATCGCCATGTTGGTGACTATACGGTAAGGGCCGGTGCCCTTGGGCAATCCTGCCTCATAGCGACTTTCTCCGCCCGAGAGGTATCCGGGAGAGGTAAGGAAGTCCAGCTTCTCCGTGAAGCGTTTGGTGTCCTGCGTCGTCATGGAAATTATCCGCCAGCAAAGAGATGCAAGATCGTTGGCTCCTCCCGACCCGGGGAACCGCACCTTCGGCTTACGGTGGTCCGTTCCTATGAGGGTGGAGTTGATATTGCCGTACATGTCGAGCTGCGCACCGCCGAGGAAGCAGTAATCCACCATTCCACGCTGGCAGGTCTCCATTACCTCGGGCATGGAGCCCGCATGAAGAGCCTTGTGGAAGGTCCTGGAATCACCTACCGAGATGGGCATGGCGGGCAGCTTGGGAGCTACTCCGCCAGCCTCGAACATTATGCATAGATTCTCGGCCGACGTCTTTTGCGCCAGCATGGCGGCGGCGCAAGGGGCGCCGGTACCGACCACCACGGTGGCGCCGTCCTCCAGGATCCTGGAGGCAACGCAGATCATGAGCTCAATAGGGTTGTAATCCGGCATAGCGCGTCCTCCGTCAGACCTTGTCAATCATGAGCTCCTTGGCTCGCAGTCGGCTCATGTTCTCAATGCCGCCGTTGAGGTTGAGGTAGTCGTTGAAGCTTTCCGTATCGAAGATTTGCTCCTTTATGAATCTTTCGTACTCCTCCGGATTCTTCTCCACCTCGAGCCATCTTCTCAGGTGCTCTTCGTCGGAGAAGTACTCATAGGGCATGTTTCCGGGATAGCTTCCGTACGGGACCTCAATGACGGCGTCGACGCACCAAAACGGGATAAAGGTCTCCTTCGGTCGTGCCCTTATGGAATCGGCGGGCACTATTCGTTCCGTGGTTATGACTACCTTCTTGGAGGCTCTTGCCAGATCTTGGTCTGATATCGTCACTCCCTGCACGCGACAGTTTCCGTAAACGTCCGCCTCATGAACGTGGATTGCGGCGAAGTCCGGAAAGAGAGCCGGCAGCGCCGCGTACTTCTGACCCGTAAAGGGGCAAAGGATCTCCTTGGCGGCGCTATATACGAAGGTATCGGTGCCCAGCATGGTTCGAGCAGGGATGAACGACAACCCCATGGCCGCTGCTTTGAGTCTCCATGCAAGCGCCGCGTTCGTCCATTCAGTGACCCGAATCCGCCCGCTCTGCATGTATCTGCGCGCCGCCGGCGATAGACCGCGAGCTTCGAGCCCGATGATGTAGGCGATATCACAGCGGTCGAAGCACTCCCCCGCCACCAGAATCTGAAAATCGTGGGTGGAGGTGTGTCCGGCAAAGCCGAGATTCTTCTTTCCTTGACGAACTATCTCATGAACTATCGCGGTAGGTATGCGGTTTGCTCCGAAACCTCCGATGGCGATGTAGTCGCCATCGTCCAACAGGGTTCTCACCGCCTCGCCGACCGACGATAACTTTGGTTCCGGCGCGCGAGACTTCTCCCGAAAGAAAGCTCGCGCCTCGTCTCCATCGGGGCTAACGAACAGCTCGTTTTGCCCGGACTTCAGGTCCTTGGTGCTCACTTGGCACCTCCCTGCGGCTCACCCCGGCAATCACTCAACCGCCGTACGCCGAACGTCCAGTGGTTGCCGGGAGGGCCTTCAAACATGCGTTTAATCTACTTGCGTTCGACCACGAGGGCGATCCCTTCACCGCCGCCCAGGCAGAGGCTGGCACAACCTAGCTTCTTATCCTCATCTCGAAGGACGTGGAGCAAGGTGACAAGCACTCTTGCTCCGGAAGCACCGATTGGATGGCCTAGCGCAACCGCGCCGCCCCGGACGTTGACGATGTCGGTTGATAGCCCAAGCTCCCTGTTGTTTGCGATGGTGACGACGGAAAATGCTTCATTGATCTCCCATCTGTCGACCTTGCCTATCTCCGTTCCCGCGTGCCACATGGCGTTTCGGATAGCGTCCGCTGGAGCCATGGTGAACCATTGCGGCTCCTTTGCGGCAACCCCCCACCCGCGCACGTACGCCAAAGGCTCGAGGCCGCGCTTCTCCGCCGCATCGGCGCTCATCAGGACCAAGGCCGCCGCGCCGTCATTTATCGAGGAAGCGTTTCCGGCGGTCACCGTTCCGTCTTTTTGAAAGGCCGGCCGGAGAGAAGGAATCTTCTCGGGTCGCGCCTTTTGGGGGCCCTCATCAGCGTCTACCACGAGTGGATCGCCCCGGCGCTGCGGTACCGAAACGGGTACTATCTCCTCCTCGAATAGACCTTTCTTCTGAGCCTCGATGGCCCTGTTCGTCGACATCTGCGCATACTCGTCCTGCTCTTCCCGGCCGACTTCTCGCTCGCGGGCGCAAAGCTCCGCGGCATTGCCCATGTGGAAGTCGTTGTAAGGGTCCCACAGACCATCGTGGATCATCATATCCATGATCTTGCCGTGACCCATACGGTGACCACCACGGGCCTGGGGAATGAAGTACGGCGCGTTGGTCATCGACTCCATGCCGCCCGCAACGACCACGTCCACCTCGCCTAGCGCGATGGCCCTGGCCCCAAGCACGACCGACTGCATCCCGGATCCGCAGACCTTGTTCACGGTCGTGCAGGGAGTGGAGTTCGAAAGGCCGGCGCCCAAGACGGCCTGCCGGCCTGGTGCCTGCCCTACCCCTCCTTGAAGCACGGACCCAATGAAAGCCTCCTGCACCTCATCCGGGGAGAGCTTCGCGCGCTCCACGGCGGCCTTGATGGCCACGGAGCCCAGCTCCGGCGCGGCAAGCCCGGACAGGCTGCCCTGAAAGGCGCCAACCGGAGTTCGAGCAGCGGAAACAATCACAATCTCACGAGCCATGCACATCGGAAACGCCTCCTGTCAGCGTGTTTATGAGGTGACACCCGGCTCCACGGCCTAGCCACCTCGCGGCAACTGGATAGAACTCCGGGTAACTTTCAGCGACGAGACAATCTCGCAGGTTTCAAGGCTCGTCAAGGCTATCTCGCAACACGGAAGTCCAAGTTCACTGCTTTAGGTAAAACTTTCAATCGGCCATCCGCAACGGCGCGCATGTCTTGCCAAACGAAGGTCCGGGTTGACTGCTACCGGGTGCCCAACGGTCTCGAGAAGCGGTAGATCGCTGTATGAGTCGCTGTAAAACCAGGCGTCGGAAAGCTCCATTCCGCGAGCCATTGCAAAGGCAGTCGCCTGCTCGAGCTTCTCTTGTCCATAGCAGAGGGAACCTTCCATGCGGCCAGTCAGACGGCCGGCGGAATCGACTTCCAGACGGGTGCAAAACAAGTGGTCGATCTCGAGTTCTTTGGCGAGGAGAGAAGCGCCGAACTGCGTCGAGGCGGTTAGTATAGCGATCTCGTGGCCTGCCGCCCGGTGCTCCGCGATGCAATGGGTCGCATGGCGGCTGATGGTCGGACGGACCATGCTCTCGTACCATCTTTCGACGCGAGCCTCGATCTCGGCTACATCGTAGCCCGCGCTCAAGGCCAGCGCGCGCTTGGTGATCGTGTCCATGTCCGCGACTCCAAGCTGGTACTGCAGTAGCCAGAAGAGGCCTCGGGCCATGTCGAGCCTGGAAAGCCTCCCCTCTCCGCGTTCGAACTTGAGCCACAACGACGCGCTGTTCGCGGTGAGCAGTGTCCGGTCCATGTCAAAAAACGCCACGGCGGATGTGGCAGGCGCCGGATCATGTTCAGTCGCGGGCGAGGCCGTACTCGAGCCAACTTTTCGTCTCATGTGCTCCGCCCTATCCTCTGAACCACGGAGCCCTTACTCGTACCCGTATGTTCGCAGCGCCGAAGAGAATCTCCCCCTCGCGGGCTATGACGAAGATCCCGGTTCCAGAATGTGGTCTCTCGCAATCTCACTGGCGAGAGTGTAGGGGTCGGCCTTCCGGCTGGCAATACGGCCCACGATCTCATCCAGCCGACCGTCGTCTGCTTCTAGAGCCTGCAGGCACCCTGATACGAGTTGCTCGCGCAAGGCCTCGATGAGCTCGAGCCTCGCTCTGTCTCTCTCGCGCCGGGTCCAATCCCCACAGCTCTCGAGGTGCCGCCGGTGTTCGTTGAGTCCTGCAGCCACGTCGCTTATACCGTCGCCGTCGGTGGCCACCGTCTTCAAGATAGGGACACTCCAGCCACCCTCCCCGCTGCTCTGCGCCACCCCTCTAGGAGCCTCCGCCCACGAAGAGTCGAGCCTGCCGCCCGAGGGACGAAATAGATCGAGCATCGTGCGCAGGTCCTGCACCGTTCGGTCCGCTCCCTGCCGATCCGCTTTGTTGACCACGAAGATGTCCGCAATCTCGAGTATGCCGGCCTTGATCGCCTGGATATCGTCCCCCAGGCCGGGAACGACCACAACCACGGAAGAGTGCGCGGCGCGGGTGACCTCTATCTCGTCTTGGCCCACCCCCACGGTTTCGATGATTATGATGTCCTTGCCCATTGCGTCCATCACGCGGACGACGTCCAGTGTGCTGCGGGAGAGGCCGCCCAGATGACCACGGGTCGCAAGGGACCGAATGAAAACACCGTCGTCGGTGGAGTGACGCTGCATGCGAACGCGATCGCCCAGTATGGCCCCCCCGGTGAAAGGGCTGGTCGGATCTATGGCTACAACACCAACTGTAAGCCCCGATTGTCTCCAATGGTCTATGAGCTGGTCGGTAAGGGTGCTCTTGCCCGATCCGGGATTACCCGTCACGCCGACGATGAACGCTCTTCCCGTATGTGAATGCAGCTCGCGAACGGCCGCGCGGGCGGATGGTACGGCATCATCGAGATCCCGCATGAGCCGGGCGGCCGCGCGCACGTCACCGGACAGGATGGATTCCACCCTACTGTCTAGAATGCTCGTTGCGGGACTGCTCACCGATCCGCCAACAGGTGCCGTGCGATTACCATTCGCTGGACTTCGCTCGTGCCCTCGCCTATCTCGCAGAGCTTTGCGTCACGAAGCGCGCGCTCCACCGGGAACTCGTCGGTGTATCCATAGCCGCCGTGGATTTGAATTGCCTCGCTGCACGCCTTCGTAGCCACCTCGGAAGCGTACAGCTTGCCCATCGAGGCTTGGATGCTGAACGGCTTGCCTTCTCCCGCCAGGCAGGCGGCTTGATAGACCAGCAGCCTGGCCGCCTCCATCTCAGTGGCCATGTCGGCCAGCTTCCACTGAATTGCCTGAAACGCGGCGATCGGCTTCCCGAAAGCCTCGCGCTCTTGAGCGTACTGGGTCGCGGCTTCCAGCGCCCCAAGACCCAGACCTACCGAAAGTGCCCCGATGGTTATCCTGCCGCGGTCGAGGATCTTCAGGGTGTCTATGAAACCGTGGTTTACCTCGCCGATGCGGTGGCTGTCTGGAACCTCGACGTCCTCCAGAACCAGCTCCGCCGTGTCCGAGCTTCGCATGCCGAGCTTGCCGTGAATCGGGTTGGTCGAGAAGCCAGGGGTGTCCTTTTCTACTACGAAGGCCGTGATGCCCTTTTGCTTCTTGGCCTTGTCTGTAATCGCCAAGATCACGAACGTGTCGCCGACGCTTCCCTGGGTTATCCACATCTTCGTCCCGTTGATGACCCAGCCGTCACCTTTTCGTACGGCGGTGGTTCGCAGTCCCGCCGCGTCCGACCCGCTGCCCGCCTCTGTCAGCCCCCAAGCAGCCAGCTTCTTGCCCGAAGCCAGGTCCGGCACCCACCGTTTCTTTTGCTCGTCCGTACCGAAAAATCGGATGTGATTCGTTCCAAGGCCGTTATGGCTGGCGACGGTCAGCCCCAGGGAGCCGTCGTACCTGGAAATCTCCTCCACCACTATCGCAAGAGCCAAGGGATCCATCCCGGCGCCGCCCAGCTCCTCGGGAACAGTGACGCCGAGACAGCCCATCTCGCCAAGCTCCTTTACAACCTCCCATGGGAACTCACAGGTTTGGTCCCACTTGCGCGCGTGTGGCCGGACCTTCTCCTCGCAGAAGGAGCGCACGGTGTCTCGGAGCATTACGTGGTCTTGGGATAGCTCAAAGTCCATGATTTGACCTCGGTATTGGGTTGAACGATATGGATTGGATTCAGATAGCGTGCCCGACACGCTTTGTCGGCTGATTTATACATCCCGAGCAGCCTTGGCGCCACCGCCTATCGGTGGTTCCCGTGACCTAAAAGGTCCGCGGGCTACATCGGGTGAACGGATCGCTTCTTTACTGGGCGGGTCTCTACGCTTCCTTCGCACTGCGAGAGACGTCGCGACATCTCCTCCCGCAACCGCTCGGTGGGGATGACGTGGTCGATGACGAGTTCATTAGCCATCTCCAATAGGTCCACGTCGCGGGCGTACTCCTCACGCAACTCTTCCACCAGCGCTTCACGCTCGCTCTCGGGGGTCGCCTCGATCTTGTTGAAGAACACCGCGTTCACAGCGGCTTCCGGGCTCATCACGGCTATCATGCCGGTGGGAAGCGCCAGTGTTGCGTCGGGCTCGAAAGCCGGGCCGCACATGGCATAAAGACCCGCTCCGTAAGCTTTGCGCACTACTACACTAATCTTCGGAACGGTCGCCTCGCTCACGGCGGAGATCATTCGCGCTCCCGCCCTAATGATCCCCGCTCTTTCGACCTGCGAGCCGATCATGAAGCCCGGCACGTCGGCAAAAAAGACGAGAGGCAGGTTGAAGGCATCGCAAAGGGAGATGAAGCGAGTGGCTTTGTGCGCGCTCTCGATAAAGAGCACTCCGCCCCTGTGCCGAGGCTGGTTGGCCACCAAACCCACCGCCCTGCCATCGATGCGCGCCAGCCCCGTCACTATTTCCCTGGCGTACTTCTCCTTGATTTCGACAAAGCTCCCCTCGTCCACCACCGCGGACACAAGCTCCTTCATGTCGAAAGGCTTGTTCTGTTCCGCCGGTACTATCTTTGACAGAGGCCTGTCTTTCTTGGCCGGCGGCAGGCTCCCGACGCGCGACGGCTTCTCCTCGAAGCTTTGAGGAAAAAACCTCAAATACGCCTTGGCCTGCTCGATGGCCGAGGGCTCGTCAGGGCACAGGAAATCGCAGCAGCCGGAGGCGGTGGCGTGCATCTTGGCACCACCCAGATCCTCAGAGGAAACCTTCTCGCCGACGGCCATCTCAACCATGCGCGGGCTGCCCAGGTACATCGCGGCGTTGCCCTCCACCATGAAAACCACATCACAGAACGCCGGTATATACGCCCCCCCGGCGGCCGAGGGCCCGAACAACAAGCAGATCTGAGGGACCTGGCCGGACAGCTCGACCTGGTTGAAAAAAATACGACCTGCTCCCCGGCGGCCGGGGAACATCCTCGCTTGCTCCGTTATTCGGGCGCCCGCCGAGTCCACCAGGTAGATAAGAGGTACTCGCCGGCGGGCAACACTCTCTTGAAGACGTAGAATCTTCTCTACGGTTCGAGGGCCCCAGGATCCGGCCTTGACGGTCGAGTCACTTGCCATGACCGCCACCGTACGTCCCTCGATTAGACCGAAGCCGGTTACGACGGCGTCGGCCGGGAGATCGTCCGCGGTTGCACCCGCGAAAAGACCGTCCTCGGTGAAAGAGCCGGGATCACATAGAAGCTCGATCCGTTCCCTGCAGAAAAGCTTGCCTCGTTCCGAGTTGCGGCGGTGGTATTTATCGGCCCCACCTTTTCGGAGGTTATTCGTCAGATTTCGGATCGATTCATCGTCGTGCTTGGCTCGCATCTCGTTACCCGGCGTAGTCCATTCCTGATTGATACAATCGCGTATTGAGCTCCGTCATTCGCCTCTATACCTCGGTGGTCGTTTTTCGAGAAAGGCAGCCAGACCCTCGCGGCGGTCCGCGCTTTCAAGCAAGGGTTCATATAGGTTCCTTTCCTTGCATAGGCCCACCGATAAAGGTTGGTCTCGTCCTTCCATAACCGCTCGCTTCGCGGCAGCGAGGGCGAGTGGTCCGCAGCCTTTCAGTGTGTCTGCGAGCGCAAGCGCTTCAGTGAGGGCGCCGCCGCCCTCCGCCGCGAGATGCTCCACCAGACCGATTGACAGAGCCTCCTCGGCATCGATGGCGCGCCCGGTGAGTATCATGTCGAGCGCTCGCCCTTGGCCCACCAGGCGGGCGAGGCGCTGAGTGCCCCCCGCGCCCGGGATTATTGCTAGACGAACCTCGGGCAGGCCGAGCACGGCGTTGCGAGAGGCCACGCGTATGTCACATGCCAAAGCCAGCTCCAGTCCGCCCCCCAAGGCCGCGCCGTTTATGGCGGCCACGAAAACCTTGGGCGAGTTCTCTATGGCAGTGAGCGTTCGTCCAAGCTCATCCAGCCAGGTTCGGACCTCTTCGTCAGTCATCCGGGATCTTTCATCTAGATCCGCTCCGGCACAGAAGGCTCGGTCCCCTTCGCCCGTGACGATGACGCACCGCACCTTCGTGCATTCGTCCACGGCCGCGATCATCTCTTCCAGCTCTGCTCGTGATGCGCAAGACAAGGCGTTTCGAGAGCGCGGCCTGTTGAAGGTCCAGACTCTTGCGTGTCCCAGGTCTTGTTCTTTCCAGGTCGGTTCCATGGCTAGGCCGAAACTACCTCAGGTAAGCTCGAACTCGATACGGGGCTGCGCCGTATCTCATGCAATATCTTCATCATTTCGGGGCGACTGTAAGCGCGGTCTTCGAGCAAAGAGAAAAAAAACGACAGACCCCTCTTGTCAGCCACTGCCGTATGCCTACCGTTCCTCGTGCCGGCAGAGATGCCGGGGGGCGGCCGGACGCG
>SLRQ01000055.1 GCA_007130885.1 Deltaproteobacteria bacterium
GATGAAGAGGCTATAGCTTCCCACGCCGTCGTAACCCCTTCACAAACTCCTCGAAAGGCACGCTCTCCTCTTCCGTTCGCTCCTCGTGCGCCTCCAAGTCAGTGGCGTCCTCTGCAAGCGACTGCCGGAGGGCCCTATTCACCATGTCCGAAATCGAACGTTCGGTGGTGGCCGCCTTGAGTCGTATCGCCTTGTGAACTTCCGGGTCTAGGTAGATCGTCGTTCTTCTTCCTGTAGCCATGCGCAAACTGTAGCGCCACAACGCCAAGACGTCAAGACGTCCAACATCTACCCGATGCTGCGTAAACGACAGGCGGCCACGACGGGTACCATCAAGGACACTTGCGGGGAGCATAGCGGGCCCTGCGAAGCGCCCTGCGAAACGGGTGGCACCTCGCAAGCACCTCGCAAGCCGGCGAAGCGCCCTGCGAAACGGGTGGCACCTCGCAAGCCGGTGGCACCTCGCAAGCCGCAACTCCCCACTGGGCGTGCAGCGAGGCCACCTGCCGGGGCACACGTCCCCCCCAGGTGCTCGAAGCACAGGGGGCAATTGGTAACTCCCGACAGGTCGGCCTACTCCCAGCCCGACGTTACCTCGAGTCAGCGACTAAGAGCTTCTCGGAGGGTACAGGGGGGTATGTTTCTTAGCTAGGTAATAGGGTATGTTTCTTAGCTAGGTAATATCGGGGGTTGGGGATTCGTAGGAGATGGAAATGAGGAACTGTTTCTACATTGTCGGTTTGACTGCGGTACTAGTCCTGCTTGGGGGCTGTGAGCGAACATTTGAACGTCCAGAGGTGATGCCACCCGGGCTCCAGGCCGATCAGGGAATGTGCATGTTTTCGGCGAAGAAGCAGGCAGAAGTTGATGTGTGGGTTGGAGCAGCGAATGCGATCGTAGTCGGAACCGTTGCGGAGGTCTCACCCGTTACCGACTACTACGTGACAGATGTGCCAGAAGTTGAGAGTCCACTTCTGTCTGCTGATCAGTGCGAAGAGTTCAGCCCGGGTGAGTTCACGGCTTTTAGGGTGGTCCTCGAGGATCTGGAGGTTCTGGCTGGAGACCTTCCGGAGAGAATTGAGGTCAGGTTTGGCATTTGGGCGCTTAACGCGATCTCAACTGAACGACCCACGCTTACATCGAACGGCATTGCATGGTCGCACGGGGCTATCGAGACCGGAATGCGGATCGGCGGGGCCGTGTACGAGGTGAATATCCTCGAGACGCCCTTTTACTCATTTGAAACGGGTGCGTGGCAGCCTTTCTTCGTTGTGGGAGACGACGGTGGCATCTGGTTCCAAGAGGTGTCGCCGCATGCATGCGTTTCTTTGATTCCTCCCGTTGATCTGTTCCAAGGCAAGTCGCTATCCATGCTGGACAGAAAGGTCGCTGCCGCGGCAAAGGACGTGTCGCCTGATGCTCTGGCCGAGAATCCTTTGCGAGAAGCACTCGGCCTCAACGAGGAGTACTCGGAGTGTACTGGGATGCTAAAACGCTGGCTGGGAGTCTGCAATCCGTTAGGTTGGGAACCAGAGTTCTGGACCGAATAATCGTAACTCCCGCCTCCACTCGCCTGGCACCCGCCTCCACTCGCCTCGCCTCCACTCGCCTGGCACCTGTCCCGGAGCAGCTCCGGGGTCGCGCCGGTGCGGATGTATTTTCAGGCACTTAGCAGGCCCTGCTAAGTGGGTGGCACCTCGCAAGGGGTGGCACCTCGCAAGGGGTGGCACCTCGCAAGGGCTAAGTGGGTGGCACCTCGCAAGGGGCTAAGTGGGTGGCACCTCGCAAGGGGGGTCGCGCCGGTGCGGATGTATTTTCAGGCACTTAGCAGGCCCTGCTAAGTGGGTGGCACCTCGCAAGGGGCACCTCGCAAGGGGCACCTCGCAAGGGGCACCTCGCAAGGGGCCGCAAACCCTCTCTCGAAGCTTATCCCGATGTCATTCCCGCGGAAGAGGCTGTCGCAAAACCCCCTCTCGAGACGAAACGACCTTTTGCGACACCCTCTATTGCTAGACCGGCGGGTACCTGCGAAGCAACGGACCACCTGGCAGACGTGTCCTTGGTAGAGGCTACATGCGACTCCAAGACTACGTCATCGGATATTTGGTCGCTAGAGATGTGACTGATCCTGCGTCCCGGTACGAGTTGGCTGTTTCGTTGGGCTTCCATGAACGCGCGGTCGTGCATCTTCTCTGCCGCTCGTTCATTGTGCATTCGGCATCATGCCGAGCGCGGCATAAGCGACATAGCAGTCGCCCTTGGGTATCGCTCGATAGCCCACTGTTCTCTCCCATGTGAGACAAGCGGATTTCCGATGTTCGCGGGGCTTGCGAAGACGGCTGCCAGGAAATAGCCTCCGCTTCTTGAAGTTGTGAACGGCTCGAACAGCACAAAGGGAGGCATTCATGTCGAGGGCGCTCGTAACAGGTGCGAACAGAGGTATAGGGCTCGAGCTCTGCCGGCAGCTAGTGGATAAGGGCTGGGATGTAATAGGAACCTCGCGTGGGCCGGCGCCCGCGCTCGAAGAGCTTGGGGTGCGGGTGGAGATGCTGGATGTGGCCGACGAGGAGTCCATCGATGCGCTGGCGCGCCGTCTTTCCAACGGCACGCGTCTCGACCTGCTCATCAACAACGCCGGGTGCGCGGAGAAGAGCACGCTCGAGGATCTGAACACGCCGGGCATGCGAAAGCAGTTCGAGGTCAACGCCCTCGGCCCCATCCGGCTGACCTGGGCGCTGCTGCCTGTTCTTGGACAGGGCTCCAAGGTGGCCATGATCACGAGCCGCATGGGCTCGATCGGCGACAACTCATCCGGTGGGCACTACGGCTACCGAATGAGCAAGGCCGCGCTGAACGCCGGCTCCGTATCGCTCGCTCAGGACATACGTGAACAAGGGATAGCCGTCGGTATCCTTCACCCGGGTTTCGTGAAGACGGGCATGACCGGAGGGAGAGGCGACGTCACGCCCGATGTCTCCGCATCCAGGCTGCTGGAGCGAATCGACGAGCTTAGCCTCGAGACCACCGGCACCTTCCGCCACGCCAACGGCGAGGATCTACCCTGGTAGCGTGTCTGCCGTGCGGCATGAAATACCTCGCACGGCTTCCAAAGTGAGTTGCTGGAGCACTACCTCCCGGCCAGGCCAACGGCGAGAATCCGCCTAGTTGCAAGGGCTGTGACGCAGCGCGCAATAGTTCTCGACTTTGAGGAGAGTAGCCGGTAATCTTTTCTGTTGATTAGAACGTTCGCATGGGGGAGCGGCGCAGGATAATGGCCAAAAGGAAGACCCCATGAACGAGCAGACGAGTCGAACCATTTCCTTTGAATGTCCGTTTCTCGTGAGAGGCAAGGTCTCTCCCTGGATGGCATCCGTACTCTTCGTGGCCCTGTCGTGGCTGCCCGCCTGCGGTGGCGAGGTCGACGGCGAGGAGAAAAACGACCTCGATCCCGTCGAGGATGTGGCGGAGCCGTTCGCTCTAGAGATGGTTTCTGGAGACTGGCAGGTCGGCGAGGCCGGTGAGGTTCTGCCCGATGCGCTGGTCGTGAAGGTCGTGGACGAGGAAGGAGACGGTGTCGGCGGCCACGTCATGACCTTTGCCATGGAAAGCGCGCCGGCCGATGCGAGGGGTCAGTCCCTGAGCTGGGCGGCGACCATGACCGATGAGGCCGGCGAGGCGTCCGTGGTTCTGACACTGGGAAGCGAACCCGGCGAGTACGTGGTCACGGCGACCGCGGAGGATGATCTGCCGGGCAGCCCCGTGACGTTTACAGCCAACGTGGAAGAGGATGACGGCTTGCTGGAGGAGGTCGCCGGTAACAATCAGGAAGGGGTGGTGACCGAGGTCCTGGCCGAAGCCTTCGAGGTTCGTCTGCTGAACGAGGATGGCGATGCCGTTGAAGGAGTGGAGGTGACCTTTGCGATCACCGCCGCTCCCAAGGGCTCGCTGCTGCAGGAGCTGTCGGCGACCTCGCCGGTTACCTGCGATGACGGGCTCGCCTCCTCCGTGCTCACGCTTGGCACGAAGGCCGGCGAGTACGAGGTGACGGCAACTGTCGAGAGCGAGCCTGACTCGGGGTCGGTCGGATTCACCGCGACCGCCTTTGCGGGTGAGGCATTTCGGCTCGAGGCCGCGTCTGGAGACGGTCAGGCCCGGGTAGTCACTGAAACGCTCGAGAACGATTTGGTGGCGCGAGTGGTCGACGAGCACGGCAACCCCGTGTCCGGCCACGAGGTGGCTTTCTCCGTGTATCAGGTGCCTGAAGGCGCCGCCGGCTATTCAATCTCCACCGAGCAAGCGGAGACCGGCGCCTCCGGTATCGCCTCCACCTCTCTTACCTTGGGCACCAAAGCCGGAGCCTACGCGATCCAGGCCGTGGCTACGCCGGAGCTCGAGGGCTGCCCGGTTGTGTTCGTGGCCATAGCCGTCGCCGGTCAAGCGGCGTCGCTGGAGCGGGTATCCGGGCATGGCCAAACGGCGCCCGTGAGGGAAGAGCTCGATCGGCCGCTTCTGGCGCGCGCGCTGGATCAGCACGGAAATGTGGTTCGTGGTCATGAGGTGACCTTCAGCATCGAGGGAGTGCCGGCTGGATCCAGCGGCGAGGCCCTGAGCGAAACGTCCGTGGTGACCGGGCCGGGCGGCCTGGCGGAAACTCGGCTCACTCTCGGTACCCGGGCGGGGACCTACAGGATCAGAGCTGCGGCGCCGGGCTCTCTCACCGAAAGCTCGGTGTTGTTCCTGGCAACCGCGGTGGCGGGGGAGCCCGCGGAGATGACCGCCGTTGATGGTGGCGGGCAAACGGCGGAGGTGAACGCCAAGCTGTCGAAAGCCATGTCGGTCAAGCTGATTGATGAGTACGGCAACCCAGTCGTCGGTCACCCGGTGAGCTTTGCAATCGACAAGACTCCGCAGGACGCAGTCGGCCAGTCGCTAAGTGTCACGTCCACGCATGCGAGCTCCGACGGTGAAGCATTCACCGTTCTTACGCTTGGAAACAGACCGGGGACGTATCAGGTGAGCGCCACGGCTTCCGGATCGCTGTCAGACAGCCCGGTGGTGTTCACGGCGGTCGCGGTCCCGGGGGATGCGTACGCGATGGAGAGAATATCCGAGGCGGCTCTATCAGGGGTGGTCATGCGGGAACTCGACGAAGAGATTTCCGTGCGCGTTGTGGACCGGGCCGGCAACGGGGTCTCCGGGCACACCGTCGCTTTCTTCGTTGATGACCCGCTGGCCACCGGCCATACGTTTGGTGACGACTCTCCGGTGACCGATGCCGAAGGCCGCGCATCGACGACCTTCAGCCCAGGCTCCAAGGTCGGAGAGTATGTCGTCCGCGCCGGCGAGGAGGGAGATCTGGTGGGGAGCCCCATCTTCTTCACTGTTTCGGCGGGTCCAGGTGAGCCGTTTGCCGTCAGCAAGGTCTCCGGCTGCGACGAGAGAGCCGAGGTGACCGAGAGGATGCCCGAGCCCTTCGTCGTTCGAGTGGAGGACCAGTACGAAAACCCAATCTTCGGGCATGTGGTGGACTTTGAGATTACGACGGAACCGGCGGAGGCGACCGGCCAGGAACTGGTCGATACCGTGTCGGTTACGGACGAGAAAGGTCATGCCGAGACTACCCTGAAGCTGGGCACAAGAGCCGGTCTCTACGAGGTCGAAGCAGTGGCGGAAGGTGACCTCCCCCAAGGATCAGTAACTTTTAGTGCCACCGCGGTCGGCGGTGATGCCGTTGTTTTGGAGAGAATATCCGATGAGCACCAGCACGCGATCGTCGCCGAAAAGCTCGATGAGATGGTAGTGCGGGTTGTCGACTCGGTCGGGAACGGGACGGCGGATTTTCCGGTGACCTTCGAAGTGCACGACGCCCCGGAAGGAGACGAGCCCACGTGGATCGAAAGAGACGAGAAGACCGACGTGGAAGGCTATGCCCGCGCCGTACTGAAGCTTGGAACGATAGCCGGTGACTACGAGGTCCGAGCGTCGACGGATACATCGCTTTCCGGCAGCCCCATGAGCTTTTTTGCCACGGCGAAAGCTGGTGACGCGCACGAGTTCGATGTCGATGTCAGCCCCTCGGAGAAGGTACGCCCCGGCGACCTACTTGATCTGTCGCTCCGAGTCGTCGACGAGTTCGGCAACACGGTGGAGGACTGGACCGGGCACGTGGATGTGCAGCTTGATACGGACCCTTGGGGCATTGCACCGGTGACCGTCGAGATTGTGGAGAGCGACGAAGGAGAGGTGACCTTTGCCGAGAGCATCTCCTTCTCCGTGGCCGACGAAGAGCACCTAGTGAGCGTCGCCGCGGGTGAGCTAACAGGTCTTTCACTTGCCGTCGAGGTGGTTCCCGGTGACCTCGAGAATCTGCGGGTTCAGCAGGAAACATACGGTATCGACGACACGGGCACCGCATGGTTCACCTTCGCTCTCGGCAGCGACTGGCCCGCCGGTGGAGCCATCGAGATCGAAATGCCGGAAGGGTACGACCTGACCGCGGCAACCTTGGAGAGTGTTTCCGGAGTCGAGGGAAGCTTCAGCTTTTCCACATCGGGAGACCGCACCGCTCTCATTACCCGCGAGGGTGATGCATGGACCGCCGCGGGCACGGAGCTTGCCATCGTGCTTGGCGGCGTAACCAATCCGCCCCACGGAGCGGAAGGGCTCGTCACCGTCTCTACTCTCGTCGAGGAAGCGCGCATAGTGGACGTGGGACGCTTCTACCTTCGCGTATGGCTGCACACCTCGGCCGGACAGGAGCACACCTGCGGTATAGACACGGAAGGGAGGCTGTGGTGCTGGGGTGCGGGCCGGTTCGGCAGGCTGGGCGATGGTGAGTGGGGCATCCACTCGGAGAGCCTGCCCGTGGAGGTCACCGGCGGGCACACCGACTGGGTAGCCGTCTCGGCCGGCCACCAGCACACCTGCGGGCTGCGTGATGCCGGCGACGGTGAAGGCGGAACCCTATGGTGCTGGGGACGCAACTCAAGCGGTGAGCTTGGTACGGGCAGCGGTGCAAGGACGACCCCGACCGAGGTCGTGGGCGGGCACGATGATTGGATCGCCGTTTCGACCAGTAACAGGCATACCTGCGGCATCCGGTCCAGCGGAAACAGCGAGGCGGGCACGCTGTGGTGCTGGGGCCTTGGAAGCAACGGCAGGCTCGGCGACGGAAACACCTTCAGCTCGAACGAGCCCGTCATCGTCGGAGAGAATGACGACTGGTTGGTTGTCTCTGCCGGCGGCGCCCACACCTGCGGCATCCGCGCCACCGGTACCGACGGCCCTGGACGGATGTGGTGCTGGGGCCACGCCGCATACGGGCAGGTGGGCTACGGCAGCACCGACGAGACGCATGTCCCCGCCGAAGTAGCGGGCGAGGACGACGACTGGATACGTGTCTCGACCGGAGACCGGCACTCTTGCGGCGTGCGAGCGGTCGAAGGCGGCAACGAGGGCAGGCTCTGGTGCTGGGGTGAAGGGGCTGATGGAAAGCTTGGCTACGGCGAGAGCAATAACCGAGGCGTACCCCAGGAGGTGTACTACTCTTACACCGACTGGGTGGATGTCTCGGCCGGCTGGTCCCACACCTGCGGGCTGCGTTCGGCCGGCCCGCAGGGGCGGGCGACAGCCTGGTGCTGGGGCAGTGGAGACCACGGGCGCCTTGGGAATCACGGCTTCGTCGAGCAGTCCACTCCCGTTGCGGTGCATGGAGAGAAGAGCGACTTCGTGGATCTGTCGGCCGGAGAGGAGCACACCTGCGGAGTCAGGGCGCTCGGCACCGGCGATGGCGGCATCCTCGAGTGCTGGGGAACCAACGACGACGGCAGGCTCGGTCTGGGTTTGGATCAGACCGACAAAGAAGAGCCGGACGCTCTCTACATGGATCGAACTCTGGTCGCCATCTCCGCCGGCCAGACCCAGGGATGCGGCATTGCGGATGATGGCACCCTCTGGTGCTGGGGATACGGACGCTATGGCCGGCTTGGCAACGGCGACGAGCATCAAAGAAGCACGCCTTGGGAGGTGAAGGGCGGCTTCGATGACTGGCTGGACGTCTCCACCGGCTGGTGGCACACCTGCGGTATCCGCGAGGCGGGAGAGGGCGAAGGGGGCAAGATGTGGTGCTGGGGACGAGGCATATATGGCTGTCTTGGAACCGGCGGCAGTGACGATGAGCACGAGCCCGTGGAGACGCTTGGAGGCTGGGAGGATTGGAACTCCGTCTCGGCGGGAATGCACCACACCTGCGGCATTCGGTCATCTGGTGAGCAGGAAGGCGGTACGGCGTGGTGCTGGGGACGAGGCTTCCGGGGCCGGCTCGGTGATGGAACCACCAACATTCGAGATGAGCCTACAGAGGTTGACGGCGCCCACGATGACTGGCTTCGCATCTCGGCGGGAGGCAGTCATACATGCGGCATCCGCGCGTCGGGCGAGGGAGAAGGGGGCACTTTGTGGTGCTGGGGCGAGGGCTCGAGCGGACAACTCGGCAACGACGAAACAGAAGCGACCAACCCCGAGCCGATACAGGAGTCTTGGGGGTTCGACGATTGGGTCGAGGTGTCGGCGGGAGACAGCCATACCTGCGGCATCAGGGCTACCGGTTCGGGCTCCGCCGGTTCGCTGTACTGCTGGGGCGACGGAGCCAACGGTCGTTTGGGCTTCGGGTCCACGGAGAATCGCCCGACCCCGACCCCGGTCTTTGGAGAAAGCGACGAGTGGGTGCGGGTTTCGAGCGGAGTCCGGCACACCTGCGGGATACAAGAGTCCGGCTCCGAGAGAAGCTCATGGTGCTGGGGTAGCGGAGATTACGGCGCGCTCGGCAACGGGGACGACTCGCAGTGGCTCATGCCGGTTTTGGTGGCGGGCGGTCATTCCGACTGGCTGGAGGTCTCGGTAGGAAGTAACCACACCTACGGGCTTCGGCCGGATGGGGCCTGGAGCTGGGGACGCAACCACTATGGCCAGTTAGGCGACGGCACCGTCGAAAAAGCGGAGCCCTATAGAGTGGAAAACCCGGACCTGGAGGCCTCGGCCGAGGAGTGATATCGCTCCGAGTTAACGGCATCGAGTGCCTGAGCATGTCATGGTTTGAGGCCGCCACCTCGGACCATACACGGCATGCCGTTTGTGTGATCTGCCGCTTGCGGAACGAGCCAGCTTGATTTCGGCACCCTCGACTCGTCATGGGGGCTTTCATACAATGGCCCGATGCAACGCTCGAAGAGGTTTGTTCCCATCTCGTTCTTTGTCGCAGCGGTTGTCTGCGGTTGCTCTTCGCCGCCTCCGGTCACGGTTTACGCTCCGGAGGACGCCCATCCCGGTTTGCGAATTGCCATCGAGGATCTGGTCTCGGATCTGGAGCTGATTCATGACGCTCCGGTCGATACGGCGGAATTGCCGGCGCCGGAATGCCTGCCGGGAGAGATCCATCTGTTGGTGCTGGGGCACGAGCACGATGAGGACGGGAACTCGTCGGAAGCCGAGCTGGACGAGCAGGAGTTCTCGATCGAGGAGACCCTGTGCCGCCGCGGCGGCCGGCGGGTGGTGCTGCGAGGCGGCTCGCCTCTATCCTCGCAGTGGGCGGTCTATGACCTCTTGATGACCTTGGGCGTCCGCTACTTTCATCCCGAGCACACTTGGTACCCTCCCGAGGCGAAGTGGCCGGAGAGCCTATCCAAGATCGAAGGGCCCTCCTTCATGAGGCGCTCGATGAGCGCGCATCGGACCCATCCCATAGAGCTTTCCGCGCCGAATGACCCTGGTGAGCTCGACATGGAGGGGTATCAGAAGAGGTGGATCGACTGGAACGTGAAGCTGCGGCAGAGCGCGGTCAACGGCTGGGACTCGGAGTTCGCCGGCACGTATGCATACGAGCGCGGCTTCCCGCGCATGGCGAGTTTCAGGCTTCTCAACACCCAGCAAGGCGGTGAGCGTGTCTTGGACCCTGACGACCCTCGTTCGGAGGAGGAGCAGATCGCGGCGGCCATCGAGGAGGAGTTTCAGCCGGTCGAAGGGGTGCCCGACGTATCGGAGCTGCATTTTCAGTTCAACCCGAGCGAGTTCACCGAAGCCGACGACGAGGACACGGTGAGGCGACTTACCTTCATCGCCGATTACATCGAAGCCGAGCATCCGGGCGTGTCCATATACACGATAAATCATGGAACCCACGGTGAGCCGACACCGAATTATGGGGTGCGCTTTTACGATCTGCCGCAGTTCGCTCCCGGAGCCATCGGTGTGAAGGTGCACACCTTGATGTTTTATGATTTGGAAAGGCCGGCTCCGGTCTACGGTAACGAGGACTTCAGCTACCTCCTCGACTGGACACTGGAACAGCATCCCCACAGACGGATACTTCATTATCCGGAAAGCTCGTGGTGGCTGACCTTCGATCTGCCCGTTCCCCTATACCTCGCGCCGGTTACGCTGGAGGCTCGCCGGCATGACATCGATCTGCTCCAAGACTACCTGTCCGAAGCGCTGGATGACGAAACGGGAATCTACGGTCACCATCTTTTCACCTCCGGTCAGGAGTGGGGTTACTGGCTGATCGATTACTGCACGGCCTGGATGGCATGGGATACATCTATCACTCACACCGACTGCATCGCCGATTTCACCGGCACTCTCGCGGGAGGCGACCGAATTGCTTCGGTTTTGCAAGAAGTGGAGGAGCGGCAAGTCACGGATATGCGGGATCCCGAGATAATCCGTTATCTTGTTGGAAGCGACGACGAGACGGAAGTAGCCTTGGACGTAGGCATTGACTTTCATCCCTTGCCTCCCGGCCCGGCCAGGGTCCTCGACTACACAGACGAGGCCGTCGCCGGGCTTCGTTCGAGTAGCCTCGATGCGTTGCGGGCGATCGCCGCCGACTACCATGAGTGGGCGGATGCCGTGGAGGAGACGCTTCCAAAGCAAAGTGAGTGGCAGGCACCGTGGGCGTGGGAGATTCACGATGGTCTTCGCATCTTCGCCTTGAGAGCGGAGCACTCCCTTGCCGTTTATGAAACGGCTTTGTCTCTGCGCGACGCTCTCGCCGCGAGCGACATGGCGGCCGTGAGCGAAGCCGCGACAGGCTTGGAAGTAGCCCGCGACATCACGGAGCGGGCAAAGACGATAGTGCGGGCCCGGGAAGCCGAATATCGCTACCCGGACGAGCTCACCATAGTAGGTGACGAGCCGGGTGAGCCCGGCGCGATACAAAACGCCACCATCTATCCTTACCGTTACCTCTCACGCACGCACCGGATGTTCTACTGGGAGCGTCCGAACGACCAGTTGGGTACTTTGTTCGGAGAGGGAATGGAGACCGTTCGGGTCGAACGCCGGATCCTCGAGGAGGGCGATGCGGTGGAGATCTCGATTCTTGCCGACGAGGTGTCGGATCTTCGAATCGATTGGGGGGA
>SLRQ01000023.1 GCA_007130885.1 Deltaproteobacteria bacterium
ATAGACGGGGGCGAATCCACGGTCACAAACGATGTGGGAGAGTACAGCTTCGATGTCGAGGCCGGCACCTACACCGTGGAGGCTTCGGCCGAAGGCTTCTCGACGGAATGGATTGTTCGAGAGGTCGAGGCCGGGAAAACGGTTTGGGGAAGCATACGGCTATATCCTCCTCCTTCGGATGACGAAGGCACCATCCGCGGCGTTGTCTTTTGGGTGGACGATTCCTCGGAGCACTGGGACTACAAGGAGGACGCGAGCCGCCGCGTCGCGGGTGCCACCGTGAGCTTTTCGCCGGGCGACCACGAGGCGACTACGAGCTCCAGCGGTGAGTACGAGATCGATCTTCCGGCGGGAACGTATGCGGTGACCGCCTCGGCGGAGGGCTATCATGACGGCACGAGTCCCGAAGACGTCACCGCCGTGGAAGGCCATTCCGTCTGGGCCGCCGCGCACGTGATCCGGCCGGAAGAGGACGGCCCGGTACCGGCTCCCAGCGTCAGCATCACGGACCCACCCGACGGCTCGGTCGTGGAACAGGACGAGATCATGGTCAGCGGCACCGTCACGCACTCGGAGCCTTTGACGAGCCTAACCGTGGATGGCGAGGAGGTGGGTGCGGATAGAGGTTACTTCGAGGCGTTGGTCCTCCTCCAGGAAGGCGAGAACGTAATCGAGGCCGTCGCCGAGGACGAGCTCGGCCAGATCGGAGATGATGCGATCACCATCTACCTGGGGGTCCCGGATTCCGGAATCGATGGCTTCGTGTACGATGCTTCCGAAGGACAGCAGGCCCGCATATCCGGGGCGGTAGTGAGCGTTCCAGAAGCGGAAGTCGAGCTGGCCACGGATGCTTCGGGCGCCTTCAGCGCCGACATCGAGGAAGGCGTATACCAGCTCGGCGTGGAGGCTGAAGGGTACGGAACGTATCAGAGGAACATCACGATAGAGCAGGGCAGCCGCCTTGGCTTGCGCGTCGGCTTGTACCCGCAAATAGAAAGTGATGAAGGAATCATCCAAATACTCTCTCCCGTCGACGGAGCGGAGCTCGAGGAGGAGGAGATCGTCGTGACCGGCTGGGCCGCCATAGGCAACCTGGCCTCGGTTGCGGTAAATGGGGTCGAGGCGGACCTCGATGCCGCTCCTTCCTTCAGGGCCGAGATCAGTCTGGAGGCGGGCGAGAACCTGATCGAGGCGGTGGCCCACAGAACCAACGGCGAAGAGGCGGGGAGAACCTCGGTAACGGTCAGCTACGAGAAGAGCGGGTGCGGCTGCTCCGCCGCATCGGGAAGCGGTTCCTCTCTTGTCTGGCCGGCCCTGCTCCTCCTAGGTCTGCTTCCCTTGAGAGGTCGCTCCTTGTCTAGGACGACACGGGCGACCCCGCCCGGCCTCGGCTGAGGGAAACACCAAATCGGCGCGACTCGCGCAGCTATCACCAAGCTACATCGAGGTCCCAGAGATCTCCGAGCGCATACTCTTCCAGCTTGTCCGGCGAATCGGTGCCGATGAGACGAACGCCCGCGGAGCGAAGAACCTTCGCGGCGCGCAAGGCATCATCGAACGTGAACACCGAGAGCGCCTTTCCTTCGACACGGGACACAAAGGTATACATGTGCTCGATGTTCAGATTGGCCCGCGCCAATACTTCCAGGATGGCGTGCAGGCCGCCGGCGTGGTCCTCGACCGGCGTCACCAATACCTCTTCGACCATCGGCTCCACACCGCTTTCCTCGAGAGCAGCGACAGCGGTGTCGAGCTTGTTGACGATCATTTTGACCAGACCCTTGTCGGTCTTGGAGATGGTGTGGCCCACCGTTAGAGCCCGAAGCTCCACATCACGCGCCGCCAGCAGTCCCAACACTCGCGTTAGCTGATTCGGCCTGTTTTCGAGCTCGATGCTGATCTGCTTCATGAATATGCCTTCGTTGGCGCCGGTAACGCCGAACGCCGCCTTATCAGCATACCCGATAGTAAGCCTCGGGCGTCAAGACGCCACCGGCGTTCACTAAAAGGGAGCGCGGGCGGGCGGGAGAGCCCACGCCGCCCGCGCCGACACTACTACAACGGACGGAATAGCACGTACTCCGGGCCGACGTCGCTGGTGGGCACCGGCTCCACACCGAGACCGAGGTGGACCTCTTGATCATCCTCGAGCTGAATGCGACCCATGATTGTCCCAATGGCGTCGTCGAAGGCCACCTGAACGACCGTCTCCGGCTTTTGCAGCATATTACCGGAGCGGTCCTCATGGACCTCCGTGAACGCCACGACCACGCCGGATTTTGGATCGATCTCCTTGGCATCCTGCTCGGGATCAAGCGTGGCCATGGAGTGCTCGCAGTAGCCCGAGGCGGGCAGGTGAGCAGCCTCGCAGTCGGGGCACCAGGTTCCCGACACCTTACCCTTGGCGAGGTCCTGATAGAACCTCTTGCCACCGAGTCCGGCGCTATATGCATAGCTCATCGGAATCTTCCCGGGGAAGGATCCGGCCGTCTCGGAGGTGAGCGGCACCGGTTTTATCGGCACCGGCCGCGGGATCGGCTCCTTCTGCTCCTTGGCGGTCATGGGCTTGAAGTGGCTGATGTCCGTGATGGTGCCTTCACGCTCCTTCTCCGGTTTCCACACTGCCTTGACCCGCATGCCGATCTTCACATCCTCCGGCTTCACGTCGTCAAGACGATGGACGAGACCCATCTTGTCGGTGCCGCAATCAATCGCTATCACGGCGAAGATGTTCGTCTGCCCCTTCGGCAACGGAGAGGAATCGACCATGCCCATCCTGGCCGACCTCGTCGCCGAGCACGCGGAGACCGGTATCGACATCTGCTCCACCGAGCCGACCGCAGCGTCGAACTGAGCAACGACCAGCGACCGCAGAGGC
>SLRQ01000049.1 GCA_007130885.1 Deltaproteobacteria bacterium
CCGACCGCGGCGCAAGCGCATCTTTTCGTTGCAAACCCGTACCGATCAGCGCTCCTCGGGTACGCATCGATGCGGCGGAGGTCAGTTATTTTCTCCCTGCCGCAACCCGCGTATCCGCCGGCGCAATTGTCCTGCTATCGGTTGCAGCTTTGCGGTTATCCTGTCCGCCACGTAGGCGGCACGCCCGGTAAGCGTCTTTTTCCAGACGCGGATATTCTGAAAATCTTCGTGGCGGTTTGCGAAGGCATCATAGTGTTGCATTCGGGTGTAGAAGTCGATGTGATCAACAGCCGGGTTCTCTGCTACGGCCTCTAGGAATCGGTGCTCGAGGATGATGCCAGGCGCGCTACGTCTCAGGGCATCATCGAAGAAGGTCTTATTCGCCACGAGCATTCCATCCTTTAGCACAGAGAAGCGTGCTGCAATAACGTTGCCGTCGAGCCGCAGAAAGTGGATGACGGGCCGCGTGCGGTCGTCGGCCGCTTCGACAAGTTCGCGGTAGAATCGCGTAATGAACGGGTCTGCCGTCAGAAGCTCCCCACTGCCAGCCTTCCAGCTCCGGGACTCCGCTTCAAGGTATTCCTCCAAAGCGTGCCGAAGGTCGGTAGGGATGTTGACGACTTCGAGAACCAGAGTGCCCTGACGTTCCAGCGCCCGCTCGCGACTGCGTGTCTGCGGGCTACGGGCCGGGAACCCGCTGGTCGGGCTACGGTTGGAGCCGGTGCGGTTGAAGCTGAAGACCGGGGTGCTGCGCTTGCCGCCGAGTTGTGCAATCAGTCCCCGGGAACGGGCCCACTCGGCAACCCGTTCGGCGAGCGGCGCCTGCACCGCAACGAGTTCCATCTGGTCCCACGGCAGTAAAGCGCCTGCATCGAGCAGGGAGTGAAGAACCTCCGGCCTGCGAGGTGAGACGGAGAGGGCCGTATAGGCGCTGTGTCCATTTGTTGTCGAGCGCAGTCGCCGGACCGGGTCGCCGATGAAGCGGGGCTTTGCCCAGTGCAGAGCGAGGAAGCCGCACAGCCTGGCACCTTCGTCTTCGACGAGAACGACTGGGTCGTGATCGATATCGCCGAAGGCCAGATACCAGGCCCGTTGCCATGCCGGCGAGCGGGACGGGTCGTCCCTCGTCAGCACGGAGAGTTGCTGGTATCGGGTGGAGCCAAGGGCAAGAGCCTTAACGGCGGGGATGGAATATGCGGTCACCATGAACCCCAACTGCGAAATACGAGCAAGTGGTTCCCGAGGCATCTCGGCCACGGCCAAGCCAACGGTCAGCTTACCCAACGCGTCCCTTTCGAGTAATCTGGGCACGGTGAGAAGAATTATCGAGACGCTAAAGGGCTTATGGGAAGAATAGACGGCTTTTTTGCTTGGCGCGACTCCGCCTTGACATGCCTTGACGCGGCTGGTCGGCCGTCCATCGGGTCTGAGACGCCATGAAGGCGAACATTCCCGCGCTCGTGACACGACCCTTCAAGAAGCTGCTTCGACCGCTCTTTCCCATTACCGGGGAACCGCACCTGTGGAGGGCGGTACGGGCCGAACAAGCGCGAACCGGAAGCCGGCGGGAGGGGATTCAAGCACTCCGGTCCCGATTCGAGCTCTCCGAGCTACCGGCAGCAAATCGGCCAGTCTTCGTCCTGTCCCCCACATGGCGTTGCGGCTCCACGCTCCTCCAAAGGCTCCTGATGTCGAGCGGGGAAATCTGGATGTGGGGCGAAGTGTATGCACGCCTCAGCCAGATTCAAAGGCTCAGCTCCGTCTTCACGGTGAGCCACAGCAAGTATCCTTTTCCCGACATGTACCCGGACAGTATCAGGGACGTCGCCCCCGAGGATGCGTGGATTGCGAACCTCTCCCCCGATCCTGAGCATCTCTTGCGGGCGCATCGAACCTTCTGGGACTCGTTGCTGGGACATCCGGCTGAGGCCAAGGGATATGCCCGATGGGGGTTCAAAGAAGTGCACCTTTCGGTGGATCACGCGTGGTATCTCAGGGCCCTCTATCCTGATGCGCGAATCATATTTCTCCTGAGAAATCCCTACGCGGCCTGGCTCTCATACGCGAGGTACCGTACGTGGTACGCCCACTACCCGGACCAGCCCATCGTCACGGCGCAGGCGTTCGGGCGTCTCTGGCACCGGCACACCGCTGGTTTCCTAAGGGACGCCTCCCAAATAGACGCGTTTCTGCTCCGACACGAAGACCTCGTTTCGGACAATGACGTGGTCCGCCAGCTTGAGGAGTACGTTTGCTGCACGGTCCAGAGATCCGTTCTGGAGAAGCGGATCCGTGAGGGCAAGACTGTTTCGAACGTCGGAAAGCGCCAGCGGACCGGTTGGTTGGAGCGGAAGGCATTGCAGCGAGCTGTAGAACCAATCGCGGGGTCGCTAGGATATGAGCCCGAGTAACCCGTGTGAATTAGCAGGCTGTTGAAATTGTCATGTGAAGAAGGAAAAGGGGTCAGATTTATTTCCGCGGGCTGGGCGGCCCGAAGGCGTTTAGCAAGCAACCGGGCGCCACACCGAGAATGCACACCCTCATACACGGGAACCGCCCCGCTAAGCACCTTGGCCCTCTCTATGATCGCACCGTGGGAACGGAGGTGGGCGTTGCGCGGCACGCGGCAATCTTCCAGCCCAGCCATGGGCGCCGGCAGGGACGGCGGGGGATCACTCGGTGAGCGAGCACGGAGACCTCCAGATTTCAATGGACCCAATTTACGAGCACCCCGACACGGGTCGGACCAAGCCAAGCCATTGAAACATCGACAAAATGATCCAGAAATTGGGCGATTTTCCGCCTTATTCGCCCGTTTTTGGCCCCAGAATCGCCCCGCTAAG
>SLRQ01000006.1 GCA_007130885.1 Deltaproteobacteria bacterium
GTGGAGGAGTGGTCTCGCGCGCCGGTGGAGGAGCGGTCTCGGGCGCCGGTGGAGGAGCGGGCTCGGGCGCCGGTGGAGGTGCGGGCTCGCGCGCCGGTGGAGGAGCGGGCTCCCGGGCCGGTGATGGCGCGGGCGCGGGTATCTGTGCTGGTGGAGGCGCTGGCGCTTGTTCGGCCGTGCCATCAAGTTCCCGGATGAGAAAGACCTTCTGTGTCTTCGGATCCGTGACGTGGATTGCGTCATCCTTGATGTCGCAGAAGATATTGCCGCCGGGACCTTGCAGGCCGGCCTTCGTCATTCCTGTTTTCAAGGCCGAGATCCAGTTCTCCGCCTCGACCCGGAAGGTCAAGTCGAACCCTGTCTCCTCCGCCGCGGGTACGAAAACCTCGAAGTTGGACATGAGGGATTCCTACTGCTCGATGATAACGAACTCGACGCGCCGGTTCTGTTCGCGCCCGACCGCCGTCTCGTTCGAAGCGATTGGACGTGTGAGGCCGAAGCCCACCGCTTCCATGCGGTCGGGCGATACGCCTCTCTCGATTAGATAGTCTCGTACTGACTCCGCTCGATTCTGGGACAGTTGGAGGTTCATGGCGGCGCCACCGACGTTGTCTGTGTGACCCTCGATCCGGATCTTGATTCGCGGGTGGTCCTCGAGCACTTGGGCCACCTCATTCAGAAGGTCGAAGCTGTCCTCCAATATTCGCCATTTAGCAGTCTCGAAATGCACTCGTTGGCGAATCTCTATTCGGTCCCTGTGAAGCTCCACGAGCTGATACTCCCTCGGCTCCTCTTCAGGCTCCGGTTCCGGTGGGAGACAACCATCGAACTCCGGCGAGCCCTTCACGTCGGGGCAGGCATCAAGGTGGTCCGGTATGCCGTCGCCCGAGCTGTCTGTCGGCGGGCAGCCGTCCAGCTCTGGAATGCCGAACTCATCCGGACACGCATCTTCGTCATCGGGTATGCCGTCCCCGTCTCGGTCTTCGATAGGGCAGCCGTCATTCCAAGCAGGCCCAGGCACGTCAGGGCATTCGTCCAGGTGATCGGGAACCCCGTCGCCATCGCGGTCGGGCCAAGGGCATCCGTAATTTTCTTCGGGACCAGGGATATATGGGCAGTCGTCCTCATCGTCCGGTATGCCGTCACCATCCGAATCCAGGACGCCGTCAATGGGGCAGCCGAGATTCCAAACCGGCCCCGGGATTCGTGGGCATAGATCTACTTCGTCAGGTAAGCCGTCCCCATCCGTGTCATTGAGGAAGAACTCTGGATCCTCCTCGATAGGAATAATGACCGGTGGCGGCTCCGGTTCCTCTTCTGGTTCCAGGCATCCGTGGGAGAGTTCGACTGCTTCCGAGGCCGCCACCATGGCAATCCCGATGTGCTCGTGAGCTCTCTTCCAGTTGCCTTTTCGAAGCTCACCCAGCGCGAACGTCAGATGAGCCTCGCCGGTGGCCAGCTCTCGTGGCGCACACTCGAAGGCGCCTTTTTGACGGGCAAGCTTCAGATCTTCATCCACCACTCCCGCCTTGGTTCTAATCTGTGGACCGCTGACGCACCCGGCAAACAACATCAGGAACAGGAATAGGACGGTCAGCGGGGCAGTGCCTTTTTTGTAGCTGCGGATCACGGGCATGACGGCGAGCCTCTCACCTGGACCTCGAATGTGATCCAGAGCGATCATCAGGTGAAGAGAGGCCGCTTCCTCCTCCCGAGTCACCTTGTCGTACTCGCTGCATGGACCGTGACTGCGCTTCACGGGCGGATTGGGTAGCCTTACGGCCGTAGCGGATGGCTCGGCCGAAGTGAGCATAGCCTCGCTCCTCACGAGCCTTTTCCAGAAACAGCTCCGCGGTTACGTACTCATATGGGGCATGCTCCTCTGCACGAGCTGCCCGAGCGCCGGCGAGAGCCACCTCGGCGCTGTTTATTACTGCCATGGCCTCGATGGGGCCACAGCCTGTCGTCACCGATACTAGAAGACCCGCGGCCAAAATTGCCCCGAGTACGGAACGTCTTGCTTTCATCAGTGCCCCTCTATGACTCGAACACCCCTCGTAGCAGGCGCCTCCCGCCGTAGTCAAGGCCGCCTCCGTTTCAAATGCTCGCCCAAGCTTTCGAGAACTGTGCATGTGTGTTTGCTTACCTCTCGGGAGATTCTACCTCATAAGCGACTTCGAGCCGACCAAAAAGGCCAGTGGCTCTCTGCCGGCAGACGTGAAGACAATCCACGCACGAAGTCGATCAGGGTATGATGAAGAGTGATGAGCGCCACGCCACCGAAAGACCGCGGTGCGAAGAGGACAGCAAAGGCTGACCGGGCAGGACGTCTTCCTACCTGGGTCAGCGTTTTTGCAGGCCTGATAGTCGCTGTTGGAGCGGCTGAGGCATACCCGGCAGCCGTTCCGCAGGCGGAAGCCGGTGAGCTCCACGAGATTTTGCGGAGCATCATCGAAGAGCGCAAGGAAGACCTCGATCCGGTGGTCAACAGGTTGGTCTACCTTGATTGCGAACAAGCGGCGGAGCGGGTGGCCGGTCTTCTCCGGCACCCCCATCCATCGGTACGCGCCAAGGCGGTATGGGTTCTTGGGTTCTTGAATGCTCCCGAGACAGCGAAGGCTCTGGTGGGCGCCCTAACCGACTTCAACTGGGAGGTCAGGCGGGATGCCGTTTATGCCCTGGGAAGGCTGGAGCACCGAGATGCATCGGGCAAAATAGCCGAGAGGCTCCATGATGCTTCGCGCGAGGTTCGTCTGGAGGCCGCCCGTGTTCTTGGAGCCTTCGCCGATCCTTCCTCCTCGCCGATGATGCGCCGGGCCCTTGAAAAAGGGGCCGGCGACATCAGGCTGGAGGTTGCGCTCCTGAATGGGCTGGGTCTCATGCAGGATGACAAGGCGATCTCGCTTGCAAGAAAAAGGCTGGCCGCGGAAGACGACAAGTTGCGTGCGGCGGCCTTGCGCATGCTCGTTCGTCTCGATGACGAGGAGGCTCAATCGAAGCTGGTTGCGCTCGCGGGAAGCAAGGATCCTGAAACAAGAAGAGAGGCTGCGACTTTGTTCGGGGCCGGTGACGAGCACTGGGCGGTCCCAAGGCTCGAGCAAATGCTGCTCGAAGAGACGAGTACGACCGTGGCTCTCGCCGCGGCGGAGTCGTTGGCGGGCCATGGCCGAGAATCAGGACTGAGATATCTTGCCGAAGTGAGCGCGGCGGGGGATCCAAGGGTATCGGCCACTGCGGCGGAGGCGCTCGGAAGACTTGGGGTGACCGCTGACGATTTGCTCGAGTTGAGACGAAAAGCGGCAAGAAAGAGGCTTGCTTCTTCCGGTCTAAAGCCGGATGTGCTCGCGGCCGAGCTGGCGGCTCTCGGGCTTCCATTCACGGATCGTCTGCTGGCCCTGTCCGAGCTTTTTCTTGGGGTGCCTTATCGAAGCTCTCCGTTGGGAGAAGGAGCGGGAGTCGACCCAGGTCCACTTTACCGATGGGATGCCGTCGATTGCCTCACGTTCGTGGAGCAAGTGTTGGCTCTGGCCAATACCAGCCGGTCCGATCAAGTCCTTCCCCTTCTCATAGACCTGCGATACCAGGAAGGCAGCGTTGCTTACGGGCAGCGTAACCACCTAATGGAGCACCAGTGGCTTCCAGGCAATGCCGCCAAGGGCTGGTTCAGAGACATCACCGAGGAGATCGGTGAGGAAGCCGTGGTGACGGCACGCAAGGAGATAACGGCCGAGAGCTGGGCAAACCGGCGAGGAGCCGATCTTCCTCTGGAAGCGAACGAGATTCCACTGGGCGTATCGGAGCTTCCCATAATCCCTATCGATAAGCTGGGCGGTCTTGTAGAGCGAATTCCGGACGGCGCGATTCTGGTTGTGGTTCGCCACGACATTCCATCCAGGCCCTTTCGGGTGACTCATCTGGGGATCGTGGTCAGAAAAGAGGGGCGACCGCATCTCCGGCACGCGGCCAGGGCCACTTACAAGTCGGTTATCGACGAAGACCTGAATACGTTTGTCCTTCGAAACAAGGGATATAGAAGCTGGCCGGTCGCGGGGTTCAACATAATCCTGCCGGAGGAAAACACGCGGCGTGCCGCTGAGCTGTTGGAGTAGGTAAAAAGAGACCGTGGGCGACAGCGGTTTCTCTACTCCTGGGAGTGAGAACCCTCTTTCCGAGTCTCGGCGGCTGCCTCTCTTTGCCTTGCAGCAAAGACGTCGCCCCGGTCCCACTGTAGAGTCTCGAGGAATACTAGAAGGGTGGCAATGGCCCCTATGACTACGATGCAAAGAAGCAGGCCAGGACCAAGCCAGCCACCACCCGTCAAGTCGGCTTCACAGGCCTCGCCTTCATCCTCGCAGGCCAGTTGCGCTAGACGCCTTCGAACACCTCGATGGTAGGAAATGGCAATCCATGCCCCCGTACCTAGCGTGCCCGTGGCCACCAACATGAGAGCGAGCAAGAGAGGCCTCCTAATCCGCTTCTTCCACTCATCGAGGGCCAGAAGCTTGGCTCCGGTCGTATCGCCCAGCAAGGGAGGGGCCGCTTCGGTAGGCTCCAAACGCGAAAGAAGCGCGGCGGAGGCGCGACGGCTCTCGTCCGGACGGAGCTCGCGCAGGCGTTCTTCTTCGAGCGTGGCGATGAAGGAAAGGAGCGGCTCATCGGAAGGGGGAGAGGATCCGTAGTCGGCCAGCGGCTGCGCAAGGGGGAGGTCGCCTAGAGCGCGGGCGAGCCTCGCGACCGCGGGACCGTCTATTTCTTCATCGATCCAGGCGCCCACGACCGATGAAGCGCCCCCCTCCGGATGCATTGAAGCCCGTGCCATCACCAGCCCTCGAGTTCCTTCCGGCATGGGTGCCCCAAGGCGCTCCCTCTTTCCTCGGACATGGCCGCTGTGGGCTCCGACCCATCGACCATCGACCCATATATCGATGTAGACGGGCCGGTTTGGTCGCGTCAAACGCACCTCCAGTTGAAGAATCTCGCCGGGCTCGAGCAGCTGTTTCTCGGTGACCAGGGTTACTGGGCCGGGAAGATCTCGAAGCCAGATTCGCTCCTCGATGTCGGCTGCCGCCAGCTCGATCGCACCGCGCGGAAAGCCAGGTGTGTAGTCGTGACTGCCGAGGCCAAGGGAGTCGAGAGGCAAGAGAGCAGTTGCCTCCCGTGATGCTACGTTAGGTGAAGAGTGGGATGCGGGCTCCTTTTCACGTAGTTCCACAAAGCGAGGAAGTGAGGTTTCTTCTCCAGGCTCCAGCCAGAAATGGAGTGGCGCGGTCGTTTGCGCTACTAGATGTCCAGCCTCGGGATACAAGTGAAACCGTCCGGGCCGCTCACAACGCCGGGAGGGGTGCCACCCTCCATCGGATCTCCTGATGCTGGACTCCTCGCATGCGGGCCTGATGCTAACCATCCCGCTTTCCGCTTCACCAACTGTTACGGGAAAGGCTGCGACCTCACTGGTTCCGTCCCCCGCGCTTAGGCCGACCAAGACAATGTAAGGTCCAAAAGGCATGTCGGGGGGCAGGTCGAATACTCCCTCGATTAGTCCGGTATGATTGGCTTCGATCTCACCAAGGTGTACGGCCTTCCTGGAGGTGCTTGCGGACGGGGGAGGGCCTCTTCTGAACTTATCGGACTCGTTCGAGGGTACAAGGCTGACTCTCGCACTGGCGCCGGTGTCCAATTCCCCGCCGGCGCGAAAACGGGCGGCGAGACGTACCGCCGCGGCTCCGCCGGGTTCCATTACTGGCGCGGCCCACAAACGCGTGCCATACTGCACATCGCGGGTGGAAACGTGAATCGCCGTGGCACTTAACAGTAGTGCCGTGAGTGCCGCTACGATTCCCGCTAGCCGCCAGCGTTTAGGAATGGCATCATCTCGCAATGGTTGCTCCAAATGGAGGAAGCCTACCGCATATGGCGCGGAGGTGTGGGGGTGCAGGCCGATTTCTTCCCATCAAATCATTTGCGGGGGAAGCTTCGCGACATGCATCCAGATCGTTTAGGACCTTATCGTATTATGCGAGTGCTCGGCCGTGGAGGCCTGGGCGTAGTTTATCGTGCTCTCGATGAGCGCACGGAGGACGAAGTTGCGGTCAAGCTGCTGGTGGGTGCTTCCGCCCGAAAGAGCCGGAGGGCAACGCAGCGCTTCATAAGGGAGTTCGAAGCTCTGGCAGAGCTGGACCACCCCAACGTGATTCGTGTAATCGAAGCCGGAATCTCCGACGACATGCCGTTCTTCTCGATGGAGTTGGTCGATGGTCTCGACATCAAGCGGCACGTAGAAATCTATCGTAGAAGCCATCACGTACTGGCGCGGTCGTTGCTAAGGGGTTTGGACGGGGTTGTTCAAGATGGTGTCTCGTCCGAGGGAGGTAGTTCGGACGTCGCTAGCGAAACCGGAAGCGAGGAAGACAGCTTCTCCGACATTGAACCGTCCGATGAGGCCTTCGATGTCAACGCATGGATGCTCGAGCCTGATTCGGATGTGCTGCTTGGCCGAGAAGCTTCGTCTTCGTCCAGCATGGTCGGAGCCATTGGGCCTGCTCCGTCCGTTGACATCCCGTTCGAGTCGTTTGCCTCCGATGATCCTTTTTTGGACGAGCCCGGCATTAGCGAAGGCAGGCAACCAGAGCTGAATGACCCAATGAGGCTGGTGCGTCTACGCGAGCTGATTGTGCAGATATGCAGCGCGCTTGCATACGTGCACTCTCGAGGTCTGGTTCACCGTGATCTGAAGCCTTCCAACATACTCGTGGATCAAGAGGGTGATGCAAGATTGATGGACTTCGGTCTTTGCAAGACGCTAGCCGATCTCTCGGATGTTACCGATAGTGGGCAGGTGGTCGGAACATATCGCTACATGTCGCCCGAGCAGGCTTGTGGCGAGCCGCTGGATGCGCGGAGTGACCTCTACTCTCTCGGCGTGGTCATGTACGAGCTACTTTGTGGGCGGCCGCCTTTCATTGCAAAGAGCCCGGTTCGACTTTGGGAGGAGCTACTCGAGCGCGAGCCGCCCTCTTTGTTCGCGATCAACCCCGGTGTCGATTACCGCATGGCTCAGGTAGTGCACTCATTACTGCGCAAGGATCCTTCATCGAGGCTTCAGACAGCGGAGGAAGTCCTGGATGCCGCGCTGGAGTAACGTCTGCTTGACCTAAACTAGAATCACGATCTCTGGTTTAGAACCGCTCGATCTCGAAGTCGTCGTCGGGATCTTCGCCGCTTTGAACTGCGCGCTTTTTGGGTGGCTGGGCCGGGGCGGTATCCGATGCCAGCTTCGATGAGGTTGGAGGCGGACTCTCGGCGTCGAAGTCGTCCCATTTCGAGTCGCTCGTACCTGAGATGCCCGACATGCGGAGCGCGAAGTCGTCCGGGTTGGTTGCCTGCCTTAGCGCTTCATCGTAGGTAATCAATTCCTGGCGCAGCAGAAGCATCAGCGACTGGTCGAATGTCTGCATACCATAGGTCTGATGCCCCTTGGCTATGGCGTCCGCTATCTCCTTGGTGCGGTCCTTGTCCTCGATCAGCTCCTTGACGAAGTGAGTCGCCATCAGCACCTCCACGGCCGGCGCGCGTCCCTTACCGTCTGCTAACGGAACTAGCCGTTGACTGATGACGGCGCGAAGCACCGCTCCGAGCTGCAATCGCACCTGCTTCTGCTGGTACGGCGGGAAAGCCGATATGATGCGGTTGATAGTCTCCGTGGCATCCAGGGTATGCAGAGTCGAGAGAACCAGATGACCCGTCTCCGCGGCGGTAAGTGCCGTCTCGATAGTTTCGAGGTCTCGCATCTCCCCGACTAGAATCACATCGGGATCCTGGCGGAGGGCACTCTTCAGCGCTTGTCCGAAGCTGAAGGTGTCCGAACCGATTTCTCTTTGGTTCACTATCGATCGTTTATCCCGAATCAAGAACTCGATGGGGTCCTCGATGGTCATCACATGACATGTTCTGTTCATGTTGATGTACTCGATCATCGAGGCCAGAGTCGTTGACTTGCCCGAGCCGGTGGTGCCCGTGACGAGCACCATGCCTCGCTCGTTGAGGGCGATCTTCTTGATGATGTCCGGCAGCATGAGCTGGTCGAGGGATGAAATGCGGTATGGAATCACCCGCAAGACGATTCCAACGGTGCCTCGCTGCTGGAAGACGTTGACTCTGAACCGACCGATACCGGGAACCCCGTAAGCGAGGTCGATCTCGTTGTACTCCTTGAACCGTTCCTTTTGGAAGTTGTTCATCATGCCCAGAGCCATCCGGCTGACTTCCTCGGGTGGGAGCCGCCGGGCGTCCTTGAGCGGCATCAGTCTTCCGTCGACTCGGAACATCGGGGGCAGCCCGGCCTTGAGGTGAATATCCGAGGCCGCGCTCTTCAAGGCGATGGATAGAATGTCGTTCAGCTCCATGGAGCTACTCCGCTGGATCCGTGTTGTCTACCAATTGAAAGGGCGTCATCAACTCTGCCGTGTTGACGAGGTTACCACAAGAACGGGATTAGCCGGGTGCACATCCATAGGGTTGCGCGGGAATGTCCCATTCCGATGACTGCTTCCTGATCCCAGGCTCGTCCATGGCCGCGGGCAAGCCATTGAGGCGTTCGCTGTGAAATTGCACCGAGAAGCACCTGGGGTCCACAAGATGCCTGTTTCCATTCCTAGCGCCGAGCCCCGGCTCACCGCTTCCGGGGGGACAGGTTTCGCCGGGGCGACGGTGTTTCGGTGCTCGATAGAGTACGCGACACTCTGTTGGTCGGATAGCGGCTAGCGCTTGCTGAACTGGTACTTCTTGCGGGCGCCGGGCTGGCCATACTTCTTGCGCTCCACCTCGCGAGCGTCGCGAGTAACGAAGCCGGCCTTCTTCAGTGTGGCGCGAAGCTCCGAGTTGTATGCCATGAGCGCGCGGGTGATGCCGTGGCGTACCGCTCCGGCCTGCCCCGAGAGGCCTCCACCCCGTACGTTAACGAACAGGTCCACCTTTCCCTCCATCTCGGTGAGCTGAAGGGGCTGCATCAGGTGGGCTCTAGCGGCATCCCAGGGAAAGTGCTTCTGGAGGTCGCGTTTATTAATGACGATTTTCCCGTCACCTGCTTGGAGGCGAACTCTGGCCACGGCGTTCTTGCGGCGGCCGACGGCGGAAAAAACGGTTGTGTCCATCGAAAGTTACCTCTTGGTCAGCCTAGTTTCTGTGGCGTGCCCTAAAAAAGCTGGATTGCTTCGGGTTTTTGGGCGATGTGCGGATGCTCTCCTCCAGCATATACCCTCAATTTGCGCATCATGGAACGCCCAAGCGGGGTGCGGGGAAGCATTCGCCTTACCGCGTTGTAAATCAGGTCCTCGGGTCGTTTCTCCCGAACAACTGCCGCGGTGCTCGTCTTGAGCCCTCCAACGTAGCCCGTGTGACAGTAGTAGACCTTATTCTCTTCTTTTCTGCCGGTCAGACGAATCTTTTCCGCGTTTATTACGACTACGTGGTCGCCGACGTCGGCATGAGGAGTATACTTGGGCTTGTGCTTACCCTTTAGTATGTGTGCGATACGAGATGCGGCGCGGCCCAAAACGAGGCCGTCCACGTCTACTAGGACCCATCGCCGTTCGATGTCGCGCGCTCGGATGCTGGGTGTGGACATGGGGATAATCTCTCTGGAGTTGGCCTGCTGAAAGTCATGGCCTGCGGCCGGCTGCCGAGCCGGATCCAGCCATCGAATCGGAGACTAATACGGCCGGAAGGCGCTTTTAGTCAAGTACTATCGTTTCTGAGCTATCCCCTCTATCGTCCGAGTCGCTTGTTAGAGGAACCCCGAGGTATTTCGAACGCATGGGGAGCAATCTGAAGGCGAGGAAGAGTCGGAGTGCAAAGTAGGCCGTTTGAATCAGGCATCGGGCGAGTTTGCACTGCTCTTCGTGCGCGTGCGGGAGCGCGGAATGGCGAGTGCGGGGAGTGGTGAGCGGGGATGCGGGTCGCGGCATGTTTCTCGTGCACGGGCCGCGGTGCGCGGCGGACTTCCGCGCGCGCTTGAATCGCCGGCTACTGGGCCATGGGGCGCTCAAGCTCTCATTGAGAATGCGTCTCATGTGGGGGGAGAGCGCACCTTCAACGGCTAAATGGGCTCCGGCGAAGATCTCCCTCAAAGGAGGCACTAGTACCGGTACGGGTAAGGCACACGCCGCCTCCATTCGCCTGGCACCTGCCACGCGGCCCGCCTCCATTCGCCTGGCACCTGCCACGCATATGGGTCCCGACCTCGGCCCGCGCCACGCGATTCGCGAGACGGCCGTTTCGCGGACGAGTACGCGGACGAATCTCTTGCACAGGCCGAGCTTCAACCGCCTCCGCCAAACGCAAACGTGGACGTGGACGTGGACGGCCTTTTGCGACACCTTCTTCCGCCGGCATGACTCACGGGTACCGGGTGCTTACGCGATAGGGTGCTTACGCGATATGCGGAAGCGCCCTCAACCGCTCAGGCGGGCTCTCATTTCCGCGAAGAAGTTGGGGCCGGACTCGAGCTCGGCGGGCTCGACGTCGGTGTCGGTATTCGAGACGTCCACTTCCTGGACGCAGTGGCCGGGAAGATCCTCGAGGAAACGAGACGGAATGGTTTCTGTCTTACGGCCGTGTCTTCGTCGTACAAGGGCCCTGGTGAGGTAAAGGCGGCTGCGCGCGCGCGTGATCCCGACGTAGGCCAGGCGGCGCTCCTCCGGCAGGTTGGGGACCTCGCCGTGCATGCCTGAATGAGGTAATAGCCCTTCTTCCATGCCTGCTAGGAACACCACGGGAAACTCCAGGCCCTTGGCGGCGTGAAGCGTTAGAAGCGTCAGCTTACCGCGATCTTCCGGATCGTCCTCTTCTTGCCGACCTTCCAGGCTGACGCGGGCAAGGTACTGATTGAGCGACGGGCTGGGCGCTCTGCTCTCGAAAGTTGCCAGGGATGTGACGAGCGCCTCCAAGTTCGCGGCCTTGGCCGCTCCCGCCGTGGTTGATTTCACGCTCCGGCGCGCCGCCTCGAACAGCCCGACCTCCGTGAAGAGGCTACGGGCTGTGGAGGCTAGTGAGTTGCCGGCTGCAAAGGCGGAGCGATACCGCTCCATGAGGTCGATCATATTCAGGACCGCCTGGCTCGCTCTCTCGCACCCAGGTATCCTCTCAATCCCGCGAAGGGTGTCGTACAGACTTCGGCCGCGGGAACGGGAGGCTGCCTGCACCCGCTCCAATGTCGTGTCCCCGATTCCCCGTGCGGGGTAGTTCACTATTCGAGCGAGGCTCACGTCGTCGCGGGGATGCGCGCAAGCTCGAAGATAAGCGAGTCCGTCGCGCACTTCCTTGCGGTCGAAGAACCGAGTTCCTCCCACGATCCGGTGCTCTATTCCTCGGTAGCGCAGAGCCTCCTCGAAAGGTCGTGCTTGTCCATTTGTCCGAAAGAGGATTGCGAAGTCATCGTAAGACAAGCCTCTTTCGGCTTCGCGAAGACGTTCGATCTTCTCGGCGGTCCACGTGGCCTCCTCGTTTTCATCGGGACAGATAACGACGCGTACCGGCTCGCCGGCTCCCTCATCCGTCCAAAGATCTTTTCCTCGGCGAGCGGGGTTATGAGCAATCACGGCGTTGGCGGAGTCCAGAATGCTTTGAGTGGACCGGTAGTTGCGGGTTAGACGGACCTCTCTTGCGCCCTTGAAAGAGCGTTCAAAGCGAAAGATGTTATCCACCTCGGCACCCCGCCATGCATAGATGGATTGGTCGTCGTCGCCGACTGCGCACAGGTTGCCGCAGGGCCCGACGAGTGCTTCCAGGAAACGCACCTGGACCCGGCTCGTGTCCTGATACTCGTCGACCATGATGTGGCGATAGCGCTTTCGGTAATCGTCTCTTACGGACTCGTGCTCTTGAAGCAGCCGCAGGGGCAAGAGGATTAGATCATCGAAATCGACGGCGCCCATGGCGCGAAGCGCTCTCTGGTACTGGGGGTACAGTTCGCAGAGCATGACGTCGTAAGGATCGTCCTCCCGCGCGCGTACGATGAAGGCGGCCGGGTCCAGCCCGTCGCACTTCGCTCTGCTGATCATGGAAAGAAGCCGCTTCACGTCGAAGCTGCGTCCGGCCATCTTCGTGCGTGAGAGGATTCGCTTCAGTAGAGCGATTTGGTCCTGAGTGTCGAAAATCGCAAAGCGGCGGCCCAGCTCCAGGAGGCTCGAGTTCTCCTGTATGACGCGCACCCCAAAGCTGTGAAAAGTGGACACGGTGAGCTCTTCACCTGCCCGTCGTCCCGCCATCCGGGCCACTCGCTTCTTCATCTCGGCCGCGGCCTTGTTGGTGAAGGTCACCGCCAGGATTGATTCGGCCGGCTCTCCCATGGAAAGAAGATGAGCGATGCGATGCACGATCACTCTTGTCTTTCCGGAGCCGGCGCCTGCTAGTACTAGTAGCGGTCCTTCGACGGTCTCCACTGCTTGCTGTTGTTCGGGGTTCAGCGCCATGGTGTAGCTTGCGTCTCCCAGTCGTGCGATCGGTTTTGCCGCGCTCGGCACTGTGCACGAGAAGCAGGGGGAGTGCAAAGTGGGGTGCTCGAATCAGGCCAAAGGCCTTCCACGAGCACGACGGCCCATATCGACGGCATGAGCTACCCGGCGGTCAAGGGCTCAAATGAGCTTATTGTGGGCAGGGCGGCTCAAGTGGCTGGGCCCCGGCTCCCCGCTCCCCGCTTTCGCGGGGACAGGTTTCGCGGGGGCGACGGCCCGTTGGTGCGGAAGAGGGTTTTGCGACACCCTCTCTGTTAGTCGCTTGCCTCGAAAACGAGGCTCGCGAGCTTACGGAAGCGGAGCGTTGATCACCCAGTACACGGAGTCGTAGTACTGGTTCATTGCGTTGATGAGCTCCACGAAGTAAGGCCAGGAGAGAATCGTTCCGCCCAGGAGAGCAGCGGTGATAATGGCGTACTCAGTGGCGGCCTGACCCTTTTCCCGCTCCCGCTCCCGCGGCTCGATACAGCGGCGCCACCGTTTCAGCAGGACGGCCATCAGCGGCACCTCTCCAGGCAGTCATCCAGCATCTCTCTGCAGTACTGCTGGCACTGATTCATGAGCTGTCCCGCATGCTCCGAGCAAGCATCGAGGCATAGATCCTGGTTCTCATGGCAGACGCGTTCACACGAGGCTGGGCTCCTTGCAAGAGCCGAGGCTGAAAAGAGAAGGGCGGTCAGCATCACGGCAAGTACGATAAGCAATGTCTTTCGAGGGGTTTTCATTCAATGCCTCCTTCCCTGCTCGGGGTCTCCGAAACTAGACGAGACCCTTGCTTTGTCATGTTTACATGTATCTGTGTTACCGGGAAGCCCGCCGTCTCATTCCGCGCCAAGATAACCAGAGCAGCGCCTCTGCCGTATCTAGCAGCCACTCTTCCTTCCTTGGGAGATACGGCAGTGACTTCTTCGAGAGTCCAACCCTTTGAGATGAATCCCTTCCGGTAGAAGTCCAGCAGAGCTTGGATACTCGCGGAAGAGCGAGCCGCTACCGTGTACTGGGTCGTTCCTCGTTCGGACAGCCTCAACACCGAGGTGCTCCTCGCATCCTCGGGGTGTGGGAGGTCTTGCGGTATTTCCTCGGAGCGGCGTACGTCGCCTCTTCTCCCCAGCGCGGGAAAGACGAGTGTTTCTCCACCGAAATCCATTATGGTCACGGTGTTGGTCTCATTCGCCTCCGCGTCGTGAAAGCCGACGTAGCGGGCGCCTCCCGGCATAGCCGATGAGAGCACGTAGTGACCTGCTTCCGCCAGCGTTTGCCGGTACCAAGACAGGACCTGTTGCGGAGAATCGGGCGTGGTGAACCAGGCCATGTTGATGTCGATGCCGTGAAGCGTCGCGCTGTCACCAAGGGCTTGAGGCGCCGCGCCTGGATAGACGGGCAGCCGAGCCATGGCGGCGGGCTTTTCCGGACGGCCGTTGGCTCCCATGGCGATGGGCGCTGGTATGGCGTCCTCCGCGACGGGCGGCGGATCGTGCAGAGCCTCTTCATCCCGGTTGATGCGCTCGAGAAATATCCCGGCCGCTACTCCTATGAAGGCGGCCGAGAGGAGCACGAGGACGGGCCTCGACCCGCGCCGACCCTTGTCGGCTTTTGAAGAGGTCTTGCTCATCGCCTGGGAGTTTCCTCCTTACCCATGTAGGCGGGACCGCGCTCCTCATGAGTAGCGCGGTAGGGATCCTGGTGTTTGTCCTCGTAAGGGGTGACCCAGTGGCCGTTGAACTTGCTGGCTACGTCGTGCCGCTTGGCGATGTTCATGTTGAGGAAGATGCCCTGACCGAGCTCGGGAAGCATTATGAAGATTTCGTCTTCCAGCGCGGTGCTGAAGAACTCCGCCTCGGCCATGTGGTACTCGGAGAACATGGGGTGCTTATAGATGGTGTTGACCCGGTCCCAAAGCTCTCCGCTGGTGTCTCCCGGGGCGTACTCCTCGCTCTCGTGCAGCGTCCAGGGATCCGCGAGGATGGCGAATGTATAGGCACTCAAAGTAAGCCCGCCCCAGGTTCCGCTTGGATCTTCGTCGACTTCCAGATCGTGATGCTCTATGCGGCTGCCGTCGGGTGCCAGATCTTCTTGTGCCCACTGCTGCAGGAACGTCTCGGGGACGATCCGGTTGACGAACCTGGCGTTGTCGACCTCGCAGGTAAACAGGCCGCCCTGGTTGTATTCGTTGTGGAAGCTCATGGCCACGATGTCCATGGGTCGCCCGGCCGACTCGTCTTTCTGGCACCGAACATTCATGGACTCCGCCCTGTGCGCTCCAAGGGAGGGCCGAACGGTCCCGCAGTCACGGCCCTCGTCGAAGGTATCGAGAGCGCTGGTGTGGTTGCACCAGGTCAGCCTGTTGTAGCGTCCGACCTCGTTGTCGGGATCGCGCTCGTAGTGAGTGGAGAAGTCCCAGGCCGCCGCCGAGACGGCTTCCTGAAGATCCAGCCTCCCCATCAGAATGTCTTGAATCAGGAGGCCATAGAGCAGCGTTGGTATGAGCACGAGCATGGAGATTGCGACCTCCACTGTCGCCGCTCCACTTTCATCTCCAAGCCTAGATTCGAACAGTTGCATGCTGATCCTCCTCCTAGCCCCAAGGGGGAACGATCATGATCGTCGGCCAGATAAGGGCTCCGTCGGGCCGCAGGGAGACGAGCGTCGTCGTGAAGTATTCATTGAAACCATCGAACGGATGCAGTTTGGCTCGCCAGTAGGGGTTGAAGAAGTTCGGGTGCTCTTCCCAGTCGCCGGGCGGCGGCTGATGATAGTAGACGAGGGCCTTGCTCACGGCGGCGGCGGGGAATAGCTGGTCACCGGTGAGGTCGAGCCTGGCCGTTCCTTGCGAGCCATGTTCGATCTCTATCCTGCCGTCCTGATTGATCTCCCAGGGGCCGTGCTGGCCGTCCTCGAGAACGCTTAGGTCTTGCCACACCCCGGCGTACACCGACGGCTGGCCGAAGTAGGTCGCGCCGCCGTCGAAGATAGATCCGTCTTGGAACTCCTCTTCGTGCGCGCGAAACTTGATGAAATTGAAAGGTTCCGCCTCGGTACTCGCGGAGCCGCCCATGCCATCGTCTTCCCACTCCTCGGTTTCGGCTTCTCCGCCGAACGACCACAGGAAGGGAATGCAGTCCGTCATGTTGATGACCATGCCGCTGTCATGCGCGGAGATCACGCCGTCTCCTCCTCCGACAGGCTCCTCGAACTCGGAGCTGCTGCTGGCAACGATGGGAAGAGTCGTGCCGCCGCGCGGCTCCGGAATGTCCGTCATCAGCTTCTGGAGCAGCTCGGGATGCAGATGATGAGGAAAGACGGGTCTCTGAGCCGTCCAATCAGGACGAGTTCCCATCGCTACCTCCCACATCACCTGCTGTTGATTCTCGGGGGGTGTTACCTCTCGTTCGCCGCAGGGCTGGTCGTCCCCCGTGCCTTCCACGGCGCACATGAGCGAGTTTGCGTTGGCGAAGGTAATCGCCGGGTTCACGAAAGCCTGGGGTGCGTTCTCGCGGGTCAGGTCTCCGATAACGCCCCCGAACATGTTGGCGGTGGCCATTCTGGTGTGTTGCAGCATGGCCATCTGGGAGCTGTAGATGCTGTTGATCATCGACATCAGCTCTTCCACGGCGGGCTCGAACTCGTTTTCCTGCAATGAATCGAGTAGCTGCTCGTAGTTGTCGGCCTCTTGCCCATAAGCCTGGGCCACCTGAGCTGCTTCCATGGAGTGCTGGCAGTGCTGGGCTATGCAGCATGGTATGGGCCCGAACGGGCCTGAACAGAAGCTCGCCAGGAACTCCAGCACTGCTATGACCATGTAGGCATTCCGGGAGCCTTCCAGCATGCCTTGAGCCGCCCAGCCCGAGGACATATAGGCGTGAAGCGTGGCCATGCTGGCGTATCCGGCGGCCATGGCCCGGTTGCTATAGGCGAAGTAGTTGAACGCCCTGGCATGAAGTGTCGCCGTGGAGTAGGCCACCGCGTCCGCGTGCTGCTGAATTCGAACCCGCTCATGGATGGCCTGGCTGACGTTGAAGCTCATCATCAACATGAGAGCCAGGATCAGCATGGTGAACACACCGAGAATGATCGCTTGCCCGGACTCTCTCCGGCCGCCTCGAACTCGGCGTAGCTTGCTGCGCCTCTTGGCAGTGTCTCGAATCATGAGACGGGCTCCTGTTTGGTGAACTTTCGGCATTTTCTCGAAAAGACTAGAAGCCGACTATGCACTCATTGTTTTGAGGCAGGTTGCTGATGTTGATATCGGACATCATTCGCATGCTGTAGCTGGCCCTTATCGGCGCGAGGTTCTCGCTGTTCTGTCTTGCTCTTAAAAGATTCTCGATGATGCCGCCGATAATCCCCCCGATAAAGCCGCCTACGCCGTCTTGCGGAAAGAGATGCAGGAAACGAGCCGCCGTTCCCTGCTGCAGCGCTTGCATGACCAGCTCCGCGGTTGCGTGCTCCGCTATTATCCGGTTCGCGAAAGGAATGGGCATCCGGTAGAAGAAGATCACCTGAACGCGGAGCTTGGTGCGGGAGTAGTCCTCCCAGCCATCGGCGCCTTCGCCCGTCGCCACGTCCGGATGATCGAAGCTTACGTGATCCTCGTCGATATCCCCCCGCAATGGGCCGCAGATAAGGACCGTGGTCGGTGGTATGTCCAGCCCCGTCGTCGCGGTCAGTCCGACCTCGAGATACCGCAGGCTCCACTCGAACACGTTGCTCGTCGGTCGGGTGCGCAGGCCTCCGCCGAAAAGGCCCCATGCACTGGAGGCATACTTCGGCAGAACCACCTGGTCGGCCACGGACTCCATCGTCCAGCGATCGGCGTGGGCCATGGCGCCGGCCCTCGCGGCCCGGTAGGCCGAGTACTTCGTGAGTAGCTGAGCTTGATGCAGAAGGCCGAGTTGCAGCGTGCCGAGCATCAGTAGAAGATAGATCGGGAGTACGAACGCCGCTTCCACCAGCGCTTGACCCGAATCGGCTCTTTGCCCGCGCCGACTCCTTCGTAGAATTGATGGTCCCATGGCACCTTGAAAGTTAGCACCTACTCTCAAGGCTTTGGCATCGGTCACCTGGACGCGGCGATTACTCATCACGGAGAGCCGAGATCCTTGGACCCACACCGTGGATTCATGCCGCCGGCCGGACATTGTGGTTGGTATGAACCGGCGGTAGTGAAGTAGGATGGACCAATGATTCGGCTTCGCGGCGCCAGGGGTAGGGTTCTGCCATTGCTGACGGTCGTGGCCTGCGCGGTCTTGGCCGCGGCGGCCTGTGTGCTCGTGGTGGATGCCGACGGCGAAACAGGTCACCCATGTGACGGCGAGCGCGACCGCTGCCTCCCCGGCTATAGCTGCGTGGAAGGCATATGCCGTGAGGACCCAAGCACCGGCGTGCTTCTTTGTGGATCCTGCCCGAAGGGAGAAAAGTGTGACCACCGTACGGGCAGATGCGTCGATGTGTGCGAGGCCAGCGTATGTCCAACCGGGCATGGATGTGAGCCCGGCGGCGAGTGCGAGCCCTTGGATGAAGGGCTGGGGTCTATTTGCGAGACCGACCAGGACTGTGCCGGGGCGGTACCGGGCTGCTCGACCGACCCCGACGATCCCGGGAGGGTCCTGTGCGCTTGCTTCAAGCCCGCGCACAGCGATACTGGCGTGTGCCTTGGGCTACCAAGCCGCTTCGAGGATTGCGAGTCTTGTGGCGACGCGAGGTGCGTCCAAGAGAGTTTCTCGTACGCCGGTTCGGTGACGTTGTGCGTTCCCGGCGGATTTCGAACGTGTGCCGAGGGGCAGGCCCACTGTGCCGACCACGAACATGAGTCGTGGTGCACGCTTTTCGCGTGGGAGACCGACCCGGGCGTTTACCGGCCTGGAGAGTACATGAAGCCGATGATTCCACTGGGCGTGCTGCCCGCCTGTGTATCGTCGGCGGAGGAATCGCCGCTCGAGCCTGGAGACGAGTGTGACTCGGACGACCCGCTTGCATGCGGCACCGGCCTCTGTCTTCCCGCCGGCGAAGGCAAGTCCGTGTGCACGCATCCGTGCCGGAGAGACATAATCTGCAGAGAGGTCGCCGAGGGCAGGTGCGTCTTGGCGCCCGTGGACAACTACCACGGCGGCGCGCGAATCTACGAGACGACCCATGTCTGTGGGACCGAGCCGACATTGGGACGTTCTTGCACCGTGGGACGAGGCTCGAGGTGCGGGACTGATGCCCCATATTGCGTTATTGGGCTGGAGGATACAGGGGTGTGCACCAGGCCTTGCCGGGACAACGCGGACTGCTCCTTGGCGCAGGGGTTCGAGTGTCACCCGCGCACCGCCTCTTGTCTCTAGGCCCAAAACAAGTGCACCACGACGAAGCGAGACCCGCACAGTGGGCTTCTGGCGAAGTCGCAGCCGGCGGGGTGCGCTCGATTTGATTCTAGCGGTGCTGCTACTCGTAGATGAGGTCGGGGACGGCTATGCAGACTCTCGTTCGTGATCGCCACCAAGCAGTTCGGAAGCTATGACACTCGTAGCCTTCGCGGTCGCAGTGATACGAGCCTCCGAAACCTAGGAAGCCGCCCGATCGCCTGCAGTTGTCCAGACAAATCCTGTCGCCCGTAATCAAGGTCACGCAAGTGCTGCTGCCCGGGCAGGATCGACTGCAGCCTCGAGTGCAGTAACCTCCCGGCCAACCTGGATCGACGTCTTCGTCGGTTTCCTCCTCGATGAGACACATGCCGTTGACTCCGCCGGCGCAGTCACGCAAGCGAGTGCACGGTGAGCCGACCCCCCGAGAGCCCTTCGCCGAGGGGTGGCATACTCCGGTCCCGCCGTCGGGCGAGTAGCATGCGTAATCATCTCGGCACGGCCTATCGGCGAGGCAGGGGCTGCAAAAGCCCCATTGACCGTCTCTATGAGCGCTGCACTCCACGGGTAGATGTATTGGACAGGGGCGTATGGGCGTGCAAACTCTTCCGGTCTCGCAGCACTCGTCCCATCCGGGCGTCTTCCACACCTCGTGGTGTCCATAGTCCACCCACTCGCAGGCGCCGCCCATCTCCGTGCAAGCGGACTCGTGCATGCAGGCCCTGGTGTTGTGGTCGAGCTGGACGCACCTGCTTTCGTCGGGACAAGAGCTTCGAGCGCAGTTGACCGAGCAGTACCCTCCCGGATACCCCGACCGCTCCATCATGCAGTAGCCGCGCAGGCCACCGGAGCAATCGTTGATCAGCTTGCATGGATCTCCGATCTCTCCCGGGCCGTCGGCGAATGGGATGCACGCCTTGTCTCCCTCGCTCACCACTTGCAGGCATCTGTAGCCTGTGCGGCACTCGCCGTCTGTCTGACAGCTCTTGAGACACTGCCCCATGATGATTGTCGTCTCGAAGTCACCGAAGAACCTGCCCAGCAGCCACCTGATCAAGCCTCGAACGACGCTCCTGGAGATCGAGCCCGTGTTGATGCTAACTCCGTAGCCGGGGTCGAAGCCGGCCGCGGAGGTCACGTCCGTGATTCTCACCGTGTCGGTCGAGGAGTCGATGGTGATCTCCAGCTTGCGCTTCAGGCCGCAGATGGATCCCGGCGTGCAGTCGGTGTCGGACGAGCAGTGGCCTGTGCAGTAGCCCTTCTTCCAGCCCGTCTCCTCTTCCCTGAAACACTGGAGGCGCTCGCACTCGAGGTTGCTCTCGCAGGGATCACCGGTGGGCGTTGGCCCGAAGATCTCGTCTTCCGGAATGCCCCAGTCGATCCCGCCGCCGCCTTCTTCCATGCATCTGAAGGTCGAGGACGGAATGTGGATGCCGCAAACCTCTCCCTCCGGGCAGTCGTCATTGCTCAAGCACTCCGAATCGTCTCCAGGCTCGCAGATACCGGTACCCAGCCCGTCGCCCACGGGCCGGCAAACCTTTCCGTCTTCGCAGTCGCCTTGGTCGGTGCAGGTGGTGACGCAGCGAGTTCCCTCGGCGGTCTGAATGCACAGCATGCCGTCGGGGCATGTGTTGGCGTCCTCGCAGGGGTCGCCTTCGTCGGCGTCGCCATCGGCGGGCGCGCACACCGGTCCATAGCCATCCACGTAGCGGCAGACGAGGCCCTGCCTGCACTCCCGGTCGGTTTGGCAGGTGGGCATGCATATGTTCTGGCCCGCGGGGCCTCCCGGCACGCACACGGTTCCCACGGCGCAGTCGTCGTCGCTTTCACAGGGCTGGGCGCAGTAGCCGCCCGGCCAGCCTGTTTCGTCCTCCGTGAGGCAGATGCCGGAGTAACAGTCGTAATCGTGGGTGCAGGAGCTGCCCGGCCCGGCCGTGCCGGGGCCGCCGTCGCCGCCGGGGATGCAATAGCCTGGGCCTCCGAACACCGGATCGCTCGTGCAAATCATGTCGTCAGGGCAATCTTCGTCGTCGTAGCACGCGGTTCCGCAGGTGCGCCCTGTCGGACCATCGATGCAGATCTCTCCGTCGGGACAGTCTCCATCCGTGGAGCAGTTATCGACGATGAGATCCTCGAGCTGGCAGAAGCCCGGCTGAATCGATCCATCGGTTACGCATCTGTATCCAGGTGGACAGTCGCCGTTGGTGCTGCAGCGGGTGGAGCACTGGCCGCCAGAGGGAGTAGGAACGCATACCGCGTCGGTGCCGCCATCGCAGTCGGCCGTGGATGAGCAGGGGTCGCCAATTCGCCCGTCGCCGCCCCCGTAGGGGAGGCACGCCCGCTCTCCGTTCGGGGTGACGGTGCATACGTATCCCTCTCGGCAGTCGGTGTCGGAGTCACAGCCTTTCACGCAGATCCCTTGGCCGTTCGGCCCCCAGGGCAGGCACAAATCGCCGTCAGCGCAGTCCTGATCGCTGTCGCATAGGTCGGTGCAGTATCCTCCCGGCCAGCCGTGTCTGTCCTGCGAAAGACACACGCCGCTGTTGCAGTCGGCGTGGCCGTTGCAGGGGTCTCCCGTGTCGCCTCCCGGCCAGCAGCCCTTTCTGCCGCCGCCTATGTCTCGGCACCTGTACCCTTCATTGCAGTCCTCATCCTCGCTGCAAAGCCCAACGCAAATGCCTCTTTCTTGGGCATCGAAGGCGCAGGTCGTACCCGAAGGGCAGGGCCCTTGGAAGCCGCAGGTATGGGTGCAGTATCCGCCGGGGAAGCCCATCTCCTCGCGCAAGCAAAGCCCTTTCGGGCCGCCGTCGCAGTCAGCGGAAGTTTGGCAGTGATCGGCTATGAGCCCTTTGCCGGTGCCTCCCGGCACGCAGGCGTTCTCGACCCGGCCTTCCGGAATCGTACACACGTAGCCGTTTATCCTGCAGCCGGCGTTGTTCTCGCAGCGTTCCAGGCAGATGCCCGTGCCCGAGGAGTTCATGAAACCGCAGATGTTTCCATCGCCGCAATCGCTGTCCGAGCTGCAAGGGGACGAGCAGTATCCATCATGCCAGCCCTTTTCGCTCTCTGAAAGGCAGTACCCCGTGTCGCAGTCCTGGTCGACGGTGCAAGGCTCACCGATAGCATCTGCTCCAAGAACGCACTCGCCTCGGTCGCAAACTTCGTCCGGAGCACAGCCGGGACAGCGAATGACGCCGCCGCAGCCGTCCGAGATTATGCCGCAAGCATCGCCGCAGTCGGGGGGCAAGGGGCAGCTTCTTTCACCATGCTCGCAGCGGTTCGGCTGATTGGTTCCGCAGCTTTGGCCTTCCGGACAGAATCCGCAATCCAGCACACCGCCGCAGCCGTCGGGCACCAGCCCGCACTCGGCCCCCAAGGCGGCGCAGGTGCTTGGCTCGCACACGGATTGCCCACAGGTTCCAGGATCATGGCCTGCTTCGCAGGATCCGCCTCCACCGCAGAATCCGCAGATTTCCGTGGCGGCGCAGCCGTCGGGTACCGTGCCGCACTCCGAGTCGGACTCGGCGCAACCGTAAGGCTCGCAGCCGGTGAGGGGGTCCGTCCTTTCTCCCCTACCTTCGTGCGATGGGTCCACCTCACACCTGTTTTCCTCTCCGCAGAGGAAGCCCGCGGCACAGTAACCGCAGTTCACCGTTCCGTCGCAGCCGTCGTCGATGGTTCCGCAGTTGGCACCGGCTTCCTCGCAGGTGAGCGGAATGCATCGATTGAAAAGAGCATCCCCACAGCCGCAGCCGGAAAGCGCCGCCGCCATCAATAGGGCCATGAAGACGAATGGGAGCGAGAACCTGACGCGATATGAGTGGCTCATGCGAGCTCTCCTGACCAGCGATGAATGAAGCATTGGTCCACTTATGTTACCCGACTGTGGATCTAATTGTCATTCAAGCCTATCAGCCCAGGATCCCGCTCGCATCGGTCATTTGGACGAAGCTCGGCCTATGCTTGCGGCCGCTTCTCCCACGGGCGAGTCCGTAAGGCTTCCTCTATGTACTCGAGGTGTCGCTGCTCATCCTCGTAGTTCTTTTCGATGAGCTGCTTGATGTCGTCCGGTACTTCCCATTCCGTGGCCTTTGCATACGCCTCGTTGGTGGTTTTCTCGTTGCTTCTCATCGCCTGGAGGGCTCCCTCGTTACCGATGGCCGCGCGAATGGCCGTGAAGCCCTGCTTGAAGAAGCCGGTGAAGCCGGTTTTTTGGGACGGCGGATGACCGCCGTGCTTCTTGATGTGATTCGAGAGTTCCGTTACGTGTCGTTCGTGGTCTTGCTTGAACTTCTCGAGGTGGTTCCGCACGTTCGGATCGCTTGTGTTCTGGATGGCTTGATCGTACGTGGCCACGGCGTCGATGTCGGTCTGGCATAGGTCGTTCAAGTGCTCCAGAATCTGCTTGGTGTCCATTCTAGTCTCCTGTAATGTGAGGTTGATTAATGCGGGCGGCGTTGCCCCGCCGGTCGCCCCTATGATGATCCGCGGAAGGGGAGCCACCCGGTCACGGGAAGGTGACCCTCGAACGCTTGTCCGTTTCCCTCGGATGGCAATTGGGGAAGATCAGGCAGCGGAACAGTCCTCGCGGATAAAAACGATGGAGGAGCCGTGAGAGTTTACGTAAGCGTTGACATGGAGGGAGTCGCCGGAGTGGTTCATCCGCAGCAGGTGAAGCGGGGCGGCGAAGATTTCGATCTGGCGAGAAGATGGATGACCCACGAGGTGAACGCGGCCATCGACGGGGCCATGAGCTCGGGCGCATCCAGCGTGGTCGTCAACGAAGCCCATGGTGATATGCGAACCTTGTTGCTGGACGAGATTGACGATCGAGCGACGGTCATCGCAGGCTCCCTGAAGCCCGGATCCATGGTCGCGGGCATCGACGGCGATTTCGGCGTGGCGTTCTTTCTCGGCTATCACGCCGGCGCGGGTACCAGGGCGGGGATACTCGACCACACGTATTACGGCCGCGTCGTCTCGGCGGTGCGGGTAAATGGCGTGCGCTTCGATGAGGGCGCAATCAACGCGGCCGTGTGCGGTGAAGCGGGGGTTCCGCTGGGTCTGGTGACCGGCGACTCGAGGGTGTGCGCCGACGCAAGAGAAAGATTTGGAGAGATCGAGACGGTGGAGGTCAAGGAGCCGTTGAGCCGATATGCCGCCAGGACCTTGACCCCCGCTCGCGCAAGACCGCTGATTCGCGACGCCGCGGCGAGAGCGGTCGTCCGGGCCCGCGATGGAGAGCTAAGACCATACCGGCCGGACTCACCGTTCCAGCTCGAGATAGATTTCGTCAACTCCGGCTGTGCCGACGCGGCGGAGCTCGTTCCGTTTTCGGAGAGGGCCGGCGGTCTCACGGTTACGTACGAGGCGCCGGACGCGACGACTTTGCTTCGTGTAGTTAGGGTTCTGACCGCCATGGCGGCTACGACCATGAACTAGTACACCTCGAGGAAGCACCTACACATGAGATACGAAGGAAAGGTCTACAGACCACCGTCGGAAGCCGACTCGTACATTCTTCAGGCCACGGTGGGTTGCTCCTGGAACAGGTGTACCTACTGCGTGATGTACCGGGACAAAACTTACAAGGAGCGACCGGTCACCGAGTGCCTTGAGGATATGGAGCTTGCCGCGAGGGAGCTTGGACCTCGAGTGGAGAAGCTTTTCGTCGCCGACGGTGACGCTCTTGCCATGCCCACGGAAAGCTGGACGCGGATCCTGGAGGCGGCGTGGCGCCTGTTTCCCAGGCTTCGCCGCGTATCGTGCTACGCGCTGGCGACCAATCTCCTGGAGAAGACTCTGGATGAGCTGAAGGCGCTTCGAGAAGCCGGGCTGTCGCTTCTCTATATCGGCCCCGAGTCTGGTGACGATGTCACATTGAAGAAGATAGCCAAGGGTACCGGCGCAAAGGAGCATGTCGAAGCCGCTCGAAAGGCGCGTGAAGCCGGGATGTCCATCAGCGTCATAGCCATGCTTGGCGTGGCGGGAACCGAGCGTTCAGAAGAGCATGCCGCTGCCACTGCGGAGCTTATCACGGGCATGGATCCAGAGTACTTCGCGGCTCTGACCACGACCGTGATCCCCGGGACGCCGCTGGCCAAGCTGCAAGACAGCGGCCGCTTCGAGCTTCCCTCCATAAATGGAATGCTGGAGGAGCTGAGAACCATGGTCGACCGCTCACGTCCCAGCGATTCGCTGTTCAGGACGACCCACGCTTCCAACTACCTGCCTCTTGGAGGGCGCCTTCCGAGGGATCGCGAGAAAATCGTCGCCTCGATAGACTCGGCTCTGGCGGGAGAGGTCCGGTTGCGGCCCGAGTGGATGCGCGGCCTTTGACGGCCTGGTTCTCGGCTATTCGATCAACGTGGCCCTGAATACTTCGGCGAAGTTGGACGCCAGCACATCCATGACCGCACTCATGCTCGGGCACTCCGGCAGCTCGGCAGCCAGGCTTGTCACGCGGTAGTCGGTGATCCCACACGGATTGATTAGATCATAGTGCGCGAGCTTTGGCGCTACGTTGAATGACATTCCGTGCTTGGTGACTTGCCGCGATACATGCACTCCAACCGCGCCTATCTTACGCCACCCTGGACGGTCGTCTCCTCCCTCCAACCAAGCCCCCGGCCTATCCGGCATGCGACCCGCCGCGAGAGAGAATTGCTCGCAGGTGCGAATCATGACTTCCTCGAGATCCCGGACGTAGGCACGAACGCCGCGGCCGTTCTGTTCCAGATCGAGGATGGGGTAGGCTACTAGCTGACCGGGGCCGTGATAGGTAGCCTCGCCTCCACGGTCGCATCTCTCCAGCTCGACGCCGAGAGCCGCCAGGACGTCGGCCGGTTGAAGGACATGCTCCATCTTGGCGTTTCGGCCAAGGGTTATCGTCGGCGGGTGCTCGAGCAGCAGGAGAGTATCAGGCTCGTGCCCGGTCTTGCGCCCCTCGACCAGACGCTCTTGAAGAGAAAGGGCCTCGCCGTACGGAGTCAGGCCGAGTCTCGTGATTCGCAGGGCACCGGACGAGATGGTTGGCTGGCGGGCCGCTTTCATGCAGGCAACCCTTAGGCTTACTTGCCGCGTTTGGGGCGAGTGGGGCGATTGATTGCATGAATCGCCTTGCCGACGGCGGCCATGCATGCTTCTGGTATCGATTCCGATATGGTCGGATGAGGATGAATTGCGCTGCCGACCGTCTCTACTCCGGCGCCCATCTCGATTGCCAGGGTCAGCTCACTGATTATCTCGGAAGCGGTATGGCCCGCCACGCCGGCTCCAAGTATTGCTCCGGTCTCGGGGTCGGCCACGACCTTCACGTGACCGTGAGGCTGGCCGGCGCCGAGGGCCCTGCCGTTGGCACCCAGCATGAACCGGCCGGTCTTGACCTCGCGTTTCTGCTCCTTGGCCTGCTCCTCCGAGAGCCCGGTGACCGCAATCTCCGGGTCCGTGTAAACGGCCGAAGGTACAGATTTCACGTCGTAGGTTACATCGTGGCCGGCGGCGTGCTCGGCGGCTATCTCCGCCATCTTCGAGGCCCGGTGCGCTAGGTACGGAGGGCCGGTTACATCCCCTACCGCGTAGATGCCCGAAACGTTCGTTTGGAGTGTTTTGTCAACCTTGATGGCCCCCTTCTCTTCGGTTTCAATCCCGGCGGCATCCAGGCCGATGCCTTCGGACCCAGGAGTGAACCCAGTGGCCACGAGAACGCGATCACATTCGACGATCTCCTCATCTTTAGTGGCTTCCACGGCAACCCGGAGGCCGTCCTCCAGCTTCTCGAGGCTCTTCGCTCTTGCTTTTGTCATGACTGTTACGCCGAGCTGACGGAGCCTGCGCTCGACTACTCTCACCAGGTCCCGGTCGATGCCTGGAAGGAGGCCGTCGAGCATCTCCACTATGGTCACCTTCGTGCCGAGTTTGGCGTACACGGTTCCAATCTCCAGGCCGATGACGCCGCCTCCTATGACGAGCATTCGGCCGGGAATGTGCGGTATGTCCAGGGCGTGCTGGGCTCCCCAGATGGTCTCGCCGTCCACCTCGAATCCAGGAATCTCGATTGGGCGGGCTCCGGTGGCAACGATGCACTTCTGGAAAGCAATCTCCTGGGTCTCTCCTCCCTTGGCCTCGACGGACAAGGATCTGTCCGAGGTGAACCTGGCCTTGCCCTCGATTATGTCCACGCGGTTGCCTTTGATTAGCCTTCGGATGCCGTCGGTCAGCTTTCGGACTATCTCGTCCTTCCAGGCCCGGGTCTTCTCGACGTCGACGCTTATTTCGTTCGCCGTCACGCCGAAGATCGACGCATCCTGGAGGTGGCTGACGGTGTCTGCGACATGGATGAGAGCCTTGGATGGAATGCAGCCCCAGTTGAGGCACACGCCGCCGATGCTGCCCTTTTCCACAAGCGCGGTCTCCAGCCCTAGCTGGCCCAGCTTGATGGCCGCGACGTAACCTCCCGGACCGCCGCCGATGACTATGGCTTCGTACGAACGGGTCATGCGGATCTCCTCTTATTGAGTTGGCGTCAGTGGTTGCCGGAGTCGCATCCACTCGAGCGGCTGTCCAGCAGGGCCTTGGCGTAATGCTCGGCGGCCCGGTAGCTGGAGCGAACGAGTGGTCCGGCCGCCACATAGCGGTATCCCATCTCCATTCCTTCCTCGCGCAAATCTTCCAGCTCCTCCGGAGTCCAGATGCGGGCCACGGGAAGGTGCTTCCTGCTGGGTTGCAGGTACTGTCCGATGGTAAGCAGATCGACGCCGGCATCCCGAAGATCCGACATCGCCTCCAGCATCTCTTCGCGGGTCTCCCCGTGGCCCACCATCAGCCCGCTCTTGGTGATCTCCATGCCCTCGTCGCGGGCCATTCGAAGGACCGCCAGGGATTGATCGTACCCGGCTCTCGCATCGCGGACCCGCCGGTGGAGTCGTCTCACTGTTTCGATGTTATGACCGAACACATCGGGCTGCGCGGAAGCGATGCGTCTTATCGCCTCGATGCGGCCTTGGAAGTCGGGGGTCAGAACCTCGACTCGCATGTCGGGGGTCCGACTTCTTATGGTCTCGATACACGAGGCGTAATGGCCTGCTCCAAGATCTGGAAGATCGTCGCGATCCACGCTCGTTATGACTACGTACGTGATGCCGGACTTGCGAGCCATCTCCTCTATCGCCTCGGCGGTGTTCTCCGGCTCTTTCGGATCGGTGACCCCGCCGGGGTCGCCGGCGGTCACGCCGCAGAAGCGGCAGCCGCGGGTGCACGTGTCTCCAAGCACCATGACGGTCGCGGTGCCGGAGCTCCAGCATTCGCCGAGGTTGGGACACCCGGCCTCCTCGCAAACCGTCGCCAGGTTCAGCGACTTCAAGGTTCGCTTGAGGTCGCCGTAACGCTTTCCTCCGGCTATGGAGACGCGAAACCACTCCGGTAGGCGCGCTCGCCGGCTTGGAGGGACGGTGGCGGGCACCGTTCGCTTGCTGGTTCTGGGCATGGTTCTCCTTGGACTCGAGCCAGAAGAACCGATAGACCCCCACGGCGGAGGACGTCAAGCGTCCTCTCACCGAAGTGGGCTCTATCACCCGAGCCGCTTGGCAGAGGAATCCCGAGGCCATTGCTTGGGATTCAATCGGAGGGGCGAGGAAGAATTGGAGTGCAAGGTAGCGTCGAGTAACAAGCGGCGATGGGTGGAGAGACGGGGTATATTGAACAAACCGGTGAGACGTTGGTACCGTCGTACCCGGTGAACGCGGGCGTTCGCGCCGCGTGGAGGACGGTCATGACTATCTCCAGACGAAGCTTTCTCGAGCGTTCCTTGCTCCTTGGGAGTTCCCTGTTTCTCGGGGGTGCCTGTACTCGAAGCGCTGCCGGGTCCGGCGGTGATGATAACGGCGATGCAGAGACCAAGGGGGCCAGCAAGAACGACGGCAACAACGGCGCCAAGAAGAGTAGTGTACCCGAGGGTCCCGCCTACGCCCGGCTGGAAGCGGAGGGCAAGCTCGAGGAGCGCATAGAACAGGCTTATGCTCTTCTAGAGGAATGCAAGCTCTGCCCCCATCTTTGCGGCGTGAACCGGTCGAAGGGGCAAGAGAGCCACTGCCGGACCTCCAATCGCGCACTGGTCTTCAGTAACGCGCCGCACTTCGGCGAGGAGCTTCCCCTGGTCGGCCGCAACGGCTCCGGCACCATATTCTTTTCGAGCTGTTCGCTACGCTGCGTGTTCTGCCAGAACTGGCCCATAGCCCATGAGGGGAGGGGGCGCGCCGTCTCCGAAGAGGATCTGGCGGGCAGGATGCTGCGGCTGCAGCAAATGGGCTGTCACAACATCAATCTGGTCACCCCAACGCACGTCATGCCCTTCATTCTGCGGGCTACCAGGATTGCCCTGAAGAAGGGCCTTACCTTGCCGCTTTGCTACAACACCGGCGGTTACGAGCGGGAGGAGGTCATCAGGCTTCTCGACGGCATCGTGGACATCTATCTGCCGGACATCAAGTTCATGGATGGAGACTACGCGCGCCGCTTCACGGCCAACGCCAGGGAGTATCCAAGGCATGCGCTGGCATCGGTGCGCGAGATGCATCGCCAGGTCGGTGATTTGGTGACCGACGAAAAAGGAGTAGCCAAGCGTGGGCTCATGCTCCGGCATCTCGTGATGCCGAACCGGGTGAGCGGGACAAAGGAGCTGATGAAGTGGGTGGCGGAGAACCTGTCCAAATCAACCTATGTGAACGTCATGGCCCAGTATCGCGTCGAGCATCAGGCTTATGAGCATCCCAAGATAGCTAGGGCGATCACGGTGGAAGAGTTCCTCGAGGCGGTGAGGTGGGCCGAGGAGGCCGGGCTCACCAACATCGACTCCAGGTCACTCGCTCAGCGCGACAGAATGATGCGCCGGCGGAGTCGCTAGGAACTCTCCCACACGCCTTCGATGGGATGGCTGCAAGAGCCGCACTTGCCGTCGTCGATATCCATCGACTCGATCATGAACCCAACCCTGTGGACTATCTTCTCTTCACACTTCGGGCAGAAGGTGTTCGCGCCTTCATGACCGGCCACGTTAGCCACGTAGACGTGCTCCAGCCCGACGTCTCGGGCCACGCTTCGTGCCTCGTCGAGCGTGGAGACCGGGGTTGGAGGTAGGTTCGCCAGCTTGTAGAGAGGATAAAACCTGGTGAAGTGGAGCGGAGTAGAGGCGCCGATCTCGTCTCTAATCCAGGTGCACATCTCCCGGATCTTGTCCATGTCGTCGTTGAGCGTAGGGATCAGGATGTTCGTGATCTCGATGTGCACGCCCTCGCTCTTCAGCAGCTTCAAGGTTCGCTTCACCGGTTCCAGCTTGCCGTCGCAGACTCGCTCATAGAACTTTGGATCGAAGGACTTGAGATCGATGTTGGCGGCATCGATGAGCGGGCACAGCTCTCGGAGCGGATCCGGATTGATGTAGCCGTTGCTGTGAAGCAAGTTCAGGAGATCGTGCTTCTTCGCGAGCTTTGCGATGTCATGCATGTACTCGAAGTACACCACCGGCTCACCGAGCGTGAATGCGACCGATTGGGCCTGCGTGTCACGGGTTTGAGAGATGACCCTTTTCGGCGGAAAGTCGTAGGCGAACACTTCCTCCGGCGAGACCAGCGCCATGTCCCAGACCTGGCAGAACTTGCAAGCGATGTTGCAGCCGGCCGTGGCTACCGACAAGGACCGGCTGCCGGGCAGGACGTGAAAGAAGGGCTTGCGCTCAATGGGGTCCAGCTGCAGCAGCGCGGGGTTGCCGTGAACCAGTGTGTACAGTGCTCCGCCGCGGTTCTCCCTGACTCTGCAGTTGCCTCGCTCTCCTTGCTGTACCTTGCATTCATTGGGGCATAGGGTGCATCGAACCGCCCCGTTATCCAGGGCCGAGAAAAAGGGCGAGCGCCGGGCTCCGATGAGGCCTTTAGTCGGGCTTTGCGCCCACTCGTCCCGGTTTTCCGCCTCTTGCTGTTCATTGTCGGTACGGGCGCACACCGGCGTGCCGGAAAGGCACAGCGCGCAGACGGCGGTGCCGCCCAGCTTCAGGGCTTCGCGCCTGGTCAGCTTGATGCGCTTTGAGGAACCGCTGGACATTTCAGGCTTCCGGCCAGGACGAGCGCGGCGAGCGCCGTTGCATTCATTACTCCTGCCAACCAGAAACATGCCACGATGCCCAGCATGGGAGCAACCATGACACTTGCGATGAGAGCTCCCAGGCAGGCGCCCGCTAGCTCTAGGCCGTAGGCGGTGCCCGCGGCCCTCTCGGGTGCCGGCGTTCCTTCATGGCAGCAAGCAACGGCGGCCGGAAAGGTTAGACCGTTGGCGAGGCCGGCCCCCACGGTGAGCAGCGCGAAGATGGTGAGCACCGCGCCCGAGGATCCGATGCTTGCCGCTAGCGGAAGGCAGAGAGCGACCAGGACCGCGAAGGAAACCACGGCAAGCTGGGAGACGGCAAGGCAACGCCACCTATCTTGAAGAACACGCTGCATGATGAAAGCGCCACCGGCAAGCCCGGCCATGAAAGCCGCCACTATGGCCCCGACCATCTCGTACACGAAGCCGTACAGACTTTGAAAGGCGAAGAGGAGGCCTACCTGCATGGCCATCGTGGACATGCCTGTCGTCGCCGCCGCCAGCCGCGCCGCGCGTGCGGGGGCCCGGCTCGACCGATTCCTCCACATGCCGCGGAGCCGGGAAGAGGCGACCGGGAGGAGACAAGCCAGGATGAGGGGGAGCGCCCAGGCGAGGCGCACATGCAATGCCCAGTCGAGAGCCGGTGGGCGTTCACCCCTCGTGATTCGGTCCCATAGGAGCACCGTGTAGAAGTAGCCTATCGGACGAAGATCGCTGTTGTGGAAGTGCCTATTTTGAACCGGCGGCAGATTTTCAGCTTGTGCTTCTTGCTCTTGCAGCGATGGCGGAAAGACCGGGCCCGTCTTTGGGGACTCGAGATGCGACCTCGCATCACGCCCATGGTTCATGAGCAGCCAGCCGTGCCGGCGTTGCGTGGATTCCTCCAATACGGAGAAGAAGTAGCCGACTGGAAAGGCGGAGGCATCGATTCCTCGACCGGTGTGGCGGTTTGCCAGAACCGACGGGTCGGCCGTCAAACCGCCCGGCTCATCGCTTCCAAGGAGCACAGCCTGTCCGGATACGCTCAATGGGAGCACATGCGGGAAGACCTCGCGCATGGTATGGAAGACGGTCGCGTTGCGGTTGGCCACCGCGGTTCCTCGTATGTCGCCCGCTGTTCCAACGTTTATAGCCAGTACCCCGCTGGGCGCGAGCCGGCCGCGGGCTTCCGCGAAGAAATTCTCGGTGTAATAGCGGTTTAGTACGGCGGTGGCGGGATCCGGGATGTCGACGAGGATCAAGTCGTAGGTCCGCTCGGTTCGCCGAATGTAGGTGCGGCCGTCTCCGTGAAGGGCGCGAACCCGCTCATCCTGGAGCGCCGAGATGGTGGCTTCCGGCAAGTAGCTCCATGCCGCCGGCAGCATTTCGCGATCGAACTCGACGTAATCGATGTGCTGGAGAGGGTGTCTCGTCGCTTCTCGAAGAATGCCCCGCAGCCCTCCCCCTATCAGCAGTAGGCTGCTTGGCTCCGGATGCTGCGCGAGCGCTAGGTGCGCCAGAACGGCCGCGTCCATCTCCTCGAGCTCGAAGCCTGCCGAGCCCGGGGCGGCGGTCGTGAAGGCCAGGTGACCGCTTTGGAAGAAGGCATGCTGCTCGCCTTGCCGGAGCACGGAGATGGCGCCGTGGGGCGACTGCTTGGTTCCAATCAACGTGTGATCGGGAGCAAGGACGCGCCACTGGGCGCGGTATGCCCAATCATCCAGGTAGCTCATTGCGGGGAGCGCAAGCACCGCCAAACCGGTCATGGTCCAGAGGCACATGCGCCACGGACGCGTAAGACGTCTCTTCGAGGAAGCTTTCGGAAGTACGTGCAGCGCTCCCAGCAGGAGAAGCAGCCCGACGAGGACCGCGAGATGAAAGGAGCTTGCGAAGCGAACGAGCAGCAGGGTGAAGACGAGTCCGCTCGCCATGTTGCCGGCGGCTTCGGTCACGTAGGTGCCTGATGCGGGTGATGTGTCTTTCGACCCGGAGCTGTGCCGCCACAACCTCGCCAATAGAACGAACTGGGCTCCAAGCAGGAGGCCGACAGGAGCCATGATGACGAAGCAGGAGACGGCGGTGTCCAGCAGCGAGAGGTGCACTCCGGGAAGGATTTGGAAGAGTCCCCGTAGCGTTCGGGCGGTTAGAACCGTTGCGGGAAGCAGGAAAAGCATGCCTATGGCGGTCAGGCATAGAGCTCGCCATGAGGCCTCCGCTCCCTCGATGAGGCGGCCGGATGAGTAGCTGCCGATGCCTACCCAAATCATCCAGGACGAGAGGATGATTCCAAGAGAGATCTCGTTTCCGTAAAAGCTCATGAGCATCTCGCGCAGCAGAACGATCTGTGCGATCTGACTGCCCGCGCCGAGAGCGAGAACCGCGGCCCACGGCTTCTTGCCGGTATGCCGCGCCGCATCCTCGGCGCTCGAGGCTGCCGGGGCCGCCTCCCGCCCCCGAGCGGAGCGAGTACTAGAGCCGGCCGTCATTTCACGGTCCCCAAAGGAGGCCTGCATCGTACTGTCTTTGGCTGCCTCTTGACGCGGAGGCTCCACAATCCTCTCGGGAAAGCTTCTCTTGGTGAATTACGGATCCCGTACAAAAGGGTTGCCGCGGCGTTCGGCGCCGAAGGTCGATACCGGACCATGACCGGATATGAACTCGACATCGTCACCTAATGGGAAAAGATGCTCTTTTATGCATCGAATGAGAGCGTCGTGATCGCCGCCGGGGAAGTCCGTGCGACCGATGGAACCCTGAAACAAGACGTCACCTACCACCGCGATCCTAGAGGGGGGGTGGAAGAAAGCCACATGACCCGGGGTGTGTCCCGGGCAGTGGAGTACGTCCAGTTCAACATTTCCAAAGGAGACCTTGTCGCCGTGCTTCAGCCAGCGGTTTGGCTGGAATGGACGAGCGCCGGCGCCGCCGAACATTCTGTTCTGTTCTCCAAGAGAATCCACCCAGAACTTGTCGTCCTCGTGTGGTCCTTCGATGGGTACGTTCAGCCTCTCGGCGAGGTCTGCTACTCCGCCGGCGTGATCGATGTGTGCGTGCGTGACGAGGATCTTCTCGATCTCCAGCGAGGCCTCCTTCGCCGCCGCGATGATCCGGTCCACCTCTCCGCCGGGGTCGACGACAGCAGCCTTGCCGGTCTCCTCGCAAGAAAGAATGGAGCAGTTTTGCTGAAAAGGCGTTACGGGGATGACAATGGCTTTCATGGGAGCCGGATCCTACTCGGCTCGCCGCTCTAAACCAAGAATAACCGGTTGCCCGCAAGCGGATTGCTCGATCACTCGAGCACAAAAGGCTCCGTAGTCAGGCTGTAGCTCTGATTGGCGCCATCAGGATCGAATAGCTCGTCCGGCCTCGTGACTCCAGGTTCGTCGCCTCGGTACCAGCCTTCCGCCCGAACGCGTACGGTCGTGGTTTCCCGCACGCTCTGGGTCCGCCACCACGCCGTCCACTCGTCAGGAGCTTCGAAGAGGACCCACACGTCGCCGCTGGGGCCGGCCGCGACCTCTGTCCACTCGCCTTCGACCTCGGCCTCGATGGTGACCGAAGGCGGAGGCATGTCGTTTGTTCCGCCGGCCCATGTGACTTCAATAGGCTCGTCACCAGGGTGTCCGTCTGCAGGTATGGACAGAACAGTGCCGACCCTGTCGGGATCGGACGGCGGATTATCACCCGACATCTCCGTGACTACCTCATCCAGCGAAGCGAGATAGTCGGCAATCTCGGCGTAGCCTCGGTCATCCGCTCTTTGCCATGGAGAAGGTTCGACCTCGAAAGGCTCTCCACCAAGCAGCTCCCGGGTCATCCCGACTAGGGATCCGGCGACTCGTTCGGCGGTTCCCGGCCCGTAAGTGGTAAGCGATTGCCTGTAATGCTCTCTGTTTTCGAACTCCCAGCGGGTAACGATGTAGCCCATGTAGCCGCCGGTCATGTTCGTGACCAGCGGCATGGGCACCCGCATCTCCTCGGGCACCGTACTGGTCTTGAAGTTCTGGCCTATACGCGCTCGCACCCAGTCGGGGGCGCTGTCGAAGACATAGCCCTGGTAAACCTCGTCCCAGCCTTCACCTATGCGGCTCTTGATGTTGAACGACAGGTCCGAGACGGTCTCGGCCGGTACACCGATTAGGAGGACGTCGCCCAGGCGTACGAGGTGAAGTGGGAAGGTAGTCTTGTCGTTCATCAGTCGTACCATCGGAGTTAGAAAACCGCCCAGGTACGTGGAGTCCGGCATTGGGTGATCCGGCGGCCCGGAGATATCCCGTGCCATGTAGTCCAGCTTCGGTGTGGCATGGGCCTCGACGCTCCCCGTATCCTCCCAGGCATCGCTCACGGCCGAGCCGATCATGTCACTCATGATATCCATGGCGTCGAAACCCTCTCGCCAGAAGATGTGATCGGGGTTGGCGCGCCCGCGGTCCGGCTCGCAGTCGCCGAGAGAGCCCGGCAGCCACATCCAGAAGCCTCCATGCTCGGATGTGAGCCTATGCTCGACATGAAGGGGCCACTCTCCCGAGGTTATGCCGTGGTGGTTGTCGAGTGTCTCGGGGTGCATGCCAAAAACGAAAACGGTGGCTAAATGGTCGCCGGAGATCATCTCCCCGTCTTCTCCTTGTTGCCCCGGGGACTCGAAGCGAAGTACGGCAAGCTCGTCGTCGAAGTAGTCTCTCGGGTATCCGACCTCGACCACCACCGGCTCGTCGCCGTCGGGAGGCAAGAGCTCCTCTTCTCTTGGACCTATGATGTTCTGCTGTACCTCGGAGTAGCTGGTTCGATGTGCGCGCATAACGGCCGGCTCGAGGTTTCGATCGGCCTCGATGATGGCGTCGGCGATCGCTCGCGTAACGTAGACGAAGTGACGGGGATCGAAGGCGTCGGCAAGGGACCAGACGCCCGCGGCGGGGCTGATGGCATGCGGAGCGGAGTGATTATGGGTTCCCGCAAGAAAGATGGCGTCTCGTTCGATGCCTGTCTCCTCATGGATGAGATCGGCTACCCTTGTTTGAATGTGCTCATGCATCAAGAAGATATCGGCGCGCACAAGGGCCACCTTTTGATCGCCACTTCGTAGTACGACGGCTTTTGCGTCGGGAGGAAGCTCCACCCCGTGTCCGTCCTCGAAGAAGAAGGCGTACTTTCCAGGTTCGACCGCATCCACCCTTTCCTCGAGCTTTTCGAGCGTCCAGGCGGTCAAGTCGTATATGAGCCACTCACGGTCATAATCCTCGTCGAGCAAGGTCTCCAGGATGTCTTGGAGCATGCTGGTCATGGCTTGAGTTTGCTCGGGCAGCGCCTCGGTTCCCACTTGACCGGGCTTTACTCCGACCCGCCAATGCATCGGGGCTCTTGCAAACCCTACCTCGAGCTGCTCGTCCTTGCGGCAGCCGACGATCAGGGAGGAAATCACTAACAGGAAAACAACTCTGGTCAGATGTCGTTTCATGGCCGATCCGGCTGATTGGAGTGGAATGATTGGCTCACGGTACCCGGATGCCCCGGTCTCCCGCAACCGCTGCGGTGCATCAGTGATCTGCCTCGATTCGTTCCCTCTATACAGGATTTCGAGCACAAGATGGGTGCAGGAGCTTTTCCTTGGGGCGGCAACCCAGCGGAGCCTTCCCGATTGTTGGGGCGAGCCCGGGTTCCTAGCTGGAAATAGTGCGAAGTGAGTTCGCTCAAACCAGGTCAGGAAAAGGAGTCGGGATATGACCAGTAAGACTTTTGATTATGGAAGTTATCCCCGTTATCTGAAAGACATGGGAAAGACAAACGCGGACAACGTCCTCAAAGCCGTGGGGCTTCAGACTCGACGACCCATGAGCAGGACGGTCTTCTCGGGAGCAGGCCTGGTCGGAGTAGGTGTTGCCGTCGGCCTAGGCCTCGGCATGCTGTTCGCGCCGCGTCGCGGTGAACAGCTCCGACGCGAAATGCGAGAGAAGGCCGAGACCATGAAAGAGCGCATGGGCGCATACAAGGCCAAGGTGGAGCAGAAGGCGGAGGAGCACCCGGCGCCACCCAACGCCTAAAGCCGAAGTGACACCCACGGCCAACGGTCACTCGCTGGTTTCGAGCTTCCGACCGTTGGCCCGTGCGTACGGACGGCCGGGGTCGACACTGATTTCCTGAAGTAGGCTGGGCACCGAGTAGCGTGAGACGCAGTCCTTTTTTGGCGCGAAGGCACTCGTTCGCGAAAAGCCGGAGGCTTACGTGAACAGGGGAGGATTACATGAGACCAATCCGTCCATCGTTGGTCGTACTCGTCGCCGTCATTGCTGCTCTTGCTTATTGGGGATGCCGCCAGTACTCCAATGCGACCTCGGAGGATCAGGCGGAGTCGGGTGGTAAACAAGCGGTCGAGGATTGTCCGGGAAAGGGTCCCGTCAATCCCGAAAATGATGAAGAGGCTGCAAGCTCGTCAGGGGAAGACGAGCAAGACCAGTTGGTCAGGGAATGGGAGCGAGAGCCGGAGCAACCGGTGCCTGATCGCCCTCGTGCCGTGGCTCCCCCAGTTTTCGGGGATGAAACGCTTCCATCTTTGGCGCCTCTTGTGGAACGTCTCACACCAACAGTCGTCGGAGTGACCACCAGGACGTTGCGTCCCAGGCCCGGTCCACCCTTGCCTCCCGGGATTCCCCTGCCGCCTGGAACTCCGAGGGAGCGGGAAGAGATAGGCATAGGTTCCGGCGTTATAATTGCTCCCGAGGGTTTGGTCGTCACGAATGATCACGTGATCGCCGATGCGGAGAGGCTGGAGGTGCAGTTGGCCGATGACCGCCGATTCGACGCGGAGATCGTCGGGCGTGACGAAGAGACCGATATCGCATTGCTAAGGCTATCCGACGTGGATCAGCCTCTGCCGGCCGCCGATCTCGGCATCTCCGAGGATCTTCGAGTGGGTGACTACGTCATAGCGATTGGCAACCCATTCGGCCTTTCGCTGACAGTGACCGCGGGCATCATATCGGCTCGCGCCCGCATGATAGGCGCGAGCCCCTTCGACGACTTTCTTCAAACGGATGCGGCGATCAACCCCGGCAACTCCGGTGGTCCGCTGTTCAACCTCGATGGCGAGGTCGTAGGCATCAACACCGCCATCGTGGCGCCGGGGGAAGGAATCGGCTTCGCGGTCCCAATGGACTTGGTCAGGGCGCTGCTTCCACAGCTCTTGCAAGAAGGCAGGATCGTACGAGGGTACATGGGCGTGGTCGTCCAGGATGTTACTCCGCAGCTCGCCGAGCAGGTGGGAGCGGACGTCGAAGCCGGTGCCATGGCCGTATCGGTGGAGCGCCGAGGTCCGGCGGACCGTGCAGGCATAGTGGCTTCCGACATAATCATCTCGGTTGACGGAGAGCCGGTCGAGAATGCCGCCTCTCTCTCTCGCATCGTTGCGGGCATGGCTCCAGGAACGAGCGTCGAGTTCACGATCATAAGGGACGGGCGAACGAGGTCGGTGGACCTCGAGCTCGGCGAGCGTCCTGCCGGCCACGCCTTGGAGTAGATGACCGGCATGGATCAGCCTTCGCCTTGGAGAACCCGGCCGCTCGGCATGGTCGCGCGAGCCACTGCGGTCGTGATCCTCCTCGGGGGCTTGGCGGCGATCATCGTGCTTGGGCGAGTGGTATTCTTCATGGCGTTCTTCGCGGGCCTAGTGGCGGCGTTCTTGTCGGTGCCGGCGGGCTTGTTGGAGCGTTTGAGGGTGCCGCGGGTGGTGGCGACGGTCGTCTCCACTCTGCTTCTGCTCGCCTTGCTCGTGGGGCTTGGTGCGTTGGCGTGGCCGACCCTGCGGGAGCAGCTTGCCGAAATGGTCGAGGAGTTCCCGCAGGCGCTCATGGAACTCTTAGACTGGATCCAACGCCAGGTCATCGTCATCGTCGGCGACCCGGGTGCCGAAGCAATGGATGAGCTTGCCGATGCTCTGGTTGATCAGGTAGCCGCCTTTGTTGCCGGAGCCTTGCCGGTACTGAATACTCTGCTGGGAGCCTTGGCCGGCCTCCTCGTTGCGCTGGCGGCCGGTTTCTATCTGGCGATAGAAGCTCCCAGGTTCGCAAGGCATGCCGTGAGAGTAGTTCCTCCCGCGGCCAGAGCCCGCCTTCGAGGTGCTCTGGACGAAACCGGCGGAACTTTGCGACGCTGGATGCTGGGGACGGTAATAAACATGATTTCGGTAGGAGTGATGACCACCATCGTCCTCTGGATTCTTGGTATACCGGCTCCATTCGCGCTTGGTTTCATCGCGGGAGTCCTCGAGTTCGTGCCCATAGTAGGACCCATTCTCGCCGCTATTCCTGCAGTGGTGCTCGCCTTGATAGTATCGCCCGAGCTGGCGCTTTGGGTCATACTCGCTTTCATCGTAATCCAGCAGGTGGAATCAAACTTTTTGTCTCCTCTGGTAATGAGAGGCGTGGTGAAATTGCCGCCGGCTCTAATAATTCTGTTTCAGGCCCTGATGTCCATCATGTTCGGCTTTCTCGGTCTCTTTCTTGCGGTGCCTTTGCTGATTGTCATCCTCGTCTTGGTCCGGCGCCTATACGTTGAGCCGATGGAGGAGGGAAGGGCCCTTTGATAATGTCTCGATATGCCCAAACGCTACATAACTCCGGACGGCTTTCGGTGTCTCGAAGCTGAGCTGGACAGCTTATGGAGAAAGGAGCGGCCTCGAGTCGTGGAGGAGGTTGCCACCGCGGCCGCGCACGGCGATCGCTCGGAGAACGCCGAGTACATTTTCGGCAAGAAGAAGCTGCGTGAGATTGATCGCAGAATCCGCCGCATATCCAAGCTTTTGGATGTGCTGGAGGTGGTGAGGCCGGATCCCATGCAGGCCGGCCGCGTATTCTTCGGAGCGTGTGTGACGGTGGTCGACGAGGAGGGGGTGGAGTCTACCTATGCCATAGTGGGACCGGACGAGATTGATCTGAAGGCCCGGCGCATCAGCGTGGAGTCACCGATGGCCAAGGCTTTGATCGGCAAGCGCGTGGGAGATGTGGCTACCGTCCGGCGGCCGGCGGGAGAAGTAGAAGTGGAGATAGTGACCGTCGAGTACGGCCTTTGAGAAACACAGCTTCTCGGCTCCACTGGGTTTAGCCGTTGCTTGCTGCCTCGGCTTTCAGATCGAGCTGCTCCACAGCGAGCCTTGCCACGTTCGCGGCGGTGAGACCGAAGTGTTCGTACAGCTCCTCATATGGCCCGGAGGCTCCGAACGTATCAATGGTCAACATGCCGGCGTTAGCTCCGACCCACCGTTCCCAGCCGAAGCTGGAGGCCGCCTCGATTACGACCTTGGCCCGTGCGTTGTTCGGGAGTACCAAGGAGCGATAAGCAGCGTCCTGTTCGGCGAACAGCTCCCAGCTAGGCATGGAGACGACTCTTGTGGGTATGCCGTCTTTCTGAAGCAGCTCTCGGCCTTCCAGGGCTATGTGAACCTCGCTTCCGCTTGCGACCAGCAATGTCTCCGGTTCCCCCCCTTCGGCCTCCGCCAGGATGTATGCTCCCTTGTGAAGCCCCTCCGCCCCTTCATAAGAGAGGCGATTCAGTATCGGCAGATCCTGCCTCGTTAGTATCAACGCCGCGGGACCGGAGCGGGTGAGAGCCGCTTTCCACGCTTCACGCGTCTCATTCGCGTCGCAAGGGCGTATCACCGTCATGTTCGGGATAGCACGTAGAGAAGCTAGGTGTTCGATGGGTTGATGAGTAGGGCCGTCTTCGCCGAGCCCGATGGAGTCGTGGGTGAAGACGTAGCGACACGGGATATCCATGAGAGCGGCAAGTCGCATCGACGGTCTCATGTAATCAGCGAACGCCAGGAAGGTGGCTCCAAATGGAATTGCGCCGCCGTGCAGGGCCATGCCGCCCACGGCGGCGGCCATTGCATGCTCTCGAATGCCGAAGTGAACGTTGCGAGGTATGCCGCTTTGTTTCGGAGTGAAGTCGGCCTCGCCCCGCAGGTAGGTGTTGTTCGAGCCCGCGAGGTCGGCGGAGCCGCCGATGATCTCGGGGATCTTGCTTGCAAGCTCGTTTAGGACCTTGCCCGAGGCCTTTCTAGTCGCGATCTTTCCATCCTCGGGTGAGAACTCGGGAAGCTCGCTGTTCCAATCATCCGGGAGCCTCCCCTCCAAGGTCCGGTCGAGCTCGTCTGCGAGATAAGGGTGTGCCGTGCGCCATGCCTCCACCCGTCCGGCCCAGACGTCCCTATGCTCGCGCCCTCGTTCCTTGGCGGTATCGGCGGCTTCAGTGATCTGCTCCGGAACGAGGAAGGTCTCGTCGGTGGGCCATCCCATGACTTCCTTGGTATTCTTGACCTCTTCTTCCCCGAGCGGGGCGCCGTGTGCCTTGGGTGAGTCCTGCCGATTAGGCGCGGGATAGCCGATTACGGTGCGTACACGGACGAAGCTGGGCCTTGGATCGTCCATGGCCTCCTTCGCCACGGCTTCTATGGCGTCCATGTCTTCGCCGTTGTCGACACCCGTCGTGTGCCAACCGAGAGCCGAGAACCTAGACATTACGTCTTCTGTGAAGGAAATGTCCGTGCGGCCGTCGATGGTGATCCGGTTGTCGTCCCAGAAAACCACGAGCTGACCGAGACCCAAGTGCCCCGCCAGCGATGCGGCTTCCATGCTCACTCCCTCCATGATGTCACCGTCGGAAGCGATCACGAAGACCTTGTGCTCGAAAAGCGGGTGAGAGGGTTTATCGAAGCGCCGGGACAAGTTGCGGGCGGCCATGGCCATGCCGACGGCATGACCGAAGCCTTGACCTAGAGGCCCAGTGGTCATCTCCACGCCGGCGGTATGGCGATACTCCGGATGGCCGGGAGTTGCGCTGCCCATTTGGCGGAAGCGCTTGATCTCGGCCAATGGGAGGTCGTATCCGGTCAGATGAAGCAGGCCGTAGTGAAGCATTGAGGCATGGCCGGCGGACAGGACGAAGCGATCCCTGGCGATCCAGTCCGGCAACTTCGGGTCGTGCCTGCGGAGACGAGTGAATATCGTCCACCCCAGCGGGGCCAGCGCCAGCGGAGCGCCCGGGTGGCCGGACTTCGCGGCCTCTATCGCATCCATCGAGAGCGTGCGTAGGGTGTCGACTGCGAGCTTGTCTAAATGAGGATGTGGAGAAGGCATGTTCGTCACTCCTCGCGGCCGATCTCATCCGGGGTTCCGTCCTTGCCGGAGGCGGCGGCGGGTACGCTTGAGAAAGGTTGAGCCCGTCTTGCACGCGCGTTCTACTTGGCAAGTCGCCAGGGGGCAAGGGTAGCCGGAAAAAACCGGCCGGGGGGGGCGCCCTAGGTGCCCCCCCCCTGTTCCTGTCTTCCGCGAGGAGCGTGCCGCTCTCGAGCTGTTACTGGCCGTCAAGCAGGCGGTGGTCACGCAGCAACTGGTAGAAGGGGCTGTCGGAACCGATTATGAGAGTATGGTTCTCGCCCACGGCCTTTCTTTGGGCCTCGAGCGTTCGCAGGAAGCTGTAGAAGCTGGGATCCTGCAGATAAGCCCGCGCGTAAATGTCGGTGGCCGTGGCGTCGCCTGCTCCGCGGATCCCCTCCGCGTCGCGCTGTGCCTCCGAGCTGATTGTTTCCAGCTCTCGTTGCATTTCGCCCCGACGCTGCTCGGCGCGCTGTTGTCCCTGCGACCGGAATCGGGTTGCGATCTTCTTGAGTTCCTCGTTCATCTGGAGGAACACCTGCTGCTCGACCTCCGAGGTGTAATTGAACGTCTTGAGGAGTATGTCCTCCAGCTCGATGCCCACGCCCTCGTCAGCGAGCGACGCTTGAGCGCGCTCCAGTATGCGTTCGGCCACTAGAGGACGACCGGCAAGGTAATGTCCCTCCTCGTCGGTGAGCAGCTCCGGCGTTTCATGTCCGAAAAAGACCTCTTGGTCCATGGCCGCGATCTCTTCCTCTTCCATGCCTTCGAGCTGGAAAGTTATCTCTGCTTCCCTGATCCTGTTGGTGCTTCGAACCACCTCGTAAAGGTTGTACTGGGCGATCTCGTTCATGACGGCACTTGTGATGATACCGTCGAGAATCTGACTGCCACGGTGGATGGTGGTCACCTCTTCCTTGAAACGAAGAGCATCGGAGACGCGCCACCGAGCCGACACATCGATATGGATGGTCTTTCTGTCCTTGGTGATGGTGTCGTGCCGATCGCCATCCCATCGCAGCAGGCGCTTCTCGTAGCGATGAACATCCTGGACGAAGGGAAGCTTGAAGTGCAGGCCGGCCTGAGTGATGGGGTCGCCGATGGGCCGGCCGAACTGCGTTACCACGGCCTGATTCCACTCGTTTATCACGAACAGGGACTGTGAAAGGACGATGATGCCGATTACGACGACGGCGGGAATGAACCAGACAGCCTTCATCGCTCACCTCCAGTCTCTTGGCCGCGATCTTCCTGGGCTTGCTTTGCAGCCGCCCCGCGTTGCGCGGAGCCGGCTGCTCTGTGTGGTTGCCTTATATCCAGTATGGGAAGAGGTGCGGATCCTCCTTCCTCATTGGTCACCACCACGTCACCGACGCCGCCGAGAATGCTCTCCATCGTCTCCAGGTAGAGCCGCCTGCGGGTTACCCCCGGCGCTTTCTTATACTCGGCGAGCAAGGCCTCGAAGCGTCCCGCTTCACCCTGCGCCACGTTGACACGCCTTGTCTTATAGCCTTCGGCTTCCTCGACTATGCGCCTTGCCGTACCCCGCGCTCTCGGGACCCGGTCCTCGTACTCCCGGGACGCCTGCTCGTAGAAACGCTGTGCGTCTTGCTCGGCTCTGTTCAAGTCGTGGAAGGAGTCTATGACTTCGTCAGGCGGCCTCACGAATCTGAGGTTGACCTCGACGATGGTCATTCCAAGCTCCATGGCGTTCACAACGCCTTGAATCATCGTCCTTGCGGCTTCTTGGATCTCTATTCGCTCCACGGTGAGCACCTGGATGCTCGCTCTATCGCCTATGACCTCGCGCATCACGGACTGGGAGATGTCACGAAGGGTGTGAATGGGTTCCTCCACCCTGAACAGGTAGTTGATGGGGTCGAACCTCCGGTAGTGAACGTCCCATCCTACTTGCACGATGTTCAGATCGCCCGTGAGCATGGTCGACTCGCTCTCGTACCCTCGACGGCCCCGGCCGCCTGGAGAGTCCTCGCCTCGAGTGCTTCTGAATCCGAACTCCTCTACATCACGAGTTCGCACCGGCACCTTATGAACGGTTTCCGCGAAGTAAGGCAGGCGGAAGTGAAGCCCCGGTTCACTCGTGCGTACGTGGTTTCCGAATCGAAGCACGAGGGCCTGCTCATGCGTGCCTACCGTGTAGAAGGACGTCGCCAGCCCGATTACAGCCAGCACGGCGACGAACCCCCAAAGTATGTAGCGTTCATTGACGACAATCTCCGGTCCGTCAGGAATCTTGATTCGCATGACGCTGGAAACTGTGCCAAGCCGCCTGCTTCGTCAACTGCCTTCGGTCGATTTTAACGCAAGGAGGGTGCCGAAGTGGGGCGAATCCCTTCTTTGGAAGGTTTTGTCCGTCAGGGTCCGCCGCCGCACCAGCCCGAGAAGCCGTAGTATCCCTCGAGTAGGCTCTGAATGGCGGCCTGGTGGAAATCTTCTCCATCATTGTCTGTGAGCATGGTGTGGGCCACTCCTACCCGAATGGCGTCACATCCTCCCCACGTATCGGGTTCCACCCAGACCGCGCACACTCCCACCCCGTCGACCTCGTCTTCATGGCCGGGATGTCTTACCGGGCCGATCTCCTGATCCGAGGTGAGCAGTGTGATGCCATCAACGTACCTTGGCCAACCGTCGCTTGCCAGGCGTGTCATCCCCGTCGCGAATGTCAGGCTCGCTAGCTCCGCCGCTAATGCACCGGCTTCCGGGTCGTCGCTTACAGCCCCGCCGAAGCTCCCGAATAACCCTTGCTGGTGCATGTCCCCGCTGTCGCGGGAGGTGACCTCTCCGACGAAGCCGCAGAGCAATATGCTGTAACGGCCGGAGATGCCGTAGCGGTCGGTGGCATCGAAGACGAGGTAGTGGTCTCCCTGCAAATACAGGCTCTTGTCGGTGTATCCGATGCTGGAGAGCCGAGCCCTAGCGTCCTCTTCATCATCGGCGCACGGGTAGCGACGAACCCTCACTCCGTTGCTGTCCTCGCGGTAGGACGCCGCGACGGTCCCCGCTGGAACTTCGAGTTCCGCCGGCAGCTTGCCGTCGGATCGCCCATCGTACGCAAGTCTGACTATCTCCGCGGCCGAGAAGACCTCGCCGCAGGCTTCTACCTGGTATCGGTCCAGCGCGTCGTAATCCGGAGGCGTCGGACCGCAGTATGAAAGAAGGCCGGCGGCGGCAAGACCTGCGATGATGACTCGAGCCATGTACCCTCCAGTATAGACGCAATAGCGCGGGAAAAGTGGTCAGACTCCCACCAATCGCCGAACTTTCTCCTCTATCGGCCGGGCGTTTCGACTCTTACACCCCGAGGGACGTATCGGCCGGCCGTCGCGTCTGTTGCAGTCAGCGCTCGTATTGCTACCGGCGGGCTTGTGGGCAAGAATGGGGACATGTTCGAACACACCGATAAGACTAGATTGGCAAGCAGCAACAGGCCCTCCATGCTTGGCGTTTTTCGAGCCTTGATCATAGGCCCGATTATCGCGGCCCTGGTGTTCTCGGTCGCCTGCTCCGCCGAGGATGGGGAAGAAGAGTCTGAGGGGCTTTTTGCTCGCCTTGGTGAAGGCGAGGTTCTTGCGGGCTACCTGTGCGAGGAGGGCCCCTTCGCCGATCATGACGGCCGTGGCGCCCGTGCGGGCGACATAATGCTCAAGAACAGCAAGGTTTGGTTCGTCGTCGCGGCGGAGGACCGGATCAAGGACTGGTATGTGCCCTACGTCGGCGGCATAGTCGATGCGGACTTGGTTCGCGACGAAGGCGACCCGGACTATGTGGCAATCGGAGAGATCCATCCGTTCGTTGGGCTTGCTCCACTGAAGCCTCATTCCATAGAGATTGAAAACGATGGCACCGACGGGTCGGCGGCCGTAGTCAGAGTGCTCGGCACCGACGGTGTGATGAACTTCCTTTCCGGATCCGTTGGGATCCCTCCCATCGAGCCGGAGGGCCTCAATATCGAGGTTAGGTACACTCTCGAGCCGGACGCCAATGCCTTGGAGATCGTCACTTGGGTCTACAACGAGTCTCCGAGCACAAAAAGGATGGATGCCGGCGACTTGGTGATTCTGGGTGACGACGAGGCCAATCAATACAGCTTGCCGGGGGGCCTGGACAGGAGCGCCCTTATTGGCGAACCACCCGCCATAGGCAGCGTTCACGACTTCAGGCATTGGGCACTGGCCATCTATGGGGAGGAGCCGTTGCGCTTCATTGGCGGGGATGTGGGAGCGGAGGCCTTCGGCGGCTCCAGTACGGTGTGGGTTTACAGCGCGGCCCGTGAGACTCTGCGGGGAGGGGAGCGTCTCGAGGCCCGGAGGTACCTGGCTCTCGATCGCGATATCAGCTCCGCCTTGTCCGGCAGGTTGGAAATCATCGGCGAAAGCAACGGTATCGTGAGCGGGAGTGTGAATGCGGATGGCGAGCCGGTCGCGGGTGGCAGGGTGACGTTTCTTCGCGCGGGCGATGAGGAGAGTTTCGAGGGTCAGGCGATCACCGGTTCCGATGGTAGGTTTTCGGCGCGTCTGCCCGCCGGTGAGTACACCGCGTGGCCTACCGCGGAAGGGCGCGGCGAGCACGTCAAGGTGCCTTGGCTTCCACTGGAGCTTGGTGAAGGCCGGCCCGCCGGGGATGGTGTCGAGTTTTCCGTGTCCGGCGGCGAAGAGGTCGACATCGATCTCGCCGTGGGACCGGTGGGCCGGGTCAAGCTGACGGTGGAGGATGAGGATGGACGGCCGATTCCCGCGAAGGTCAGCTTCATCCACGAGGACGACGGGGCGGACACCACGGAGCGCGCCGTATTCGGTGAGACGAGGCCTTTTTCCGAGCACGGTTTTCGAAAGGTGTTCTGGACCGCCGATGGAAAGATCGACGGTGAGATCCGTCCCGGCACCTACACCGCCGTGGCGAGCAGGGGCCCCACGTACGAGATAGACGTTCATGAGTCGGTCAAGGTGAATGCGAAAGGTGAACCGCTAGAACTTTCCTTCGTGCTTGCCGAGAGCGTCGATACGTGGGGCAAGACGAGCTTCGACGGTCATCAGCACGCGGCTCCGAGTCCGGACGGCGGGCTGACGATGGCCGAACGGGTCATAACCAACGTCTCCGAGGGGCTCGACGCGTTCATCTCCACGGACCATGACAAGGTCGTCGACTTTCGGCCCATGGTAGAGGCGTTGGACCTCGAGTCGACAATACTTGCGATCCCGGGAACGGAGGTCTCCACAACCCTTCTCGGTCACCACAACACGTGGCCGATGAAGCCCGACCCAAGTCTTCCAAACATGGGTAGCCCCATATGGTGGGGCTTGCCGGGCGAGGATCCGATGACCATCGACGAGATATACGTCGACGCCGCGGAGCGAGGCGCAAGGGTTCTCCAAGTGAACCATGGCCTCTCCAGCACCGGTATGTTCGCTATTGCGGACTACGACTTGGAGACAGGAGAGGTAGGCAGACCGCATGCCTGGTCGGACAACTTCAACGCCATGGAAGTGTACAACGGCCAGCGGAGAAGTCATCGTTACGACCTGGTGCCTATCTGGTTATCGCTGATTAACGAAGGCATGAGGATCGCACCCACGGCAGTCAGCGACTCGCACAACCGTATTCCCGAGCCGGGTTCGGGAAGGACCTGGGTGCTGACCGGCGAGGACAACCCATCGTACGTCGATGCCGACATGCTGGCGGACGGTGTGCTAAATCTGCGAACGGTGGCCAGCACCGGGCCTTTCATCCGCTTTACCACCGAGTGCGGGGCCGGCCTCGGTGAGCTGGTCGGCATGCAGGACAGCGTCAACTTCGAGATTGAGGTGCAGGCCCCAGCCTGGATGAAGCTCGCTCGTGTAGAGCTGATCGCCAATGGCGAAGTGGAAGGCGTTTGGGAGAAAGGCGATGAAGGCTGGCAAGAGGGATCTGTCAGGTTTTCCAAAACCATCACAGTGCAGCCGGAGCGCGACACCTGGTACGCGGTGCAGGTGGACAGCGACGAAGAGATGATGCCGGTCTATCCCGGGCTGGTGCCTTGGGCCCTTACATCGCCCATATTCCTAGACGTGGATGGCAGCGGCGGCTTCAACCCTCCGACAAGATAGCCGCCGCGCCGGGGGTGTCGAAATGAAGCACGACGGTTCTTTGCATAAGCAAGGCGAGGTCACGCCTCTCCAGCGAGTGCTGTTGTCTCGCAGGAGTAACAGGAAGTTCGCTCCTGGAGAGCCTTCGAGGGAGCAGCTATCGTACATCGTCGCATGCGTGGATGGTTTCCGGGCCGCAACGAAGCTCGAAGCCCCCAGGATTGTAATCATCGAGAGACCGGAGGACCATTCAGCGGTGATCAGGGCCGCCATGAAGGGGCTCGTGGGAAAAATAAATCCCTGGTTGCCGTTCATGAAGGCAAAACACCTGATTCTGTGCGGCGCCCTTTATCCGGCGGCCGATGGCCACGGCGCGGAGAAGGGCGGTGGTTCCGCTTCTCCAGGGCAAGAGGAGACGAATGACGCCGGGACCGAGAAGCTTCCTTTGGACAGCGCGGGATCCCGGCTCGGCCACGAGTACCGCGCGGGGGTGGAGCGAGCCGTCAAGGAAGCATCGATGGCCATGCAAGTCGCCGTGCTTGCCGCCACCGAGGTAGGGCTGGCCACCTGCTGGCTAGCGGGAATCAATCACGAGCGCATCGAAAAAGCATACCAGATGCCCGACGGTGCCCGCCTGGTTGCGATATCCCCGCTTGGAGTGCCCACCAGGAAGAAGGGACTCTCATGGGACTCGGTGACGTTTCACCTGATATCCAAGCGCCGAATGCCTCTGGAGAAGATCTGGATGCGCGAGCAGTGGGGCGGCGAAAAGGATGATCAATGAGCGAGGAAAGACTAATTGCCGGTCTGCTTGACGGCATGCCGCCTCCCGGGCAGGTGCCTGTCTCTTTTGGTAATCAGGAGGTTGGAGACGAGGATATCTCCATCTTGTTGTCGGCCGCTCGTGTCGCTCCCTCGGCTGACAACGCCCAGATATGGCGTTTCATCACCGTGCGAGATCCGGAGAAGAAGAGACGCCTCGGCGAGGCGGCGGGGGAGGGGATGGCCGGGGCATTTTCGCGGGCTTCCGTGGTGATGGTTGCCTGCGGTGTTCGCTTCATCGTGACAAGAACGCGCAAGGAGCAGCCTTTTGCCGTGGTAGACGTACCGATAGGCCTGCTGCAGATTTTGCTTCAAGCTCGTGAACTCAATTTGTCGTTTACTTGGACTTTGGATTGCGATGAGCCCGCCGTCAGGAAGGCGCTTGGCATCCCACAGGATGTTCGTGTGGTCTCCATGGTAGCTTTTTGAGGCGAAGCCCATCGGTTCTTTGTCCGATTATGGGGGCGGCCTCTTGTGGTATCTTCACGGTATCTCATCGTGCATTCCCTGCCACGCGGTACTTCAAATCATTAGGAGGGCGGCCATGATGAAGCCATGCCCATCGATTGCCAGAGTAGTTTTTATGCTCGCGGGATTCGCGGTCCTAGCGCCCGCGGCTGGCGGTGAGGACGATGTGCCCAGCGGCATGCAGGAGGCGGCAGCCGAGCATTTTCAGCAAGGAGTGCGGTATTACGATGAAGGCAAGTTTGAGGAGGCCATCGAGGAGCTGCGGCTGGCAAATGAATTGTCGCCGAATCCGCTCGTTTTTCTGAAGATCGGAAAATGCTACAGCCGGCTGGGAAACCACGCGCGGGCCATGGGTTTCTATCGGGGCTATCTTCGAGATGAGTCCGTCGCGCGACGTGATTTGGTCGAACACGTCATCAAGCTTTCCAGGGATGCATTCGAGGAGGAGGAGGGTGCCGAGGAGGCGCTGTTCGAGGGCCTCGCCGAGCTCGACCGCTCCGTGTTCGATGTGGATGATGACATTGAGATGGTTCCAGCGGACGAGTTTGACGATCTCGACGTGCTGATGGGACTCGATGATGACGAGGCGCTGGAACTGGCGGAGCTTGCACCGCTGGTGTTGTCCGACGACCCTTCCGGGGCTGGGGTTGAAACCCGTGGCAAGGAAGAGCGCCCCGTAAGGGAGATGGAGCTTGATCCCGCGGCGCCGCGAGAGGACCGGGGTTTCGTGGATGTCACTCCGGAGAGAGAGGCGGATCCCCTGTACGAGGACGACGAGCAACCCTCAAGACGCCTGGCCCGCGCATGGTGGTTTTGGGCAGCCATCGGCACCGTCGCGGCCGGCACCGCCGCGACAGTGACCCTGACGAGTGGTGAGGTCATTCCCGAGCGAAGCATGGGCCCAATCGACTTGAGGTGAAATCAGGGAATGCGTGGAAATTTGAAGACTTCGCGTTGCTTGGCCTGGGCCGCCCTGGCCGCCGCATGGATGCTGGCTGCGTGCGGGCCTGCCGGCCTGACCGGCATCGACCTGCATATCCACTCGGTAGACCCGGATGAGCTGGAGTGGCTGGAGGTTACGGTCTCTCGCGATGGGGGCGAGCAGATAGGCTCCCCGCAGCGGCGTCCCGATGATGAACGGCCGGTGGAAAGCATCGAAACCGTTTTGATCTTACTGCCGGAAGCCTTTGAAGAAGAGACGGTCTTGATTCGTGTCCTAGGTTTTTCCGGTGGAGAGCCCGCCAGCGAAGGGCAGACCCAGGTGGTGGTCGAGGCCGGCGTTCTGCAAGAGGCGGAGGTCATCGTTGCGCCTCGGGGTTACTGTGACACGGACGAGGATTGTGATGCGGGCGAGGTGTGCTCGCCTGATGGCTGGTGCGCGCCCGGCTGCCGAATCGAAGGAGTGTTTTTCGAGCCGGGTGAGGCGAATCCAATCAATGACTGCGAGGAGTGTCGACCAGAGGTGTCGACCACCGGTTGGACCTACTCGGATGCCGGTACGCCATGCGGGGAAGAAATGGTCTGTGACGGGTCCGGCCGGTGTGTGTCTGATGAAGCGGACCTCGTGCCGTTACTCGTGGAGCGTGGTGGTTTGGGTAGCGGGATGGTGTACTCGGATCCGGAAGGCATTGATTGCGGCGATGCCTGCAGTGCGTTGTTCGAGGTTGGAAGCACGGTGACCTTGACTGCTGTTGCCGACGAAGACAGCGAGTTCGACAAGTGGCGTGGAGATGTGTGCGAAGGAAGTGAACCGACTTGCACCTTCACGATCGATGATCTGCTCGTCGTGACGGCACGGTTCGACGTGAAGATGCATGAGCTCCAAGTGAGCACGACCGGTACGGGTGCGGGGACCGTCGTCTCCACGGACGGTCTCATCAAGTGCGGAGTCGACGGTGACGACTGTACCGCCTTTTATGACCATGAACGGAGCGTGACCTTGGAGAGGTCGGTGCGGGAAGGCAGTGAGTTCGTGGGATGGGGAGGAGCTTGTTCGGGAGGGTACGGCAGGTGTGAGCTGTCAATGACCGAGGACGCCCAGGTAAACGCCGAGTTCGCCCTCAAGGAGTATGAGCTTTCCATGGAAGTGCTTGGAGGGGGAGAAGGCAGGATTACTTCGGAGGATGGCCTCATCGACTGCTGGGCCGGCGGGGGCTCTTGCGAGGTCTTGTACGGTCATGGGCAGACGGTGGTCTTGACTCGTACAGAAGAGGAAGGGAGCAGCTTTCTCGGTTGGGGTGGGGCATGTGAGTCGGCGGGCGCCACGTGCGAGTTGACCATGACGAAGAACTACCAAGTGACGGCCCGGTTCGAGCGGGACGTCCATGATCTCACGGTGAGCGTGGGAGGTACGGGAGCGGGGAGCGTCATTTCGACGGACAACAAGATCGACTGCGGTTCGGGCGAGGAATGCGTTGCGCAGTATGAGCACGGCGACCAGGTGAGGCTGGAAAGGGTGTCTGCTTCAGGGAGCCGTTTTGTCCGGTGGGGCGGAGCATGCTCCGGCGACGGTGTTCGCTGCGACCTCGTCATTGCAGGCGGCACGAGCGTGTCCGCCGACTTCAATGTGAGATCTTACGAGCTGGATGTCGGTGTCCTTGGCAACGGCGTCGGCCGGGTCACGTCAGCCGACGGAAAAATACATTGCGGGGATGGCGAGACGGCGTGTTCGGCCGTTTATGACCACGGACAAACCGTGGCGCTGAGCCATGAGGCCTCTTCCCACAGCAGCTTCGGGGGTTGGGGTGGAGTTTGCGGCGGCAGCGGACCTACGTGTGAGCTGACGATGACCGCGAATCGGAGTGCAACGGCAAGGTTCGATCTGAACAGCTACGAGGTATCGATAACCTTGAACGGCACCGGCGAGGGCAATGTTTCTTCATCGGGTGGGCAAATAAACTGCGGAACCGAAGGGGACGATTGTGAGGCCGTATACACCTACGGCCAGATGGTGAGCCTCAGTGCTTCGCCGAGCGCCGCAAGTGAGCTCGCCGGCTGGGGTGGTGCCTGTGCCGGAGCGACGGGCTCTTCTTGTGTGTTCGAAGTGTCGGGTGAGCACGAGGTTACCGCCGAGTTCAACCGATTTACCTACATGCTCGAGGTAGAGCTACTCGGTACCGGCGTGGGAGCGGTGAAATCCGGAGACGAGTTTATTGAGTGTGGTTCGGGAAAAGAGGACTGCGAGGCGGTTTACGAGCACGGCTCCTCTGTTACGCTGTTTATGGAAACGGGCGACTGTACTGATTTCGTGGGATGGGGCGGGGATTGTTTTGGCAACGAGCACGAATGCACTCTCACGATGACGGGTAACCGGAGCGTGACGGGTGAGATCGCGGTCAAGACCTACTCATTGTCTTTCACGGCCGAGGGTAGCGGCGCGGGGGGCGTCGCCATAACTCCGCCGGGGCTATTCTGCGAGGTGGAGTGCGACCTGGACTACCAGCACGGTGAGGTCGTAACGCTCGAGCGGCAGATCGGTGACAACAGCGAGTTCGGCGGGTGGGGAGGTGACTGTTCGGGCGATAGCGCCGTCTGTCAGGTGACCATGACGGAGAACCGGGACGTTACTGCGCGGTTCGACCTGCACTCCTACGTTCTAACCGTTGACACGGGCGGGAACGGTGAAGGCTCGGTCGTGACAAACGACGACGTCATCGACTGTGGTTACCAGACCGACAAATGCACCGCTGTCTTCGAGCATGGGGAGTCGGTTGTGCTCTACAGGCTCTTCGCCTCGAGCAGTGTTTTCTCGGGATGGGAAGGAGACTGTGACTCGGCTGGGCCGGAGTCGTGCGTCGTGAACTTTTACGACGACCGTTCCGTGACCGGCAATTTCACGCTCAGGCAAGAATGGCTGGAAGTCAAAATGGCGGGCACGGGCTTCGGAACGGTCGAATCGGAACCGGCAGGCATCGACTGTGACGAGACGTGCGAGGCAAGCTTCGAGCACTACACGGAGGTGACGCTGACCGCCGATGCGGACGACGACAGCGACTTCCTTGGATGGCTTGGTGAGGGTTGTTCAGGGACGGGAACCTGCACGGTGACGATGACCGGGGCGCGCTCGGTTACAGCCGTATTCAATCTGAAGAACCATCCGTTGACTGTGTATATGGACGGCAACGGCGAAGGATCTGTTGAGATGGCGGCTGGAGGCGATGTGATTCACTGCGACGATCCTCCATGCGAAGAGATCTATCAGCATTACACGGAGGTGATACTTTCCGCGGAGCCCGAGTCTGACAGCGATTTCGCCGGCTGGAGCGGGGGGGGCTGCTCGGGTACTGATCCCTGCACGGTTGAGATGACGCAGGCGTATGAGGTGACCGCCACCTTCAATCTGAAGACCCACCCGCTGGTAGTGGAAAATGATGCCAACGGCTCTGGAACGGTCACTCTGACGTGCGATGACGATGTAGTGGAGTGCGAGCCTCCCTGCGAGGAGTTCTATGAGCACTACACGACGGTGACGCTCGAAGCTTCGGCCCATCTAGACAGTGAATTTCTCGGCTGGGACGGCGAAGGTTGCTCCGGGACGGGCACCTGCGTCGTGACGATGACCCAGGCACGTCAGGTGACCGCCAGCTTCAAGCTGAAGACATACCCGTTGACCGTCAGCAAGGACGGCAGCGGCGGAGGCACTGTCACATCAAATCCTGCTGGGATCCACTGCGGAGACGTCTGTTCATACGAGTACGACCACCACACGCAGGTCACCCTTACCGCCCACGAGGCGGACGACAGTACCTTCATTGGCTGGTCGGGAGCGGGATGTTCGGGTACCGGCACCTGCGTCGTGACGATGACACAGGCCCGTCAGGTCAACGCTACCTTCGAGATCAAGAAACATTCGCTGACTGTGAGTAAGAGCGGCACCGGGGAAGGGGTTGTCACCTCGAGTCCCTCTGGGATCCACTGCGGAGACGTCTGTTCCTACGAGTACGACCATTACACGGAGGTCACCCTTACCGCCCACGAGGCGGTCGACAGCACCTTCCTTGGCTGGTCGGGGGAGGGCTGTTCGGGCACCGGTACCTGCGTCGTTACGATGACACAGGCCCGTCAGGTGACAGCCGAGTTCCACTTCATCGAAGATGAAGATCCATGAAGAGGCAGTGGCCTCTACCAAAACTTCATCGGCACCCGGACGGCGGCGGTGAGCATTTCCGGGGCGCGTACGTTTCTGCCCGGCAGCAGATTCAGGCTCGTTGCGCCGGCTTGAATGTCCAATGGAACGCCGAGGCGCAGCAGGCTGATGCTCGCCTGGGCTCCCAGGATATTCTTATAGCCGGGAGCCCAGAACCGCTCCTGGTCCCAGTTCCAGATTTCCGATTCCGAGTACCAGCGGCTCTGCATTACTCCCGTGAAGCCATATGTAAAGGATAGTCGGAGTAGGGGAGGCTGGCTGTCGGCTAGGCCCGGCGCGCGACGAGTCAGCCAGGTCTCCCGGGCCGGCCCCCTAATAGCGGTAACGGTGGCCGTCAGCTCGATTCCGGCGAAGTCACCGGGGTTCATGCGGTAGGTTTCTCCTACATATGGACGCTCGTTCAAGAGTAGAGGATGAATCTCGCCGGTGCTGGAGTAGTAAGTGCGTGGCAGGAAGGCCTCGTAGAAGACATCGGCGCCGACCAGCACTCGTTCATCCATCAAACCCATGAGGTCATAATCAGCCGACAAATGAAGGCCCAGCTCTCCCTGGGAGTGCAGGCTCCAGCTATCGGTGCCTACGGCGACAATCTCTTCCGGGTCCGGCTGCTCGCCAGTGGGTAGAGCCGCGAAGGCGCTTACGGCCAGATGCAGACCGTCCGGAAGTTGTTTCCTAATTCTGTCTGAAAACCTCCAGCGCCCGCCGATTACAGTGTCTGAAAGGGTGTTCCTGTTTCCCTCCCATGGCCCCGGCTTGGGCTGACCCATGCTTCCCGCCCACTCCCAAAAGTCGTCCTCGCTGTAGGCACGGCCGATCTGCGGGCTGAAGTCTCCCGGAATCCAATCGAGGTCTGGATTAATCGAGGTGAGCAACACCACCGGCACTCCCACGAACGCGCTGATGTCGTCGGTGATGCCATAAAGCAGCATTGGAACGACCACTCGAAAGCGCGCGTCCACGTCCGCGATGAGCACTCCTTGAAGCCCGCCTCCCACCTCATAGCGTTCCACCGGTTCGAGAAGAGAACCCAGTGAGCCGTCGTCGTGCCAGTGCCCCTGGATGCGCGAGAAAATGACACTGTTTTCGAACAGGAAGACCCCTTGGGGGGCTGTCTCGGTGTAGGCGGCCGTGGCCGGGGCGGTGGCAAGGCAAATCATTGCGATGATGATTTGACAAACGGAGCGCCATGCTCGAAGCGGTCTTGAAAAGGGGGAGCTGATCATGCTCTCGAGTCTCATTGGGTGCCTCTCAGTGCTTCGGCTACGTCGTAAGCCTCGAAAGGCGCGTCCGTTGCGGGCACGGTACCTGCTGCCAGCCAAAGGCGTAGATCCTCCGGCTCGTAAACGACGGCGTTCATGCTGTCACGCGGATCATACAGCCCCTCGGTTCGCAAAATGCCGATCATGGCATCCGAGTCCAGGTGACCAATTTTATCGGACACGTGAACCCCCAATAGATAAAAGGCGCGCAAAGAGCGGCTCCAGAAGGGGCTCCAGTAACGCTGGGGTGGAAGATCGAAGCCGAGCAGGCCTGATTCGTAATCATCCGCGTTGCTGATGTAGTGGCTCGCTATGCGAATGTCGTCATCGGTGAACGCCGCGAGGCGGCGCCCATGATCATCGACCGCACCGGGTCCGTAAACATGCTCGTGACCGTCGCCTTCACCGGATATGTCTCCGTCCGACTCGACCACCCGGAGTCCGCCAGGGCCGGCAAGGAGATGATTCCAGCCGACGGTGGGGGCGATTTCAACTAGGAGATCGGCGGCGGCATCCACATCCTGGGTTCTTGACAGCACTTCTCTTCCAAGCATCGTGATGGGGAGCCCTCCAGACAATAGCTCCAGTTTTCTGCGGACATTTTGAACAACCGGATTGTCCAGGGTGTCGGAATGATTGACAGACCAAACGAGCCCTTCCGCGTTCATTCCAGAGAAACCGCCCACCAATCCGGTCCACCCGACAGTTACGTGAGGGATACCGTCATCAGGCTTATGAGTGAACAATACGACGTGTCGATGCAGAGTCCCGGCGTCCAAGAGCGCGAAATGGTGAGCCAGACGCATCGCCCCATCGGAAGTAGCATTACCATGAGCGGCGAATGCGATAGGGGGAGGGGGGAAACGGTCGTCGTGTCCACCAGAGTTCGGGATCTCGTCGGCTGTAACATCCAGCCCTTCGGTTGCCAGTGCGATCCACTGTTGGCGCATGATGCGTGAACGGGTGGGGGGAGGATCGTGTATTTCGATGAGGTTGCCTGCCTCGACCCCGATGGCGATGACCGCGGAAGGCGGCAGCCCGCCGGGCGGTGAGAGTGTAACGGCTAGCCGTATGCCTCGCTCGTCCAGAAGTTCAATGTGGATGCCGTCGTCACCTTTCGTGAACAACTCGTCGTCCAGACGGATTCGTATTGATTCGGGATCGACTCCGATATGGTTCTCCTCGTCTGCGGGATCTTGCTCGTCTTCGTCGCTATTCTCCGCGCGAACGCCGGGAGCGTCCTCGATGACGATTCGGATCGAGGAGCTGGTAGGTACTCCCACGAAGTGAGCATGAAAAAGAGGTTCGAATGGATCCTGCACCCAAGCATCGCTCTCTTCGGCCCCGTTCTCCGAAGAATCGTCTCCCGGTACGATCTCGATGCTCCTTATGAATGGAGCATGCCACTGGCTTAGATAGCGCTGCATGGTGCGCACCCCGAGCACGCTGTCCACGAAGGTGTTCAGCAATAGGGCGTCGCCGTATGGCAGACCTGATCCGTGAGCAATGCCGCGTATCTCCTCCAGGTAGTGTTCCGGAATGGACTCCTCCAGGGCATAAGCGCTGTCGAGCAGGACCTCATAGGAGAAGCGGCCGTCGTCATATCTCTCGTCTTGATATAGGAACAGCACCTCGGCTATGTCCGGCCTCTCTCGGTTGAGAGACGGCAGCAAGGCGCTAGTCAGAAGCTGGGTGTAAAGCGAGCGTATCTTGCTCGAAAAGCGCTTTCCGTGAGCGAGACCCCGTTCATACGGAGAGCCGCTCAGTGTCATCTTCTCGTAAGGGGGTGGCGGGTCGGCGGGCGCGCAGCCGATCATCGCGGCCCCGTAAAGCAGCAGGAAAGTGATAATGCAGGCCAGTCCCGGCCGGCGATTAGTCGGACTCATGAAGATATTCCAAACGTCGGGGTTTACGAGAAGTCGGCGTTACCACGACTTCCGCATCAGGAAGAACCGTCAGGAGATAGTCGGGGTGAATACCAATCTACATTAGAAGCTCGGGGGCGACAAAGAGCAATAGCCGCTGATGCGTTCGATTGGACAAGCTCGCTTATTCGAGTGATAAGCTTGCGTGTACGGTATACTCTGTTGTTCGAACCCGTTCTGATGGAAGGCCGATGAGATTACTAAAGAGCATTCTCGTTTTCATGACATTGCTGGCTGCTTGCACCAGGGCGTCGGCTCCGGCCCCCGAGACCGAGGCCGAGACCGAGGCCGAGACCGAGTCTGTGACCGAGCCCGCACCCCAGACCGAGCCTGTGACCGAGGCCTTGGAGGGCTTCTCCAAGGAAGAGCAGAGGGCTGGGGAGCGCACGGATGGGCTGACGCTTCGCGCCGTCACTGTTGAGACGGGCGAGGAGTTTCACCGGTTGCTGTTCGAGCTTGATGGCGATGTCGTTCCGAGCACGCTGGCAAGGCTGGACGAAGACAGGCCCGCCATCCTCGTAGAGATGACCGGCGTCCGGTTCGACGAAACCGGCAACAGGCCACTGCTCAACGAGATGGGCCAGCCTTTCGGAGAACCTGTGAAGGTCGAAGCCTCTCCCATCGATTGGTATGGCAGACGGCAGGTACTCGATGACTCTCGCGTCGACTACGAGATTCGGCTTTCTCGTGAGGCGGTGTTTCGACTGCACTCCACGACCGATCCACTTCGAATCATGGTCGACATCGAAGCGGGCGGGTCGTAACCGGTCATTGAAGCTTTGCCGCCGGAGCCGCGGCACGTTCTCTTCACCGGATCAACCTGTGCGGCATGACGGCCCATGTAGCCGCGGGTTGGGCCGCGCATGCGCCCAGCCAGGCCAGGTCGAACGGATCGAGACCAAGGTCAGAGGTGTTCAGCGGACGAAGGAAGTGTGAAGACTTGGCGCCGCCTACATGGATGCCGCCTCCGAAAAGACCGCCGGTATGCGCTATGGTGACCAGCGGAACGTCGTGATCGTAAGGGATGCCGGTCAGCGAACATGCTCTTTCCACGGCGACCTCCAGCCCGCCTGTGTGGTCGACCAGGGAATGAGCCTCGGCTGTGCTCCCCGTGAAGACTCGCCCTTCCGCACGCTGTGCGACTTCTTCCTTCGAAAGAGGGCGTCCCTTCGACACCCGCTCGATGAAAAGCTCATAGAAGCACTCTGCTTCATTCTCCAAGCTATCGATCTCGCTCGCGGTGGGCTTTCTAGCCGTCGTTCCCATGGCGGCGTTTTCTCCGCGTTGGATGATCCGCCGGTTTATGCCGAGGCGGCCGGTGAGCCGGGAAGCTTCGAGAATCACGGAGATCACCCCTATGGATCCGGTCAGTGCGAGGGGGGCGGCTACGATTTCCTTTGCCGCCGAGGCGCAGTAATAACCGCCCGAGGCCGCGACCGTGTCGATGTAGGCGACTACCGGCTTTTTTTCCGCCAAACGACGAACCTCTCGCCATATTAGGTCGGACGCAATCGCCGAGCCTCCGCGAGAGTCCACTAGCAATACTACCCCGTGTACCCAGTTGAGATTTGCAGTGACTGAAAGTGCTTCTTCCACCGTGCGGTGGCCGGCGACGCTTCCTCCTAGAATCTGGCGGGTCTCGCCCTCCACGATGAGACCTCTTATTGGAACGAGTGCTATGGCCCGGCGGCCGATGAACACCGGCTTCCAGTCGAGCTTTGAAGGTTGGCTGGCGCGGAACTCCGGCCAGCTCGACACTCGGTCAGCACGCGCCTTCTTACCGGCTCCCTCGGACTCTCTGTCCTCGGTGTGCTCGTTCGGCCCTTCCGTTGTAGCGCGACCTTCCCCGACGTTTGGCTCGGTCGGCGCTTCATTTCCTTGGTCAGAGGCTCCCGTAACCGTCCCGGCCAGATCATCCCAGTAGCAGAGCCCGTCCAGCAGACCGGCTGCTAGAGCTTGCTGGCTGCCCCAGGGGCCTCGATCCACCAGACCGGCGGCTTCATCACGACCAAGTCCACGACCCTGGGCGAGAGCATCGAGGAGGGAATCCTGAAGGTCGTCCAAGATGCTATCGAGGGTCTCTCGAAGCTCGGGGCTGGGCTCTTCGTTCGTTAGCGGCTCCGCGGCCGTCTTGTAGCGTCCCCTACGTATGACTGTTACATCGAGGCCGGCCCAGTTCAATGCTGATGCCGCAGCGACGGTCTCCACGGCAAATCCTCGGAGGTCCAGGCGCCCTCCCGGCGGCATAAAGAGGCGATTGCCGGCGAACAGCAAGGGCGCTTCTCTGCTCGTCGCATGCGGCGTCCATAAGTGCACCTCCTTGCCGGCGTTCCGAAGCTTCTTCACCAGGTCCGCCACTGCTCCTATCTTGGCCATCGAGGAAGTGAGGCCATCCACCCGTAGGAGGACTCCTTTGAGCTCGGAAGCGCCGGTCATGGCGTCGAAGCGGCGCGCAAGCGTGCGAAGATCCAAGGGAAGCTTGCGTCCCGAAATGGCCGCCGCCGCCCTCTGCGTCCAGGGCGAAGGCAGGTAGGGAGGATCTCCTTCCAAATGAAACCTTACCCATTCGGGAGTAGAAGCGCGTAGGCCCAGTAGACGGAGAATGTTCTTGATGGTGACGCCGAGCGCCACCAAGACGTTGCGAAGAAGAGTTACGAACGCCCGCATGTTAAGAGCACATTACCAATCCACCCAGCCCGGGGCGACCGTCGAGGTCGGAAGCAGCCTTTTCTCGGCTCTTTTTCTCCGATCGAACGAGCTTTTCGATGCCCAGGCTACGTGCTATGAGGACACGCCCGTTTGAAGGGGCGGTAGGATCATCAAGGAAAGAAAGGAAATCGAATGGAGCGGGTATACAAGGGCAAGACAAAGGACGTTTACGATCTAGGCGACGGCTACTACCAGCTTAGGTTCAAGGATGATGTGACCGGAGAGGACGGAAAGTTCGATCCTGGAGCCAATACAGTGGGATTGAGCATCGAGGGCGTGGGTAAAGCAGGCCTTCGGTTGACTGCCTTTTTCTTCGAGCGGCTGAATGATCTAGGTATACCTACCCACTTTGTTTCCGCCGATCTCGAGGAAGGGACCATGACTGTGCGGAAGGCGAAGATGTTCGGGCAAGGAGTCGAGCACATTTGCCGCTTTCGGGCCGTGGGAAGCTTCATGCGTCGTTATGGAATGTACGCCGAAGAGGGACAGCCTCTGGATTCGTTCGTTGAAGTGACGCTCAAGGACGACGATCGTAACGACCCGCCCATTACCGACGACGCGCTCGAGATGCTTGGTATCCTTACACGGGATGAGTACCGAGAACTCAAGGAGCTTACGGTGAGGATCAGTAACTTCGTCAAGGATGAGTTGGCCAAGAAAGGGATGGAGCTTTACGACATCAAGCTCGAGTTCGGCCGAATCGGCGAGGATGGAAGGGTTGGCCTAATCGATGAGATCTCCGGCGGCAACATGCGCGCATTCAAGGACGGCGAGCAAGTGCATCCGCTGGAGCTTGAACGACTGATGAGTTGACTTCGAGCCGGCTCGGCTTTCGAGTCCGGCTAGAGGGTCAAGGTGAAATCTCGGACCAGAGCGCCAGGGAGCCGCGCGCATCGAGTGGCTCTAGCATAGTAGGTCGAAGGGTCCAGAATCAGCTCTTGTTCACGGGTCAGATCCTCGAGGTTGGTGCCTAGCATCTTGTACAAGCTCTCATCGAAGCGCATCGCGGGTGTGGGTGCGGACACCCGACCGTTTTCGATCCAGAAGGTGCCGAAGCGAGTCATTCCGGTGATGCGGCAGCTAAGTCGATCCGAATAGTTCAAGTACCACAGATTTCCAATGTAGATGCCGTCGTCCAGACTGGACAGAACCTCGCTGCTTGCCAGCTTTCCGGGTCCGACTTCGAGCGCCTCGGGGTACTCGCCGTTCGAGGCCGCCGTGGTCGGCACGCCGTACTCCCCCGCCGATCTCGGTGATACCAGTGCGCCGGTCAGCCTGCCTTCGTCCACGAGAGTCACTGTCGACGGTTTGATGAACCCTTCCTTGTCGAAGGAAGGCCCTACGCCGCCGGCGGTATTCTCTTCCATGGTGACTAGAGGAGACAAAGTCGCCTCGCCGTTCACCATCTTGAGCAGTGAGCTCGTCTTGTTCCTGTGACCTCGCAAGCCGAAAGCGTCGCGGGAGAGAAGGCTCGTTATCTCTTCCATGGCGGCGGGAGCCAGATAGACCCGATATTTTCCAGGCGTAAGCTCTTTTACCGGGCGATCGAGTACGGCGAGCTTCTCGCGTGCATCTTCCAGCTTGGACTCGAGCCGGGAGCGGCTCCACTCGAAACCGGCATAGCTGTCTTTTATCGCCTTGTTAGCCTTGGTGTGTAGACTGAAATCAAGATGGAACGAATAGCTTTCAAACCAGCTCCTTTGCTGAAGACTGCTGGCAAATCCATGGAAGATGCCTCCGGAAGCGAAGATCCCCACAAAGTCGGTTCCTCGCGCCGCCTCCAGGATCTCTTGCACGGCCTCCTCGGGTGGAGGTAGTCGGTTTGCGCGAGCTTGCTCCGTTGATTTCGGGTCTTCGGGAAGCAGCAAATAAGGGTCGTCCGGAACGCACTCCAGCTCTAGCCGAAGGCCGGCGAGGGCCTTCTCCAGCCTCGCGCCGTCAATATCCTTATCTCCGGAGAGAGCCACGGTGACCGCGGAGTGGCGCTGACCGCGAATCAGCTCCATCGAGAGAAAACCTTGCTCCACTGCTCCCGGCTGACGCACGGCCGCATTGTTGAAGCGAACAAAGCTGGACTGCTCGCCGGAGAACCAAAGCCGCATTTCCTCGCCGGGGGCCCTCTTCTCGATGAGCACGTCGGCGAGACCGAAGAAGTCTTCTCGAAGATTCGTGTTCATTGCTCGCCTCCGAAGACGTCGACATCACCGAAAAGGCAAACCGGCGAGGCGTGTCCGACCCGCATGGCCTGATTGGGCTCGCCCTTGCCGCAAAACGGGGTCCCCAACATTTCGAAGGAGCTCTCATCGCCGACACCTTTCAGGGAACGCCAGAAGCTTGCGGAAATGCCACGGTAGTTTGGGTTCTTCACCAAGGCTCCGAGCTTCCCGTTTTCGACGATTCGTCCCCACTCACAACCGAACTGGAACTTGTTCCTCGAGTCGTCGATCGACCACGAGCGGTTGGTACGCATCAGCACGCCACGCTCGATTCGTGAAACAAGGTCCTCGAAGGAGGAGTCCCCGGGCTCCACATTCAGGTTGGCCATGCGGTCTATGGGAGGGCGGTTCCAGCTACACGACCTGGAGTTGGCTACGCCGTCCACGCCCGCCCTGGCCTGCGATATGCCGCCACCTAGCGCACGAACGAGACGCCCATTTTCGATGAGATGGGCCTTTTGTGCGGAGAGCCCGTCGTCGTCGAAGGCGTATGATGCGAACTGGCCCACGCGGGAAGGGTCGAAGGTGACGTTCAGCAGCTCCGAGCCGTACTGATAACTTCCCAGCATGTCCAGCGTCACGAAGCTGGTGCCTGCGTAGTTCCTCTCATCGCCCAAGATGCGATCAAGCTCCAATGGATGGCCGATGGACTCGTGGATCTGAAGCATCATTTGATCCGGAGCCAGCAATAGATCCATTCGATCGGAAGGACAGTTCTCGGCATCGAGAAGCTCGTCGGCTTCGATGGCGAGCTGGGTGGCCTGCTTCTCGAACTCGATACGCGAGAGCACCTCCAGCCCGCCTTGGCGGCAGTGACCTCGGGACCCGAGGCTCCTCGTCTGGCTCTCGTTACCCCGGTTCGCGGTTACTCTGATATCAGGCGCCATCAAGTGGAAGCGTTGCTCGACCTCCCCGCCGTCGGCCGTCAGGTATAAGGAGTCAAACGACGTGTACCAGAGAAACAGCTCCCTATTGACGATGCTGTCCGAGCACTTGGCGCTTTCCGACGCGCGGAGCAGCAAGGCGATCTTATCAGTGAGGGGTACCCCGTCCCACGACTCCGCAACAGGGCTCTCATACCTGCCGCGAGGCGAGGGCATCTCGACTTCGGAAAAATCATGAACCATTCTTCCAGAGACGCTTCGAGCCCAATCGACTGCTCTTTGCGCGGCTCTTCGAAGGCCCCCCTTGGAGATGTCGCTCGTGGCGGCATAGCCGAGGCCGCCACGGTCCATCACCGTTATCATGGCTCCCGTGTTACAGCCGCTTTGAAGAGGCAGAAGAACATCGTCTCGCACACCGATGATCTCCGATTTTTCGTCCAGGAATCTCAAAGAGACGAAGTCGGCTTCGGGAGCGATCTCCAGAAAACGCTTTGCCACCAGATCTTGCATGTGTCCTCCGTGTTGCTTGACGCTTTCTACCCGGTCTTCCATGCAATGGCCAGCCGGGCCGTGTGTGTAACATGCCGCCTGGGAGCCCGCGGTGTTGAAGAGATCGAGTTTGGTCGGACATGAAGCAAAAAAAGGGGCGCCGGATTCCGGCGCCCCATCACTAATCCTGAGCGCGAGCCTTTCTTAAGCCGCGCGCTTCAAGCATGACGGTATGTCAACCCATGCTCTTCTTGTACTCGGCAATGAGGTTTTCCACCACGCTGGGGTCCGCGAGAGTGCTCACATCGCCGACCTTATCCGGTTCGCCTTCGGCGACCTTACGAAGAATACGCCTCATGATCTTGCCGGAGCGGGTCTTCGGAAGGCCCGGCGCCCACTGGATGACGTCGGGGGAGGCGATGGGGCCGATCTCGGACCTGACATGCTTGACGAGTTCTTTCTTGAGCTCATCGGTGTACTCGTGACCGATCTTCAAGGTCACATAGGCATAAATCCCCTGTCCCTTGATCTCGTGCGGGAAGCCCACGACCGCGGATTCAGCTACGGCCGGGTGGGAAACCAACGCGCTTTCCACCTCGGCGGTGCCCATGCGGTGGCCGGAAACGTTGATCACGTCGTCCACCCTGCCGAGCAGCCAGTAGTCGCCGTCCTCGTCTTGGCGCGCGCCGTCGCTCGTGAAGTAGTAGCCTTTGTAGGTGGAGAAGTAGGTCTGCTCGAACCGTTCATGGTCACCGTAAGTGGTTCGCATGATGCCCGGCCAAGGCTTCTTGATGCAGAGCTTCCCGGAAGTTCCCTTTGGAACCTCTTTGCCGTTGTCATCGAGGATTACCGGTTCCACGCCGAAAAAGGGTCGGTTGGCGCTACCGGGCTTCAGTGTGTGAGCACCAGGTAGCGGGGTTATCAAGATTCCACCCGTCTCGGTTTGCCACCAGGTATCGACGACTGGGATATTTCCGCCGCCGACGGTGTCGCGGTACCAGTTCCATACCTCCGGGTTGATTGGTTCGCCCACGCTGCCGAGAACCTTGAGGCTGGAGAGGTCACGCTTCTTTACGATCTCCTCGCCCTCACGTATGAGTGCGCGGATGGCGGTGGGGGCGGTGTAGAACTGGGTCACCTTGTGCTTCTCGACCACATCCCAGAACCGGCCGGCGTCGGGGTAGGTTGGAACGCCCTCGAACATTAGGCTGATGGCGCCGTTCGCTAGCGGGCCGTACACGATGTATGTGTGGCCGGTGATCCAGCCGATATCGGCGGTGCACCACCAGATATCGCCATCGTGGTAGTCGAAGATGTACTTGAAGGTGGTCCCGGCGTAGACCATGTATCCGCCGGTGGTGTGAAGCACACCCTTGGGCTTTCCGGTGGACCCGGAGGTGTAGAGAATGAACAACGGATCTTCCGCGTCCATCCACTCTGGCTCACAGGTCGCCGGCTGATCCTTGACGAGCTCGTGGTACCAAATGTCCTTGCCCTCATGCATTGGCACATCGTGTCCGGTGCGCTTGACGACCACTACTTTCTCGATGCTGGGGCACTTGGCGACGGCCTTGTCACCGTTGGTCTTCATCGGGATGTCATTCTTCTTGCCTCGAAGAGCGGTGTCCTGCGTGATCAGCACGGAGCACTCCGAGTCCTGAATCCTGTCCTTCAATGCGTCGGAGCTGAATGCTCCGAATACCACCGAGTGGACCGCTCCTATGCGGGCACAGGCGAGGCAGGCCACGGCGGCTTCCGGGATCATCTGAAGGTATATGCAGACCCGGTCGCCCTTCTTTACGCCTATGCTCCGAAGACCATTGGCGAACTTGCACACATCCTCGTAAAGCTCGCGGTAGGTGAGCTTGGAGTCCTCACCGGGAACATTGCCTTCCCAGATGATGGCGGTTTGATCGGCGCGTTTGTCGAGGTGACGATCCAGGCAGTTGACCGAGACGTTTGTCTTACCGCCGATGAACCACTTGATATCCACGGGCGACTCGAAGCTGTACTCGCGTACCTTGTTCCAACGCTCCTTCCACTCGAACTGCGAAGCGATCTCGGCCCAGAAACCCTCGGGATCTTGGATGGAACGCTCATACATCGACTGATACTGCTCGAAAGATTTCACGTGTGCCTTTTCCGCTAGTTCCGGCAAAGGCGGAATCCTTGCTCCCTTACTGGTCTCGGCCATTTTGCTGCTTTCTCCTTTGGTCTGTTGGGGTACAGTTCTCATTACGCGCGAACGGACCGAGTCAGCGGCTGCATTAGAGCAGCATCGCTGCTCCCATGAGGCCGACGGCCGTCAAGGGCTCAAGCACCAGCGCTCGATCCGTGGACTTGCGAGCGTGTACTTAGCCGCGCGGGGGGCCGGCCGCAAGTAGAAAACGGCGTTGGAGGGAAAGAAATCGCAGAATCTGTACCGGTCAGCCCAACAATACGGCTAGGAGGTACAGTGCTCCGCCAACGATCACCACGGTCAGGGGCAGCAGCCAGAACTTCGCTCCGGGTCTCTCTCTGTGTTTCTCGCCTTCCTCGGAACGACGATACCCGGGACGTCCGTAGAAAGCCTGCTCCGTTTTGCGGCTTCTCTCCGGTGGCATGAAGCTGGGCTCCATGAACCTCTGCTCATAGAGCAGTCGCAGCGGGCCGCGATCATGGGTCCCACCGTTATCCCCGTGCTGGTCGTGGGGCGGGGGAGGTGGGTGTGTCTTCGACCATGGGTCCGGTGGGAGGCCCGTTCCTCGATGAAACGGGCGAGGCACCCTAGGTGCTGCTCTCTTCCCCTTCTCCTTCCTTATTTCACCATCGTGGCCGCGTGGCCGCTCCGGCTGCTCTTCTTCGCGCCGGCGGCCTTCTTCATCTCTTGGATCCATGTCCCAAATCTGCGGACGACGCCGTACGCTAGCAACCCGGACAACCCCCCAATTCCAGTACTCCCTCAACCCAATCAACAAAAAAACGGTCAAGAGAAGGCAAGTAATTGTGGAAGGTTGCGAGTACTCCCTCTCAATCAACCCAGAGCCATGGTGGAGCGTTGCGAGTACTCCCTCCCAATCAACCCAGAGCCATGGTGGAGCGTTGCGAGTACTCCCTCCCAATCAACCCAGAGCCATGGTGGGGCGGCATTGCGAGTACTCCCTCCCAATCAACCCAGAGCCATGGTGGAGCGTTGCGAGTACTCCCTCCCAATCAACCCAGAGCCATGGTGGAGCGTTGCGAGTACTCCCTCCCAATCAACCAAGAAACGGTCAAGAGAAGGAAGCCATGATGGGGGGGTTGGGGGGAGCGGGCGCTCCCCCCAATGGAGGGCCGAAGGCCCGGAACTCAGCCCACGTGCGTATTCCACGCACTTGGACCACCCGGATCACCAAGAACAAGAAGGTGCTACCCGCTAGTGGGACTCGTCGTGACGCGTCTTGATAGCCGCCATTACGATCACGGCAAGAAGCCCCAAGATCAACAGTATGGACATCCATACCGGAGTCTGTACGATGGCATCTCCGCCCCATTCATCGAGTAGGAACTGGCTGCGCCCGATGAGCAGCGAAATACGCGCCATGATGGTGTAGCCGAAGCTTGCACCGAACGCCATCATGAGGAAGTAGATCCCGATCCTGGCGGTGACTCCGAATGCGCCGGTGTGGGCTTTGCTGAAGAAGAAATAGACCAGGCCCGACACGACTCCCACGAAGAGGATGACGTTGTTGAAGCTCTGATTCTCGATGAGCGCCACGCCTTCCGGGGTCCGGTGAATGGCTATGAAGTAAAGAAGGACTATCCCGGCTACAATCAGATACAACGGAAATATGATGTTCCATTTACGGTAGAGCACTTCGATGCGTTCCCGTATCAAGATCATCACAACAAGCAGAACGATGACCACGGCGAGTACCGGGAATAGATAAGTGGCGATGTGAAGCCAGTCATTCTCCGCAACAGCGAAAGGCACCATTGTTGCCCGAATCTGCTCGATCGCGTTGGTCTGGAGGTACATCACCAGGTACAGCCCCGATGTAACGCCCATCATGAACGCTAGTGGCCACCGACTGATCCAGCCCGCGCTGGGTACGAGTCGCATGAGCATCATTATGGCCAGTGCCGCCGGTATGAAGACCATGAGGCTTTCGACTGTAAGCTCGCGAACCCCAGGAATCCAAATGCGCTGGAAAAGCATCGGCATGAGTATGTCGAACCACGTTCGGACCAGGATATAACCCGCCGATACACCAACGAACATGTGCTCCGCGAACTTGTACAAGGGGTTATCCTTGTACAGGAATGAAAAGATGAAGAGCGTCAGGATTGCCGCAATCCAGAGCCCCACCAGGTCTTGTGTCGCCAGCTCTTGCATCGGAAGACCTCTTCTACTCGAACCTGTTCTTGGCTAGTAGTGAGTTTGTCATTAAATGGATCACGCTTTTCCGCGGCGGTCCATGAAGAACATGACATTACCCACGATGATGAAGATGATGATTGCAAGGTGCGCAAGGGATTGCGCGTCCATTCCCGCGGTCGCCGTGTCCGGAACGCCTACCAATGCTTCGTACTCCGAAGCCCCTTTCAGACCGCCCATTAGACCCACGAGCTGACCCGCCTGAAGATAGGGGTAGAACTCGGGAGCGGACACCGCTGTAGCGGCACCGCCCACGTCGATTCCTACGCGGTCCGACGCCACCATGATCCACTCCCTGAGGCCGGGATCACCGGAAGAAAGCCCAAACGTGAAATCTATATTTCCAAGATTGGTGATCCCGCGCATCATAGGAATGTCACGGAGCGGAGTGCCTCGAAGGTCGCGCGGATAAACTTGTTCGAAAGACGCGGCGACCTGGTTCGCCACAACCACTCCGCCGGCCATGTAAGGCAAATGAACGTAGTCGCGCCCGTAGATATACGGATCATCGGGGTTTTCCACGTTCCATTCGTCCATTATCACGTCTCTGACTGCTTCCTCGGCCAGAGAGACTCCCAGCGGCCAAAGCGCCATTGTTACAATGCGGTGCCCCTTTCGCACACAGTGCCGCATGAACGCCAAGGTGGCCGGGTACAGCTCCGGTCTCGTCGCCGGGTCGAAGTCGAACGACATTAGGATGACGCTGCCGCTCTCGAGCTCCTCGATCCTGTCGTACATGTTCTGGACTTCGGGCGTAATGTCGGTCTCCAGCTTCATCGGGAACAGCAGAGGAAGTACGACGAAGACCGCTATGAGAAGGAAGATCATCCTTCGGTCCGGGATAAGTACCGGCACCACTCCCGCCACTGCGACACAGATCCATACCAGTGTCGGGGCTCCGAGGGCACCCAACACGGCGGCTGCCACCAGCATGGCGACTATAAGCCGCGAGTACCTAGATATGTTGCGCTTGATATCCATTACACGCTCCGTCAACGCGGGAGCAGGTTATCGACCTGCTCTGGTGCATGCATGTGCATGCCTGCTTGCGAAATTCGAATGCGATTCATGCTAGTCGCCTCCACCGGCAAGATAGGGACGCTCGTAGCCGAGGATGATGCGCAGCGAGTAAGAAACCGCGCCCAGGGCGATGCCGATCATGATTGCTCTCATTCCGGCGGTGTTTGGAACGCTCATGATCCAACCGGCCAGATTGGGGACCCACTCACCTATGTAGTCGCCGAGCGGAACCCGCCCCAGCATCACAAAGAACGCGGCAACCAGAAGCAAGGTGGCCTCCGGTGTGCGGGCACGGAAAGCTCGAAACGCCGCGGAAGCCACGAAGAAGGCTAGCAAACTGAACATGGTCGCCGCCAGGGGATAGTACAGATACTCATAACCCCAGAAGAAAGGAGACCTGACCTCGCGCTGAGAAGCGCCGAGCATCTCGGCCGGACTCACCCCCCACGCTGCCAGAAATCTTTCCTGGAACGTGCCTTCCACGAGAGCCTGCTGCTCCTCGACGGTGAGCCCTTCGAACTCGCCGGCCTCGAAAAGTTCCTCGTAAACGCTTGCGCGCACGGCGAGGATCGCTCTGGGGATGGCATCGACCGTGTCCAGGTTTTGCGGCTGTGCCTCAACGAAGTCCCTGACAAGGGGTGCGGAGCGGAGTTGGGCCGGCGATGAGCCCCATCTCCTCTGGAAACGGCTGTCGATCTCGCGCAGTAACGCGCCCTCCGTAACCGGGACGTCGACACGAGTTTCGACCTCGGCTCTTATGTCGGCCACTTCCTCGACGATGGCGGCGTCGAGCGCTTCGGCATCGTCCACGGAGATGTTTTTTGCTTCTATGAACCTGGTATAGGCGGCCGGTGAGTCGACAGGTATGAGACGTGTCTCCGCCGAGCCCCACACGAATCCGACCAGGGCCATCCCGATGAGGCTTGCCACGGTGACGATGCTGAAGGGCCAGCCCTCACGTTGCCTGTACACCTTGTTCAGGTTAACCGCGAGCAAGCTCGCGATACCAAGCGCCATGGCACCCGCCGCGATGATGCGAACCCAGCTCTGCACCGTCTCCGCAAGCACGTTGAACGGCCAGGGAGGGATAAAGAACTGAACGATCATCGCCACGCCAGTGACGAAGACGATAGCTAGCGGAACGGTTTTCTTCATTTTTGACTACTCCACCCTGAACCAGCTTGCGATGTTCCACCACACGTCGGGATCCAAGCCGCCGACGGTCACGACGGTAGCTCCGATCGCTCCGACTAGTACGGCGATCATGAATACGAACTTACCCCAGTCCTGTCCCTTTAGTGAGCCGAGCAACATCGGCTCTCTTGCGAGATAGGCGCTGGCGGCGAAAAGTTCCTCGCCGATGAGCGTGTAGTCGCAGGCGGCCACGAAGAACGGAAGCTGAGACGGCATTGCGGTGCCGGCGATCTGAATTGCGCCGGTGGAAGCGCCCGTCTCAGCCAGAATAAGGCTCTCGGCGAAGAATGCTCCGAGGAAGAAGTTTGCCGCCGGTTTGTCGCGAATCATTATCCCGTCGACGCCGGCGACATAGCCGAACTGATCATCGGTCAGATACCGGATGTTCTCCGGGTTGTACGCGTCAGGCCGTCCGACGTCGAGGTAGGCGGCCTTTACGACCTCTTGGGCCGTGGACATGACCACCGCTCGGATGTTGGGCACGAGTATGGGTGTGTCATACTCGGCGGTGAGCCTTGCCACGTGAGATAGGATGCTCATGGACGCGATGGTCTGAATGTCGTCCATGTCCCTGATGCCGGGCACATAGAGGACCGGCTTGCCCATCTCGGTCGAGCGCCCGATGGCCTCCTCGACGCTCTCCAGACCGGCGATGCGCCTTATGTAGAGGTCTACGCCGCGCCGGGCCCGGTTGATGTTGAAGAGGATGGCACCGGAGATGAGAATGACGAGAATCAGGATGAACCATCGGCCTGAATGAAACCATTGAGCCTCTGGGACCGCGCTGACAATCTCGGAGGCCGCCCGTTGCTCGTCCGCCGTGAGAGTGACTACCTGGAAGTAGTAGGTTTCTCCGGCTTTGATGTCGCGTGCGTCGGTATCCCGGTGCCGCGAGGCGCCGATCGTGGCGATGCCCACCTGCTCGAAAGGTCCATCCGGCTCCTTGGATCTCATGATCGCGTAGCCGACGACCCCCAAATCGACCTCATCAGGTACTGGCTGCCAAGTGAGTGTCACCGAGTCTCCAGCGCTGTTTGGCGTGTCGAATGCATCGACATTCGTTGGCGCGGGCGGAGCCCTAACCGGCGGTTCCGGCTCCTCTTCAATCGGTTCCAAGATTTCGATATCCGCCGTGGCCGGACCGGTTGTTTCATCATCGAGGATGTCCTGTTCCTGCTCGGAAACAGCCACCGATATGCCGCCATCCATTTGAGCTTCGTCTTCGGCGGGGGCTTGTTCGCCGTTTTGCGAAAAAGCGGCGGTGCCGGGTATCAATAGAAAGGAAATGGCAAGGAAAGCTGCTGAGAGACGCCTCATGACTAGCGCTCCTCGATCTTCTCGACGTTGGCTCGAGGCAAAGTGAACCTCTCGCCGTCATCGACGAACTCGATTGTCAGGACACGGGCCTTGCTCTCGGTGGGCAGCACCGCCGGCTCGGGCGGTAGCTCGACCACCCGGCCAAGCCGACCGAAGTTTGGCACCCGGATGACGCGTACGAGCGAACCGGCATCGATACCGACTACTTCTTCGGCGGCATCGGCTGCTTCGACCGCTTCTGTCTCCTCGAGAGGAATGATGACTTCGGGGCGAATGACGCCGGCCCGGATCTGCGTTGCTCCATTAATGGAGGCGACACGGCCCGCGCTTTTGGAGAGAAGGTCGAAGGTGGTGTGGGCCATGCCGATGTGGCCGAAGCCCTCCGTCAAAACCAGCGTGGTCGAAAGAGGCTCGTTACCAGTGACCGCTACTCCGACCTCGTAGCCCAAGATGGCCTTGATGTCCTGATAATCCATGCCCCCGACCACAAGACCACTGGCCCCTCGCTCCGCGACTCGGTTGAAACACTCGTGGTCTGCGTACGAACCACCGACGATGATTTCGCCCTCGACATCGTCAGGAATATCGTCTGCCTTGAGAGACTGGTCCGGCGATTTTGCGAGCAGGCGAAGTCGTCCATGGCGCTCACCGGATAGGCCGAAGATGCCTTGAATAAAGGTAGCCTTCGTTCTTACTGTGACCCCTTCATTGGGAAACACTTCTACAACGTCGCCATCGAGATAGGCTTCCACCTCGACAGGGCTCGGCTTGCCCCGAACGGTCACCTGGCCCGTAATGCGGGACACGGCCTCGATGGTGCCGTCCATGGGCGACTTTGCTATCCCTCGGAATAGGCCGAAAAAGCTTCGCTTTTCGGCGATCACCTCTCCCTTGGTGACTTGTTCTCCTTCCGGCTTCAGCATGGCACCAGGCACCTCGCCGGGAAGCAGTGACAACACATTGGCTACGTTTACCATCTGTACCTTGCCGGGCAGCTCGGTTCGGGCGACTACGTCCTTTGATTGAACGCGGTCTCCGTCCTTGACGAGCACTTCGCCCGGAATCGGCAAACGCCGCTCCTTGGACACCACCGTCTCTGGGCTGACCTTAAGCCCGGGGGTGAAAACGTTGGCTCTTCTTTTCGCCATGGATCGCGTCCTGCTTGGAGTATCGAGTAAGAAGTGAAAAGAAAATCGGCGCTTTGGCTAGCCGGCCGCCGCTTTCCGGGAAATGTCGAGGTCCGGATATTCTTGGACCACTTGGCTCCATTCAGTGAGCTTGGCAACGCGCTCCTGCTGGTCCTCCGGGAGATGCATCGGTCGGCGTCCTCTTGCATCCACGATGAGCCCCACGACGCCGCCGTGGATCTCCGTCTCGATGGGGCTTCCGGGGCCTTCGCCCATGTCCCATCCACGTCGGGGTTCGATGCGCGCTTTCGCCTTTTCGCCTTCCGGCAGCTCGAACAGCTCGATTTGTCCGAACATCAACGTCTTGTCGATCTTGCTGCCGTCCGGCATCTCCAAGGTGATTCTGAGCACCTCCTTGCCGGGACGATTGCGGCCGACCGGTGCGATGCATGTGCCGAGGTAAATCAGGCAATCTCGATCGAAGACCTCCACAGCCGCGTTTTCGTTCACTTCGGAGAGTACACCGAGGTGCGGCATCATGAAGATCGAGTCGACAGCTAGCCTGGTGACTCCCTCCGGCAGGAAGCTGTCAATCATCATTCGCATGCTTTGAGCCCGCCTGGGAGCGTGGCTCAAAACGCCTCCGGAGCCGATTATGAGATCCAGCGACATCATGTCCACCAGTGTCTCTCCCGCAATTTCTTGAGAGAAGGCGTCGGCGATCGTCCGCTGTTGCTGGACCCCCTTCAGGCTTACGGCGAAATCCTTGTGCTGCTCGAACGCAAGGCGCAAGGCTTCTCGCGCAAGGGCCTGCTCGATCTTCAGCTCTTCGAGCTCGGCCGGAATCGTGGTAGGCCGAATCATTTTGTTGCCGATTCTGTTTCGCAGCTCTTGCTCGTCGAGATCCATGGGAACCCAGCGGACGATGTTTTCCATGCCCGCCGAGGCCAGCACGTTCGACATGCTGTAGCTCATACCTAGGTTAGCGGAAACGGTGCGGTTGAAGACGCCATCGAACACGCTGAAGACATCGGTTGTGGCGCCTCCGATATCCACGCCCACCACGTTGATGTCGTTCAGTTTGGCTGCGTGCTCGATCAGCTTCCCCACGGCTCCTGGAGTAGGCATGATGGGGGCGTCGGTCCAAGCCATGAGCTTGTCGTAGCCGGGCGCCTGCTGCATCACGTGCTCCATGAACAAATCATGAATCTTGTCTCTTGCAGGCCCTAGATTCTCATTCTCGAGCTGGGGCCTAAGGTTGTCGACAGTGGTAAGGTCGGTCTTTTCGCCGAGCTGTTCGGCAACCGGTTCGCGGGCCTTGTCGTTACCCGCATAAATCACGGGCAGCTTGTAGCTTATGCCGAGTCGTGGCCTGGGATTGGCCGACGCCAAGAGTTCGGCAAGCTCCACGACGTGCTTTATCGTTCCACCGTCCACACCGCCCGCCAGGAGGATCATGTCCGGTCGCAAGTGGCGGATGGTCTCGATCTTCTCGTGAGGAAGCCTGTTGTCGTTGCTGGCCAGCGAATCCATCACGATGGAGCCGGCGCCTAGAGCCGCGCGAGCCGCGGATTCCGCCGTCATTGCCTGGACGACTCCCGCGACCATCATCTGTAGGCCGCCACCCGCGGATGAGGTCGAGATGTAGATGTCGGCACCGTCTTCACCGTCCTGTGGAGTGATGATTCTCTCGCCGTCATCGGTCAAGAACTTGCGGCCTCTTAGCTCCTCGATCTCTCTTATCGAGTTGAGGACACCCTTGGTGACATCCTCGAAGGGCGCCTCTACCGTCGTTGGAGCTTCGCCTCTGGTGACAAGACGATACTCTCCTCCAACCTTCTCAATGAGGATGGCCTTGGTCGTGGTTGAGCCACAATCCGTGGCTAGCACCGAGCGAATGTTGGCGTAGTCCTTGGTTCCCATCTGCGTATTTCTCGCTCTCATCAGGCGCTCGATGACGCCGGCTAATTGGTATCCCCTCGAGTTCGCGCTTTCTCGCCGCGAGCTCTTCGTTCCGTAAGGTACTGGTCTTCGCGGGCCTCCACGGCGCGAAGCAAGAGCTCCACGGAGGCGCGCTTCTCCAGCAACGCGACTGCACGATCATATGGTATGCGAGGCATGAAGGCCCCGAGCAGTGGTGTCAAGACAATCAAGAGCTGGCTGGCGATGAAGTTCAGCGGTTTGCTCGATTCGAGCAGGAATACGGCTGGAGTCGTGAGTCGCCGTTCAACCACCTGATCGGCCATCCAGTCAATAAGCTTGCGATCCTCATCGGATAAATCGGAAGCCAGCTGCTCCGCCGGGTCGGCGGGCTGTCTTACCGAATGGCCGGTGGCCGACCATCTGGTTCCATGGAAATTCATCCCGCGCGGCTCTCCTCGAGCTCTGCGTGAGCTTGCCTGGAGGTTCCGGAAACCCGTTCTTCGCGGTTGGCGGCGAGCCTGGAGTCGACGGCGGCAAGAACTTCGTCTCGGTTGCTCCCGAATCGCAAGTAGAGCCCGCGTGTTCCGTCAAGCCAGCTTCTCGAGCTGAACGGGCTCAAGTGGACTCCTCGCCGGCCCGCGTCCGCCCGGCGGAAGCTGGACCATGCACGCCGCTGCGTTCCCAAAGCCGTTTCGATCGCCAGGTGATCCTCGAACACTTTATAACGGGTTGGGAAGAGAAAGCCGCTCACCGATGCCAGCAGCACCGCCGAAGCTACCAACCCGAGCCATAGCCCAGCCCAGGAAGTCACCGACACGGCCATTGCCACTGTTACCAGTATCGCCAGGCCCGCCTTGACCGGTTCATGTCTAGCCGGGTGGCTGAGCCAAGAGAGAAGGACCGCTGGTTGGTCTTGTCGGTTTGTTTTGCGCACGGGGGATGAAAAACCGCGAATTGGATTGGTGATCTTGCTTTGACTACCGCTCCTCTGTCGTGTCGACGGGGCGCAAGCTATCGTCAACCGTCGAGTCTGGCAAGCCACAATCGGGTCAAGGCCCCCATAATTGTTTGATTGGCTGCCTGACTAGGTCCAAAAGGCGGCTTCCAGCTAGTCGGCTACGGTTAGCGGTGCTCCGGTCTCGTTGGGGTCCAGCTCACGCACTACCTTGGCCGGAAGGCCGGCCACCACCGTATGCGACGGTACGTCCCGTGTTACGAGCGCGCCAGCCGCGATGACAGCGCCGTTTCCGATTGTCACGCCCGATAGAATGGTCGAGCGCGCACCGATCCACACTCCATCCCCTATTTTGACCGGGGCGGGGCGAATGGGACCACGGCGTTCTTTCGGCCCCCCGATATCGTGAGCGCTGGTCACGATAACTGTGTGGTGCCCCATGCCTACCCGACGTCCGATCGTTACCGAGGCGTTCAGATCGATGAGGCAAGGCGAGTTGATGGTCGTGCCCTCACCGACAGTCAGCCGATCCACAAGGGCTCCGCCACCGCGTAGCTCCAGCGGTCCATGCATTCTCGTTCGAGGATGTATGCCGCGAAAGCCGGCTGCTCGATACGCCGCCACTCGCACGTTGCCGAGAATACCGTATGGAATGGCACGCGCGATGCTGAAGGCTAGTATGAAACCGGGATGGAATGCGTGAGCTTCGACCCGCAGGTATCGTCGCAGTCGGGCGGGCAGTTTGTCGGAGCTAGCCGGAGCGAAGATGTTCGATTCGTCCATGGCCCGCTGCATTAGGCAGTGCCGCCAGCCGAGGCAACGGCCGGATCACACCGAGAGCCAGTGGCGAAAAGAGACTCTTCGAGGGTCGCCGGCCGCCGTCATAAGTCACCGGCCGCCAGGGATATGCCGATTGCTTGATTCTCTTGCTGCCCGGGACTTGCCATGATGAAGGGTACAGGGGCGCCCCCTACCCAGCGGCCATCTCGGCGCTCGAGCAGGGCTGTGCTTGTTGGGGCTTCCGTGGGCACGTTATCGGGTGCTAGATGGAGCTCGTTGGTGAGCAGCAGCGAGAGCGCTCCTCCCGCCAAGACGCCCACGATTGCCATGGGCGGAACGAAAAGTGGAGCCAGCGCCGCGGGCTTCTCGTCCAGAATAGCTATACCCAATCCGCCAAAGGCGAGCCCTCCCACCAGCGCTCCAAGGTTCATCAGTTGGACTCTCGCTCGGCTTATGTCGGTCATGCCGGCGGAAATTGCACCGATCGATAATCCCCCGGCACTGCCGGCCAGCATCACGGAACTCTTGAGCCGCGTGCTGGCGGGTTCCAAGGTCGGGATCATGAGAACCCCGATCAGTGTGCCCCACATCAAGGAAGATCTAACGAGAGAAGCAGAACCCAATGAGAGCTGCGATCTGTTGCCGGCCCAGTAGCCCAGCATTCCGCCTGCTACGCTGCCGGCAATGGTCAGCCCGGAGGCGGTGGACGGAGAAAGCTCCGCGATGTTGGCTGCTTGCCAAGATGTCAGCCCTCCCGCTACCAGTCCCGTTCCATAAAGGCTGGCAGTGGTAGGCATGATGGTGGTGTTACGTGTCGCGAGGATGCTCCCCGCTAGACCGGTTCCCGTCAAGGTCATGGCCACGAGCACGTTGGATCTCGCGTCTTCAAGCTCCAGCATCTCGCCGAGCTTGATGCCCGCGGCGACAGACCCCACGGTGGTCCAGGCGACGGTTGAGAAGCGCCCCTCGGCCTCGGGTGACCCGAGCAATAAGAGGGGAGGGCTTCTTGTAAGGTGGGCTTGCCTGGCCTCCGCGAGATTGAGAAGGGCGTTGGCGGCCGCCAGAAGATCGGGATCCTCGATGCTCGTTATGGTTGCCGCGAGTATGGCGGCTGCTTCGTCAGGACGGTCTTCCGCCAGAAGATCGAAAGCCTTGCCGAAGATCAACTGCCCGTTTCCGGAGCCCGGCTCGCCCAACGACTTCGTGGGGACAGAAACGGCAAACACAACCGATAGAATCCATGCAGGTAGCAAGAGGTAAGGTTTCACTCACGAACGGTGGTCAGCCCCTCCCGGATTGTCAACGAAGGCGATCCACCCGCGCACCTTGGTCCTGTTTTCGGACCAAGGTCCGGCCCCGTTCAATCCGTACGCATGTAATTTCAGGGGCTTGAATGCTGGCGCACTGATTGCAGGGCATCCTCGAGCACGCTTACTAAAAGGAGAAAAGCCCATGCAAGAGTCGAAGAATCGTGGTTTTTGGTTGAGCCCTAATTCCCCGCAGCGGCGAGATCTTGGCTTTCCACGGCTGGTGAGGCTTCTTGCGAGCGGTCAGGTATCGGTGGTGGCCCGCCGTGTCGCGGCTATTGCCCGGGAACCCGCGGCTGCACCAATACAGCGCGCACTGGAGGTTGCTTCAAGAACTATTGCAGCGCTCGATGCCGGGACGCTCCCCTCTCCGGCGGAGGATCTGATTGCCCCGGAGCTGCCCGTAAGACTCGAGGAGAAGGTTGAAGTTCCGCCTGGTCTTCGGGCTTTGATAGGCGAGACGGCCTCGCTGCTCTTTGAAGCCAATCGGTTGAACGAAGCCGGTGCTCTTTTTGCCGCTTTGGCATCCTTGACTCCGGGCAGCGCCGCCGGTGGGCTCGGTTTGTGCGCGGTCCATCTTCTTGACGAGAATGTCGAATCGGCTCTCTCGGCTGCCAGGTGGGCTATTTCGGTGGAGCCTACCGACCTGTCGGTTCGCTCGACATTGGACGATGTCCTCTTCCTCGCCCAGCGAAAGAACCGCTTCCGATCTAATCCCCGAAAAGGAAGGTTGGGGGCGAGGAAGGGACCGTCTGCCCCGGACCCTCGAGATGAGAACAAGGCAGCTTATCGCAGCCGAGACCAGGGTAACGAGGAGAGGCCCGATGAGCTCTTGTAGCTGTGCCGCTCCTTTACAGGAAACAGGCTCCGATGCTTTCAAGAGAACGGCAAGCCAGTGTGCCGAGCCTGCAACGGCGCGGCTCGTCAAGAGCTTCGAGAAGCACTTGGGGGTGGCCATGACTTTCGCGGACGCCGATCCCGAGGAGCTTCTTTCCAGACAGGTCGTTTATTTGGAGAAGGAGACTCCTACGCCTAATTCCGCCGATCAGGCGAAGTCGATATGTGTGGTGGAGCACTGCTTTCCACCACCCGCGGCTTTCATAGATCTCACGACGTTTCTCGACCACGGACAGCCGGCGGCTTTGATTCCTACCTGCCAGGCAGGCGGGGGGAGACTTTCCGGGCCCATTCGATCGCTGGCCGCAAGGACGGCCAGGGCAGTGGTGGAGGCCGCCGTGTCTCGCAGGTCGACGTGGATCAGCGTACGTTCGAACGAGCTGGGATTGCTCTCCTTGAAAGTCGCGTTGTGTGGCCAAAGCGTAAGCGTCACCTATAGCGCTTCGCGGGAGGCTAGCAGGGCGTTGGTGCGAGAGATAGAGGGTTTGGAGGCCGAGTTGGCCGCCAGTGGACTGGACCTGGCGTCATTCTTGCCCATGCACGGTTCCGGGGGGATACTGCCCAGGTGAACCTCGCTGACGTAATACTTTGTGTCTGCATAATTCCGCCGGTGTTGTTCGGGTTTTGGCGCGGTTTGCTGTGGCAAATAGGTTTGTTGGTGGGGCTTGTGGCTGGAGTGTTGGCGGCGGCTACTCTTGGGCCGGTTGTGTGCGACGTACTGCTGCCCGAGGCTGTGTGGGCGTCCCTGCTTGGTCATCTCGCGGTGTTCGTGTCTGTTTTTCTGCTCGTTCAGTTGTTTAGGTGGCTTCTGCATCGAGGTTTGGTGTGGTTGCGCCTTAGGTGGCTTGACCATTTGAGTGGAGGCGTAGTTGCCGCTCTCACGGGTGCTTTGGCTGGGGCCTGGGTCATAGCCTCCGTGGGATTTTTTGCTCCCGAATGGATGCAGACCCATAAGGAAGACTCCTATTTTGGAGAAAGCGCGGAACTGTTGGCGTGTGAAACGGGGTTTCCATGCGATGAGGAGTGGGAGATTTCCTTTGACGCCATAGGGCTCGAGCGCATGGATCCAAGGCGCTTGCTTCCGTTCTTGGGGTCGATGCTGGAGGAGCTTCAGATTGAGTCGGGTGAGCCGGATGACGAGGAGAACCAGGAGGCTGATGAAGGATGACCTTGACCTCCTCCCTTGCCGGTTGCTAGATATCCGTGCATTCGGCGCCATGGCCAAGTGGTAAGGCAGAGGTCTGCAAAACCTTTATCCCCGGTTCGAATCCGGGTGGCGCCTAGACTTTTTCGATGAGGCGAGCCGCGATGAAACTCGAGAGTAAGGCTCGCCGTTTTTTCTTTGCGGTCGTCTCGATGTTTGCGCCTTTTCGGTGCTATGGCTATCCTCTCGCGCAATGGCCGAAGATAAAATCCACATAACCCACTTTGATGTGGAGAATGACCCGGGTGATTTCCACGCCGCCCTAGCCATTCGAGAGGTCGTGTTCATAGAGGAGCAGTCTGTCCCGGAGTCGTTCGAGCGCGATGTCGAGGATGCCCGTGCTTACCACGTGCTGGCATGGGATGGCCCACACGCTGTGGGTACCGGCCGTTTGGTCGAGCTTCCAGAGCCTCCCAATGGTGAGCAAGGCCGCTGGGGCCAGATTGGCCGAATGGCGGTGCTGACCGCCAGCCGGCACCTCGGTGTCGGAAAGAGCATCCTCGAACATTTGGAGAACGAGGCGAGGCGGTCGGGTCTCGACGGCATCAAGCTTCATGCCCAGCTACCGACGGTGGGTTTTTACGAGAAGAGCGGATATCGGCTCGTTGGTGAAGAGTTCGACGAGGCTGGAGTCGCCCACCGAGAAGCACGCAAGATTCTGTGAAGTTCAGCCTCCCCAAATCCTTCCTACATCTCGGAAGGTGACTACTAGGATGAGGCTCAACAGCAGAATGAAGCCCACGGCATGAACAGTTAGCTCTATTCGGGCGTTGATGGGTTTGCGGCGCGCCGCCTCGGCAAACAAGAAGACCAGCCTGCCGCCGTCTAGTGCCGGGATTGGAAGCAAGTTGAAGAGTGCGAGGTGAACCGAGATGACGGCCACCAAGAGCAGAAAGGGAACGATGCCTTCTTCGGCGGCTCTGTTCGTCTCTCGGATGATGCCTACCGGTCCTTGAAGCTCGACCTCGGGGGCGAAGAGATTTCGTAGAGCCTGAATGATTCGAACATTCCAATCCCATGTATGAACGAAGCCCCCTACGACGGACCTGCCAAACGGCAGCCCTTCCGATCTCTTGCTCGAAGGCACTACGCCTACTTGTCCGATCGTTCGGCCTTCGAACTCGGCGGCATTCGGAACGATGAGGAGTTCCAGGGTCTCTTTGTCGCGCTCGACTGTGAGGGCAGTCTCTTTCCCTGGACGTTGCTGGATGGCGCTCTGGAAGCTCGGCCAGTCGGGAATGGGGTCGCCGTCCACGGCGAGTACGCGGTCTCCCTGGTCCAGCCCTGCCTCGGCCGCTGGGGTCCCCGGTATGGTCTGTCCTATCTGTGCCTTGGATGTGTCAACGACCATGGGACCCATCATGAGCACCACGGCGAAAAGAATGGCTGCAAGGACGTAGTTGGCTGCTGGACCGGCGCCTATTACAAGTAGTCGCTGCCAAGGGGGTCTATTGATGTAAGCCCTGGGATCATCATGTTGCTCGGTAGGATCCATTCCAGCGATCTTGACATAACCTCCCAGAGGTAGCGCCGATACGGCCCACTCGGTCTCCCCGACTTGCTTTCGAGCCAAAACCGGCCCGAAGCCGACCGAAAATCGCTCGACCCTCATTCCGCACCAGCGAGCGAGCGCATAGTGCCCCAGCTCGTGAAAAATGATGAGCCCCGCGAAGGCCAGCACGGTCAATAGTATCGTCATGGTCTCACATCGTATAGCGCTGCTAAAGCAGCCGCAATGAAAGCGGCAGCTATCTTGACACCTGGAAGTGCATCATTGTTTCCTGCGTCTTCAGAAATCACGTGTTACTATCATTTATGGGCCCCAAGAGGGAGATCCCAGTGGTGTTATCCCGCCTTACCTTGTTCTTGCTCTCCATCGCACTCGCCCTAGGATGCGCTCGGGGGCCGAATCTTCGCGTCGACGACGGCTTGCTGGATGATCTTTCTCCTCGAGAGATGGAAGAGCTAAGCGAGGCTAGAGCCGCCCGCGATTCCGCGCTAGAGGACGAGATTGCAGCCGAGAGAGCCGTTATCGATGCTCGAGAGAGCCTTGGCGTCGTCCGGGCGGAGTTCGAGGTCGCGCGTTCGGAGCATGAACAGTCCGAGGCCAGGGTGGAAATATCGCGCAGGGGCGGCGACGCGCGGGCGGTGCAATCCTCCGAGGATCGACAGGCCGTAAGCACTGCTCGCATGGAGGAGCGAAGGCGAAAGACCATTCTAGCCCAGCGCCGAGTCGAGCTTGCCGCGGCAAGCCTGAAGTATACAAGGTGCAAGGCTCACTACTTGGACGCAAAGGTGCAGCTACTGAAAGCGCGGACCATTCAAGGCGAGAGCACGCCTCGCCGCCTGCGACTAGAAAGATTCCAGGCTCAAGCGGAAGAGTACGAGGAGCCACTAGTCCTTGCCAGGCAGGAGCTGGAGAGTGTTACAGTGGAGGTCGCGGAGGCCGAGCAAGATTGGCGGGAGGCTTCGGCGAGACTGGAGGCGCTCCGGGCCTCGCCCACTCGCGCTGCGGGAGCTAGGGCAAGGTGAAAGAGGTCTTCCGGAACGGATGAGATTGCAAGCTGCCTGAAAGGGTTTACCTTCAACATATGCGCGGGTCCATTAAAATTGGCCGTATTCTCGGCTTCCCGGTCGAGCTTCACCTGACATTCTTGGTGTTGCTCCTCTTGGCCGGTTTGTTCGGCGGGATCGAGATGGTCGGCCTCCTTGCTTTGGTGTTTGCTTCGGTGCTCGTGCATGAGCTGGGACACTCGGTAGTAGCCCGCTACTTTGGAGTACCCATTCTTGGCATTACGCTGCTTCCCTTCGGGGGCATGGCCCGCATGGCCGGCCACCCGGCTCCGCGGCAGGAGCTCCTAATAGCAGCGGCGGGACCGGCTACCAGCATTACCATCGGCTCGTTTTCGCTGATGGCCTGGACGGTCACCGGCGTTGGGGTTTTGGGTGTATTGGCCTCGATCAACCTAGTGCTGGGTGTTTTCAATCTGCTTCCGGCACTTCCCATGGACGGCGGGCGAATGCTTCGAGCATGGCTGGCCGGCACTTTGGGATACCTTCGCGCCACGCTGATCGCCGGTCGCCTGGCCCGTGTGCTGGCGGTTTTCTTGGCTTTGTCCGCCATATGGATCGGCCCGATGGTTTTTGTGATTGCTATTCTGCTTTGGTTCATGGCGGGCCAGGAAATGGGTGCGGCCAGAGCGCGTGCTTGGGCCGAGCGGGCTCGCTGGGCCAGGGCGCAAAGCCCACATGGGACGGCCTCATTCGAGGATGACATCTCCAGGTTCGTGTCCGACCTGCGTGCCCGGGCCGCTCAGCACGATCGACCTCGCAGTCGATCTCCGGAGGGGGATGTGCCGGCCTCTCGAGTGGTCATCGATGCCCCTCCGCGGCAGTGATAAGACGACCTGATATTCTCCTGCTGGCTTCGGGGTATTCAGGTGTCCGAGTATCGGGCGAGCCAGCGAGATAGGTGGAGCTTTCGGCGCGTGCTGGCGCTGGTCATGTATCGCACCTTCCCGAATATTGGCCGCTCCGGCCAAGGCCGGTCATAACGACCGAATACCCAGCCGATGCCGTTGTAGGAGTTGGGATCGCGGCCATCCAGGGCGTAGGTGTCGTTGAGCCGAATGAGTAGCCGAAAGGCCTCCTCGGGCTCTCGGGTCCATTGGATGACCCTTTTGCCCCAGAGCATGCGCAGATAGTTGTGGATGCGACCGGTGGCGAGCAGTTCACGTTGAGCTGCGTTCCACAGCGCGTCGTCGGTCCGCGCGCCCGCTAGGGTAGGGAAATCGTAATGATTCGGGCGGCGGTCCTTTTTATGTCTCTCGAGAGTGTCCCGGGCCCAGACGGGTAGCCCGGCATAGCGGTCGGCATCGTCGCGGAGGGCGCAGAAGTTGAACCCCAGCTCACGCCAGGTCACGAGCTGGTCGAAAAACGCCTCGGCGTTCGGGCCCAGTCCCCACCAATTCTCCGCGCTTCGTCCAATGCGTTCCATCGACCCGTCAAGCCGATCGAGGAGAGCTGAAAAGATCTGATGGCTTCCTACGTGACCAAAATGCAAGTAGGGGGAGAGGCCGCTGGTCGCCTCGGCGTCTGGATGGCTATGGCCCTCGGCGTAGGCCGGTAATCCTCGTTCAAGAAACTCGTTCAGGGTGGTCTTGGCCGACTCCATCCCTCCTCGAAGGGTGACGGAAGGCACTGTTTTGTCCAGGGGAAGTTTCTCGAGTCCGGTGCCTTTGAGAAGGTTGGGCGGCGCCGGGGGCCAGCGGCGGCGGATGGCATCCGGCGGGTGTTTCAGCCGAGGCAAGTCCACTCCGGAAAGGGCTGAGGCCTTGGGAAATTCGGCGAGGTGGTGGGGCAGCTCTCGATGAAGATAGCGCCGGAAGTCGTGTGCGCGAGCGAATGCCTTTGGGGATGCGGAGAGAGGAAGGAGGCCGCTTCCGTCCACCGATTCAAGTCGCACGTCCACCTTGGCGGCGGCGGTCTTCAGCATCCTCGGCAAGAAGAAGGCGGGGAAGCGATCGGTGACGATGATGCAGGCGCTCTTCGCGAGAGCTGCCAGCAAGCCTTTACCCGCCCCCCGCGCCGTCTCCACGTAGGGATGGTAGAGGACCGGCTTCGACTTCAGGGACCGCGCGTTGTCGGCCATCCCTTCGAGTATGAAGCGGTGAATGCGTTCGCTGGCGTATGGGTAGTCGCAACGCAGTGCTTCCAGTACCACCAGTGGTCGGCGTAGCCTCACGGCCCACGCCACGGCCCGATCCATTGCAAAGTTATGACGGGTTCTCCGGCTCGCTACCATCCAGTAAAGGACAAAGTCCCGCTGGCCCTGAATCGGCCTTTCGTTCTCGTCTCGAAGTCTATCTTGGGGAGGCTCGCGCATGTGTGCCTAATAAGCATTGATTCGGCTGGAGGGTGCTGCTTGCCCATGGAGGCCTCTTTCTCATTTAGAATCCCGTGAGTTCGAGGCGGTCGGCGTCTTCAAGTCAACTGTTAGGGTGCCGCATGTCCTGGAAGGGTTTCGTGCAGCAAGTCGCCTTCTACTACTTTTGTTGGCTGCGCGGGCGGAGCTAGCATTGGGCGTGCTACCATATTAAGGTGAAGCAGCATGGTCGATAGGACTCCGACCAGCGCCATCTCGTCGGTTTCACTTATGTTGACGCTGTCCCGGCGACACTTCGCTACAAGTCGTTCAACTGCGCTCGAGGAAAAGATGCCAGCGTCTTCGATCGCGGCCGGCGCGAGCAACTCCTCCACGTAGTCCGGGGCTCCCGGCCGCATGAAGGCCGCCACGATAGGCGCGCGATATGGGCGTTTATCGCGTTCCGCTACCTCTTTGGGGACTAGCCCATCCGCTGCCTTGCGAAGCAGATGCTTTTCGCGGATGCCCCGCAAGCGTAGGCGTTCGGGTATGCGGGCAGCCAGCTCGGCCACCCGATAATCTAGAAACGGGAAGCGGCCCTCCACGGAGTTGCCCATTAGCATGCGGTCTCCTTGGGAATGGAGCAGGTAGCCTTGCATGAAGGTGTGGATCTCTATGTATTGGGCGCGGCTCAAGCTTCCAAGGCTCGTGAAGTAATCCGGCAGATCAGCGATTAGCGTCTCCTCCGGATCGCCATATGGGCGTGCGGCTTCGAGCACCTCTTCCCGAAGGAGTCGTAGCGAGCGGGCGGTGTTGCGATAACGAATTCGATGACTGTAGAGGGGATCTTCGGTGTCCTGGAGTCCTGCTCCGAAGAACGATTTGATGAAGGGACCGCTCTCCGAAAGAGATCGCGGTAAATACCGGTAGAGCTGGGTTAGGAGCGCCGAGCGCCGGGAAGAGGAGGGCTGCCGGGACCAGAAACGACGGATCATGGTCTCTCGAAAAATATTGTAGCCGGCGAACAGCTCGTCCGCTCCTTCGCCGGTGAGTACGACCTTGAAACCGGAATTGCGCACCAAGCTCGACAGGTGCAGCAATGGAGCAGGTGCGGTTCGCAGCACCGGGCATTCCGCAAGCTCGATAACTCGCGGGAAGACCCGAGCGATGTCCGTGCCATCGATGCGGATTCTCTCTAGCTGTACTCCCAGCGCTTTTGCCATCGCTACTTGATGAGCGCTTTCGTCGTAGCGCTTATCCGAGAAACCGACGCCGAAACCCTGAAGGGCTAGGCTCGTATGGCGTCTAGCCAGTGCCGTGGTGATCGACGAGTCCAGCCCGCCACTTACGTAGACCGCCACCGGCACATCAGCCCGGAGCCGTATACGTGTTGCGTCGTCGAGAAGCGATGACACCTGCTCGGCCATTTCACCGCTAGTGCAATCGAGGGTCTTCTCGGGCGCGCAAAACGGCAAGTCCCACCACCTGGTCATCTTTGATGATCCATCTGGGCGTACGACCATGAAGTGGCCGGGGGGTAGCTCGCGAACTCCCAGGAAGGCGGAGCGATGGGGCAGAGTGGTCCAGAGGGTGAAGATCTCCGTGAGGGCGGCCGGGTCTATCTCTCGTCTTGCCTTGGGATGCCGAAGAAGGGCCTTTATCTCCGAGGCGAAACAAAGATCGCCACTCAGTTCGGCAAGGTACAAGGGCCTGATGCCGAAACGATCGCGGGCTAAAAATAGCTCGCGGGATTTGCGGTCCCAGAGAGCAAAGGCGAACTCTCCGTTCAGTCTGTTCAGACATTCCGATCCCCATTCCTCGAAGGCGTGAGCCAAAACCTCGGTGTCGCAACGAGTGGAGAAGCAATGTCCCAATGACTCGAGCTCAGCGGTAAGCTCTGGAAAGTTGTAGATCTCCCCATTTTGCATCACCCAGAACCGACCATCTTCATTGCCCAGCGGCTGGTCGCCTCCCGAGATGTCTATGATGGAGAGGCGTGTGTTGACCATTCCGAAGCAGTCGTCGAGATAAAGGCCGACACCGTCTGGGCCTCTGTGCCTCAACTCTCCCGCCATATCGAGCAGCAGGCTTGAAGGTACAGGTCGACCGCCTCCCGCATGAATACCCGCAATACCGCACATGTGGCCTCCATCGGCCAGGGGATGCGTTGCTATTGCATGGGTATAGCTAAACAGGCGAGAGCGCTTCCGCAACAGCATTTCGCGGAGCAGGCGCATCCACTGCCTTGCTGCCTGGCAAACGTGTGGGCTCCGGATGACTAGAGGACATCGCCGGCATGCGACCGAGTTTTACCCGCGCGGTGTGGGCTAGCGCGAACCGCGCGGGCATTGCGGGGATGGACCCACGCGGTGTGGGCTAGCGTCTTCCGGAGGAGTCCGGGGCACCCCGGCGATCACTTGGGCCTGCCGGCGCTCTTCTTTGCGCGGGGGCTTCTCTCGTGCGCGAAGGCTCGGGCCGAGGCTGCTCGCCGACCTTATCCTCCTCGGGTTTCTCGTCCGGCTCCGCTTCAGCTTTCTCTTCCGGCTCGGCCTCGGCTTTTTCTTCGGACTCGGCGTCGGTTTCCTTCTCGGGCTCGGCCTCGGTTCTTTCTTCCGGCTTCGCTTCGGCTTCCTCCTCGGGCTTTGGCGCCGCTTCACCCTCGTCCGGATCTCCCTCGGTGGTGAAGCGCTGGTCTTCACCATAGAAAGTACCCGCCTGGTTGGTTGCGTAACCCCTTGCATAGTAGGTGGTGACGGGTTCGAGTTCCCTCATAGTTCCTCTAAACTCGCCGAGGCCGCTTCCTTCAGTGGTGGATCCCTCGTGATCATCCAAGGTGGGCCCCGGAGAGGTTCCCCACACGACGCCCCGAGCAGTGACGCCGGCGCCCCCGTCATCAGTGACTTCCACTTGCAGCACCGCCGTGTCAAACGGCAAACCCATGTCTCTACCGAGCGCCAGCCGACCAGTGTCCAGCTCTGGCAAGCTCACGTCGGCCCGCTCGGCCGACCGCACGCAACGCACGTACTGTCCTTTCGCTTTCGGTCGCTGACTGGCTCCGATGTCAGCTCCGAACAAGGTAAGACCGTAAGTCGTGGCATGTCTGTCGCCATGCTCCGAGGCGGACCACCAGTAAGCCTGTGTGGTTCGGCTCTCGAAACGACCATCGGAGCGCCGGTAACCGCCCGGCAGACCCGAGAAGCCGCTGGAGTTCGAAAACTCGAGATCGGCGCAGATGCTGGCTACCGTGCACTCCGGCCAAGCCGGCCGCGGTGAGTCGGGCTTGATCCTGTCACTCTTCAGCGCTCCGCCTTCCGACTGCCCGCCGACGAACTGTATCAGCTCTTCCCAGTCCTCACTGGTGGGCACGGTCCAGCCTTCGGGACACAAGCCGGCGTCGGCGCCGACCGCGAACCAGTTGTACATCATTCCGTATAGGGGTGCGTTGTCACTGTCGTTGTCGTAAACAGCCCTTGCCGGTCTCTGCTCCTCGTCTGCGTTGGTGCGCCACGCAAACTCGCGTTCGAAGCTCTCTATCTCTTCTCCGCTGGCAAAGCGGGATGTGCGAAGATTTTCCGCCATCCACTCTTGGTCGCCGATGACCACCGTTCGGTAGACGTTGCCGTCGACGTCGGCGACGGTGTTGGGGTCTCCGTCCCGCGGCCCCTCTTCTTCCTCTTGCAGGGTGTCCACGGCCACCTCGCGCGCCGGTGCCTCCGGTTCGACCTCATCCCCGGCGGTTTGGAACGCGATCTCGTCGCCGTATGCAACGCCAAACCCGCCCGCGGCATACGATCGAACGTAGTACTGCGTTCCCGGGCGCAGGCCTCCGAGACGGCTGGTGAAGCTGCCCTCTCCGGTGCCCTCGCGCGTCAGGCCCTCGTTGGACTCTATCGAAGGATCCTGCCGCGTTGCCCACACGACACCTCGCGCGCCCACATCCACCTCTTCCTTGATCGAGACCCGGCCGCCTGTTTGCGCCCCGGTAGACGAGATATCGGTCACGGGGGCTGTGCTGATGTCCACCTCCTTGCCCGCGCGGTCGATGCTGTCGGTCCCGAAGGAGAAGCTGAAATCGCAGCCGCCGAGCAAAAAGAAGGCCGCAGCGAGCGAACCGGTGAACACGAGCCTGCCGACTCTGACTGGATCAAACGCTTGCATCATAAGCTTCCTCCTCGCGGCCGAGGTACATGTTGGGCGCCGTGCTTACGTCCAGCCGCGATCTTGTACGAACGGGCGGAGCCCTGATTGGCTCGCCGCCCGCGTCATTCATTTGAAAAACGGTCGATTGGTACTCGATCCGATAACTTATTGGAATCTGGTTAGGCTACGCAATATCAGTGCTTTTTTCTACGGTTATTCACCGTAGTGCATCCGAAAACCTGCTTTCGCAGCAGCATCGACCACTTCACGAGCAACGCCTCGACCTCGTCATCCAAACACGCAAGGTGCGACTTGTGACGGTAGCCCCAAATGGGATCCAGTGACCTCGAGTGGCAAACGAAACTCCTAAAGCGCGAAGCCGAGTGACTTCAAGGGATTGACTGGCGTCGTTGGGCCGGGTAGGTGGGGTTCTCAGCATTCATCTCACGATTTACGACCTTTGCAGGCGTATCGTGTGGCTTCCGCGTCCCACAAGCGAAAGGCAGGATATGAAGATTTTGGTGGTCGGCGGCGCCGGCTATATCGGCTCACACATGGTGAAACATCTTTTGGACACCGGCCGCCGCGTGGTGGTTGTGGACAACTTTTCGACTGGGCACCGCGACGCTGTTAGGGCGGCGGATCTGTTGGAGCTCGACATCGCCGACGCCAATGCAGTGGCCGAATTGTTCGAGACGCATTCCATCGATGCCGTAATGCACTTTGCTTCGTTCATTCAGGTCGGCGAGTCGATGACACAGCCAGCCAAGTATTACGCCAATAACCTCGCGGCCACGCTCTGCTTGCTGGAAGCCATGGTGAAAGCAGGGGTATCCAAGTTCATCTTTTCATCCACGGCGGCCGTTTACGGAGATCCGGATTATGTTCCCATCGACGAGAGCCATCCAAAGAGGCCCATCAATCCGTATGGGCGCTCAAAGTGGATGTTGGAGCAGATACTCGAGGATTTCGATAGGGCCTATGGGCTGAAGTCTGTCTCTCTTCGATATTTCAACGCCGCTGGAGCCGATCCTGACGGAGAATTGGGTGAGCGCCACGAACCGGAAACGCATCTCTTGCCGTTGATCCTGCAGGCTGCCTCTGGCCGCCGTCCATCCATCACGGTATTCGGTCGAGATTACGATACCCCCGACGGAACCTGTATTCGCGATTACATCCACGTCACTGACCTGGTTGATGCTCACGATCTTGCTCTGAAGTACTTGGATTCCGCCGGTGCGAGCGCCGCATTCAATCTTGGCAACGGACAGGGTTACTCGGTTGACGAAGTGATCGAGGCGGCGCGCAAGGTTACCGGTCGATCGATCGAGACAGTAGACGCACCGAGGAGAGAGGGGGATCCCGCGAGATTGGTAGCTGAATCAAGCACGGCAAAGAGTGTTCTAGGGTGGCAACCCCAGTTCTCCGATATCAACACGATAGTGGCGCACGCCTGGGGATGGGAGCGACAGTATCCATGGCGACGATAGCAACAGGAAATCCTGGCCGATCTTTGCCGTAGAGACCCGGTTAGACTCCAGACAGATTCTTCACCCCTTTTTCTGCACCGGCACGGCGCAATAGCTCAAATATGATACCGTCGATCTCAGTCAAGACTTATAGTGTAGATGCTGAAGAGGCCGGTATACCGGCAGTATCGGTCATTGTGCCAGTCTATAACACAGAGCCGTTTCTGGAAAAGTGCCTTAGATCCCTAATACATCAGTCTCTTCGTAAAATAGAGATTTTAGTAGTCAACGATGGCTCGCCTGACGACTCTCAAAGAATTATTGATAGGTTTGCTGCGGATGATTCTCGTGTTGTACCTCTAATAAAGAAAAATGGTGGTATCGGTGATGCTAGAAATTTCGGTGTCAGACACGCTCGAGGTAGGTACATCGGGTTCGTGGATTCCGATGACTACGTAGAGCCAGATATGTACCAAAGGCTCTATGAGGCAGCACGTCGTAACGACTGCGATATTGCAATCGGCCAGTTTTTTCATCACAAGATGAACGGTAAGACCGATGTTAGGCCTGCGATTCCCTTCAGTGAAGACGATGTCGTTGCAGGAAGGGACTTCCTGCTGCGCAACAACATCATGGTGGTGTGGAACAAGCTTTATTCACGAAGCTTAATCGAGGCAGTGCAGTTTCCCGTCATATGGTTTGAGGACGTTGCCTGGACACCTGTAATCATGAGTCGAGCGCGACGAACCTGTTACGTGAAGCAGCCTCTATATCATTGGGTGAGGCGAGACGGGTCAATTGCATCCAGCCAGGAGGATCCAAGAACCTTGCAAGGCTTGCACGCGCTTAGTTACGCATTGGATAAATGTGACGCGGCCAATCGAAATGTAGTTGCATACATGGCAGCTCGTCGTTTGTTGTTCGAAATGCGCATACGTCCCGGTTATGCGGACAGATATGCGACTCGACTGAACGACATAGCGTCACTACTGCGTGATAACCCATTCGTGTTGAACGATGATCATCTTTTGCGGTCAGTCACTCGCTTAATCGAAGGCTTTAGGGTTATTCCCAAGCGCATTTATTATTCGCATTTCGGAGATCGGCCATTTACTCGGGTGCAGAAAGCTTGCGTGGATAGTTGGAGCCTACAACTGACACATTCAGATGGCGAGGTGATCCGTCTGGACGAAAGCAACTGCGATATAAACGAGAACGTAAGGATCCGTGAGCTGTACAATTCCGGGAAGTGGAGTTTAGTTGGAGATTACTTTGCGTTACGTCGAGTTATGCAGCATGGTGGAGTTGCTATTAGGACCAATATGATGGGGCACGGATTCATAGCGCCACATCTTATCTGCGGCGCACTGTTTTCGCATGCCCCCGATTGGAAGAGTGAAGCATTCCACGGAGGAGTGCTTGGCGGCACGGCCGGTCATCCAGCTGTCGAGGAGGTGCATGACTGGTATATGCGGCTTCTGGCTGCGAATACAGAGGAGCCTGACCCATTGAGTAAGGCCATCGGGCATTGCCTGATTAACAAGTATGGCGCCGAGAAGCAGAGAAGAACCCGGATCTTGAAAGAGGGGGTGGTGATTCACGAGGCCGGTGTCTTCTGTTCTCGATTAACGACAGACTTGAATGTTACGGAAGAAGTGCCGGATACAGAGACTATGTCGAAGGAGGAAATGCGGCAGGGTGAAGTTTGTCGTACAGCATATATCCGAGAGTTACTGACGGCTAAGGAGCAGGCACGTTTAGAAAGTGTCGCGTTGCGCAAACGTCTTGCGGTGGTCGAGAAGGAGTTGTCGGGTATCAAGGGGCTGGCAAGATGGCGGCTTGCGTCGCGTCTACCTAGTTTGCCACATTATCTGCGGCCGAATAGCAGCCTAAGATCGTTTCCTAAGGCAATCAAGTCGCTTCATTCTTCTAGGCGAAGTGTTTTGGAAGATCCAGCTATTGGATCACGTACGAAATACGCCTCTGATCTGCAAAAATTATCAGTCACAAAAAATCTGGTGTTGCTGGAGGCAGGGAGAGGTCAAGGAGCTTCGGGGACAACACGGAATCTATTCGCCGCGTGGGCTCAGAGAGAGGATTTTAGAAAATACGATTTCGTATGGGTGCTTGATGACCATGCCAGAAGAAACGAAGTAATCGGTGGGTTCGAAGCGCAATATGCCAACGTTGAGTTTGTGGCAAGAAACAGTCGAGAGCACTTGCGGCTGCTAGCTCAAGCGAGGTTCGTGATATCAGACGATGCGTTACCGGGTTATTATATTAAACGTTCAGAGCAAACCTATATACACACCAATGGAGTGAAACTGCTGTCTAGTTTTGGAGATGTCGCGGAGCGTCATTGGTCGGAGATGCGTTCGTTGCTTGCGTGTGATGTTCTTGTCTGCAGTAAGGCGCTGGAGGATAAGAGGGAGGTAGAAGGCAGGAGTGAGGTTCCGGTTGTATGTGCAGGAAAAGTGACAGTTATTGTTGAGCGGCGAAACGAATGTGCCGGCAACGATGATGATTCGGCTTTGCTCGACAGGCGAGTCTTGGAGCACGTTCTGGAGGGGGTGAGTGTTCCTGTTACAAAGGGCAGGATCCGTAGTGAACGTAAGAGCCTCCTGTTCAACGCGGGAGGTCTCGATGAACAAGCGATGGTTGATAAGCTTCATGGCTTGACATCGCTTCTCGGATCGGATTGCTGGGAGGTTTGGGTGTTGACCACAAAAGCAGATCGTCCCGAGGTGCATGAATGCGTTAAAGAGCTTAGCACCATGGGTGCGCATGTGATGACTTGGTCTAGTGACACCTCATTTACGCCGCTTGAGCGTTACCTGTTATCTGTGCTTGATGTCGGAACTCCTGTATTGTTACGAGACAGGGTATTGCGTAGAGCGTTTGAACGTGAATGGGTAAGATGCTTCGGTCATGCACATTTCAACGTAGTTGTGAATTTAGACGCGGAATCACCATTCTTCGCCTCGCTGCTTCGGTACGGTAATGCCGACATAAGGGTCGGGCGAATACCTAGTACGGCACTCAAGAATGCAAAACGGGAGATGGTGTCCCGTATATACGGTTCGTATGACGCCACCTTCAGTAAAAATCAAGAGTTCGTGAAGATGCTGAATGAAATTTGCGAAACTCTTTGACGGGGCGGTCCGATGAACAGGTATCGCTGGCGATAGTTGGACTTGACATTTCGCGCAGTGATGCAACCGGGAAATAACGTGCTGCGGTTTCGATGGCTCTTGTTAGCTTACATCGGAAGCCTTACGCATTTCATTGTCAGGATATTGGGATACAGAAGGCTCATCCGCGACATCGGACGCGCTGCTTGATGAGGTGTCGGGAATAACGCCGCAACCTGATAGTATAGTGCGTAGTTCGGCGTTGGTGACAAAGGTATTGTCGTAGCCGTCGTGCACGGCACGCGAGTCGCTGGAGCGAATCAGCTTTAGCGTAGAATTTCCGTGGGCGAGAAGAGAGACGAAAAACCGGGATGTGTCGTCAAGATTGATTATTACATCGAAACGTGCATCACCTAGACATCGCCGCCACTCTCTTTGAAAGGCACGTTGCAGCACTCTGCTGGAGTTGAGAACTCGCAGGCGTGACTCTAGAATAGATAGTTCGTATCGCTCTCGTTCAGTGAATACCGTATGAAGTGAGCGCCCGACTACTCGCACGCCCCGAGACAGCAGTTCTCTAACTGTACGATTGACGTCTTTATGGCCATAATCTGTGACTAGAAGGGTGACATCGGAATCGCAAAGATTTAGGTTGGATAGGGTAGCATTAAGCCAGTCCAAGAGGCCAGGCTTGCGCAGGCTGCCAGCGAATAAAAGAAATCGAGGCTTGGACGTAAGGGTTCCGGCTGGCTTGTTACGGCTAGCCTTGACCTGGATGATGTTTTCGAGAATGCGCTCGCTTACGCGACCGTCGTCATTTGGACAGGCCCAAGTGCGAACGCAGTCGTACTTCTCGGCACAATCGGAGCGTATCGCGTCAAGCTTCGAAACAGCTTCCGACAGGCTTGAAAGATCATAAAAGCACGGTCCGGGCAACTCTTCGGGAGAGAAGTAAATGCCACGAGATTCTTCATACGTCGAAAGGTCCGGCATATAGAAAAGTACAGGACGACCTGTGCATAAGTAGTCGAATGCAATGCTCGAATAGTCCGTAATCAGGACGTCGACCGCGGATAAAAGTTCATTAGCGTCTATTGTCGGAGGAATAGCATATCTTTCGAATGGAGTCCCCCTAACAAGATCGTGCGAGGCCTGGTGCAGTCGAAGCAATACGTTATACCGTTCAAGAGTGCCGGCTTGTTGAAGAGCATGAAGGACATCTCCGTACTCTTGGACATTATCAGTAGGATTATGTACGTCGGTGCCCCTCCAGGTGGGAGCATATATGAGCGTCTTCTTGTTGGGATCAAAAGCGATACCGGTCTGGGACAAGAGATGCGCTACATGGTCGTAAGGTGTGTTAAGGGTGAGATCGTTCCTCGGATGGCCATCGCGAACGATTGTACCGGGAAAGATATCATGCATTCGGTGCGCACCGAGAAAGACCTTGTCGCGCATGAAGTCGTTGGGTGCGAGCAGTATGTCAGTAGAGAGGAGATTGCGAATTACGTTCTTTTGATCGAGAGGACGGTTCGGTAAATCGTAACCAAGCGTCTTTACTGTTATCGAGTGCCAGGTATTGACATAAAGTTGTTCAGGACGTTTGATAAAATCAAAAAAGAAAGTAACATCATTGATGAGTAATCCGGCTGTAGCTAATACACGGAAATAGTCGAGTGAACCTCGTTCGACAAAGAATACATTGGGTGTAGTGGCCGTAACACTTTGTATCATGTCTGTGTGATTCTCGAGCTTATCGAGGACCCAGGCAAACCTGTATTTTTCGAAATCGGAACGACGAGACCAGGCTCGGAATAAAGCAAGCGGGCTCGAGAGCATTCCTCGGCCGTAGAACGACTCCAAAAGAACCAGGTTATGACTTACTTCGTATTTCTCGAGAAAGCGTGCATACTGTGTGCGTCGGTTGAAGTGTTCGTCCGTACGCATACGAGCTCGTATTTTGCTCAACTGCTTCAGCCGTGAGCCGAGGGTCAAAGCCTTTTTGACCGTTGCTGATTTATCCAGACTTCTTGGGAGTTGATAGGCAATGCGTGCTCGAGCCCGTTTCTTAAGGGCTCTTGTCTTTGCTCGCTCTTTCGCCAGCGAGCGCTTTAAGGAAGCCGCCTTTTGGCGATCGCTTTGCCTATAGTTGAGAAGGTTTTCAACATATTGGGTCTCGTAGAGTCGGACCTCCGGCTTGCCTTGCGGGGAATAGCGTGGCTGTGTGGGAATAATCTCGGTAACATTGTAGCTGGAATAACGTGCGGAAAAAATACCGGGATTAAATACTCGTACGCCATCGGCTAATAACTGTGTTGTGCCATCCAAGGCAAGATTATACTGGCCCGTCAGAACGGAAGTGATGGCAACTGCAAGAAGGTCGTCCGGTCGATCGTCTTGCTGGAGAAGCTCCAGGAAGCGACGTCGTATGGACTCGATTACGGCATGTCCTGCTACGGCGCCAAACAGGCTGGATTGAAGCACATTGCCATCGGCAAAGGCGAAAATGGCGCTGTTTGATAGGTGTGGGGCAATGAATGAGTTAGCCTTCACATTCGTAGCCAGCGCGATTCCACCGAATTCGAGCACGTGATGCAGTCTTAGGTACTGTTCCAGATGGGACAGGCTGGTATCAGGGGGGCACAGTCGTTGAATCTCAGTGAAACGTGGTGACAGTAAGACATCTTTATTAAGGCATACAATCTTGCCGTCACCGTAGGCTAAATCAGCGCGCCAGCTCTGTAAGCAACTCTGTTCCGTATGCGATAGATCCCTGTCATCTAGAACTGTGTAGTAGAAGCGTTTTGGGATGAACGCCATTTCGTCGGATAAATAGCGGCGAGCACGAGAGAACAGCGTTATGTCGTTTTTGAATAGGTCGTTGTTTTCCAAGAGCGATTTGAGTTCGGATATCGTTCTCAGGTAGCGATCGGCATAGCAGCGTCGTACGCGTGATTCGAAAAGAAGGCGATTGACAGCCATGTAAGCGACATGATCACGTTTGGTGGACTCACAATGATCCAGCGCATATTGTAGGGCAGTGATTCCCTGAAGAGTTCTGGGGTCTTCATGGCTGGAAGCAATGGAGCCTTCGCGACGAATATAGTGATAGCAAGGTCTGTCGACATAACAAACGCGCTCTGCATGTGTCATCACGACGGGGGTCCAAGCGACGTCCTCGAACCATGTGATGGGAAAAGGAAAGCGGCGAGGCAGAGAAGCTTCGTACAGCTTGTTCCAAACAACCATTACGTGATTGTGCTTGAGGAATTCAGTTCCAGAGAAAACTGTACCCGGAGGATAAGGCATATGCCCTTGTGTGGTCACTTTGCCGTTTAGACCATAATGAATGAATTGGCCTATGGCAATTTGACTGTCTGTCCTACGTATAGCTTCGAAAAGGTCGCTAAACATCGTTGTTTCTACGTAGTCATCGGAGTCGATAAAGCCGATATAGCGACCCTTGGCATGCTGAACGCCGAAATTCCGAGCATCACTGAGGCCGCCGTTGGGTTTTATTAGTGGTCGTATGCGTTCCGGATATGCGGCGGCATAGCGATCAATGATAGTCTGAGAATCATCCGGGGAGCCGTCATTAACGACGAGGATCTCTAGGGAGTCGAGAGTTTGTGAGACTAACGTGTCAAGGCAACGTTCCAAGTAAGGTTCGGAATTGTATACTGGAACTACAACTGAAACTGCGGGAGCGTCGTTAGTAGTGTTGGTAGTCATCCGGGCCTCGGCAACTCTCATGGTGAAGGAGAATGTGTGGGGGTCGGTAGTTTTTTGCGATTCCGTGTCCTGCCGAGGAAACTGGCGGCCGGTGCCTCGTGTCCGTGGTGGATCACAGAGGAGGAGGGGGAATCAGCAGTATGTCTAGGTAGTTAGGAAAGCAGGTTAGCATCGTTACGACTTGCTGTACATGATATCCTAGGGCGCAATGTTTACACCTGGAATATTAACCTCAGCGCGTGTTCCTCCGATTCGTGCAAGCATACTCCAAGAGGTCTCCATTCGGTGAGGAGAGGAAGCCTGGATGATCGGACGAGGCTTTGGTTCGTGCTGGGCAAAGAAGAGTGGGCGTTTGAATGGGGACGTGAAGATGAGGGGAAGGACTCTGGAGAGACAGCCAGGTAGTCTTCCGATCTGTGCATGGAGAAACCGTCTTGCGGGGAAGGTGGCATTTTCTTACACTGTTTCGCGTGGAAACGGCTGACCCTATCGACGACATTGTTGCAAAGGCGCGAGAAGCTCTGAAAATTGAGAAGAGCGAAAGCCGACGTTGGGAACGCAGGGTTGTGCTGCAGGAAGTCGAGAAGGAGTTGGAGGCAGCCCAAGTAGGAATGCCTGCGCCTGATATACGGGTACAGACCTTATTGGCGGAAATCGCGACTAACCTCAGGGAATGGAAGCGAGCCGCTGAGATTTGGAGTGAGGTAGATCGGCTTTCCGCGAAACCGCGATCGGACAGCATTGCGCAGCTTGCCGTGACTCTCGCCGAGAGCGGCAACTTCGAGGAAGCAGCTGCGCATATCGGTCGTCTTGGAGGCAAGAATAAGGCCGAACAACGACGAGTTCGTCGCCGTACGAGCGCATGGGTCTCGGACTATCTGGTTCGCCTAAGCCACGAGGCCAATACCGCCGGTTCGTCTGGTCAGGCAAAGACTTTGCTGGAGGCCGCACAGCTCTTAAGGGGACGTTCCGAGAAAGAGGCTCGCACGGTCGCGTTGGCGTTGCAAGCAGTAGCTGACTTCAGGCATCAAGGCTCGACGGGATTGCCGCGCAGAACGTATCCTGCTTTGCCGCACGCGCAGGCGAAGCCGGTATTCGTTTCGGGCTTTCTCTACTCGGGGTCGGGCGCGGTGAGTGATTACTTGAAGGCTTTACCGGGAGTCTCCACCGGCCTGACGACCCAAGAGCTTGGCTGTTTTTTCGGTTCTTATGGTCCCACGAAGATCCTTTCCTCCAAGGGTTCGTCCATTCGAGACAGCGTGGCAAAGTTCGTATCCTGGCCCCTGCTAGGTGTTCTTCCCCCCCACCGTAAGCACCCTTATGCCCCGAAGGCATCGCTGGCCTACGTTCTAAAGGGCGACGGTGTAATCGACGAGCTTTCAGCTATAGGCCTTACTCTACTCACGGATCTCGATGAGCCGGAGCAATGTTCGGAAGAATGTGTCAAAGACTCCCTCAAGCGTGCCTTTGCCCGGATTCTGGCGCTGAACAAGGATGATGGCGAGTTCCTACTAATCAACAATTCTCTGCGACCCTATGAATACGACTTGCTGGAACTCCTTCCGCAAAGCAGTGCCGTTGCGGTGGTGCGCGATCCCCGCGATCAATTCGTCTCCCAGAAGATAGAATCCCCTTCTCCGATCGACTTGGAAACCTTCATTAAGCAGTCGAGGGAGCGATACCATAATTTCTTCGAATACCTCTCTAAAGGTCGTTACAGAGATTGTGTCGTGTGTGTGCGATTCGAGGAGTTCGTTAGCAGTGAGCAGGTGCGGCGCGGTGTATTGGAGGCAATCGGTATCCCGGCATGTGATGTTCGCGACGCGGAGACGTTAGATTTTTCTTCATCCCAGAAGAATATAGGAATCCATCGCAAGCATGGGAATCCGAGTGAGATTGAAAGGATAGAGGCGCAACTCGAAGAGTTCTTTCCAGCGGGCATGAGTTCAACGACTGCGTCGTAGTCAATAGTCGTTGCACCAGTAGGAGCAAGCCGAATCGCAGTTCATGGCAGGTGTGGGAACGCAAGAGTCGTCCTCATCCCTTTGCTCTGCGCAGGTATCTGAATCGTAATCCGGCTAGCGTAGTCCACTTCAACATCGGTCATTCCCTGTGGTGCTCGCTAGAGCAATCAAGCCAATCCTACACCACGAAACGGCATCGGGACACGCCCCACGCCGGTGCTAAACCCAGAGTTCGTGGTTTTGGGCGAATATGTCGCAAAGCGGCATGCACGGATCCAAGAAGAACGAGTCTTTTTTGAGCTTGTCATGCCGTGCTAGGCTGCAAGCTTTGTGGGCAAGTAACCGACTCGATGGAGTTGGATAAGTGCAGGAGCCCTGATGTCCGCGTGGTACTTGTTCAAAGAGGGAAAGCGTTTTGGCCCCTACACCTGGGAGCAGCTTTGGCGCTTCGCTTGCGAGGGACGCGTGGTCGCGGACGACCAGGTCTACTCGGAGGCTCTCCAAGGCTGGAAGGCGGCTCGTGATGTCCCGGGGCTCCTATCCGGTGCGAAGGGTGGCGAGCAGTCGACGGCGCAAGAGGTGAGACCGCTCGAGGCTCGTCCCATCTCTGAAGAGCGGCCCGTCACCGGCGCCGATAGTAGGAGCGGGACGAGCGGCAGGAGCGTGCTGCGCTGGGCGGGTGCGGCAGCAGCAGGCCTGATGGTGTTCGCGGTGGTGTTTCTGCTGTCGAGTGATAGAGACGCGGCGAGAGAAGACGCCGACTCGGATGCCATCCTCGAGCTGATCGAGGCTTCGGCCATTGCGACGAAGAAGGCTACTCATCCTCCCCGCATCATCCTCTCGGAAGCCGTTTTGCCTCGTGAAGAGCCACAAACATTCGAACCGGAAGGAGAGGTGAAAGTCACTCTTCCTCCCGGCATTGTCGATGAGCCGACCGAGCTCGAAATCTCGAGAAAGGCGGTGTTCGCGGTACCGCCGCCGGATGCGGAGGTTTACAAAGCCTACAGCATCTCCCTGGGCTCGGTGTCGGAGTTTCATGATGTAGTGGAGATAGAGATTCCTTTTTCGCGCCGAGACATTCCTTCCGGAAGGAGCGCGCGCGAGCATTTCGCCGCGCTCTATCACCGCGAAGGACGCTGGGAGCCCATTTACTACGAGGTAGACGAGGCTCGAGATGCCATACGAATCGTCACGACGCACCTGTCCTCGTTCGCGGCGGTGGAGATCGATCCGTCCGATCCGAGCAACCCCATGGCGAGGACCGGCCACTCCAGCCACTACAATCCTCATCCGGTATTCGACAGCGAGCAGAGCATCCGGCTGTTGCAGGAAATGGATCAGTACCGAGAGGTGAGCGACGGCGCCGTGATGGCGGGTTGGGATGCCGCAATGGAGTGGTTCGGCATCGCCGGCGCTTCGGATACGTTCGCGCGTGAGGCGATGAGCCTGCAGGCCTTGTCAAGTGTCAGCGACATCGCGGGAGAGATGGGGCTTGGATTCACTTTCATTCAACTGGGTATCGACATAGCGAGGGGTGAGTACCTGGAGGCCGCGCTGAACCTGACGCAGGGACTTTCAGGGTACGCAATCGGCAAGTGGGGCACGCGGGCGATGAAGCTGGGGAATGTGGCGGTGTTCATCATCGACTACGTCCTCACCGATTTTGCCGAGACGATGCTCGCCATGCGGTATGAGGACCACGAACGAGTTTACAGGAGGCATTACGTCCGGGAAGGCACGAAGCGAAGCGCCGCCGATTGGTACGAGGTCGCTTATGAAATAGCCGCGACGTCGAGGAGTGCGGAAGAGGCCGACAGGCGCTTGAAGGCGGAGTTGGAAAAGTACGTCCACGAGCCTTGGACGGACATCGGTTCCCTAGCGGTGGGAGAATATGAGACGGGCGGTTTCGTGACGGGGCTGAATCAAGGCGTGATGGACAAGATCGCCGAGCGCCACAAGATCGACATCATGACCAGCTATATGGAACCGGTTCTGCTCCGGCTGCCGCATCGCCTCATCGCCGAGGAGACCCTCGCGTTTCGCAAAAACGAAATGCGGGAGATGGCGGACGCTCTGAACAGGGAGTACATGCTGCGGGTGGACATTCAGGGGCGGTCCGAGAATGTCGGAAACCTGTCGATAAGGGTCGAGACCGATCGTTACTCCGAGAATTGGGAGGGTGAGACGGACGCTGCGGGGAAATGGGAACGACCTTTTACGCTGCTTGGTTTCCTCAACGCCGGCTTACCCGACGAAGTGCTGGTGGAGGTGCCGGAAGGCGAGGAGCTTCGAGCCTCCTTCGAGTTGCCGGACGATTACCAGCAAGCGATCGAGGTGACCATGCACCTGGAAACGGATCTCGTTCTTGCGATGACGCGAGGCGAAGCTGTCCGTATAGGCCAAGACATGAGTTTTCTTGGGAGGTTTACCTCACACGATGGTGAGCAGCATGTCAGGGGAACGGTTCTAGAGGAGTCGTATAACGTTGTTGCCAGAACGAATACGCTGCCTCCGGATGCAAGACGCCTCAAGATGGTCTGGGAGGTGGCTACGCCGACTGGGAGACGTGAAGGAGAAGAGCAAGAAATGAGCGTGAATGAGCCGCGGGAGATGTTCTTTGCTCATCCCGTCACTCTGAACCGTCCCGGCCGGTATGCGGTGAGAGGCACACTGTTTGACGTGAGCGGGGAGAAAGAAGAAATATTGGACCGTCGGGAACTGCGTTTCCATGCGGTGCATTTACAGGTGGCCGGCACGGAAACGACTGAAGACTCGGACGATGCGTACTTGGTCAGAGTTAGGGCTAGGCCGGACATTCGCGAAGGACCCTACAGAGGGAAGGGGTATCGTTACCGGTGGACATGCGAGAAGACCGGAAGATCTCGTGAAACGACTTCTCCGGAAGCATCGATTACGTTCGAGGGGCCCGGTAACTATTCGCTGAGCGTCGATCTGGTGGATCCATCCGGAAGAGTTCTTTCCAGATACGCGGAACAGGTGTCCATCGAACAGCCGGACCCGGTAGAAGCGGAAGAATCAGCGCCGACGGTGCAGCGCGAAACACAACCCCGTCGAAGTCAGCTCGAACGTTGTCTTTCCGGCTGCCCTTCAGGGTCGGCCGGGCAGAAGTGCAGACAGCAATGCAAGTGCAAGGAAGAGTGCCGCAGAACTCATGCAGGGTTTCCGACGGACACGACCGCTTTATCTTTTTGCATGATCAGATGCGAGCGTCGGGAAAGCGAATCGCGTCCTCCCGTGCAGGAGAAAGGTTATCGGCCGATTACACGCCCACCTGGCTCGCAATGAGCTTCACCCCCTGTCGCTTCCCGCCAGTCAGGCCCGAGAGCGGAGCATGGTCAGGGTGTATAGTATTGGGGTCGGTCTGGTAAAGTTATCCGTTCCAGGAGCCAATGCCATGAAGCCTCGTATCCCTATTCTCCCGATGGTCATTGTTTGCGGTTTCTTGTACCTGCCCGGTTGCGGGGAAGGGGAGACGGACGAGGATCGGGGAGGCCTTGATCAGGCGTGCTACGAGGACGGGACGTGTGACGCTCCGTACGTGTGCGAGGATGGCGTTTGCGTCGAGGCGGACGAGGATCGGGGAGACTTTGGGCAGGCGTGCCACGAGGACGGGACGTGTGACGCGCCGTACGTGTGCGAGGGCGGGGTGTGCGTGGACGCCGAAGGCTGCCCTCCGGGCTCGGGAGAGCACGAGGATTTCCCGGAGGGATGCCACGACGTCCTCGAGGTGCCTTGCGATCCCACCGGGGTGGAGGCACCGGAGAACGCCCGGTTGGACATCGTGCCCGTGACCATCACCTGGGACGACGACGAGGGTTGGAGCGATCCCGAGGCGTGCGAGTGGTCCTGCGAGCCGGGCTTCGGAACACACCAGGAACATCTCGACCGGTGTCTTGACGAGCTGGAGGTGCCATGCGACTCGAGCGCCGGCGCTCCCGAGAACGCCGAGATGGAAGTCGTGCCGGTGACCGTCACCTGGGACGACGACGAGGGCTGGAGTGATCCCGAGGCGTGCGAGTGGTCCTGCAAGCCGGGCTTCGCCGGGCATCCGAGCGACCCCGGTAGCTGCCGTGATTCCCTGGAGGTCGCCTGCGTGGACGACCCGCCGGTGAACGCGGACTCCACGGCCGAGACCGTAATCGTTCAGTGGATTGAAGCGGACGAGGAGTGGAGCAGCGACAGGTGTCCGTGGCGATGCTGGGAGACCTTCGGGGAGCACGAGGACTTCCCGGAGGGTTGCTACGACACCCTCGATGTACCTTGCGATCCCGCCGGGGTGGAGCCTCCGGAGAACGGTCATGTCTTCGAGGATCTGGTGACGATCACCTGGGAAGGCCAGGAGGCATGGAGCGATCCCGAGGCTTGCGACTGGTCCTGTAATCCAGGCTTCGGCGAGCACGAGACCCGACCGGGGGAGTGTCTCGATTCCATCGAGGTGGACTGCACGGATGAGACACCGGGGAACGCCCTCAAACTGGCGGACACGGTCGTCATTGACTGGAACGACGGGGCTTGGACGAGCGATGTCTGCCCATGGGAGTGCGAGGAAACGTTCGGCGAGCATCCGAGCGACCCCGGCAACTGCCACGATTCCCTGGAGGTCGCCTGCGTGGACGATCCGCCGCAGAATGCCGACTCCACCGCGGAGACGGTTATTGTTCACTGGATCGAACCGGACCAGCAGTGGAGCAGCGACAGGTGTCCGTGGCGGTGCTGGGAGACCTTCGGGGAGCACGAGGACTTCCCGGAGGGTTGCTACGACACCCTCGATGTACCTTGCGATCCCGCCGGGGTGGAGCCTCCGGAGAACGGTCATGTCTCCGAGGATCTGGTGACGATCACATGGGACGACCAGGAAGAATGGAGCGATCCCGAGGCTTGCGGGTGGCGCTGCAACCCAGGCTTCGGAGAGCACGAGACACGACCGGAAGAGTGCCTCGATTCGGTCGAGGTGCCTTGTGACGACACCGGCCTCGAGCCGCCGGAGAACGGTTCAATCGCCGACACCGTCGTCCTCACGTGGAACGAGGAGGAGCAGAGGTGGCCTGACGACACGACCTGTCCCCTCGTGTGCGACGTCTGCTACCGCCTGGAGGGCGGTGAGTGCGTCTCCTACCTCGTCTTTCCCGGGCGTACATGGCCCGGCAATCCGTACGGTCTGGAGATCGAGGTGCTGGGGTCGGGCTTTGACGCGGACTCGACGTTCATCTGGAGTTCGGGAGAAGACCAAGAGGTGCTCGTGCCCTCCTTGTACGAGGCGGAGCGCCTGGTGGTAGCGCTTCCTGAGGGGCAATTCGACCTCTTGCCGGCCGGCGAGGTGCCGTTGGCGCTGGATCTCGGCGACACGGTCTGCGCTCTCGAGCCTTTCGTGCTCGGCGCCATCCCGCCGGGCACGGGCCAGACCGGATGCTACAGCGACTCCTCATGGCTCACGTGTCCCTCCGAGGGGTCCGCCTTCTTCGGACAAGACGCCCAGTACGGCTGGGACCTCTTCATCGAGCCCGAAGATCGGTTCGAGAAGTACGAGAACCCCGGGCATGAGGGCCAACCCATCGTCTTCGACCACTTTACGAGGCGCGAGTGGAAGGGATGCAACGTCGGCAGGTCGGGCTCCGAGTGCGCCTCGGGCAGCCCGAAGCAGGACGACATTTTCGGTCCGAGGATTGACTGTCAGAACTCCACCTGGGGAGGGTACTCGGATTGGGCTGTCCCGACGGTGCGGGAGATGAGCTCGCTCATCGACTCCGGCCGCTCGGTGTGGGCCTCGACTTACGCAAGCTTCTTCCCCAACACCGCGCACGGCCATCATTGGACCAACACGGTTTACTTGGGTTTGCAGGGTAGCCTGTTCACCGTCTCGTTCAACCCGGGTTACGTCTGGCGTTTGCACGGCCTGCAAGCCTCACTCCCCTACCGTTGCGTGCGAAGACCGGAAGAGGATCGGCCGGGCTCACTGCACCGCGCGGAGACGGTGGACGATGAGCCGGTGGTCCGGGACACCGGCTCCGGGCTGATGTGGCAAGGCTGCACGGCCGGGCAGCGAGGATGGGACTGCGAGACGGGGGAGGCCTTGGCCGTAACCTGGGAGGACGCGCTGCACCTGTGCGCCACGCTCGATTGGGGAGGGTACCAGGACTGGAGGCTGCCCGATCGCAACGAGCTCCACAGCATGGTGGACTTCGAGCTGTTCTCGCCCGCCGTCGACCCGGATGTCTTCCCTGCGACGACAGGCCTGCTCTGGTCGTCGACGACCTATCCCGGCGACTCCGGCAAGGCCTGGCTTGTCAGCCACGGAACCGGGTTCGTGCAAGGCTGGGAGAAGGACGGAGACTACAGAGTGCGCTGCGTGCGAGGAGGCGGCTTCCCGCTAGAGTGAGCGTTTCCGCCGACTTTTGGCACAGGACGGCTCAACGCGGCGTGAGAACAGCGCATGATCGAGGCGGGATCGATAACCGCATGTGCCCTGCCTCCGCCACGACGGTTCCTTCCCCGAGGCGGCGCTCGAAGGAGATTCTTGGAACATCCGCGAACCGCTCCGGCAAGGAGACGTCCAGAGAGCGATGCGTGTCACCGCGGTTCAGCCCCACTATCGCCACCCGATCCTCGCCGGCGTCCCGGGCGTATACATACACATCGTCCTCGACGTGAAGGGTCTCCCGTTCGCCTTGACGAAGCGCCTTCGAGCCGGCCCGGAGGCGACCCAGCGTCCTCACCCTCTCCAGCAGATCCTTGCCACGCGACGACACCTCGTCCCCCCACGGCATGAAGCGTCTGTTGTCGGGATCGCCCGCTCCCGGCAGACCCACCTCGTCGCCATAGTAAATGAGCGGCATCCCCGGCTGCGTGAGAATGAACGCAAAGCCAAGGTACGTCCTGTCGTAGGGGCGGTCCCAATCGTGACGGCCCGGCGGATCGTTCCAGCCCTGCTCCTTGGCCCCCGAGCCCCAGACATCGAAGATGTCGCCGGCGGCATGGCTGTAGAATCGAGGAACGTCATGATTGCCGATGAACGGTCCCATGATCGCCCCTTTCGGATAGACGGACTCGCCTTGGCGAACCGCGGCGTCCAGGTCATGGAATGTCCCTTCACCGTCACGTCCCAAGACCCGAACAGTGGGCCAGTAGAGAGGGAAATCGAACTGACCGTTGAGCTGATCCGGCGCTATGTACTCGGCGATGTCGCCGTGACCTGCATCACTGGTGAATGTCTCGCCCATTAGAAGGTACTCGACGGGAGCATCCTCCTCGATCGCTCCGAGGTGCCCTCGCAGATTACGCAGGGCGACACGCTCAAAGTGCTTCACGGCATCGACACGAAACCCGTCGAGGTTTGTCTCCCTCACCCACCACATCACATCATTGATGACCTCATCGAGCACCTCGACCTTGCGCCAGTCGTAGACCGGCAGATACGGCGTAAACCAGCACTCCACTGCATTCGCCTCCCAGTCGCACGTGGTTCCGCAGACGCAGTCACCGTCGCCGATGAACCATTCGGGGTTCTGCTCGTAATGCGGGTGGCTCTCGTGTACGTGATTCAGCACCACGTCCGCGAGCACCCGTATGCCGCGCTGGTGCGCCGCGGCCACCATGTCCCGAAGGTCTTCAATGGAGCCGAAACGCGGCTGCGTGTCGCGCGGAGAGCTGGGCCAGTAGCCGTGATAGCCGGTGTGCGTTGTATCGCCGTCTCCCGGCCAGCGACCGCCCGGATTCTCCTGCGGCGCCGTTATCCAGATGGCGTCGACACCGAGCTCATCAAACCAGCCTTCCTCGATTGCGTGCCGGAGGCCTATGAAGTCCCCGCCCTGATAGTTGGACAGCTCGGGAGCATCGGGCACCGGGTCGTGCAAGCCCGGGTCGCCGTTCCTGAGACGATCGACAAATGCGAAGTACATCACCGCTCCATCCCAGGAAAACGCCGATTCCTCCACCCAGAACGGTAGAAACAAGGGCTCGGCCTCCCGGCCGGCGGCATCCGCAACGGACACCTCGAGCGCATACTTACCGGCCGCCAAGCCGTCCAGGGTGACGCCGAGACCACCGGCCTCCAAGTCAAAGGCGACATCATCCGAATCGACCTCGACCCGGTCCAGGACGACCTCGAGTGTAGCGGGATCCGGGCCCTTCTTCTCGGAGCCGTCGACATACTGAATCTCGACCTCCAACTCGCCCGTGGTTCCGTCCACGTCCAGCCGCTCCACCCGAAGCTCGGGATACCGGCAATCCGGAACGATCAAACGTGAATTCTCATGTCCTCCATGGAAGACGGTGAGCACGTTTTCCGGATCGAAAAGCCACTCACCGTCGGCGATGAACTTGTACGCATACTCGCCCGGCTCGAGCGGCAGCTCGATTGCATAGCTCGTTCCTCCTTCGTGCTCGAGCCGATCCGCCGTTTCGGACCAACCGTTGAAGGTGCCGGTAACCGTGACCCGGTCGTGCTCGCGCCCATCGTCGAGCTCGAGGCGCGTCTTGCAGGACCGAACCGGGTACGGATGCTCCTCGTGCTCTTCCTCACCGGCCTCATCGGCCGAGCTGCACGAAAGCAGCGCCAGGCCTCCGGCCAAGAAAAGACACAGCAAGGGATGACCACGTAGAATCATGAGTGCTCCCGTCACGCGAGACCGGCCTAATCCTCCTCCTCGACGAGAAGCTTCCCCGCGTACTCGGGGTCATAGCCGTCCTCGTGTTCGGAGCCGGAGCCTTCCCCGCTGTGACAGTACCGCCAGCTTTCTCCGTCATCGAGGCTGAATCGGTAGGCGTAGTCATATCCACCTTCATCCGCCGGAGCATCGAGAAAGGCCTCGTACTCGTAGTTGACCAGCTCCCCGAAGTCGTTCTCCTTGCGTTCGTTGAACCCACCTTCGTACCAGACCCACCCCTCGTCCTCGCGGGGGTCGGAGTCACGATCACCGACACCGACCTCGGCTAGAAGATGGCCTTCGTTGCCTTCCGAGTCGGTGACACCTTCGTGGTACACCCAGCCGTACACGGGCCCCGCGTCCTCCTCGCCCGGCTCCGCCGTCAAGGAAAGCGGATACTGCAGATGGCAGTAGTCGACCAGGTCCGGCTCGGGGTCCACTTCCTCCTCCTCCTCCTCCTCAACCGTCAACACCCCCGCCAGCTCCGGGCTGTATCCTTCCGGGTGATCGGACCCGCTGTCGGCGCCGTCGGTCCTCCTGTGACAGTACGTCCAAGGAGCATCGTCCTCGTTCAGCCGAAAGCGATATGCATAGTGATAGGTTCCTTCGTCTTCCGGCGCATCCAGGGTGCCCTCGTACTCATAGTCGCTCTGCTCACGGATATTGAAGAAGGCCGGGAACCACTCCCAGCCGTCCTCCAGACGCGGATCGGAGCCCTCGGGGCCGAGCCCCAGATCGGCGATTATCTCACCGTCACGGCCATCCTCCTCGGTGACACCTTCATGGTAGACGCGGCCATAGACGGGGTCCGTTTCCATGCCGGGCTCGGCCTCCAGCTCGAACGGATAATGCAGATGGCAGTAGTCCACAACCGCGGCCGGTGGATGCTGTTCCTCCACATACTCGAAAGCCCCCTCGAGGGTTTTCACCTCGCCGTCGTACCAGACCGCCGAAACATCGACGGTTCCCGGCTCCGGCGAGGCCGGCGTGTAGCATGACATCCGCGTATCGGAAACCAGAACGAGATCGATGCACGATTGGTCCGCGAACCTCACCTCCATGCCCGCGGCGAACCCTTCTCCCATGACCTCCACCGCCGTGCCTCCAGACACCGGCCCTTCGGCCGGATCCACGGAGTCAACGCCACGATCGGGCGGCGTGTGTTCACCGTTGTCCGGCTCCTCTCCGTTTTCCGGCTCCTCTCCGTTTTCCGGCTCTTCCCCATTCTCGGCCCCGTTGTCGTTCAGGTCCTCGTCCGTCACCTCGTCGCCCGAACCGCATCCGGACGCCGCGAGGATCACCGCCAAGAAAACCAAGGTCAGACGACGAAAGATATATGCTCCGGTCATGTCGTGTTCCTTTCCAAGATCCATCATCCCTTTACTCCGCCGGCGGTCAAGCCGCCGACGAGATTCCGCTGCAAGGCGAAAAAGAGTGCCACCACTGGTACCGAGACGATGACGGCGCCGGCCGCGAACATTCCCCACTCGGTGCCGTAGTCACCGACATAACGTTGCAGCGCCACCGGCAACGTGAACATTCTTTCATCGTTCATGAACGTGGCGGCCAGAATGAACTCGTTCCAGGCCGTCATGAACGAGAACAGGGCCGTCACCGCCAATGCCGGCTTGGCCAGCGGCATGACCACCTTCCAGAAGATGACGAACTGGCTCGCGCCGTCCATCAGCGCCGCTTCCTCCAGCTCCCGCGGAATCGTATCGAAGTACCCCTTGAGCATGAAAACACAGAACGGAATAGCCGTCATGCCGTAAACGAGCATGAGCCCCGGCAGAGTGCCGAGCAGCCCCAGCATATCCATCAAAATATACAGCGGGATGGCCATCATGACACCGGGGAACATCTGCGTGACGAGGAAGAGCATCAACCCCGCGCGCCTGCCTGGAAACTTGAACCTGGAGAAGGCATATGCCGCCGTGCATGCCAAGAAAAGCCCGAGCAAGGTGGTACCCGTGGAAACCACCACAGAGTTGAGCAGATGACGGCCGAAAAGCCACGTACCCTCATCGTCCGTGGCGGTGACGAGCGCCTTGAAGTTCGCTCCGGTAACGCGGTCCGGAATCAGGGACGCCGACAAGCCGAAGGCCTGCGTGTCCGAGAAAGCCATCTTGATGACCCACAGAACCGGGTAGACGGCCACGGCCACCGCCACGAGCAGGCAGGCATGGGTCAGGACCTTGCCGAAGCGTGAGGGCTCCCTGCTCATGAGCGCTCCTCCCCCCCGGTGACCCGCCGGGTGCTCAAGGTGTAACCCACCAGGATGCAGAAGATGAGGACGGCGTAAGCGGCGGCATAGCCGTACTGCTCCTGTCTTTCGAAGGCCCAGCGGTACGCCTCGCTGATGAGTATGTCGGTGCTTCCTCCCGGCTCTCCGCCGCTCACAAGATAGATGATGTTGAACATGTTGAAGGTCCAGATCATCCCGAGCAGAACCGCCGGCAACATGGCCGGCTTGAGCAGCGGCAACGTTATCCTGAAGAACTTCTGCAGCCTCCCGGCTCCATCGACGTCCGCCGCCTCGTACAGGTCAGACGGAATGGACTGAAGCGCTCCCAGGGCCACGACCATCATGAACGGAAAGCCCAGCCATGTGTTCGTCACCAAATTGGCCGTGAACGCGGTCCAGAACGAGCCGAACCAGCTCACCGGCTCGAGACCCAGCGAGGTCAATACACCGTTGATGGCGCCGAACTGCTTATGAAACATCCCCTTCCAGATCAGCGCCGTTATGTAGTTCGGCACGGCCCAGGGGATGATCAGCAGCGCTCGGTAGACCCCTTTCATCCTCAACCAGGGCTCCTTGAGCAAGAGCGCGAGCATCAATCCGATGGTGACGTGGAGCGCCACGTTGGCCACCGTCCACAAGATGGTGACCAGCAGGGTGAAGTAAAAGGAAAGGGGGTCCGTGACGCCGTAACTCTCACCGAACAGGATGTCGCGGAAGTTGGCCAGCCCCACGAAGTAGAATTCCCCGCCCTCATGGTGAGTAAAGGCAATGCCGACGGCAACGGCGAAAGGAACCAACACCAGGAAAAGCAGGCCGGCGAATGCCGGAGCAAGGTAGGCATAGGCGGTGCGGCTCCGCCGGGCCTCGGCCATCAAACCGCCGGTGGCGGCGGTGGATCGAACCGACCTGTACGCCCAGGCTCCAACACCCGCGAAACAAAGCAGTCCGAACACGAGAAGGTAGGGCGCAAGGCTCCTTTGGGCCGGCGCGTCGCGCACCGCTCCCTCCAGCCTCGACTGGGCGCGTGCGAGCGCCACATCGGGCTCGCCTCCCCGCATCACGTCCCCTAGCGCTCCCCGAGCGGGCTCCCAGACGGCCTGCATGGCGGGCCTGTTGTCGGTGGGAACGGTGTGCGGAAGCTGGTCCAGGAACGCCTGGAGCACCGGGTCGTCTCCGACTCGCGGGTTCTCGTAGGCCGGTGACCAGGCTACCGATTGTCGCCCCACCACCGCCCGAGTAACCGCACCGTCCTCGGCGATGTACCGCGCGAGAGATCGAGCCGCGTCCGGCTCCCTCGCACGAGCAGCAATCATCACCCCTTCGACGGTCAGGAAAGGCGTGGCCCGAAGCCCTGTCTCGCTCACCTTGGGCAATAAGGAAATAGCCCAGTCGATGTCGTCCTCGATCTCACCGATGAACCATGGTCCGTTCACGACCATGGCCGCCGCACCCTCGTTGAAAAGGCGCGTCACCAAGGCCGGAGTGGGCTCCTGCGGCACCACCCGCTCTCGAAGCACGAGGTTTCGCAGGAACTCGAGAGACATCCTGGCCCCGTCGGTATCCAGCACTGGCGTGTCGGCGTCGAAGAGTTTTCCCCCGAAGCCGAACAGCCACGCCGAGTGAAAGAAAAAGTCATCGGCGGGATAGGCCAGACCGTAGCGGCCGGCCGACGGATCGGAGAGCTTGCCTGCCAAGGCGACCATCTCATCAGTGGTCGCCGGAGGCTCGTCCACGAGGTCGCGATTGTAAAAGAGGGCGATGCTCTTGAAGGCCAGCGGAAGGCCGTACAAGTGCCCTTCATAGGTCAATGCGTCCACGGTCTCCGGGAAGTACCCTTCGAGGTCCGGTGCATGGACTCCGTCATCGAACGGCACCACCACGCCACGCGAGGCCCACGAGCCGACTCGCTCGTGCGCGAAGATGAAAAGGTCCGGGCCCCGGCCCCTGGGAATGGCCGCCGTCAGCCGGCTGGCGAAGGCGTCATACGGAATGCCGAGCGTTCGAACCTTGATGTCCGGGTGCTCTTTCTCGAAGTCATCGAGCACACGCCGGAGAGCCTCCTCCTCGGCCGTCCGGTAGCTGTGCCAAAGCAGCACCTCGCGAGGTTTCTCCCCGTCCGAGGCGGAAACGTGACTCGGCGCGAGGGTTCCGCAGACGGCGAGAAGCAGCGCCGTTGGAATCAAGCCTCGTAAGTGCCGTCGTTCGTTCATCATGTCGGCGGTTATCCGGCTCACGCCGCACCGTCTTCTCGAGCGACCGCGGTCGGTGTGGACACCTGCCCGGCGTGAGCCTCATCATCTTGCTCGGAAGGCGCTCCCAGGGCTGTCCCGTCTCGAGCATCGAACAGATGTATGCTCTCCGCCGGAAGTCGCACTCCGACCACCTGTTTCGGTTCGAGACCGACGACCCGCGCCGCCTCGGCCCTCACAATCACCACGGGATGCTCGGGTTCGCCGTCCGCGCCCGAGGGCTCGAAGGCAAGGTGTACGTGAGCATCCCATCCCATCGGCTCCACCAGCTCCACACGCGTATGAATATCCCCTTCCTCCGCGGACGTGATCTCGAGGTGCTCCGGCCTGACGCCCACCTCCACTTCCTCGCCGTCGCCCGCCCGAGCTCGTCCGGGCGGCAGGGCCACGCGCTTGCCGGCCAACTCCACTCCGACCTCTCCCTCGCGCAAGACCGCCATCCTTCCCCGAAGGAAATTCATCGACGGCGAGCCGATGAAACCCGCTACGAAGCGGTTCGCGGGCCGATGGTACAGCTCCAATGGAGCCCCCACCTGCTGCACCTCGCCCTCATGCAGCACGACGATCCGATCGGCCAGCGTCATCGCCTCCACCTGGTCGTGGGTCACGTAGATCATCGTGGTCCCCATGCGCTGGTGCAAGCGGGCGAGCTCCGCGCGCATCTGCACCCGCAAGGCCGCATCCAGGTTCGAGAGCGGCTCATCGAACAGAAACACCGACGGCTGGCGGACCATGGCCCTTCCCATGGCGACCCGCTGGCGCTGCCCCCCTGAAAGCTGCCTGGGATAACGGTGCAACAGATCTTCGAGGCCGAGCAGGCCGGCCGCCATGTCCACCCGCCTGGAGATTTCTTGCTTCGGCTCCCGGCGGATCTCGAGCCCGAAAGCCATGTTCCTGCGCACCGTCATGTGAGGGTAGAGCGCATAGGACTGGAACACCATTGCAATGTTCCGGCTCTTGGGCGGCAGATCGTTCACCAGATCGTCGCCGATGAAAAGGTCTCCGCTCGTTATGAACTCCAGACCGGCGATGCAACGAAGAAGCGTCGATTTTCCACAGCCCGAAGGACCGACGAGCACCACGAACTCGCCATTGGAGATCGTAAGATCGACCCCCTTCAGCACCTCGGTGGCGCCGAAGCTCTTGCAAATATTTTTCAGCAGTAGACCGGCCACTTCAGCCCTCCCGCCGCCATTCTAGATCCAGCTCCAGCGGCTCCTCGCCCGGCGGCACCAGCAGATACCTGTTAGGGCCCTCCTCCCACCTGGTCTCGGTTTCCGTTCGGCGCGCCAGCTTGTATTCCGCTACCAGGCCGGAGGGCAGCTCCACGACCGCGACATCCTCCTCGAAGCCGGGAGCCCGCTCCACGTCCCAGTGACCCAGCGCCTCTCCCGCACCCGCCAAGACGATCCTTCCCTCCTCGTTCGGAGGCCCGCTCAACCGGAGTACGATCTTCCGCGGGGATCCCGGTTGGAGGGTGGTTCCGTGCTCGTTCGCGATTTGCTGCAAATGCCGCTGCATGCTCTCCGTGCATGAGGGTTGAAGCTCGACGAGGCGCACCGACCGCGGTGGAACCTTTATGTCCCCATCGAACACCTCTCCGTTCAACAACGAACGGCCGGTTTCCACCGGCGCGTCGAAGGCCCTCACCTCGAGCGGCTCCTCTCCTCGGTTGACGGCCAAAACGACGGGGTTCGTGGAAAGCCTTATGAGAACCATCGCGTCATCTTCGACTCTCTCGAAAACGCTGTCGGCATCCAGGAGCCGCGGATGACTTTTTCGTACCGCCAGAGCACGCGCCAACTTCTCCCGCATGGGATGCTCGTAATCGAAGCGCATCGGCGCCCGGTTCTCCGGCTCTTCCACCCCGTCGAGCCCAATCTCGGTGCCCCAGGTGATCGCCGGAGCTCCTCGAAGGCCCACCAGTGACAGTAAAGCCTTCTTCACGCGACCCGTATCGCCTCCGCACAAACCTGCTATGCGAGGCAGGTCGTGGTTATCGAGAAAAGTAACCATCCGCTCTCCGGCATCGGGTCCATACAAGTGGTCCATCGAGAGCACCGATGCCAGTCGCCCCAGTGAAGCCCCCTCGCAGAAGACATCGCGCAGGGCGAAGTGCACCGGAAAATCGAAGAGCGCGTCGAATCCTCCGTGGTGCAAGGTCTCGGCCAGGCCGACCGGGTCGCCGTCGAGATCCTCGCCTAGCAAGTAGAAATCGTCCCCGGCATGCTCCTTCACGTCCGCGTTGAACCGCGCCCAAAAAGACATGGGCACGTGCTTTACGGCATCAAGACGAAAACCGTCCGGCCGAACCCGATCGATCCAGAACAAAGCATGATCCAGCAGGTAATCGTAGACCTCGGGGTTGTGCTGATCCAGGTCGGGAAGCCCGTGAACATCATGATAAAGAAGCTGCTCCGGGCAGGACCAGTCCGCGATGGGACCGCGACGGTTGAACCACTCCGGCCGTTCGGTCATCAGCGGCGCGTCATAGCCGACGTGATTCACCACTATGTCCAGTAGAAGACGCATGCCGCGGTTGCGAAGATCATCGGAAAGCCCGCGCAACTCATCGAAGGTGCCAAGCCGAGTCCAGATCGACTTGTGGTCCTCTACCCAGTATCCGTGGAAAGCGCCCCATCCGTGGAAGTCGTCCTCGCGTGATAGATAAACCGGAGATATCCAAAGGGTGCCGACACCCAAATCCTCCAGCCAATCCAGACGCTCGCGCATACCGTCGATATCCCCTCCCCAAAAGGAATGCGGATCATCCGGCGAGTTGGTGCCGTCCGAATCATCGGATCGGGCGAATCTATCGATCATGGCGAAGTAGATTGCGTCACTTCGCGTAGGGGCTAGAGGCGTCCAATCGCCGATTACGGCGCCTTTAGGAGCGTCTTCGCCCGAGGCGGACGGCTTAGTCTCGGAGCCGCCTTCGCCGTTGAGCGTCTCCGGCATGCCCGCGTCCAGCATTTCATCGACGAGAGCGTTCACCTCGCGTGAGATTCGACCGGCCACCTCCGCCACCGCCTCGTCCTCCCTCTCATGATCGTAAAAGAGAAAGGCCGGAGCCTGGACGTCCGCGGCGAAAGCCCCGCCCGGGTCCGCGGCAGGCGCCAGGGACAGCCTGGCGTCCACCGTCCACCGGTAGCGACCGGAAAGCTGCGAGTAGAAAGTGGCCCGCGTCTCCACGAGCACCATCAGCACCTCGTCGTCCGCTTCCCGCGCCAAGGCGGCCAAACGTCCCGGCGTCGTTCGCACAGCGGCCACCGACTCGTGATACCCGTCGTCTCCTATTAGACGCACATCCAGGCCGCGTCGCTCGAGCGACTCCACGACGTCCTGTACCAGCTCGTCCGGAACGGCGCTGCTCTTCCTTTGGTGCACCTCATCCCTGACGAAAGCGGCTGCGACGGTGAAAGTTTCACCTGTTCGCATGTCGGCCTTACCGGCCGGAGTGGTCGCGCATCCGAGTGATGCAAGAAGCAGCAGAATAGCCGGTGCCGTAACGAAAAGAGACAGCCGTCCGTCGCGCCCGGGAATGGAGAGCGCTAAAACCATGCTTCAGCCTCCAGTGCGATCACGTGATGCCAGTGCCGGCTGTGACCTTCGCCTTTCGGCGCCGGGAACTTGTCGAACTGCTCTTGGGTCTGTACGACACTGGTTCTGAACGCATCATGAACGTTCGATAACTGCCCTCCGTACAGCAAACGCAGGGACGGCCTGGTCCATACACCGAGGCCGGTGGGGTTCAGAACGGGTCCCGCCTTGATCTGCCACGTATCCCGCCTGTCGGTGTCACCGAACTCGATGGGCGTGGTGTCGGGCGGGCTCTCGAGCTTCGAGTCCCAGTGCTCCCGCCACATGGCGCCGTTGTGGCTCTGCTCCCTTGCAAGGCTCGTCTCGGCCAGCAAATGCACGGCGTTCGTAAGGTATGCCTGCAACCGGAAAACCGTCGAGTAGAAGGTGCGATCGTTCTCGCTGACCACGACGCCGTCGTTGTCCAGGTCCCAGTGATGACCGAAAAGAGCACCCCATGCCGCGTCGAGGCGACCGGGAACGAGCGTGACCACCATCTCGTTACCCACATTGAGCTGATATCGGTCGTCGGTTAGACCCGACACGAAAATCGTGTACTCCCGGTCATTGAACCGCTCGGTATAGAAGTTATCGGGGTGGCGCCGTTTGTAGTTGACGAACAGGTTGTTCCACTGCAACGGACCGAAGCCGCCGAAGCCCAAGTAGCCCACCAGCTTCCAGGAGGTGGCGGAGGTGGGCTGGGGCGCCCGCTCCTGGTAGAACCGCTCTTCCCTGCCCGGGTTCTCTTCGACGAAGGCATCCACGACCCGCCGCCTGGCGAAGTCTTCATAATCGATACCGGGGGTCGTGTGGGGCGCGTGTCTGCCGCGTTCGACCATCGGCTCGTGGCCCACCTGACCGCCTCCTCCAAGCTCCAATCCGCGGACCGGACGTACCCGAACCAAACCTCCCGTGGTCAAAATGGGGCTGTACTCTCCACCGCGCACGAAGAACCCCGAGTCCCCGAAACCGAGCATCAGGTCCACCTTGTCGTGACGCACCTGGGCGCTCACGCCCACCGTCTCGTGAAAGACCTGGGCCGGTCTCATGTCGTAAAGCCCGAGTTCTCCCATCCATGTGTCGAGCGTGCCCACCCGCCAGGTAAGGTTCGGCGCCCCCACATTCCCGGCCTGCGCGTATAGCTGCGTCAACCTGAACGCATCGAGGCGACCCCCGCGTATGTCGGCACCTCTGACCGAGCCGCCTTCGATCTTGAAGTGCACGCTGGTCCAGATGTCCTCGGGGTGGGGTTCCAGAAGATCCAGCTTTAGCTCCAACGCCGCCCACGGACCTTCATTGAGCAGCCGGCCGTACAAGTTCCAGAAACCGAGCGTGCCTTCCCCTCCCTGCAAATCCGGACGGGACATGATGCGGAAGTAACCGCCCACCTCCAGGCGTTCCCCGATGCTTTGGGCTTCGGCGGCCGCCGGGACCGCCAAAACGCGAAGGAGCAACAAAAAAACCGCCGATCTGGCGAGCTGAAAGACCGCCGAGAACGGCCGGCGAAGAGTCGTCCCCTGAGCCTTACCGAACCCGGCTTCGAGCCGCCGCGTCGAAGGGCTCACTTCGCCCCCTCCAGCAACACGAAGGTGCGAGGCATCGCAACATACGCGCCACCCTCGACGACAACGGGATCCTCGATCGTCACGTTGTGGGTGCGTCGCGGGTCGGCTGCGCTTTCCTCCAGAAAGTCATCGTCGTCGAACCATTGCTGAGTGTCCAGCAAACGGGTCCAGGCTCTTCCTTCCGGCAATGAGAACTCCACCTCGTGGCCCTCCATGTTGATGATTATGAAGATCTCCGAGCCGGCGGTCTCATCCCAGTAGTGCTTGGCTATGTGCCGGCCCTGCCATGTATCCGCCGTCGCGTCCTCATTGTGACGGTTCTTCCAGGCGAAAGGCGACCTTTCCTCGTAGCAGTCGGGAGCGAAGGCGTGCAGGCGGTCTTGGCGGAGTCGAATCAGACTGCGAACGTAGTCGTGCATCCTGTGCCGCTCGTCCTGAGCGCGGTAGTTGCCCCACTGAAGCCAGTTGAAGGGGTTGTCGGCGCGAGGCGAGTAGGCGTTGTTGTTTCCTAGCTGCGTTCGCATCCACTCGTCCCCCGAGTAGATCATTGGAGTGCCTTGCGAGAGCATTATCGCGGCGAAGGCGTTGCGCATCATCTGTCGTTTCATGCGCTCATCGCCCCAGTCCCGGGACCTGTTGTACGACTCGCCGCTGTCACGGTCGCAAAACGGTGTAAAAGGATCCTCGCAGCAGGCGGGATTGAGCGGTGAGCAGCCGTTCTGCTTGTGCTCGTAGGTGAACAGGTCGTACATGGTGAACCCATCGTGTGAAACGATGTAGTTCACTGAGTGATGCGGCCTTCGGTTCCAACCGAACAAGCTCTGCGAGCCGGTCAGCCCGCCTCCTATGTCCACACCGTCGTAACCTTGAGATAGCGGCCGGTCGTCGTAGTTCAAAAACGATCTCCAGGTGTTCTTGAAGTGGGCGTTCCACTCGTACCAAGCAAAGTCCGGGTCCTCGTTTGAAGCGGGAAAATCTCCCAAGGAAAACATGGAAATGGACCATGGCTCGGCGATGATTCTGATATTGTTCTCACGCATCACCGGATCGTCGGCGATTTCCTGTATCAGGTTGTCGTCCATGTCCGCCCACCGGCCGTAGTCACGATCCTTCTCGCCGTAGATGGGAGCAAGATCGAACCGGAAGCCGTCGATGCCGACCTCCTCGACCCAGAACCTCAGATTGTCGATTATGAGCCTGCGCATGGGGGCGTAGTTGGTCCTGGTCTGGTTTCCTACACCGGTGTTGTTGACGTAGAAGCCGGGGTCATCTTCCCGCAGCGCATAGTACGAAACGTTGTCCAATCCCCGGAAGTTGTAGAGGTTCACCACCTCCTTCTCGTCGTAGTTGCCCAGAACGGGAGCGATACGGGGGTCGAGATCCACATCGGACAGCTCGAGCTTGTGTCTCCACAAGCCGCCCTCGCCGGTGTGATTGTGGACCACGTCGAGGTACACCTCGATGCCGTGCTGGTGGAGTTGGTCCACCATCCACTTGACCTCGTCGAGCACCCGTCCCGGGCGTTGGTCATAGGCGTAGGTGTGCTCCGGCGCGAAGAACAACAGCGTGTTGTAGCCCCAGTAACCGCCGTCCAGCGGCTTCTCCATTATGGGCATGAGCTCGACGGCGGTTATTCCCAAATCGGCGAGGTACTCGGCCTTCTCACCGAAGCCGCGGAAGGTACCGGGATGCTCCACGCCGCTGGCCGGGTCCGCGGTGAAGCCCTTGGGATGCACCTCGTACACGATCTGCTCGTTGAAAGGGTTTTCTTCGGGATCGCGCTCACGCCTTGCGGCGCGCCACTCGGCCTCGTGGTCGCTCCACTCGTACCGGCTCTTCGTCACGACGGATTTGGCGGCGGCGCTCCAGGTCGACTCGTGCCTCATCGGTCCGGTGGCCAGGCTGCCCTCGCGCCAATCGTGGTCCCTATGTACGGCCCTGGTGTATGGGTCGAGAAGGAGCTTGTTCGGGTTGAATCGGTGCCCCTGCCCGTCGACATCGGCTATGAAGCCGTGAATCGTACCCGGAATCCAGTCCGGGTGCTCCGGCCAGTTGGGTCCCCACGCAACGTATCCGTAGTGCTGCCCCTCGCCAACGCCCTGCACGAACAGGTTCCAGGCATCGCCGAACCGCTCCATTTGGAACTGCCTTGTCGGAGTGGAGGAGTCGGGATCGTCGAACAGCAGGAGATCGATGCGGTCGGCGTGTCCGGAGAACACGCTGAAGTTGACCCCTCCTTCCAGCAGTGTGGCTCCCAGCGTATCGAGTCCCCGAACCTCCGACTCGGTGAGCTGCGGCGCGATCGGCTCGGTGTGATAGAGCCTCTCGTAGTCCGGAGACGGGCAGCCGGGCGTGAATGTCAAAAGGCCCAGCGCCGCCAACGACACCGTCAGCGCCCGCGTCACCGCACGTCCAGCCCTCGCGACGAGCATACAACCTCCCGTTCGGTTTCGAGTCCTCCCAAAAACGGCCGCTCCACTGCCGCCCTGCCTAAGCGCCACGCACCGGAGCCGACGTCACTGGGTGATGTCCGCATTGTCGCGGGGGCCGGCCGGGAGGTCAACAGAGACCAGGCTCGTCTGTAGAGCGGTTTGAAGGTTGCAGGGGGCGTGCTATGTTGAGAAATGTGGTGCTCGGTACCCGCAGAGACTTGGATAAAATGTCTTTACCGCCAAACCGGGCTTCGTCATCTACAGGGGCGCTGAACGTAGAAAGACAGCGAACGCCACCCCGTGTGAATCGCGAGGGAGTATGAGACGGCGAGACGCGGCATTCCTGATCCTGGGTGTTCTGGTCGGCTTTGGCGGCACACGCCTGGTCGGTCCGGAAACGACCTCCGAGACCGAAGGCCCCGGTGATGCAGCCCGGCATGAGGCTCCCTCACCGGATAATCGTCGGGCGCGAGCACCATCCCAAACCGACCGCTTCCGACCCCTGCCGCCGCGATCAACACAGGGCAGTGCTCCGGAGAACCCGTATCCCCCGCCTACACAAGAAAAAGTGGAGGAGTTCGACGCCTTGTTCGAGCTGCCGTCGGATCACGGTGAGCTCGAGCGGCTCGTAGCCGATCTCGAAAGCGATCTCGAGCGAGCCAGGACCGAGCTGGAGTATCTCGCCGGCTCTGTTCCGGAGGCGCCTGCGAAGCTCGACGAACGCTTCGTCCAGGAATCCCTCTCCACGGCGATGAACGACGCTGCCTCCGATCTCGGCGGAGCCGTATCGGCCGTGGATTGCACCGAGTACCCATGCTTCGCCTTCGGTGAGATACCCCACCCCGGCGGCGAGGCGGGAGAGGGGCTTCGCCGGCTACTTGGCTCCGGAGCGCTGGGTGCATACTCCAGCGACGCCCGCGGAGCCTATGCCTGGGACGAGGTTGATGAGGAAACCGGCGAGATTCGAACCCATTTCGGGGTTTCGTTCTACCCACAAGCCGGAGGCAGGGCGAACAAGACCGTACAACACCGTTTGAGCACGCGCTGGCACGAATGGCTTTCGGCCGTTCGCCGAGAGCACGAATGACGGGCTTGCCCAAAAGCACCCAGCACCTTCCGGACCTTCCGGCAGCTAGCCGCAAAGCGGCTAAAACAGCGAGGGTGAGGGGTCACTCTGTGGAAATTGCCGCAAAGCGGCTAAAACTGCGGAGGTGAGGGGTCACCTCTGCGGAAATTGCCGCAAAGCGGCTAAAACTGCGGAGGTGAGGGGTCACCTCTGCGGAAATTGCCGCAAAGCGGCTAAAACTGCGGAGGTGAGGTGCCACCTCTGCGGAAATTGCCGCAAAGCGGCTAAAACTGCGGAGGTGAGGGGTCACCTCTGCGGAAATTGCCGCAAAGCGGCTAAAACCCTCCGGAGAAGCGCCTGGCACCTCGCCTGACCTCGCCTGTCTAGCCTGCCTCGCCCAGCTTCGAGCCTCTGTATTCCGCATCACGAGACATCGTCCCCTGCATTCGCCTGGCATCTGCCTGGCAGTGATTACGATTACGAGCTGTACGTGTCACTGCTGTCCAAGTGGTGCGCGGAGTGCGGTGTGGAAGTCTGGGATCTGATGGCCGCCGCTCGATGTCGAACCCAATTGGGCGAAGTTCCTTTCGGCCGATGGAGACGAGGAAGAGCTCGAAGCCTTTCGGCGACACGAGCGCACGGGACGGCCTATGGGGGGGAGCAGTTTGTCGAGGAGATGGAAGCTGCCTTGGGGCGCCCGCTCAAGAAGGGGCGGCTGGGTCGCAGGCCGAGGAGGCCCTGCGCCGTAGCAGGTCTGCAAAAAAGTGAGGTGTCCCTGTATTCCCAGAGGTAGACCGAAGCGGCCTGCCTAATCAGGGAGTCTGCGCAAGAAGGCGTTGAAAAAAAATGCCTCGGATGTCCTTATACCGCCGCCGCAGCCGCATTTCAGACCAGGTGCAGAAAGGCAAGCCTTTCGCGCCTGACCGCACCGAACCACTAGTGGCTATGCCCAAAGTATTGAGTGAATTTACTCACCCGGTGAGTAAATTGCCGCGACCGACCGATCACTCGATGGCACTCTACGAAAGACCGCTGGTGAACGAGCTTTTGGAAGCTAACGATTCGGGCGGACAGATTCCGGTTGCTGCTTCATTGATGTAACGGGAGTTGCTGGGCCCGGCGCCATCGAATCTACCTCGGTGATAACGCCGTGAGAGTGGCGCAGAGTGAGGGCCCTTAGCGTACCGACTCGGTGTGAGCCATTCCGGGCTCGTCATAACCCTGCTCGGCATTATAATTGGTGGCGGCCTGCTCGGCCTGCTCGTTGGAAGTATGGCGATAGGTCGGGTCCAGTAGAACAGCGCTGATGCTGGCGCCGTAATAGCCGCCTAAAGAAAAGAGCAATCCGCCGACCATTGCTCCAGAGCCCAGAGATGACTCGTCCCCGGACAGCAGAAAATAGGAGCCGATCATCGCGCTTGCGCCAACTATGGCGGCTCCGGTGGAGATTCGATTGATGGTCACGGCCCGGTCGCGAGTGGCCTCGATGTCGTCGACCACAGCATTATGGCCGGCGAAGGCGTAGAAGTCGGCTTCGTCGACCAGGATCTCGGAGCGCTGAAGCTCGTAGGTGGTGTCCTGCCCTTCTCGGACGACGTCTTGATATACTTCGGAGGTTCCCACTCTCTCGCCGGTGCTGTCGCGGTGGACGGTCTGACCGACTCGTTCCCGAGCGCGATAGGTATGATGCTCGGTGTGCACGTGGATTCGCAGCGGACCTTCGGTGGGCTCGCCGGTTCGCTCCGGCTTCTGGACCAAGAACGGGGCGCAGCCGACCAGAAAAAAAACCAATAATACAAGCGCCAGCAGGCGGGCAGATGCCTGAAAGATTTTGATTTCATTGTGCATGGAGATACTCCGTCTAAATGCGAAATATTGGAGCCTCTTGTTTCCACAGTATTCAATCGGCGTCAAATCCCGGATTTTGTGTCACTTTTGGAGGAGAGGTGGAGGAGAGGTGCCATCCGCTTGGAGTCGGCTTGGAGGAGAGGTGCCATCCGCTTGGAGTCGGCTTGGAGGAGAGGTGCTTTCCGCTTGGAGTCGCTTGGCTTGGAGTCGCTTGGAGTCGCTTGGAGTCGGCCTTTGCTCGGGCTTGAAGGCTCGCGAGGATCGTTAGATCTCCGGGATGGCAAAGGTCTTGCGCGGCATGGGATGAAGGGCATTCCAGAAGACTGGCGCGGGCAGCTTCGTGTAAGAAACTGAACCGTCCTCAACTGGGTGGCCTGGTTCAATGGCCGCAGGCTTCTCGAGCCTATCGGATTTGTTCCCCCAGAAGAGTTCGAAGAGGAGTACTATCGTCGTCAGAACAGTCAACTACTGGCTGCCGGACTCAACCAACCGAGTATCTGGGATTGCCGGCGGGATTCAGCTCCAACTTCTCCAGCGCATCTTTCCCCGCATGGGGAGTGGCACGTTGCCGGCCTCGATGTGGCCCATGCCGTCGGCGATGGTGAAGGCGAGATCCAAAGCGGCGGTCGCCTCGACCTCCCGTAGGCGAAGTTGGCAAATTAGAAGCTGACTTCTAATTTGCAAGCATGATTTCTCGTGAGGTTGCTCCCGTCGTTAGGGCCAGGCTTGCTGCGTTTCCCTGCGTCGACTGGAACATAACGCGGACCTGATCGGAGCGGATATCAGCGCCCTCATCTCACGCACGAGCCGCTCGACGTTCGGCAAGACCACCTGGTCATGCAACCTAGCCGACTTCCTCGACAGGCTGGTCGACCTCGCCGGACCATAGGGTTCGCGTGAAGGGTACACCGTTTGGGTTTGTCGTCGAGGCAGTGAACGACGGCCGCTTGCCCCTCACGCGTCTGGAAGAGGCCGCCGGCAGGGTAGAAGCTCTCGCTCGCGCCTACGATCCGGCGCGGCAAAGGTTCCTCCCCGAGGAGGTGCTCCGATCAGCAGAAAGCCTCCACTTCGCGCTCCAGCGGGTGCTTGTGCTGCGTCGGCGCTCCCGCCTTCGTCAGGGTACTGAAGGTGTAGCCTGCGCCGAATTCGGCAAAGCGAAGCGGCATTGCTGTTGTGTCCGGGCATCCTGCTACAGTCTGCCAATTGCCTCTTGAATCTTTGCCAGGATACCCTCGAAGTCCGGCTGCCCGCTGTAATAGAGTGACGCCGTGGCTTGGTAGGCACGGGCGTACTGCTCACGGGTCGTCAGGTCTGACAGCAGAAACGCCTCGTTTTCGGCGATAATCAGCTTGTCGTCCTTCCTGAACCGCTGTTCCTTGCGGGCGTGGTATTCCGGGGTGGCGATGAACGCTGCCACCTCCGGATGGTCCAGCAGTTGGGCGATGTCGTAATAGTGGCGCAGGAAGTTTGGGGGCAATTCGCCGGTGCTCTGCTGCTGGCGGAACTTGGTGGAGACGGTCTGCAGCTTTTCGACAAAGGTGTAGCCGGGGTGGTAGCAGGATACGTTGACGGTGCGGTTGTCACGGGCGGTGACGCCTGCCTTGGCGGCGCGGTCGAAGGCCCAGGAGGTAATTGTCCGGGGCATGTTCGGTGTGGTGTCGTCGAAGCCCACCTCCAACAGAATGCCCTCCTTGAGACCGGCCGAGTGGTCGAAGGGGCTGTCATAGTGAAGACGGATTCCGCCGCTCCGGTATTTCTCGTCATCGAATGCGTGATCGCGGGTGACACCAACGATTCCGTCGATGCGAATGTTCGTCGCAAGCCAGTCGTAGAACTCCCTCCTTGATTCGATGTGCCGCGCCTTCTTGGTTTGATTCGGCGCGGTGAAGACCGCAAAGGGGGCGCAGGCGGGGTCGATGCGAATGTCGATGTCCTCGGAGAAGCGCTGGATGATGCCGAACCCCTTCGACAGCGAGGTACCTCCCTTGAGCTCGAAGCCGAAACCCAGCGCACCGAGGCCATAGAGGCAGTGCATGACCCAGTAGTCCTTCTCGACGAGCGCTGGCAGCAAACCGCGCTCATCGGCGACGATGCGGATCAGGTCGGCGAAATCCTCACGCTCATGGAGAAGGGTTCAGGCGGCACGTGACAACGCCCGCTCGAAGAATTTGCGCGTGGCGACCTTGCCGTAGTCCCGCGCGGCGCGCTGGAGCTTGTCGGCGTTCATTTTCTTCGCCTTGGTCCGCACCCGCTCGCGAACCGCGGCCGGATCCTCCGCCAGTTCGGACAGGTTGTTCAGCAGATCCACGAGGAGGAACTCTTCCGTCAGTTGCCGTGGGAAACGGGGCTTCCTGCGGAACTCGAAGGGCTTTCCGGCCAGGGTGAAGCGGCCGTGGCGCTTGTGGTTGTAGACCACGAGGGAGTTGTAGAGCTGCGTGGTCCCCACACCCAGGGCATTGTAGGCATTGGGGGAGGTGAGCAGAAAGTCGTCTTCCTTCAGAAAGGTGCGGACGAGTTCCTTCTCGTCAGGCGGAACCCGGCCGAAAGCCGAGGCCTTCGGATAGTGGTAGAGGCCGTTGCGGAGCTTCTGCAGCACGCCCTGATCGACCAGCTCCCTCGCATGTCGGTCAACGCTCTTCGACCACTGGGCGAGGTCCGCACGCCGGTACACGCGGCCAGGGCGCAGGTGTCTTTTCAGTTGTTTCAAACGATTCATAGTGGTTGCCTCTATCGAAAATATAGCGTCGGGAGGCACATCCGGCAATAACTTTGGTAAAAATTCATGCAACTACGTGTCCTCGTGAACTCCTCGTAGGTCCAAGCGGCGACCTGCGGGGCATCGTCCCAAGACAGGAGGAAGACAGGTGGGAAGACAGGTGCCACCCGACTAGATCCACTAGATCCGGCTGACCCACCCCGGGGTCGGCGCCGGCTTCGAGGGCTTCGTCATCGAGCAGGCGCTGATCGGGCTGAAGAACCAGGGAATCGCTTTCGACGGTCCGTACTTCCTGCGAACGAGCGATGGCAAGGAGATCGACCTGTTACTCGGCGTCGGCTCACGCCTCGTGGCGGTGGGGGTCAAGCTCTCCTCGGCTCCCGACGTCGACGATCTGCGTCGACTGGAACATAACGCGGACCTGATCGGAGCGGATATCCGCGCCCTTATCTCACGCACGAGCCGCTCGACGTTCGGCAAGACCACCTGGTCATGCAACCTCGCCGACTTCCTCGACAGGCTGGTCGACCTCGCCGGACCATAGGGTTCGCGTGAAGGGTACACCGGGTTTGTCGTACGCTTCAGGGGTCCGCCTCGTTTCGGCATCGTTCGAGCACGCGTCCGCCCCGTCGCGGGATCATCCGAGCCCATATCCCAGATCTGGTCAAGCGTGCCCGCATCTTCGTATGGCCGGCTGAAAAGCGATTGGAGCTATCCGACAAGAGCGGCAAGATTCGGCGAGGCGTTCTTCACGCCAAGTGTGCCGTCGTGGACCGCCGCTGGCTGCTCGTCTCGAGCGCCAACTTCACCGACAGCGCGATGCAAGTGAACATGGAGATGGGCATCGCGATCGAGGGGGAAGAGATGCCCGGGAGAGTGGCCGACCATTTCGAGCGTTTGGTGTTGGCAGGGAGTCTGGTGGAGCAGAGATAGTTGCGTCGGTCCGTTGTGCGGGTGGAGGGAATCGAGCCCCCATGGCCTTTCGGTCAGCGGATTTCAAGACCCGCCGCGTGTTGCCGTTCCAGCGCGGGGGCTCCGCGGAGCGTTCAGCGGTCTTCTTGGTGGGCGGGAGGAGTCCACACGCCGTCACCGTCGGCATCGACCTCTATGGGGTTGGTGATGGCGTAGGGCGAGCCTTCCCAAGAGACGGGAGCAAGTGAGCCCGAGCCGATGGCCTTCACCACGTACCAGGCATCGCCCGCGGGCCGCGCCTCGAGGATGCCGTCGAACCTGACCACCTCTCCGTTCCGGTCGGTCACGTCGATCGACTCGATTGTCTCGCCGTTCTCCAGCAAGCGAACCTCGTCCAACCGCATCCACGTTGGAGCCTCGACCTTCACGTTGAAGCGCACCTTGCCTTCTTCGTCCACGGTCGTCATTCCGCCGAGGCCGGTTCCGTCCTCTGCCTCGAAGCGGACGAACGGGCCGCACGAGACGAATGAACGCCGGTCGCGCAAAGGCGCGACCAGCTCTTGATGATCGGCGCGCAGCAACTCCTTGTCCATTTGAATCCACGTCCTTGGGAGACCGGGGACTCGATTCTCGTGATGGCTGTCGGTGGTCGCGGCGATGCCTTTTCGATGACCGTGATTGGTCAGCCCTATCCAGTCCTCCAGAACTTGCCGGTTCGTGTCTCCTCCGCAGGATCTGTTGAAAACCTCCACCAGCTCCCAGTCCAGAACCCACTCGTCGTCATGGCGAACGGTGTCGGCCTCGGCGTCGAGGCCGACGTAGTTGAAGTAACTGCTGAGGTTGGGACCCGACCGCGGGTGGTTGATCATTATGACCGTATCGCCTGGGTGCTGCGCGCGCATGTTGGCGAACAGCTCCGACGGCGACTGACCGTGCTCGAAGACTCCGCCGTTGTTGGGAAGATCGGGGTCCGGCACGAGAGGGAAGACGTTGAAGTGCCCGTAGAGGAACGTCGTGACCTCTTGCCCCGCGATACCGATCACCACGTCGTCCAACCCCATTTCCACGGCCGTTTCCTGAAGCCCGCCGGCCCACACGTGCTCACTGAGCAGGGGCACGTCCAGAGCGTCCGTGGCTGCTTGTTTCACGCGAGTTTCGAAAGGCACATGACTGTCGAAGCTCAAGTATGCGTGCATGTGCATGTCCGAGGAGACCCACCCCTCCGTGTCGACGGCTTCCTTGATTACGAAGGAGAGCGACTTCTCTTGGCCGGGGGTCACTTCCACCTCGATTTCGTCCATCTCCCAGCTCGGTCCCCGCGTCGCCACGGCTCGGTACTCGCCGGCCGGAAGAACGATGGTGGCGGGCTCCTCGAGGACGTAAGCGGCTCCGCTGACGTTGTCGTGCCAAGCGTCCCCGGGACGCACGGTGTCGGGCGCGAAGGGGGTCGGAGTATCGCCGAGGCGGAAGAACGTGACCCGCGCATTCAAGGGGGCATCGTCCGGCGTGGACACGGTGCTTGTAATCCTCGCTCCCGCTTCCAGCTCCAGGGAAGCGGAAACGGAGTCACCGGCGGCGACGGTGACCTCCGCTGGCCGGCCGGCCGCATGTGAACGGGCGAACGGATGGACCTGGTAGTTGCCCGGTGGGACATCGACATCGAAGGAGCCCGTCTCGGTCACGGGGGTGATGGTGACCACGTCTTCTCCGTCCTGAATCGATATCCATGCCGTGCTCGGGCAGGCGGTCGCCGGCAGGCTCACGGACCCTTCGATGGTGCCGGTGGGGTGGTCGCGAACTAGTCGGCGGCGGGCTTCCTGCAGGCCGGCCACCGATTGTTCGGTGACGACGAAGAAGTAATCAAAGATCGCCGACTGGCCCGGGAACACGTCGAAGGGCTCCGCGGTGAAAAGGACGAGGTCCTGGTATTCGAACATGGACGAAAGGTCATCGGTCATGGCCATCATCCCATACGCCAGGTCCGTACCGGCCGCCGCGATGAAGGGAACCGACCCTACCGTCCCGGAGGCCGCGAACCCCTTGCGGGACGCGAAGAAGTGCGCGCCGTCTCCATGACTGACCGCGATGAACGGGTACTCCACGGGAACCCGCTCCTCTCCCGGGTTGGTCAATGTGACGCGAAGCCGAAGGGCCTCGTCGTTGGGGCCGAGACGGTAGTCGTAGGTGACCTCGAAGCCCGGCCGCGGTGGATCGATGAACACGCCGAGGAGATCCTCGCCGAACGCGAAGTAGCTCGTCCTCCCCGTGAAGCGCGCGTGGGCTTGGCCGTTCTGTCCATCGGAGACGATCTCCACCTCGAGAGGCTCGAAGAGCTCCAGGTTCCAGGTGAAGAAGGACTCACCGTAGAGGTCGCGTCCCTCCTCGCCCTCGGGGCGCACGATGTCGGCGTCGACGAGGTTTCCTCCGTGGTGCCGGAATCCGCTCGCCGGACGCACCCCCTCGATGATGAACTCCGCTCGAGAGTTGTACATCTTGATGTCGCCTTCACGCCCCTCGGCCTTGAGCCCGCCGATTAGGTCCTCGGCCTTCTCAACCACGCCCGCCCGGACCTCGCCGGCCGGCAGCCTCTCGGACAGATCGAGCGAATCCGCATCGTCATCCGTGCTCGAGCCGCAGGTCGCGAGCAGTAAAACAGCTATTGCCGTCAAGCTCCACGAAAGGCTCCCCGGTATCCTTTGCATCGGAAAAGCATACCTCAAAGCAGGGCTTCCTGCGCCCGAAACGCTTTGGTTCAGGCAAGTACATGACCGTAGCGGTCCACGAGCTGGAGGAGTTCATGGCGAGCCCTCCCGACCGGCCGTCGACGCTGGCCCGGAGGTTCGATACCTACGAAGGGCTTCGGCAGCGAGCCCAGCTCTACCAGGGCGTCCGCCGTAGACCAGCCGCCGGAGGATTTTGAGATGGCCCTGACTGGGCCTTGTTCCGGGTACCGACGGAAAAGTGATGAGATACTGCGTCACCTCTCCTCGGTGACAACGGTGATATCTTGATAAAGTTCTTCTGTGGCCAAGACGGCGTCGGTGCAGCCGGCCAGGGGATACCACCCCTCACCTCTTGGCTGTTCATGCATGCGAACCAAAAACATTCTATCTTCCCCGGCGGGGACTCCGCTGACGGGAACGTGGATGAGGTCGTGGCCGGGAGAAACATTGACGGAAACCTCCGTCACGCGTAGGCGATTCAGCGCTTCATTACTGTCGGACGCCAAGGGATCGGCAAGCAGCTCCCCGCAGGTCAGTATGGAGCCGTCCGTACGGTAAGGATGGAACACTCTGACAGAGGCACTACGAAGAGTATCGAAGTCGACGCCCCGCGGCAAAACGACAGCCACTATGAAGCCGCCCATGAGCGTTTGGGTCTCGTCCTCGGGATTCTGCTCGCCGGACAACCAGCAAACCTCATTCACGCATATCTCTTCGTATGGCAAGCGGCATTCGGGGCATTCGAAGCAGTCGGTTTGGACAAAGCACATTCCTCCCCACCCTAGATCGTACTCACACACATCATGCTCGCAAATGATGCATGCCCCTTCGACACAACCGGAATCACAAACCGTCCTTTCCCAGGATGTGCCATCCTCATTGCACGTCTCCAACGTCTCACCATCCACGCATCGTGTGCTTTTTGGAACACATGCGAGACACTCGCCCTCGAAACAAATCAGGCCGTCACTGGAGCAATTCTCTACTTCGAGCCACTTCTCACCGTCCTTATCGCACGCGATTACGAATTCACCTTCGCAGGAGATCTCTCCCGGCAAACATACAACGCACTTCCCATCCAAACAGCCCCTTTCGCAATCACTGAACAGCCACGCATCACCTTCCTCGTTACAGGTCTCAAGCCCATTGTCGCCGGCGCAACGTGTTTCGCCCGGGCGACATATGCCTTCCTCGTTATTTGGAAGGCACTCGCCCGTTGATACATCGCACCTCTCTCCGGTCGCACAGTGTTCATCGTCGAAACACACATCGTCTACTAGGCAAACGCCATCCACGCACTCATGTCCCGTTTCGCAATCAGACGACTCGACGCAAGCCTCGGCGTCTTCTCGCCAGGCATCCGGAGCTGTGGCGCTACAGGACAACAGAAAAATAAGCCCGAGCACGAGAGCCTCGGAGAGCAATTTTGGGTTACCCATTTTCGAAATTGGTTATGACCACGCCGGCTATCACTCCCAGTATCAAAGCCGCGATTGCCACGCCAATGATTATGATGTTCGTTTTCGAGCTTTGTTCGGCACCCACCACGACGGGTGCGGCTTGGGGGGTGGTATCAGCGGGCCGCGCGGAGGCTGTGGTCGCTTCGGGAGGAGCATGCTGCTTACCAGCGGGTGCTTCCGGCGTTTGGGTTGAGATCGATACTGCGTAGCCTTCCATAGAGAGATAGGCAGTAATTCTTGAGCATAGTTCGTCGTAGGTTATGTGGTCGATGTCGATAGGCTTGTCAAAGCGAGCCTGGAACTGCTCGGCTAATGACTCGAAGGATCTCATCTCTGCTTCGCTAGTACCCAAAAAGAAGTCTCTTTTTTCCCCACGTACACAGGGTGTCAGATTGCTGGAGCAATGCGCTGGAGTCACGACGGGGTACGGCGAGGAGTTACGTCCTTGAATAATCAACTCCTGTAAGCCATCATGATTTTTTCCATCCAACTCGCTGCATGGAAAGAACTTTGATGAACCCAACCAGGATGGCATTCTAATGAAGGGCATCGTTCTTTGGTTTCCATTGCCTCTCGTTGTGCTCTTTGTCGCTTCTGCTTGCGACAACGGAAAGGAGAGCCAGGGAGGTCTCGGCCAGCCTTGCTACCCCGATGACACATGCGATGGACCCCTCGTGTGCGAGGACGGAGAGTGCGTGGCCGGCGGTCCCTATGAGAAGGGCGACCCCGTCCTTCTGGTGGAGGGTGGGGATGCCGGTGGAGACGGGCGATGGTTGCTTGGTGTTTCGGCAGATGGCGATGAGCCCGTCGAGGTCGGAGCAAGGTTCGAATGGCGACCGGCAACCATTTCGGGCCCGGCGCACGACATCGATTCAGCGCCCGCTGCCCATGACGGCTTCGGCGCCTTCGCGGTCAAGAAGATGTACCAGGGACAGGCTCGCCTGGCTAGAGGTCGAATCGACGATGAACCGCCTCAACTGGTGGATCTGGGAGACATCGAGGCGGTGGCGCTTCATGTGGCCGGAGACGCCGTCTTCGTCGGGGCGTGGGGAGAGGTCGGCTGGGTCGATATGAAGGAAAGCGTGCCGGAGTACGAGCGATTGGTTCATCGGCCCGACATGGAGCACAAGCCGTACGACCTGTTCGCCCGCGATTGCGACAGGCTGCTTGCAATCGACGACATCATCCTTCCCATTCTCGGCGATTACTTTCATCTGGACGAGAGGGGAAAGCCCACTCATCTTGCCGATTGGCATTTGCCCGGATATCAAAATGGAACCTACGAGCACGTTCTGCTCGTTCCCGACGAAGGCGACGACCGCGTGCTATACGTGGCGGCTCGCTTCGTAAGCGGGTACACCGGCCCGGGGCGGGTGCTGTCGGGGCACCGAGTGGAAGGAAATTCGCTTGGTGACGACGCTCGCCAGCTTAGGGAGCCCTTGAACGACGAGCTGATAGCCGGCGACGAGCCGACGGATTTCGAGGGGCTTGCTTGGTATCCGGGTACGGAGAGCCTGGAACCGGCCTTGTTGGTGGCGGCGGGTGAACGCGGTTTGATCGTCCTTCCGGACATGATCGATTCGGAGGAGCCGGCCTACATAGTGGATGTCGGCGGCCCATGTCTCGATGTCGCATTCGCGGCAGGGCGCGTCCATGCCCTCGTCGGCGGTGACGCGCCGCGGGTGGTGCGTCTTTCATACGAGGACGGCGAGTGGAGCACGGGCGCCCACCTGGCTCTCGACGAGCCGGGTTCTCGTTTCGCCCGGTAGCGCTTCCGCGTTCCGCCCGTCGCATCGGGCGCAGGTCTCCACGTCCACTGAAAACACCCTCCGAAGCAGATACGCCCAGGGTTGTTTTCGAAGGAGCGGGTTTGTGCACGGCATCGAGCCCCCCTGCGCCCCCCTGTGCCAGGGTAGTTGTCGCCTAACCGGATTGGCTCCAGCGGAAAAGCCGGAAAAGCACAGCCGGAAAAGCACCTCCCGGAAAAGCACCTGGCACCTTCTGGAGCACCTTCTGGAAGCCAAAACTGCGAAGGCGAGCCCTCACCGCTGCGGAAATTGCCGGCCTTCGCTGGGGTGACGGTGCTTTGGTGCGCAAGAGGCTTTTGCGACAGCTTCCTCAGCGGATCATCTGGATAGATCAACGCTCGGATATGGGTCCAGCTCAAATGTCTACGTAGCGCGGAGACCGCTCGTCCGGAAAAGTCTCCGCAAAGCGCAGACCAGTGATGAAGCTGCTTCCGACTCCCGCGGAGAGGTGCCGCGGAGAGGTGCCGCGGAGAGGGCATCGCGATCGAGGGGGGAGAGATGCCCGAGAGGGTGGCCGACCATTTCGAGCGTTTGGTGTTGGCAGGGAGTCTGGCGGAACAGAGATAGTTGCGTCGGTCCGTTGTGCGGGTGGAGGGAATCGAACCCCCAAGGCCTTTCGGCCAGCGGATTTTAAGTCCGCCGCGTCTACCGGTTTCGCCACACCCGCGGGTCTCGTCAATCTAATCCATGTGAGGGGTAGGTGGTACTTTCTGCTCCTCTAGTGCTCGTCCAGGAACGCCGGTTTCCACGAAGAGTCGAACGAGCTCGGGGTCGAGTACTCCGCGCTCGGCGTCGGAGTTCAGAATGCTCACCGCTTTATCATGGGGGACCGCCTTCTTGTACGGCCTGTCCGTGGCGGTCAAGGCATCGTAGATGTCGGCTATGGCCATGATGCGCGAGCCTAGCGGAATCTGCTCGGCGCCGAGCCCTCGTGGGTACCCCTTGCCATCGAGCTTTTCGTGGTGAGCGTAAGCGATTTCGGGCACTCGGCCCAGCTCGTTGGTCCAGGGAATCTGCGAGAGAAAGCGAAACGTGTAGCTTACGTGGCTTTCGATCTCGGCTCTTTCCTCCGCGGACAGAGAACCTCGGGGTACCGACAGCACCTCCACCTCTTCGGAGGTGAGCAAGTAACGAGGTTCGTCGGCCACTCGGAAATCAACCTTGCCTATCTCTTGCAGCCGCTCGAATCCGTCCTGCTCCAAAACGGCGGGGCGGTTGCATTGCTCGACGAACTTCCACATCTCGTCCACTTCCTCGAGGCGCCGGGCAAGCTCGTCCCGGCAAGAGTCGCCGTCTGCTTGGGCTGCACCCTCAAGCGGTGCGGTCATTGCCTTGTAGTGCTCTCGCTCCAGCGAAGCCTTGAGCAGATCGAAGCGAAGGCGAAGCATCTCCATCTCGTGGCCCAGTAGCTTGGTCGACTTTACGAGCACATGCTCCCTGACCACCACCTTGCCGAAATCATGCAGCAGCCCGGCGTAGCGAAGCTCCTTCATCTCGCGCTGGGAAATGTGCGTCGAGCCATACGGGCCGGTATTCGTGTCGTTTACGGTTTCCGCCAAGCAGCACGTCAGGTCGGCCACCCTCTCCGAGTGACCGGAGGTAGTCGGATCCCGGGATTCGATGGCCACGACCGACGCTTTGACGACTCCCTCGAACAGCTTCTCGATGGACTCGTGGAGCAAGGTATTCTGAATGGCGGCCGCGGCTTGACCGCCCAGGGCCAGCAGCAACTCCACGTCTTCTTCAGAGAAGGGCTCTTCGCCCGCGCGGTTCAAGGCTTGCACGCACCCGACCAATTCGCCGCCGGCACCGCGCATCGGCACGCATAGGATGTTGCGGGTCTGATAGCCGGTGGCGTGATCGACGGACTTGTTGAAGCGCTCGTCGGCGTAGGCATCGGGGATGTTGAGAACGGCGTCGTTGCGTGCCACCCAGCCGGCTACGCCTTGACCAACCGGCATTCGAATCTCTTTTTTCTTTAGGCCCTGTGCAATGCGCGACCAAAGCAGGCCGGCTTCCGTGTCGAGTATGAATATGGTGCACCGGTCGGCCTGCACGACGCGCTTGGCTTCCTCGAGAATGAGAGTCAGGAGCGAGTCGAGGTCGCGCTCGACCGTCATGGCCTTGGCGACGTCCAGGATGGAGCCGAGCTTCTCCAGACGTCGTGCCGCCGCTTTTGCTTCGGCCTCCGCCGAGATCTCGGCTGGATCCTTGTCGGATGCCACGGAGGAGGTGGCCGCGCCGTCCTTGGGTAGGCTGCTCATGGCCGGATGATGGCAGGGTCGGGCTTGCGTTTCCAGCTTGACGGTCGTAGAAACTGCCCCTGTGCGCGATTAGCTCAGTTGGATAGAGCGTTGGCCTCCGGAGCCAAAGGTCGCAGGTTCGAATCCTGCATCGCGCGCCAACTCGGCACCTGGTCGTCTTTTCCGTCTGTTCGATTGCTGCCCCGGTACGGATTCGCGGCGTAGGGTGGGGCCGCCTTTGGCGGCCCACCGATGATAGCGGCGCTTCGCGCCTTGCGGCGTCGAATCCTGCATCGCGCGCCAACTCGGCAAACAAGCGCCTTCTACGTCGGCTAACTTGCTGCCCTGGTACGGATTCGCGGCGTAGGGTGGGGCCGCCTTTGGCGGCCCACCGATGATAGCGGCGCTTCGCGCCTTGCGGCGTCGAATCCTGCATCGCGCGCCAACTCGGCA
>SLRQ01000089.1 GCA_007130885.1 Deltaproteobacteria bacterium
CACTCAGGGTTTTGTGCAGCATGCACAATCAACGAGCGGCGGAGAAGATGTACGGCCGCACGTTCATGGAGGCCAAACGAAAAGGTCAACTCGTACCGGTACGAGTTCCTCACTCAAAGTCTTCGCCGGAGCCCATCTAGCCGTTGAGGTTGCGGTCTCGCCCCATGGCCCAGTAGCCGGCGATTCAAGCGCGCGCGGAAGTCCGCCGCCCAAGCGGAGAAAAAAGGAAGTGGCCATGACTTGCCTTATGGGCGGCGGCGGCACGCGCACAACCGCGCGGGCCCCGGCGCCTCGTCTCTGCCGCGCAGCACGATTCAAGGGGAGATGGCATGAATTGCGGGGGTTTGCGACACCCTCTATTGCTAGACCGGGGGGGGTACCTGCGAAGCAACGGACCACCTGGCAGACGTGTCCTTGGTACTCGCAGAGCGGATCAACGGAGCCCTGGTCGCGATATTACAGTGTCTTACGTGTCTGGATGTGCCTCGAAGTCCCACTTTGTGCCGTCGGACGCGACATTGTGCCTGACCACCGCGTTGTCGCACCACGACCTCACCGATGTCATCCCGTCCGAGATCGACGTCGCTTTGCCCGACGCGGCCTTCCGACTGTGGGTTCTTGGGGCGCAAGACTCTGGCGGGCATTCTCTTCAATCCTTTGTCCTTGCTCTTGGTGGCTTCACAAAGCCTTTGGAAGCATTCGCCCGAGATAAGCCCCTTGGCTTCCAGCTCGATCCACAAATCGAAAGCATGGCCAACGCGGCGCCGGCCCAACTCCGCCAACGCTAGCACGGTCGCCCGCTTGTCGAAGACCACGAACACGTCCCCTTCCGTCCCGTGATGGGATAACCAAGCAACCGCCTCATGCTCAGCAAGGTCGGTGGCATCATCAGAGCCTCCCGTGAGCTCGATAAGAGTCTCGACCGCTGGGTCCTCACCTGTCAGTTCTATCTCGACGGATTGAACGATCCGCGTTCCGTTGGTGTGTTTTAGTCTGCTTCAGCAGAGCAGGCCGACGGCCCGACTGGTCATTGTCAGCGGCCGCCGCGGTCGTGCTGACTACAGCCAACAGTCCCACCGGCCATGCGGCCAGCTCGCTTGCGGGCACTTCCGCAGCCAGAAGGCCAAACGGCCCATCATCGAGCACCCACATGGTCACGTTCCAAGTTGGAGGATCCCGAGTGCTTCGAGCCCACTGAGACGCCGGGTGCGTTGCGAGGAGCGATGATGCTCAAGCTCATGCGCTGCCGCCTGTACTCGCCGTCCCCACCGTCGCGACGCAGCCGAGCAGTCCCACGAATCGCGGTCTGCGTCAGGTCTTGGCTCTGCTGCCGGACAATTGTGCAGCTAGACTTCACTCCGACCCCGCGAGGCACGGCAGCATGAGACTAAGGAAGGGTTTGAGGCATCTCTTGATGGGCGTGAGTCACGGTCCTTCACCAAAGTGTGGCAAAAGTGTGGCACGCCACGCTCAGCCCAAGGGCGACATCAATCTAACCCGCCAAAAATGGTGCCCAGGGGCGGAATCGAACCACCGACACGGGGATTTTCAGGCTGACCGGGACTGGCATGAAAGCCCAGAAAGTGACGTGTTTGCAGGGTCTTGCGTCCCAGGACGTCCGTCGAGGTCCGTCACTGTTCGTCCTATTGGCTGGGAATAGGCTGGGAAGGAATTCGCGAGTCACGACCGAGACCGACGCTTGTGAGCGCCGGCCATCTGGGTCGGAGGCGCGATTAGTGCCCGCCTTATGACTTCCCCCCGGCCGCTCGCGGCGACGGAGAATGTTGCCACGTCCAGGCCATCTGGATACACTTTCCTCCATGAGCCTCGACGCACTGCCCAATGCCTTCTCCCACGGCCTTGCTCGGGAGCGTGGTCTGTCGGACCGTCGCCTCCGCGGGCTCGTGGCCGACGGTGCCCTGGAGCGTCTGGGGCACGGACTATACCGGAAAGCCGACGCGCCGCCCGCCGACCTCGACCGGATCGAGATCGCACTGCGGTCGTCGGACGCGACGTTGTGCCTCACCACCGCGTTGTCGCACCACGACCTCACCGATGTCATCCCGTCCCAGATCGACGTCGCTTTGCCGCGCTCACGGCGCCCGCCCAGGGTCGGCGCACCAGTTCGCTGGCACAGGTTCCGCGAGGACACCTTCGACGTCGGTCGCGAGACCGTAAAAGTCGACGAGGGGCTTTCCATTGGCATCTACAGTGCGGAGCGCAGCCTCATCGACGCCTTCCGGCTACGCCACCAAGAGGGTGACGAGCTGGCCGTCGAAGCTCTGAGGCGGTGGCTCGAGCGACCAGGGGCAACGCCCGCCAATCTTCTCGCAATGGCCAAGCACTTCCCAAAGGCCGAGCCATCGCTGCTGCAGACACTGAGGATCCTATCGTGAAGTCGAAGCCCACCCATGCCGACCTCGCGGGCTCGCGCTATCTTGCACTCCAGCGCCTTGCTCGAGCACAGAAAAGGACCACCGCCGAGTTACTCCAGCTCTATGCCTTGGAGAGCTTCCTTCGACGGCTCGTGCGCTCCCGACACGATCACGCGCTCGTGCTGAAGGGCGGAATGCTGCTGGCCGCATTCGATCTGCGCCGAGCCACACGCGACATCGATGTGCTGGCCTTGAGGATCGACAATGACCCGGCTGCAGTCCGGCACCTGATGGTCGATGTCACTTCGGTCGAGGCCGACGACGGTGTGGAGTTTCTGCAGAGCACGATCAGCGCAGTTGTGATCCGTGACGATGATGTGTATCCAGGCGTCCGCGCCTCGCTCGAAGCGCACCTTGCGACCGCACGTCTCAAGCTCAGCGTGGACTTCAGCATTGGTGATCCAGTGGTCCCAACACCGATGCGAACCGCCATCCCGGTGCTCCTCGGAGAAGAGCCCATCGAGGTGCTTGCCTATCCGAAGGTAATGGTCGTCGCCGAGAAGCTGGTGACGGCATTACAGCGGGGACGGGCGAGCACCCGGTGGCGCGACTTTGCCGACCTGTTCATGCTCGTGCCAGGCGACCTGGTCGAGTCCGAGATCATCGAGGCGCTGCGTGCTGTCGCCAAGTATCGAGGTGTTCCGCTACAGCCGCTCGGCGAAGTGCTGGACGGGATGGCCAAGGAGGCGCAGGCACGATGGGCGACGTGGCGCGAGCGACAGGGTGCGCAGGAACGGGTGCCCGAAGACTTGGCGACGGTGCTGGACGCACTCGATGAGAGGACGAAAGCATGGTTTTTGCGGGCGAGAGAGGTTGGAGACGCGACGGGTCGCTCGTAGCGCGCCTCACTATCCCATCACCCGTACACCGATCTCGGTCCGGGCCTTCAGAGCCGGGCTCGATGAGCGCACGTGGAGGAGCGCAAACACGCGGCTCACTACTTCCTCCAGGGCCCAGGGGCGGTCGTGCATAGGCTGGGAACGCCTTCTCTACCAGCATCTACCCATCGCACGAAAGCCGCTAAAACCGCAGGCTAAATGGTGCCCAGGGGCGGAATCGAACCACCGACACGGGGATTTTCAGTCCCCTGCTCTACCAACTGAGCTACCTGGGCATCCGAACATCCTGGAACCCATCCGCGCCGGGGCGGGTTCCTCACGCAAGCGCGAGAGTATGTTCACCACCGTCGCTTAGGTCAAGCATCTTGAAGCTGCGATTTGTGGGACGCCAGGTGGCTGGTCAAACGGCGGGTTCATTCTTACAATCACAATCTCTCGTCAATAACCCGGGCAGCCGACTCTTCCCATGAGGACGCAAGACGCCAACTACGCCGACCGGTCGAAGGCCGATACAGGTGCGATTGCAACGCATGAGGGGCGCGTCGCCGGGGACGGCCGGGACGAGCCCTGTTCGGAGGCGTCCGCGCGCGGCGGAGCAGGCCTGCCTGATGCAGACGGAAGACCTCGGCCGCTGCTGCCCGACCGGCCGGCTCCACTCTCGCAGCCGCACGGAACGCCGGGCAGCGTCGTACGCCGCATCACCTCCATTGTGAAACGGCTTCGCGCCCGGCTGACCAAGACAGAGACGAGCGAGATGCTTCGGTGCCCTTGGCCAAAGCCTCGACACGCTCCAAGTCTCGCGCTTCACTTCACCCCGACCGACCGGCTGATGCTTGCCTACACCGGCACCATGGCGGGTCTCGCGCTGACATTGCACCCGCGAAGCGCAAAGTACCGAGTTCTGGCGCTCAAGCATCTCGGCGTAGCCGGAGGCATCATCGGGCTGGCGGCTCTCCACCGGTCAAGGGGCGGAACCGCCCTCTCTTTCGTTCGTCACACCTACTCTCTCGTTCTTCTCGGTCACCTGCATTACTGGGGATGCGAGATGGCGCTTGTCCTTTGTCCAAGATTCCTCGACCGCGAGGTCATCCGGTTGGACAGGCTCGTCTTTCGCAAGGACCTTCACGCGTTGCTGCCGCGCCGCTTCCCTGGCTACTTGACCAGGCAGATCATGAACGCGGCCTACTTCTCCTTCTACCCCCTAATTGCCGGCGTCTTCCTGTCCACCTGGCTTTGGAGAAGAGACCGAATGGAAGAGTCTGTCTTCACCTTCTCCTTGTGCATGTACAGCCACTTCCTTTTCTTCTCGCTCGTCCCGGTGGTCGGTCCGACTCACCTTCGGGAGACGCTTTTCCCGGAACCGAGACCATTGATGGAACGAATCGTCAAACACGCTGTGGACCATGGCTCCAAGGACGGTGGTGCCCTCCCATCGAGCCACGTCGCGGGATCCGTGGCCCTGACCGGGATAGTCGGGCGTCTTTTTGGACGGCGAGCCATGCGTCGGGTCGGCACCATTACGAGTCTGCTATCGGTAAGCACGGTCTACACCTCCATGCACTATCCCATAGACGTGGTGGCGGGCCTTGGCACCGGCATCGGCATGTTCAAGATTGGGCCGTCACTACATAATAGGATGCTGCTTCTCTCCCGCCGGCCTGCCGAGGTACGGGAGCTACCGTCCCCGCCGCTACTAAAACTGGCGCATGTGCACAGGCAAGGTATGCTCCTTTCCCATGGCACGGAGTCGAGGCCAACGAAACGGGCAGGATGATACCGGAACGCTTCGGTCCGCGAGGCTTGCGAGGCTGGCACGCCGAGACGAAGCGTCTCTGAGAGCTGCTCTTTCCAGCGAACCGCTTTTTTCCGCGACCTATGCAGGGGGAAACGGCTGGCGCCTTTTGGAAGGAGACTCACTCGAGCTGCTGGCATCCGTTCCTTCCAGAACGATAGACCTCGTCTTCGCGGATCCCCCGTATAACCTCTCCAACGGCGGAACCACCTGCCGCGCCGGCAAGCGCGCGTCCGTGAACAAGGGAAGCTGGGACCGAAGCAACGGGGTGGAGCAAGACCACGAGTTTCACGCCCGCTGGCTTTCGGAAGTGCGGCGGGTGCTCAAGCCGTCAGGGTCATTGTGGGTGAGCGGTACCCACCACGTCATCTTCTCCATCGGCTACGCCATGCAGCGGCTGGGATACCACGTCCTCAACACCGTCACATGGTTCAAGCCGAACGCGGCTCCAAACCTCTCCTGTCGTTACCTGACCCATTCCACGGAGTTGCTCATCTGGGCCGCGCCGGCCAAGCTCAAGCCACTGGCTCACCACTTCGCTTACGCCGAGATGAGAGAAGAGAACGACGGCAAGCAAATGAGAGACCTATGGACCTTTCCGGCGCCCGGCGCGGGCGAGAAAACGCACGGCCGCCATCCCACTCAGAAGCCGCTGGCACTGCTGGATCGGATCGTCCGGGCTTCGTCTCCCCCCGGAGCACTGGTGCTGGACCCGTTCTCGGGCTCCGCCACCACGGGCGTGGCTGCTCTGCAAAACGAGCGGCGGTTCCTCGGCATAGAGCGGGACAGGGACTACCTCGACCTCGGCGCCCGTCGCCTGATGGACGCACCTATCGAGCGCCGCGCCGGTTGAGGCGCCGGCACAAGCCCACGTGGGCGTGGGGCGCCCCGACTCAGGGCGAATCCCGCGACGGACCCCACGGCGGGTTTCTTGGCGCGGCATGACACACACGCCACTTTTCCTAGCGGCGGGCAAGACCCCGTCCTACAATGAGCTGAAATCGTAACATGTTGGGCCGGTGGCGGTATTGTGGGAGAAAGCGCCGCCTGCAATGTGTTACTTACGAGCGACCGGAGACCTCGGAAATGCCGGTTTGAGAATTACCCTCGACAAAAGTCAGCTACCGAAGTGCAACTGTTCGACAAAAGGTTCGTGGTGGTAACCGGCAAAGGTGGGGTCGGCAAATCCACCGTGGTGGCGGCACTAGCCCTATGCGCCGCGAGAGCGGGTAAGAGGGTGCTTTGCTGTGAGGTAAACGCCAAGGAGCGTATAGCCCCTCTCCTGGGGGCAAGGCTCACGGGGTCTGTCATTCAGGAGGCCGTGTGCGGCATCTACACGGTGAACGTGATGCCTCGCGACGCAATGCGGGAGTACGCGCTGATGAAGCTTCGCTTCGAGGCCGTCTACAAGACCGTTTTCGAGAACCGCCTAGTCAGCCACTTCCTGCGCATGGTGCCTTCCCTGGCGGAGACTGTCATGCTTGGCAAGACTTGGTACGAGGTCGAGGCCAAGACGAACGGCAGATACAAATGGGACATGGTCCTCCTAGACGCGCCCGCCACGGGTCATGGGATATCCCTGCTCCGAGTCCCAAGGACGTTGCTGGACACCGTCCCTCCTGGCCCCATGCGAGACGACGCGGAGAAGATGCAGGCGACCATATCCGACCCGACGAAAACAAGGGTCGACCTGGTGACCCTACCCGAAGAGATGCCGGTCAACGAGACACTGGAGCTCGAGGAAGCCTTGCGTGAAGACTTGCAACTCCCTCTCGGCTTCATCCATCTCAACGGCTTCGTCGAAAAGCGCTTCTCCGATGAAGAGCGACGCATGCTACGGGCGGTAGCCGAGCCGGAGAGTCCCGCTGGAGAGACTCCTCTCGAGCCTCGTCCGGGGACATCGGCATCCCCAGGCCGGCCGGTGCACTTGTTGGAACCCGCCGTTGCAGCCGCCCGGGCCGGACTCTATCAGGCCAGCCGCGCCGAACGGTCTGCCAACTACGAGCGTAAGCTGCGCGAAGCGAGTAATCGAAGGCCCATACTTCGCCTTCCTCTCTTGCACTCGGCGTCCTGGGGACGAGAGCAAGTCGAAATGCTCGCAAGCTTCATGGCGGGAGAGCAAAGCTGCCCGCGCGGCGCCGGAGGCGTCCCGTGAGCGGCCTCGAAAGCCTGCTGCAAACCCGGCGTATAGCCATCTGCGTGGGCTCGGGGGGCGTCGGCAAGACGACCGTCGCCACCAGCTTGGCTCTTCGGGCCGCGGCCAAGGGGCAGAAGGTCTTGGTTGTAACGATCGACCCGGCCAGGCGGCTGGCCAACAGCCTTGGCTTGAAGGAGCTGGGCAACTACGAATCTCGCATCGACCCCGGCCGTCTAGCCGACCTCGGCTTGCACCTCGAAGGAGAGCTGTGGGCGATGATGCTGGATGTCAAGCGCACAAGCGACGACCTGGTCGCAAGGTACGCCTCCAGCCGCAAGCAGGCCGAACGAATCTATCAAAACAAGTTTTACCAGACCGCCTCGACCGTTCTTGCGGGATCCCACGAGTACCTGGCGATGGAGAAGCTTTATGCGCTCCACAGCGAAGGCGTCTTCGATCTGGTGGTGCTGGATACGCCTCCGACCCGGCACGCTCTGGATTTTTTGAACGCGCCCAACCGAGTTCTGGATCTCTTTCACAACGACGCCCTTCGTTGGATCGCCACGCCGGCCGTCGCCGCCGGAATGGCAGGCGCCCGCGCGCTGGGCTTCGGAGGCGGTTACTTCGTCCGGCAGATAAGCAAGTTCACCGGAATGGAGACACTCTCCGCCCTTGCGGAGTTCATCATGTCCATGCAAGGGATGTACGGAGGGTTCAAGGAAAGAGCAGCAAAGGTCAAGGAGCTTCTGGCTTCCAGCGAGACGGCCTTCGTTCTCGTCACGGCACCGGGAGCCATGAACGAGGCACATTACTTTCATACGGTGCTCCAGGAGAACGAGATGCCGCTTGGAGCAGTGGTAATCAACAGAGTTCATCCTGATTGGCGAAAAGCCGGCGGCGGCGAGCTTGACGCGGACTTACTCGCGGAACGGTTCGAACCGAGCCTAGCGACACGACTCGCCGAAACCGTCTCCGAGCAGCAGATTCGAGCGGAAGCGGACCACGGCGACGCCGGGAGTTTGGCCGAGAGCTTGTCACGGGACATCATTCTTCGGCTCGTGCCGGTGTTCGAACGAGACCTTCACGACATTTCCGGGCTGGCTCATCTGGCTCGTTGCCTGTTCGACGGCGACGGCGACCCGGCAATGGCCGCCTTGCCTCTCATGGAGCCGGACCCCTGTTCGAGCTGCGGGAAACATCCAAATCGTCACGGGCTATCCCACTTGGAAGCCAAGACACACGGGTGAGGCGCTGCATGACGCCGAGAGTCCAAGCCAAGGTCATGCCGTCCCTGATAGCGGCTGCGTTGTTGCTCGGCCTACTTGGAGGCTGCAGGGGACACGGCCTGGCCGGTCTTTTTCGGTCATCGGAAACGATAGAGCTGGAGCCCTTCGAGATAATCGGCGGCGATCCCGACTCCTTGAAACTGGCGGGCCTGAACGACGAAGAGCTTTTCCAAAAGGGCAAGGCCGCGTTCGCGGCCCATGAGCTCGAGAATGCAGCCAGGGCATTCTCTTTGCTGGTCGTAGCCTTCCCCGAATCGGAACTATACGAACTGGCTCGATACAATGCCGGATTGTCGTTCGAACGAATGGGCGAGTGCCTTACGGCCTTGGACTTCTATGTGCCATTGCTGGACACGCTGGACGACCGTCACTGGCTGAATACCGCTTATCGGGTCGTGGAGTGCCTGTACTTATTGGAGGGCTTCACCGAGGCAGCGGATCTTCTGGAAGTGATTCTGGAGTTCGACACTCTACCGGCCAACGATCGGATGATCGCACTGGTACAACAAGGAGTTTGCCTCCTCGAAGCAGGCCAGGAGCATGAAGCCTTGCGCAGCCTTCAATCGGCACTTGGCCGCTATCACATCGAGCGGCGTCGTGACGAAGAGGTAATCGACACCAGCGTGGCCGCTCGGGCGCAGTACCACCTTGGAGAGGTATACAGGCGGCGTTTCGAGCGGGCTCGTCTTGATCCCGCCACGACGGATCTGGAAACGTTGGCCGACGACATCGAACACAAGGCGGAGCTGCTCCTGTCGGCTCAGGGGCATTACCTTCGGGCCATACGAATGGGAGACGCTTACTGGGCCACCGCCTCGGGTCATCAAGTCGGCAGGCTCTATGAGGAGCTTTACAGGCAGATTACGAACGCCAGGCTGCCGGTCACTCTGGGCGGCGCCGCCGAACGAGTCGCCTACTTGGAGCTTCTCCAAGAAGAGATGCGAGTGCTCTTGAAAAAAGCCCTGGACGCCTACGAAGCAACCTTGGCCGCCGTGGAGCGAGTGGGCATCAAGGGTGCGTGGAGAGGACGAATAGAGGCCAGCTTGGAAAGAGTGCAGAGCCTTCTTCTCGAAGACGAGCCCCCGAGGCCTCCGTCGTCATGAGGCTACGAGCCGTCTCCGCCCTTCCGGCCGTCATAACCGTGCTGGCAGCGCTATCCTTGTCGGCCTCACCGGCATCGGCTCAAGGCGAGAGGGGCTATGAGCAGAACCCGGAAAATGAGACGTCCCCGAAAACGGCCTCTGAACCGGCAACGGATGATGCTGGGTTTTCGTGTATCACCACGCGCGAAGCAAAGCCCGCCGAGTGGTCCCACGTGCAGGTCGATCCCACCGATTACTTCGAGCCCGAGGAGATTCATGAATGGGGCTCGTATGCAAGAAGCCGCCGGGCAATCTCACTTGCAGCAATTTTTCTATCGATATTCTTGTATTCGATCTTCGTTTTCACCCAAGCGGGCAAGGCCGTTCATTCGTTTGCATCCAACATCACATGCGGGTTGGGCAACTTGGCGCTACTGCAAACGAGACCGGCCGAGCGAATCTCGGCTGCTCTCTCCCGTCTTTTCGGCTCCGATTGGGCCCCGGCTCTCGTCTTCACCTGGCTTTTTCTTTTTATAGTCACGGTCTGCATCCTGCCTCTGCAGCTAGCCGCGGAGTACCTTGCACAATCGGCGGGCATTTCCGTCTATACCACCGCCGCCTGGATTTGGGATTTCGCCAAACGGCTCCTGCTCAATACCGCCTCATACACCTGTATCGTCCTCGGCCTTTTCGGCCTGGTTAGACGAATGCCTCGTCGCTGGTGGCTGGCTCTCGGCCTTCCGGCGGCCCTCTGCCTGGTCGCTTGGGGAGCCGTGTCACCGTATCAGGCAAGGATCTTTTATGAGTTCAGCCCGCTCGCCGACGACGCGCTGCATTCGAGGTTCGAGGCACTGGCGCAAAGGCAGGGGCTCACTCTGGCGGATGTTCAGGTAATTGACGCCAGCCGCCATACCCGCGGTATCAACGCTTACTTCACCGGGCTTGGACCAAGCCGAGAGCTGGTGCTGTACGACACACTCATCGAAGCGTTGAAACCGGAAGAGATGGAAGCCGCGCTCGCCCATGAGCTTGGTCACGTGGAGCGTGAAAACCCCATACTTCGATATCTTCTCTCGGCGCTGGTACTGGTCGGTTTACTCTGGATGCTATCTCGAGTGCTCCTAGCAGCGGCGCCACGCCTAGGGCTGGACGGCCCCGGCGACCCACGTGCCCTGCCGCTCTTGCTGCTGGTGGTCACGCTCTGCTTCCTGGCGGCGAGACCGGCGGAAAGAGCCTGGCTTCGGCACGAGGAACGTCTGGCGGATCGAACCGGCTTGGCACTCACTGGGGATCCGGACGCATTCGTTCGAATGCTCACGGCTGTTGGGCGGCATAATAGAGCCGATGTTGATCCTCCCTCCTGGGCCGTGTTCTGGTTTGCAACTCATCCTCCTCTCGTCGAGCGAATCGGCATGGCGCTCTGGTATGCGCAGTGGCTGCAGGAGTGCTCGGGCAAAAAGACGGCGGAGGAAGTAGGAGGATCCGTTGGGAGCGACAACGAAGAAGCCATCACGAGCGGCAGTCGATAATCCTACAGGTGAGCATGCCCGGCATGAGGAGTCTGGGCACGGAGAGGCGGGGAAAGCCGCGCCCGCGGCGGCGGATGAGCATCGAACGAAAGATCAAAAAGGGCCCTTGCAGCGATTTCTGGATGGGGTCGAGTGGCTCGGGAATCTGCTTCCGCACCCGGTAACACTTTTCGCGTTGCTGGCGGTATGCGTCGTTCTGGTCAGCGGTATCGGCGGATGGCTGGAGTGGAGCGTGGCCGATCCCCGACCCGAGGGAGCCGCTGGACGAACCGAGGATGGACGCATCGCGGCGCTAAGTCTTCTTAGCGCCGACGGCCTCCGGTGGGTGGTCGAGAACTTGGTCTCGAACTTCGTCAACTTCGTTCCGCTCGGTACCGTGCTTGTTGCTCTGCTTGGCGTCGGCGTCGCTGAAGCCTCGGGCCTGTTGGGCGCGGGGATCCGCGCGATCGTGCTATCGGCACCCAGGAAGCTGGTTCCGACCGCCGTCGTGTTCACCGGAGTCATTTCGAATACGGCTTCCGAGGCCGGTTACGTCATCCTGGTGCCTCTTGCCGGAGTAGTCTTCCTCGCAGTGGGCAGGCATCCCATAGCCGGCATGGCGGCCGCCTTCGCCGGGGTCTCCGGGGGTTACAGCGCCAACCTGTTCATAGGCACCATTGATCCCCTTCTGGCCGGAATCACCCAAGAAGCGGCTCAGCTCGTGCGCCCCGGCTACGAGATTCACCCCGCCATCAACTGGTACTTCATGGTCGTGAGCACGTTCATGGTCACTGGAGTGGGGACGTGGGTGACGGTACGCATAGTCGAGCCAAAGCTTGGACCTTACGATCCCCGCTACGCCGACGACGGCCTGGAAAAGATGGGAGGGATGGAGCCGCTTTCACGCCTCGAGAAGCGAGGGCTTGCTTGGGCGGGGCTCGCCGCCTTCGCGGTGATAGGTCTGCTGGCATTGGCGGTAGTGCCGGAGAGCGGGGTGCTTCGAAACCCGGAGACGGGTGAGCTCCTGCGCTCGCCTTTCCTGCGGGGAATGGTGGCCTTGATCTTCATCTTCTTCTTGGTGCCCGGCGTGGTGTACGGCGTTGCAACCGGCAAGATGCGCAGCGACCGCGACGTGATAAACGGAATGAGCGGGGCCATGTCCGCCCTGGGGCTCTACATCGTCATTGTCTTCTTTGCCGCGCAGTTCGTGGCTTTCTTCGGCCATACAAACCTGGGCTCGCTTCTGGCGGTCGTCGGCGCCGACTTCCTCCAGGCAAGGGGGCTGGATGGACCGGTGATCTTCGCTCCCTTCATCTTGATGTGCGGCTTTGTGAACCTCTTGCTGGGTAGCGCTTCGGCTCAGTGGGCTGTTACCGCCCCCATCTTCGTACCCATGCTCATGGAGGCCGGGTACGCCCCAGAGGTCATTCAGGCCGCTTATCGAATCGGCGACTCGGTAACGAACATCATCACGCCGATGATGGCCTATTTCGGGCTCATCCTGGCGATGGCGGCGCGGTGGGACAAGAGGACCGGCATCGGAACGATAGTCGCCACAATGCTCCCCTACAGCGTCTGCTTTCTCATAGGTTGGATGTTCTTGTTTTACCTGTGGGTCTTTGTTCTAGGCCTACCGGTTGGGCCCGAAGCCGCCACATATCTCCCCGGCTAGCTCGGACAAGCATGATAGTCCTAATCGGCCCTTCAACCGACGCGGGAATATCGGGATTGTTATATCACGTGTCGAACACCAGATTATAGCTTGTACCCGGGAGCTTCCTGGGGGAGGGCCTGTAATCCCGCGTGACGGGCACGGGGCATTTCGGGCTCGGGATATGCTCTCCATGAACTGGGGAGAGTTTGTACAAGGCTCGCTCATGCGGCCAAAAGGGGGGGAAATGAGAATCGTCGGTATTCTATTGGTGCTGGCATGCCTTGCGTGCAGCGACGAGGACCTGACCGCCACGTCAAGACCGGTAGACGTCCTGATGCGTGGGATCAACGCACCTGGCTCGGTGCACGTGCGTGTGCGCTCCATCGATGTCACCGTCAACGAGGAGTCAGAGACCTCGGAGTTCGAAGAAACCAAGCTGGATCTCGGAATGGAGGGGAAAGAATGGCATCTGACCACTTTCCTCCTTCCTGACCACGGCCAATACGTCGAGCTCTCCATCGAGCTGTGGCCGCGAGGTGCCTTCTACAATGAAGGCGAGGAGGTGGACTTCAGTGTGCGCGGTCCTCCCATAACAGTCCATCCGGACCCGAATAAGCTATGGGAGCAGCGTCAGGTCATCATTGATGTGGACCTGAACCGCTCACTGACGACACATGAAGGAAGGCTTCTTCTCATTCCGCAGGTCTTCGTGCAGTAACACGACAAGGGAGGGGTAAATGCGCATTATATTCTCACTGTGCCTATTGGTCGCTTTTGCGCCTTGGCAGGCCGCGGCGGGCATTTACAAGCTGGAGTGCAATCAGGTTGTCAACGGCGGACTAATTCACGAAATTGAGTCGTATCCAGTGACCCTGGAATGGACAATTACCACGCGCAATATCAACGGGTCCGGCGAAACACGTGTCATAGAAGTGAAAGATCCTCTTTTCGAATACGAGTTCGGATGGACTCCGGAACGCTCTCCTCCATATGTGCTCGAGCAGGGCGAAGAGCATACGGAGACATTTTCTTTTACGCTGGGGACTGTCGAGGACTGCCGAGAGATCGCCAAAGTCAATAGTCGAGCGGAAGCATTCGTCGACAATGTATTTCATGTTCACTGGGAAGGCGGAGAGGCCCAGTGCCGCGCAAGAGTTTATTGCGGGCCGGTGCTGACGTGCCCTCCCCCCGACGAGTGCATGGGCCCGGAGGGCGAGACTGGGCCGCAAGGTGAAACTGGTCCCGAGGGCGAGCAAGGCCCGCAAGGCGAGATCGGCCCACAAGGAGAAACGGGTCCGCAAGGAGAACGAGGACCACAAGGTGAAAGTGGGCCGCGGGGGGAACCGGGCCCTCAAGGAGAACGGGGACCACAGGGCGAGACTGGACCGCAAGGTGAAACGGGTGCCGAGGGCGAACAAGGTCCACAAGGTGAAACGGGCCCACAGGGAGAGGTAGGTCCGCAGGGCGATCAAGGCCCACAAGGTGAAACGGGTGCCGAGGGCGAACAAGGTCCGCAAGGTGAAACGGGCCCACAGGGAGAGGTAGGTCCGCAGGGCGATCAAGGCCCACAAGGTGAAACGGGTGCCGAGGGCGAACAAGGTCCGCAAGGTGAAACGGGCCCACAAGGTGAGACCGGACCGCAAGGAGATTCAGGCCCACAGGGCGAACAAGGCCTGCGAGGCGAGCAAGGCCCGCAAGGCGATACCGGCCCACAAGGTGAGACCGGACCGCAAGGAGATTCAGGCCCACAGGGCGAACAAGGCCCACAAGGTGAGACGGGCCCACAGGGAGAGATAGGTCCGCAGGGCGATCAAGGTCCACAAGGCGAAACGGGCCCACAGGGAGAGATAGGTCCGCAGGGCGATCAAGGTCCACAAGGTGAAACGGGTCCGCAGGGCGAGCAAGGCCCACAAGGCGAGACGGGCCCGCAAGGTGAAACTGGTCCGCAGGGCGAGCAAGGTCCGCAGGGCGAGCAAGGACCACAAGGCGAGACGGGCCCGCAAGGTGAAACTGGTCCGCAGGGCGAGCAAGGTCCGCAGGGCGAGCAAGGTCCGCAAGGCGATACGGGCCCACAGGGTGAAACTGGTCCGCAGGGAGAACAAGGCCCGCAAGGCGAACAAGGCCTGCAAGGCGAGCAAGGCCCGCAGGGCGATACGGGCCCGCAAGGTGAAACCGGTCCTCGAGGAGACCCTGGTCCACAGGGCGAGCAAGGCCCACGAGGTTACGATGGCACCTCCACGGTGGCCTGGGATTTGGGGCCCGGCGAGGATGGCGCTTGCTGGTACGGCGGCAGTCGCTTCGACACCGGTGACGCCACGACCTATGCCTGCCATGGAGCGCCCGGCGGCGGCCCGGGAATCCCGAGATTCGGCTACTTCTATGCCCTTATGCCTCCAGACAACAACATCAGCATTACTCCAGGCCGTAACGTGCCGTTTCCTAGAGAGGGACCGACGAGCGGCGTGTATCATGCTCCGGGGTCCGACGATCTCGGCGAGTTCCAACTGCCGGTAATCGGGACCTACGAGATCAAATGGGAGATCCATATACAAGGTAGCGGCCAGCTCGTCGTTACCGTGGACGGCGTCGAGCAAGAGCACACCCGCTCCGGTATTGGGGGGGGCGGCTCGTCACCGCTTGTGGGCAGCGCCATCATCGTAACCTCCAGAGCAAACTCGATCGTAACGCTTCGCAACCCGGCCGGAAATCCGACCTTCACCTTGAATGCGAGCGTGGGCGGCCCCAAGCCGGTGACGGCATCCGTAACGATCAAGCAACTGCAGTAGCGCATTACCCCCCTACCTCCACCTGCCGCGCTCGCACTCGACCGGTTCCGGCGAGCGAGCGCGGCTTTCTCGTGCGCTCTTGAAAAACGTCACGGTGTACACAACATAACTGCCTGAATTTGTTTCATAAACCGAAACGGATTGACTAGTCCGTCCGCCTGTGCGATAGTGTGGGCATGGCATCGGATCTTCGGCGGGCACGAGACGAGCAGCGGAAGGAGAGACGACGGGGGGAACTCCTCTCGGTCGCGGCCGCGCTTTTCGTTCGAAAAGGCTATCACGCAACGATCATCTCCGACATCGCCGCCGAGGCGAGGGTCGGACAAGGCACGGTCTACCGCTACTTCAAGGACAAGCGGGACATTCTGGACCACCTCTTCGAAGAGCTCGTTCACAAGGTCTTCGAACAGTTCTCGGAGATGACGAGCCGTCCGCCGTCCAACGAGGCCGAGTACAGGGCTGCGTCCGTGGAAGCGCTTCGAAAAGTCGTAAACGTCCTCGACGGCGAACGGGATCTCGTACATCTCATTATTCGCGAAGGCCCCTCGATAGACCGCGAGTTCGGCGAGAAGCTCGCCGGACTCTACGAGCGTCTCGCGATGCTGGCGCGTTACTATCTGGACAACGCCATTGCGGGCGGCTTCGCGCGGCAATGCGACTCCAAAATCGTGTCGCAGGCCCTAATAGGCATCGGCGTTTGGATGGCCAACCTATGGTGCACGGGGCGGCTCGGTGACGAGACCCCTGAAAGAGTCTTATCGGAAATAGTCGACCTGGCCTTCGAGGGCTTTGGGCAATCCGGTAACGCTAATTCCTTGGCCGGCACCCACGGCCACAACAACGGAGGGTTTGACTAATGAGTAACTTCAAGGGCCAACGCGTGCTCATAACAGGAGCAGCCAAAGGCATAGGCCGGCACCTGGCCAAGGAGATCGGCGCCGCGGGCGGAGAGCTCATATTGACCGATATCGATGACGACGCGTTGAGCGATACCGCGGTGGAAATACGCAGCTTAGGCGTAACGGTACACACCCGCCGAGTCGATGTGGCGGATCGTAAAGAGGTCGAGGAGATGGCCGCCTGGGTAGAGAAGGATCTCGGTGGCCTCGACATCCTCGTCAACAACGCCGGGCTCGGCCATTCGGGCGATCTAGGAAACACCAGCATCGAGACGTGGGAGAAGCTGCTCGCCGTCAACTTCTGGGGCCCTCTCTATCACATCCATGCCTTTCTCCCGAATATGAAGCAGCGCCGGAGCGGGCAGATTGTGAACGTTTCATCCGGGCAAGCCTTTTGGAGAATTCCCAGCTGGGGCGCCTATGCGATCATCAAGCTGGCACTGGGAGTGCTATCCGAAATGCTGCATTTCGAGCTGCGACGACACAAGGTCGTCGTAACCACCGTTTATCCATTCATGGTCAATACCGGGTTCTACGGTGACATAGCACCGAAAAGTCGCGCGGGACGCCTATCAGTGAAACTGGTGCCTTACTATTCAATGACCCCCGAGAAGGTAGCGCGCGTCATCTTCCGCGCAATAAGGAACAAGGCAAGGATCGAGCGAGTCACCGTCATCAACAGCATGGGCCTGCTCTTGCGGGCGATGCCGCCTGTAAGCAACGCCATCACCACCGGCGCGGCCTTTCTTATGGCAGACCGAGACGAGCAAACCCCAAGCAGCGAGGAACGGCCGGCGGCTTGATATGTCGCCTTTCGGCTGGAGGAAAAAGTGGAAGCACTAGATCACCTGAAGAGAATTGCCAAAGACCGAATGGTCGGCTTTCGAATCGACGAAATCATGTCCGGAACTCATGAGTTCGAGCCGGGAATGGGGCCGCCTGGAACTCATGTTTTTCGTTTCGATGTTTGCTGGGGGCCCGACGACATGAGGGCCTGGATACATCCGGGCAGCCCCGACTTCATGGTCCAGCCCATGTCGGGCACGGTAATCGCGGGAGGCCTCTGCGATGAGGCTCCCATCGAAGGCACACTAGCGCTCGAGTATTTCGACAGCGGCAAGATACGTTACACTTTCAACTTCGAGGCCAATGGCAAACTGTACGATTTTGTGGGAGAAAAGGTAAACATCAAACCTTGGAATCTACCTGTCTCGCACACGACTTGCTTCGGCGTTCTTACCGAGGCCGAATCGGGACGATTAGTTTCCCGGCCACTCACGTTTTTCCAAATGCGAACCTTGCCGAACTTCATAAAGAGCTTTCGCCTACTGATAAGACCTCGGGTCATGGAATAACGAAGCAAAGGGACGGTGACACCCAAACGCCGCACCGCGTCATGCTGGCGGCTTGACGTGACTGGGCGGTTCCTGTACTGGCCTGCCTTATTCAGGTGGCTGCTGGAGGGGAATAGTCCATGGGCTCGGGAATGCGATTGGACAGGTTCGTCGTCGTTCGACAACTGGAAAGCAGGTTTGTGGGAGCATTGTTTGCCCTATCAGCGACGGTGCTTTCAATGGCGATCGCTCTTCCCGCACTTGCCGAGCAAGCAGCAACAGAGCACAAGCCGCCACATGAAGCAGCAACGCCGGCGGGCGAGACGGACAGCTCGAACGACCCCCACAGCCTCAGGCATAGCGCCTTATTTGTTTTTCGGCAAAACCCCTTGGGCATAACCGCTACCTATGACGCCGGGTACCGGTATCGCCTTTTCGACAGCGACTCCGTCTTGCTCGCCGACAGCTATGTCGGCGCCGGACTTGCGGCAACTCTAACTCCCGCCTTCGGCAAGATTGGAATCGTGGCTGAAGCCGAGCCGTTGGCTGTTCTCAATCTGTCCGCAACCTATGAGCTCGTCGGATACTTCGGCGCTTTCGGCCACCTTCAATCATTCCAGAGCACCGATGTAGACTTCAGCGATAGGGCCCTATCGGAAGGCGGCGACGCCGGCCGCGATTATCGAGCCCTCGGACGGCAGCTCACGATAGGCGGCACCTTGCAGGCGATGGTGGGTCCAGTCGCCGCTCGCAGCACCGCCAACCTCAGCCACTTCGACATGGACTTGCGAGAAGGTGACAGCGTCTATTACGACATCACTCTCGATATTCTGGTGCCGCGTCAGGGTTGGGTCTACACGAATGATGCCGATATCCTGTATCTCGGCGTCAACAGACTGGTGACGGGGGTTCGACATACCTATACGCGCGCATTCTATGGAAATACCGATGGAAGCGCCTCCACCCATCGCCTCGGTCCATTGATTGCGTATCAGCTCTCGGATCGCAGCGATGGTCCTTTCGCGGAACCTACTTTGCTTTGCCTCACGGGATGGTGGCTGTCTCACCCTTACAGGCAAGGCCAAGAGGTCAGCGCTTTGATGCCATATGTAGTATTCGCCTTCGCTTTCACTGGGGATTTCCTTTAACTATGGAGCACCGGAGACACGCTCCTAACGTAAACACGGGCTAAAGACACAACCCGCGTTTACAATACTCGGGCGGAAAATCATGGAAGAAACATTTCTAACGGCCATAGGCCTTCCTCTCGCGCTTTTCATCATAATGCTTTGTCTGGGGCTTTCCCTGACAGTGGAAGATTTCAGGAAGGTCGTGGTGTATCCCAAGGCGGTCGCCGTCGGCCTGTTGAATCAAATTATTCTTTTGCCGCTAATCGGGGCCGCGCTGGTGCTGGCGTTCAATTTGAGCCCGTTCATGGCCGTCGGCATCATGCTGATAGCGGCATGCCCGGGCGGACCAACCTCCAATATGATTGCCTTCGTGGCGAGAGGCGATACCGCGCTTGCCATTCTTCTCACCGCCATCAGCGGAATCATAACAATTATTACTATCCCGCTGATTCTCGCTCTAACGATAGGATATTTCCAAATAGACGCGGAGGAGATCAGAGCCCCCGTCGGCGAGATAATGCTGCAGCTCGTGGCTATCGTCGCGGTGCCGGTCACCATAGGAATGGTCATTCGCCACTTCAAGCCGGCCTTCGCACAGCGAATGGACAAACTCTCGCGTATAGCTTCCAGCGCGGTCTTCGTCTTCGTCCTGCTAGTTTTGATCGTTCAGGAATGGGCCTTGATTCGCGAGCACTTCGTTGCCTTGAGTGGTGTGACGCTCGCGCTGAACGTGTGCACCATGGCGGCCGGCTTCGCCGTAGCGCGCGTCCTATCCTTGAGCATTCGGCGATCTGTCACAATCTCGATTTCTTCCGGGATTCAAAACGGGACTCTGGCCATCGTCATCGCAACGTCGATTCTTCAGGTCGGCGAGGCTGCAATCCCAGGAGGGGTCTACAGCCTGATCATGTTCATAACCGGCGGGGCGATCATGTACTACTTCGGCGCCCGCCGCCCCGACCTGATGACCGAGGAGCCGGACGCTCCACCAGCGGAAGAAAAAGCGGCCTGATTACAAGACTCTCGAATCCGATCATCTCTGCGGGACCGTAAACCGGATCGTCAAGACTGCCGGCGACGGTCGACATGTGCTACCTGCTTGGGCCGGGATCGGCGCGGTGCGCTGATGGAGCAATCGTGCTCATCCCGGCCCATACTCCGTAAGAAGCCGGAGGAGCAACATGGCAGACTTCGTCCACCTGCACGTCCACAGCCTCTACTCGCTACTTGAAGGTGCCATCAGGCTAAAGCCCCTTATGGAACGCATCAAGGCCGGCGGAATGGGCGCCGTGGCTGTAACCGATACGGCTAACTTGTTCGGAGCTGTTCGCTTTCAAGAGCGCGCCAAGGAAGCGGGCGTAAAACCCATCTTCGGTTCGGAGCTACTGGTGGATACCGGCCTACCGGACCGCCCGGAGAGTCGACTCGTGCTCCTCGCCAAGGACCGCGCGGGATACCGAAACCTATCGAACCTCGTCTCCTTGGCCCATCTCGAGGGCCACCTGCTCGGCGGCAAGAAGCCACGAGTCACAAGAAAGCAGATATCCGATCACTCCGAGGGCCTATTCGCGCTCTCCGCCGGCCTGGAAGGCGAGCCGGGAATGCACCTGTGCGTTGGAGACGTGAAGGCAGCGAGAGAGACGGCGTCGGAGTATAGAGACATGTTCCCGCCCGGCCATTACCACTTGGAGCTGCAACACACCGCGCACCCGGATCAGCGCGCGGTCAACGACACCTTCAAGGAGCTGTCGAGGGAGCTGAAGGTTCCACTGGTGGCTACATGTAACTGCCACTATCTGGACCGCCGCGAAGCAAGAGCTCACGATGCACTGCTGGCTATTCAGCATCAGGTCTCGGTGGACGAGATGCGCAAGTCCAGGCCATTTGGTGACGAGCAGTACGTACGCTCCTTCGAGGAGATGCTGGAGCTATTCGAAGACGCGCCGGATGCAGTCTACCGATCGGCCGAGATAGCCGAGCAGTGCAACGTGGAGCTGGAGACAGGCAAGACCTATCTCCCCCATTTCCAGGTTCCCACCGAGTACGGCCTGGATGGTTGGCTTCGAAAGATCTCCGCCGAAGGGTTGGACAGGAGGTTCGAGGAACTCGCGGACAAGTACGAAGTCGACGAAAGAGAGTACCGGGCTCGATTGGATCGCGAACTCGACGTGATAATCGAGATGGGTTTCCCCGGTTACTTTTTAATCGTTCACGAGTTCATCGACTGGGCCAAGAAAGAAGGTATTCCGGTAGGCCCGGGGCGCGGATCGGGCGCGGGTTCGCTGGTGGCTTTCGCCCTGCGAATCACCGACATAGATCCCATTCCGCTGGGGCTTCTGTTCGAGAGGTTCCTAAACCCCGAGCGCGTGTCCATGCCGGACTTCGATATCGACTTCTGCCCGAATAGAAGAGACAAGGTCATAGCCCACGTTACCGAGAAATACGGCACGGAGAACGTCGGGCAGATAATCACCTTCGGGCAGCTCGGCGCCAGAAGCGCCATCAGAGACGTTGCCAGGGTGATGAAGTTTCCGGTCTCCGAGGGCGACCGCATAGCCAAGCTGGTCCCGAAGGCTGCCGAGACCATTCCGGAGGCGATGCGGATGGAGCCTCGCTTGAAGAGCATTTACGACGACCGCGAGTCCCCAATGTACCGGGAGCTTCTGGATGTAGCGATCTCTCTCGAGGGCCTGAACCGTCAAGCCGGCATACACGCGGCCGGGGTGGTCATAGGCGACAAACCGCTTCGCGAATATGTGCCCCTATTTCGCGGGAACGACGGGGAGGTCGTAACGCAGTTCGATAAGGATGACGTGGAGAAGGCAGGCCTGGTCAAGTTCGACTTTCTTGGCCTGAAGACTCTCTCCGTGATCGACCAAGCGGTCAGACTGATCAACCGGGACCTGCCCCCGGAGGATGCCCTCGACATAGAGGGCATACCCCTCGACGATCCCGAGGTCTTCGCCCTCATCTCTCGCGGCGACACAACCGGCGTCTTCCAGTTCGAATCCACGGGCTTCAAGGACCTCCTCAAGAAGCTCAAGCCGGACAGGTTCACGGACATTGTCGCCGCGGGCGCGATCCACCGTCCCGGCCCTCTCCAGTCAGGGATGGTGGACGACTACATCGCGCGCAAACACGGCCGCGCCGAGGTCGCCTATCCTCATCCCGCGCTACAAGAGATCCTCGAGGAAACCTATGGAGTCATCATCTACCAGGAACAGGTGATGAAGATCTCCCAGGTGCTCGCCGGCTACTCTCTAGGCCGCGCGGATCAACTGCGGCGCGCGATGGGAAAGAAAAAGGCCGCTGTCATGGACGCCGAGCGGCCGGCGTTCTTCGAGGGAGCGCGGGCCCGCAACGTCGACGAAAAGGTCGCCGGTGAGATCTTCGATCTGATGGCCAAGTTCGCGGAGTACGGCTTCAACAAATCACACAGCGCCGCGTACGGCCTTATCACCTATCAAACGGCTTGGCTGAAGGCGCACTACCCCGTGGAGTTCATGGCTGCGCTGCTCACCAGTGAGATGGACAAGACTGAAAAGCTGGTTGCGCACATCGCCGAGACTCGGCGGGACATGGGGCTGGAGATCCTTCCTCCCACCCTCAACGACTCCGATCTCGTCTTCGATGTCGCGCCCCCCGGTTCCCCCGGAGGAAATAAGCGCATCCGATTCGGTCTAGGAGCCATCAAGGGGGTCGGCCGGGCCGCTATTCAAGCAATCCTGGAGGCCAGGGAAGATGGGCCGTTTCTCGGCCTGTTCGATTTCTGCGAGCGAGTGAACCTCAGGCGTGTGAACAAGAGGGCCTTAGAAGTCTTGGTCGCTGCCGGATGCTTTGACTTCGTAGGGGTTCCGCGCTGGCGACTTTTCGAGAGCATCGAGCGGGCAGTGGATAGAGGAACCAAGATTGCGATGGATAGGGCCGCCGGCCAGTCGAGCTTATTCGGTACACTGGGCTCCGGAAGAGCCTCTCGCGAACCCGGCGAGTCGCTTGAAGGGCCGGACCTTTACCAGGAAGTACACGATGACGAAGGCTGGACCGAACGGGAGCAGCTCGCAAGAGAGAAAGAGGCGCTCGGCTTCTATATTTCCGGCCATCCTCTGGACAGCCATGCCACGGAGCTTTCGAGGCGCGCCGTCTCGTGCCGCGCCGCCAAGGACAGCGAACGCTGGCAGGAGCTTACGGTGGGAGGGGTCGTAACCGCTCTGCAGGAAAGAATGACCAAGAAGGGCCAGCGCATGGCGGTCTTCACTCTCGAAGACATGACGGGCATCATCGAATGCCGCTGCTTCTCGGAGGCTCTGTTGGAGTACGAGCCCATCATCAAGAGCGACGACGCAATCATCGTGCGCGGAAAGGCCCGGCTAGAGGGAGACAGCGAAGAGCAGATCGTGCGCGTAGGCGTCGAGTCCGTGGAGAAGCTGGAGGATGTCCGTGAACGGGAGGCCCGCCTGATCACCGTTACGGTATCCAGCGACGACCTGACGAGAGAGAGCGCAAAGAAGCTTCAGGAGCTGCTCTCGGAACATCCCGGCAAATGCCGCACTTACCTTCGCCTTCGCTCTCCGAACAAGTGGGAGACCCTGATCCGCCTAAACGGCTCGGGCGTGCGCCCGGCCGATGGTCTCCTGGCTTCCGTGGATCGGCTGTTCGGAGCGAGAGTGACCCAGGTCGAGTAGCTTCGAGCCGCGGCCCCTTGCGATCGATCGGACTGACTGTTATTGCTACTGCGTTGCAAAGCACATGCTTTCTCTAGACCAGCCGCTACTAGCTAGCCTCGGGGCTAACGGCGGGGGCGAGGAAGAGCTCGCCGGAATGGCCGGGCTCGACTACGTCGTCCTAGCCGCTTACATGGCCCTGGTAATGGGGATTGGGGTTTATTTCCTTATAAGGCAAACCCGCCCCGACGAGTACTTTGTAGGCGACCGCAAGATGGGAGCGACCACCGTGGGTATCTCCGTGGTGGCGACCGATGTCGGCGGCGGCTTCTCCATAGGTCTTGGCGCTCTCGGCTTCCTGATGGGGCTAAGTGGTAGCTGGCTCTTGTTTACCGGCCTGATCGGCGCATGGTCGGCGGCGGTGCTGCTCATCCCGCGTGTCAAGGATCTTGGAGCCCGCAAGGGATGGATGACCTTCCCGGACTTTCTGGCACATAGATTCGACGGGCGTACCCGACTCATGGCCGCCGTGGTCTCAGGCGTGGGATATGCCGCCTTCGTTGGAAGCCAGGTCGTCGCCGGCGCGGCACTCACGCACGCCGCATTCGGTATCGACATCACCACCGCGGTGTGGGTCGTGGCGGCGGTCGTTCTTCTCTATACCGCTTTCGGCGGTCTACAAGCGGTCATTTATACTGACACAATTCAGTGGGTAGTCCTCATCGTCGGCCTTGGCTTCGTGGCGGTTCCTCTCGCCTTCGCGCAGGTTGGCGGCCTGGAAGCCCTAAGAGAGGCCGTGCCCAGGGAGCACCTCTCCTTCACCAATATCGGGCCGATGACTTTCTTGGCCTGGATGTTGACGATCATCCCGATCTGGTTCGTGGCAAACACCCTGTATCAGCGGATCTACGCCACTCGCGACCTGAAGACCGCGAAGCGCGCCTGGTACTTCGCCGGCCTCCTCGAGTGGCCCGTCATCGCGCTGATGGCTGTCTCACTAGGAGTCTTCGCAAGAGCGCTGTTCCCCGAGATCTCCGAGGCCGAGGCGGACATAGCCCTGCCCCGGCTCATCGTCGAGATCTTGCCCGTCGGCGTCACGGGGCTGATCATCGCCGTCTACTTCGCGGCCATCATGTCCACCGCCGACAGCTGCCTGCTCGCCTCGGTGGGTAACTTCGTCAATGATATCTACCAGAAATACCTGCGCCGAGATGCCGGCCATAAAGAGGTTCTTTGGGTAGGCCGCAGCCTCGCTCTGGTCTTGGGGCTCATTTCGGTGCTGATCGCCCTTTATGCGGAAAACGTACTGTCAGCGATCTTTCTCGCGTACGGGTTCATGGCGGCGGGCCTCTTCGTACCTGCCATCGCGGGACTTTTGTGGAAACGCGCCACCGCGGCCGGTGCGTTCTGGAGTATGACCGTTGGCGGAGGGCTAACGATTCTGTTCCACATCGGGAGTGTAAACCCGTTCGCCGAGCACGACCTAAACGTGGCGGAGTCCTCGGTCATCTTGGCGCTGCCGGTGGCCTTCCTCGTTATGATCGTAGTGAGCCTCCTCGGGAAGCCACCAGCCGCGGACGAGGTTCCACAAGAAACCACGCAAGCCGACGAGCCTACTCTCGGCACCGGAACATATGAGGAGTAACCCTCATGTCAAAGACAAGCCCAGAAACAGCTCGCGCAAGGAAGTCTTCGAGTAAGACGAAAACAAACAACGTCGAGACGCTGAAGAACAGCGAAAGGACCTCCATCGCGAAGAACGCTGCCCCCATAACCCAGACCGGCGGTAGCGAGTGGGCACGGGAGGAGCCGAGCCCCAAGGACAAACGAATGGGGCTTGTCCGCCTGACCCTGGACGAGGGAGTCAAAACCACCATAGTTGGTCACGTGTACGGGCTGGACTTCGAGATAGACGGCAAGGGCCACCACGCACGAGTCTTCTTCGACTACTACAGCAAGCGGCTGAAGGTGCTGGACTACGACGCGACGGACTACAGGGCCATGGTCAGACGCCTCAACTGGCTCGCCCGCGCCAATGACTTCGACAAGATCTTCTTCAAGGCCACCAAGGAAGACTGGCAAACCTTTCTGGCCTTCGGGTACGTACTAGAAGGCATCCTTCGCTACTACTTCAAAGGAGAAGATGCCTACGTCCTGTCGAAGTTCACATCGGTAGATCGCATCAACAGCCCCTATCTCATCGAAGAAAGCGAGCTCATAGAGCAGATGATGGCGGAGCCGCGCGATTACAAGCCGCCTGCCCTTCCCAAGGGGTACACCATAGCCCTAGCGCGGCCGTCTCACATACCAAAGCTCGTAAAGCTGTACAGGCGGGTGTTCGAGACCTACCCAAGCCCGCTCACTCACCCCGACTACATACTCCAGACGATGGAGCGCAACGTCATCTACCGGATAGTGATGAACGACAAGGGTGAAATCGTCAGCGCCGCGAGCGCGGAGATAGATTCCAAGCACAGCAACGCGGAGCTGACCGACTGCGCCACCAGCAATCGCCAGCGAGGCAATGGACTGATGTTCCACATTCTCCGCGGCCTGGAGGAAGATCTTCGGGAGCAGGGAATAATGACCACCTACACCCTGTCTCGCGCGAGATCTGTTGGAATCAACAGAGTGTTTTACCGGCTCGGGTACGAGTTCAGTGGCCGACTGGTGAATAACTGCGACATCTATGGCCACCTAGAAGACATGAACATCTGGGTGCGCCGACTGTAGTAGGAGGAAAACCGTGAGTTCGGGCAGTCCGATTCTGTTCCATGGCGGTGTGGTACACACCATGGACGAACGCCGAGGATCGGCTACCTGGTTCACAACCATAGGAAAGCGCTTTCAGCTCGTCGGATCCGGTGAGATGCCGGATGTCCCCAGGAAATTCGATCTGGGCGGACGAGCAGTGCTACCCGGGTTCGTCGACTCTCACATACACTTCTTTCAGACCGGGATCGACGCGCTCCACATCGATCTATCGGAGGTACGCTCGCTCAAAGAGCTGAAGGAAGCTCTATTCGAGCTTGCGCCCAAGGGTAAGCGCACGTGGGTGTTCGCCAACCGATTCGAGGAGGACAACCTCGATGATGCAGGCATGCTCACGAAGGAGCACCTCGACGAGGTCTTTCCCGGCCGCCCGGTTTGGGTAAATCGGGTTGACTATCATTCCGCCGTCGTCAACTCGATGGCGTTGCGTCGCCTCGAGATTCCGCCCGGAACCCAAGGGCTTCTGAAGAGTCGGGACGGCTCTCCAACGGGGGTCCTCAGAGCCCGGGCCTACATTCACGGCAAGAAGAGAGTCACCCGCTACTACTCGATCGACACGAAAGATCGAGCCGTGAGGGCCGCCGTCAAGGCCTGCCTTCCAAACGGCATCACGTCGGTTCACGCACTCGAGGGCGGCGATGTATTCGGGGACGAAGGCGTGCATGCAGTGCTTCGGAAAATGAACAGCATCCCGCTGGACCTGACGCTCTTCTTGCAGGAAAAGGACATCTTCCTGACCAGCAGGCTCGGCTTCGAGCACCTGGGCGGGTGTATCCTCGTAGACGGCTCCATCGGCTCCTACACCGCGGCTCTCGATCAGGATTACGAGGGGCATAAGGGGATGAAAGGGATTCTTTATGAAGGCTTCCGCTCCCTGTCCTCCTTCATCATGAAGGCGCACAGAGCGGGCGTTCAGCTTTCATTTCACGCCATCGGCCCGCGCGCCATACAGGTGGTGCTGGATGCGTATGCCAAGGCGCTTCGCCGAACGCCGAGGTATGACCATCGGCACCGGATCGAGCACTTTGAGCTGGCCACCGACGAACAGATCGAAAGAGCCGCCGAGCTTGGAATCGTGTTGAGCATGCAGCCCACCTTCGAGTACCTGTGGGGAGGGCCGGAGGGAATGTACGCGGCTCGGCTCGGCGAACGCTGGCGGCAAAGCAACCGGTTCAACAGCATCTTGAAAGCAGGCGGAATCATAGCGGGCGGATCCGACGCCAACGTCACCCCGCCGGAACCGCTGCTGGGAGTACATTCCGCCGTAAATCATCCCAACCCACTGGAGAGAATCGACCGCGCCAGCGCCATCCGAATGATGACGACCGGTGCGGCCTATGGGGCCTTTGCCGAGTGCCGCCAAGGTTCGATCACCCCCGGGAAAGAGGCAAGCTTCGTAATACTGGACGAAGACCCGTTCACCGTGGACGCCTCGAGAATCAAGGATGTGCAAGTGCTTGAAACATGGGTAAAAGGCCGGCCGGCCTGGCGACTGGCGACAAACGGCGAGACAGGCGAAGAGCAAGAGGAGCAGTTCTTCGACGGCGGCTGACGACGCCGCATCAGACTCTCCGCACTCGAACCCGGCCGACAAATGGCGGCCACCCCGGGTCGATGGTATAGCTGTCCGCAATGGACCGTGCGGCTCTCATCGCTCACGGCTTGCCAAGGCAAAGCCACCGGCATGCCCCGGTACTCGGAGCTCTCAACAAGAGTGCGCACAAACCAATGATGAAGGGCCTGATCAATGCGACCGCCGTCATCGCGTTGGTGTTCGGCGTCGCCCTTGCCGGCACACCCATACATGCAACCGGCCACTTCGATAGCTACGAAGACATCGCCGCGGCCGCACGAGACGGCGCCAAGGCGGGGTTGCTCACGCCTCATCATGGTAAGAGCCGGCTTCCGGCTCATTATGAGTCGAAGGCCGACGCTCCCATCACGACTCCCCTGGACGAGCCCATGCTGGGGATGAAGGGTTTTACCGAAACAAACCTTCAGCCTCTGTTCGACATACCCATAGTTCTCAACGATGAGGTTATTCGAGTCATCGAGTTTTACAGCCAAGGCAACGGCCGGGGTCACTTCGGCAGGTATCTAGCCAGAAGCCACCGCTGGATTCCGATGATGCATGACATCTTGCGGAGCTATGATTTGCCCCTGGACCTCGTCTACGTCGCAATGATCGAGTCCGGCTTCTTCATGCGCGCCTACTCGCACGCACAAGCGTCCGGGCCCTGGCAGTTCATAGCCTCGACGGCGGATATCTACGCCTTGCGCATGGACCCGTGGATAGACGAGAGGCGCGATCCCGAGAAAGCCACGCATGCCGCCGCCAAGTACCTCACCTGGCTCTATCGAGAGTTCGAGGACTGGGAGCTTGCATGGGCGGGCTACAACGGAGGCCCAACCCGCGTGAGGAGGGCCATGAATCGCACAGGCCTCGAGAATTACTGGGATCTGTGCGAGGCCGGCCGCCTGCCGAGGGAAACATGCGGCTATGTCCCCAAGATAATGGCCGCCGCCATAATCTCAAGGTTTCCGGCGCGGTTCGGTTTCGACGAAGTAGAGCCGCAGCCTCCTTTCGAGTACGAGACCGTCGAGGTGGAGCAGCCGGTGGAGCTCCAGGCCATAGCAGCATTGATTGGCTTTTCGCTCGATGAGGTGCGAGCGCTGAACCCGGAGCTGCGACGAGCGCTCACTCCACCTTCGGTGGGTGGTACTGCCTACACATTGCGCCTTCCCCCGGGCACGCGCGAGGCGTTCATGGCGGGCAAGGACGACCTGGAGCCAAGCACATACCTAAGTCACGAGAGCCACACCGTTCGGCGCGGCGAGTCCTTCTGGGCAATCGCGCGGAGCTACGGCACGTCGGTCGATGCGTTGAGAGCGGCCAATCCGGGCGTGGAACCGAGAGCGTTGCGCCCTGGGTTCGAGCTGCTGGTCCCGCTTCCAGCCGGCTCACGGCCGGCCGTTCCCTCGAGTAGAGAGGAGACGCCTTCCGAATCTTCGGGACGGGTCGTGCAAAGGGGTGGAGGCTTCGTGGAAGTACACTATACCGTTCGTCCAGGCGACAGCTTGTGGAGCATAGCGCAGCGTCACGGAGCCACCACCGATCAGCTCGCGTCATGGAACGGCATCCGGACCAACCGGGACCATGTCCACCTCTCGGTTGGCCAGCGACTGATAGTCGGCCGGAACAAGGCCGCGTCGGAGCTGGCGAGCGGCCGGGTTCACATTCTTCAAGCGGGGGATACTTTGTGGCAGCTATCTCGACGCTTCGGCATCAGCGTGGAGAAGCTGAAGGAACTCAACGGAATAGACGACCCGCAAGCACTCATGCCTGGACAAACGCTCGTAATAGGAAGATAGGGGGCTGCCCGCGGCTTGCGGGCGCCGTCTTGCGCCAATATGATTCACCGACATCGAACCGTTGTGGGGGCTCGCCACGTATTCCAGGGAATCGGGATGGTGCCCCCCTTTGTTTTCTCAGCAGCCCGGGGGAAGTAGGTAGCTCCCCGCACACAAACGAGTTCACGAGGACAAAAAATGGCCCAAACTTCGCAGTCCACCGCCCCGATAGTGGCCAAGATAGCGTCTCTTCAGGATCGCAAAGCTTACGAGGAGAAGCATTGGGAGGGCTCCTTCGAGGACTACCTCTCCCTCGTTAGGGAGAACCCAAAGGTCACACGAACCGCATTCCAGCGCGTGTACGACATGGTCCTCTCTCACGGGAAGACCGAGTATGTCGACAGCAAGAAGAAGCTGGTTTGTTATCACTTCTTCCAGGATGAGCTGGACGGCGGGAGAGACGCCGTGTTCGGCCTGGATGTGCCTTTGATGAAACTCGTCAACGTGCTGAAGAGCGCGGCACACGGCTACGGCACCGAAAAGCGAGTAATACTGCTGCACGGCCCGGTGGGCTCTTCGAAATCGACCATCGTACGACTGCTCAAGAAAGGGCTGGAGCGATACTCGGAGACCCCCGAGGGCGCCCTCTACACCTTTACCTGGCAGTTCGAACGCAAGCGCCCGGATGGGTCCGTGGTCGAGGAGGTCATGCCTTGTCCTATGCACGAGGAGCCGCTGCGCCTGGTACCCGAGGAGCTGCGGCCGAAGACCTTCAACGAGCTTGCGGTTGAGGACGGCGTCATCACGGTCGAGGGCGATCTCTGCCCCGCCTGCCGGTTCGTATATCGAGACTTGATGGAGAGGTACCGCGGCGATTGGGCCAAGGTAATGGAACACATCACAGTGCGCCGTCTCATCCTCTCGGAGAAGGACCGCGTGGGGATCGGCACCTTCCAGCCCAAGGATGAAAAGAACCAGGATTCCACCGAGCTTACCGGCGACATCAACTACCGAAAGATCGCCGAGTACGGCTCGGACTCGGACCCGCGCGCCTTCAATTTCGACGGCGAGTTCAACATCGCCAATCGCGGCATAGTCGAGTTCATCGAGGTACTCAAACTGGACGTGGCATTTCTTTATGACCTGCTCGGCGCGTCACAGGAGCACAAGGTCAAGCCAAAGAAGTTTCCGCAGACCGACATCGACGAGGTCATAATCGGTCATACCAACGAGGCGGAGTACAAACGGCTTCTTAGCAACGAGTTCATGGAGGCCTTGCGAGACCGTACGGTCAAGATCGACATTCCCTACATAACCAAGCTTTCGGAAGAGGTCCGCATCTACGAAAAGGACTACAACTCCAAGCGAATTCGAGGAAAGCATATCGCTCCCCACACCGTGGAGATGGCGGCTATGTGGGCGGTGCTCACTCGCCTGGAGGAGCCCACCAAGGCCAACCTCACACG
>SLRQ01000009.1 GCA_007130885.1 Deltaproteobacteria bacterium
CGACTTCCCGCCAGTTGAAGCGTACATCGACCGCGCTGTAATCACCCACGGTGCAGGTCAGGTTGAGGGTCGCAGAGTCGGTATCAACGGCAGTGGCCGCCTCGGTAGTCACGTTGGGCTCCACCACTTCCGCGGAAAAATGAGCTGTTAACGAACGGTCAAACTTTGCGGTAAAAGCATACGTGGCCTCCTTGCTCACTTCCTCGCTGTTCTCGGTCCAATTGACGAAAAAATATCCCGGACTTTCTTGCGCTGTTACCAAAACACCATCGCCATGCTCGTAAACATCTCCGCCGGATACTTCCCCGCCTTCAGGTGGGTCAACTGAAAGCTCAACGGTTATTTCGATCTCAGGCGGCAGATCCCATAGGTGATAAGGGTATGTTGCATATTCCTTGATTGCCCACACCTCTTCAAAATCCCAGCTTTCAAAGGTGTCCTGCTGCTTCATCTCCGCGGTGGTCCTGCCCTCGCCGCCGGCGCTGGTTTCCATGCCGGAAGTTTCGGTATCCCAGAATGAGTTGATTACAGTGCCGGTATCAGTCCCCACCAGCCCGCCGACATCACTATTTCCGGCCACAGCTCCGGTGGCGTAGGAGTTGACCAAATTGTGGGAATTATTTCCCACCAGTCCGCCGACTTCATTGTTTCCTGTTACATTGCCTGTGGCGTAGGAATCGGTCGTTGTTTTGTGTTCCAATTGCCTTCCCACCAGCCCGCCGACTTGATTGTTTCCTTCTACATTGCCTGTGGCAAAGGATTCGCTGATGTCTCCTGCTCCCAATCCCACCAGCCCGCCGACCCGGCGGTCTGCTCCGGTGACGCTGCCTGTGGCAAATGAGTTGCTGATATTGCTGGCAAATCCCACCAGTCCGCCAACCCCTGTAATATAATCTTCAGTACTTATTGCCTGACTGACGACATTGCCTATGGCGTAGGAGTTGCTGATATGGCCGCCTCCTCCCACCAGTCCGCCTGTCAAATATCCTGATCCGTGATCTGTGACATCACCCGTTGCATAGCTTTGGTTGATAACCGACGCTGTTGCTATTCCGACCAGTCCTCCGACACAAGTCCTGAATGTGTCAGGACCTCCTTCGTGGGTCACATCACCCTCGGCATGGCAGTAACTGATGCTGTTGGTGGTGGAACCACCAAGGTCTATTGAGCCCACCAGCCCGCCGACCCCAAAAGACCTGTTATAAAATGTAATATCAGAGCCGGTTGAGGTCACATTGCCGGTTGCGTAAGCGTTTTGGATATGGGAGTTGTTATGCATAAGGCCCACCAGCCCGCCCACGGACTCCTTGCCGCTGACATTGCCCGTTGCATAGGATAGAGTTGAAGTGTTCCACACCTCCTCAACCCTGGTCTGAGCCATATATCCAACCAGCCCGCCGACATGCCACCCCCCGTCGTGGATGACATTGCCCTCGCTGTCAACGATGTCACCGGAACTGGCGACATCGCCCGTGGCATAAGAACCTATGATCTCGGAGGGATGTCCATAGTCATCATCATCAAGGGTACCATAACGTGAATAGGGATATCTTCTGCCTGTCTTCATGCCCGACATACCCACAAGACCGCCCACATAATTTGCGCCAGTCACATTGCCGGTGGCATAAGTTTCTAACAAATTATTACTTATGATCCCATATACTTTACCATCTCCCGAGTTGTTGGATCCGGTCAGTCCGCCCACGTAATCCCGGCCGGTTACATCTCCTGTAGCATAAGATCTAAATATATAATTTCTTGGCAATCTATGGGCTAAGTCATTTTCAATCATCCATTCAGGGTCGCTTGCCAGTTGTGAGTTGTCTCCCACCAGACCGCCCACGTAATCCCGGCCTGTCACATCCACATGAGCGGCACTATCTATGAGGTATACACCGACAAAACCCTGATTGCTGCCCACCAGACCGCCCACGTAATCCCGGCCCTTTACAATACCGGATTGAACATTGCCGCCGTAGAGAAGTCCTGGCCAGCCCTTCAAATTTTCATCAAAGTAGGTGGCTCCCGCCAGAGAGCCAACGTAATCCTGGCCAGTTATATCTACATTTTCCAATATTACGTCTCGCACCACGGGCGGGCCTTGTTCATATTCATAATGATATTCACATACTTTGCTGAACAAGCCCACAAAATCCTGATCCGGCCGGTTGATGTACAGGTCGCTGATGGTTCTACCACCTCCTTCAAAAAATCGACAATGGAAAGGAACCGGATCCCAGCCCTTGCCCTCGTTGGCGTCCGGACCGGCATGTTCTGCATACCCTTCTGTATCAGCATCAAGGTCGTTGTTGAGTACAAACCACAATGAGTCTCCGTGGCTAGCGCAAGTATTATTCCGGACATTATTCAGGTGATGCCAGTTTTCTATCTGATAAGGAGACCATTCTGAACCGTCTCCTCCGGCAAAACCCTGGGCCAGGGCCGTTCCTGCCCAGGCCGGGAAAAACACGGCCAGCAGGGCTATGATGATTATTCTTTTCATGTGCGCGCCTTGTCCTTTATTTTGCGGTTGCTGGATTGGTTGCGCTTCATTCTTGCGCTTCCCCGAATAAAGCAGGGCCGGATTGAAAGAAGCGGTAAGGCCATCCTATTGAGTCTTTTCGGGCTGCGAACACCGCAGCTCTCACCATAGCACGACCCCAGCCACCCTCCGAACTCCTCCTTTCCGCGCCCTGTCGAGGCCCTCTTTGCCGGTCCGAAGGCGGCCGGCGACACCTGATGGGCCATCGCGAGCCGTTCAGGTGTCGCGGTGGCCTATTCTCCGCAGCTCTAGGCGGACGGGTACCGTTGCGGCGCTCCCCCTTGAACTACCGCCCCGGAGCCGCACGGCCTGGCTCTCATTCAGGCAAGAACGAGAGCCAACTGGCCCGGCACTGGATCCACCTCAACTGGAGGGTCTGGCCCGAGACCGTGGACGGCAAGCACTCGGGCGATGTCGTGCCTGTCGTTGGCGATCTCAACGAGCTTCATGCGCCCGCCGCACCGAGCACAGGTCTCCACGTCCGCCGAAAACACCCTCCGAAGTAGGTACGCCCAGGGATGTCTCGAGGAGCGGGGCCGCTTCGCCGGCCGCGCGCTTTCCAGCTCCTCGCCGTCCTCGGAGAAGAGCCACAAAGCCCCGGCTCTCTCTGGCCAGCGAGGCGGCGCCGTCCTTATCTCCGGCCTTCAGCAGCGCCAGGATTCTGGAGCCCGCCGAGCCACTGCCGCGGCCGTAGAAGATGCTGCGCTCGATGGCGACACCTATCGAGAGCAACGACAAGGCCAGCAGAATCCATAAAATCCACTCCGCCCCCAGGAGAGTGAAGTCGAGAAGGAGCTGCGTGAGCATGTTCGGTCACCTCCGAAGGGTTCGCTCAAGAATAACGCGAAGTTTCGCGAACAGTAAGTCGCAGGGACCTTGGTATGTCGTTGGCTTCCGCGGGTCAATTCGGAGACGATGCCGATGGAGTGCCGCTGTCTCGAAACGGCGTTGGGCACAACCTCCCGAGCCCGGAATGACCACTGGCTCTGGCTGACCCCCGCGGACGCGGATTCGACGGCGGAGGCCTGCTCCAAGGTACGATGCATCGTCTGGACATTCTTGGTGGGACGGTGAATGATCATCGGCATGGACTCGTGGGGACGGAAGCCTACCGGAGCGGGGCTAACTCCATTCAGCCCGCTCACCTCTCTACCTTGGATTCTCGTCCCTTTTCTCGCTTCTTGCTCGCTCGGGACGGGGACAGTAGAGCAGGACGCGGGGGAGCCTCGGCCGATGTACGATGAGCCGCGGGAGGCTGCCGCCACCGTTGGGCCCGAAGGTTCATGTGGAGGGCCATTGGAGACCAGCAGCATTTTGGGGCCCGAGGGCGGGGACGTCCGGCTCGGACAGTTCCGGCTAGAGGTCCAGGCAGGAGCACTCGACGAAGAGAAAGAGATCACTCTTCGCCGAACACCCGGCGATCCTGACAACCCGGATCTTTGTACTATGCGCGACACCTACACGGCCGAGCCTTTTCTGCTCGCTTCCAAACCTGACCGACCATTTCACGGCCAGTGGGACGGCGCTCCGGATATCGACGGCAGTTCGGGAAGGCTTTGCCCCAAGATATCGTGGACCGATGACCACTCCCGCCTGGAGTGTTATCAGCTTGCCGCTCCATCAAGTTATACCATACGGAGTGGCAACAGCGTCATCGACGTGAACAGTGTTCCGTGTCATGGGGGAGAGAGGTTCATGTTCTTCACGGACCGACTCGGGTATTTTCGGCTTCTCTCTCGTCAAGAGGGTGGAATGCCCCAAAGGGACAAGGAGCGCTTCGGACACCCACGAGGGTCTTCGCCCCCTGAAGGCTGCGCCGAAGTACCCGAGATCCATTTTAGAATCATTATCTTGCACAAACACCAGGACGGAGAAATTGACTGGGGAGATGGTGCAGAAATCACCTGGCAACCATACTGTAACGATAATACCGACTGCGATGAGGATTGGTTCTGTGAGCGTCCACGAGGCCGCTGTGAGGCATTCGGGATCTGCATACCGCACACCTTTCCCCGTCAACGTGAACGTGAAGAGCTGGATGCACCGGTCTGCGGCTGCGACGGCGTGACATATGCAAACGACGCCGAACGGCGACGCCACATGGTAAACCTCTACAGTAGAGGTCCCTGTCCTGAAGATTCGGATGGAGACTCGAACGAGGAAGACTCAACGGATCGTACCAATGGCTCCGAGGCCGCCGAGGATTGAGCAAGAGATACGCTGTATCGTCCGGACATTCCTGGTGAGAGGGCTGGCTGTCCATCTGTGCCGGCACGAATTACGGGCGGAAACCGTTGATTTTCGCGGGCATCACATCGTTCGGTCCGAATCCACCCGCGCCGGCGCGGACACCTTGCCGCCACGCTTCTTCTCCATGAAAGCGCGGCCGTACATGCTCTCCGCCTCCCACTGATTATGGGGGCGGCATCGTAGGCGGAGTCCGTCGACCGTGTGCCGGCCGGTTCGGGCAAACCCTTCGGCGTGATCGAACTCGAGGCGGCGCTTCTCCGGACATCTTTTTCCCCGATCATCCACAAATGTGCACCGCTCGCCGTCTCTCTCGATTACGGCTCGTCGGACCTCGGCCGGAATGTGTCGTGATGGTTGCTTCCTCCTCTTGTCCTTCATGCTTTTCCTTGGCCGGTCGCTCGAGTCGCCCGGCTTCGGCTGGCTTGACAGGGGCTTCGGTTTGTCCGCCTTACCGCACGGCTCCGTTACCATTGTCTTGCCCGGCGCACCGGACACGGTGGATGCTGCCGCGGCAGACTTCTGGTCGGACTTCTTCGAACATCGCTTCTTGCTTGCCCGCGGCTTTCTTCCCACTGCAAAGCGCTTCTTTTTCGTGTCCTCGATCAATAGGTCCAACCCTCGCTCGATTATCTCGGCAAGGTCGCCGTCTTGGACCTGGTGGCCGAGCAGGTCTTTTGCCCGGCGAATCTTGTCGCGCAGGCAGCGAGACGCGGTGAACGTGACCTTGTACGCCTCATCGGACAGCGGCTCGACCCTACCTCGCTTTCGTGATGCTCCATCCGCTGGCCGATGCCCGCCATTGGAGTCGGGGCCCGCCCCGACATTCGATGGATGATCCGCGCCGGTGCGGGAGTCGTGCTCGAGGTCGGTATTGTTGGTCACGCCATCGGCGAAAGAGCCAAGGGCGGCGGCCGCCGGTGCCTGTAGGGGCGCCGCAGCTTGCGCCCCATTACCGATCGGACCGCTTGCGGCCTGCGCGTCGAACAGGCTGTCGTTTTTGCCCTTCCCGTCCTTCACGCCGTTGCTCCTTGCCCCGGGCAGCTTTCGAATCGAGGACGGCACCGCGGGACGCGGCGCTACCCTCGCCACAAGCTCCTCTATCTCTCTTTTCGACTTGCCCGCCGCCTGCTTCAACAACGCCCGATGTCCCTTCTCGGTGAGATGCGGAGCAAGCATTCGTAGCCCGGTGAGATGCACCTTGCCCTCGCGCAACGCATCGAGCACCGCCGGATACCTCCGCGACGATCTCGCGACGGCTATCCAGTTGCAGGCGACATCTTCCGAGCACCCAAGCTCCGCAACGCACCATGCAAAGAGGGATGGCTGTGCCTGCTCCAGGTACAGCTTTCTCGCATCGACCTCGGCAAGGTGAGCGATGAGGTCACCGGTCACCTCGTTCGATCTGCCGACCAGTGTGCGTGTGGCGACGAGAAGGTCATTGTTGGAGAGGGCGGACAGAGCGCTTCCTTTGACTTTCATGGTCATTCCCCCGGCTGGCATGGGCTCGGCATCTCTTCTCGCCAACGAGGCGGCGAGAGCTGGAGAGCGTGAGCGTTGAATTGCAAAGGTGTTGCAAAAGCTCCTGCCTCGACAACACAAGAATCATATCATGTCGTATTATTGGACCTTGGAGCAGCCTTGAGACGCGCGTTCTCCTCCAAAACGCCCCCAGAGGAGTTCAAAGCGGCGTTCGGCCGGTAGGCGGCGGCACAGGCGTCCGAAGCGCCTGTCACGAGAGCATCCGCGACCCGTGACTTTCCGCCTCTCCAAAGCTGTCAACAAAAAAACGACATGACCCGCGCCAGCATGTCGTTTTTTTGGGCGAGATGCTGCAGAAGTTACCTGGGAACCATACTGTCATGACAACACCGACTGCAAAGAAGATTGGCTCTGTAAGCGTCCAGCATAGATGAAGCAGAAGACGAGGCGAAAGCTGCCGGCAAAGCCTCAATGAATAGCGCGACTGGCTCCGAGCCCGCCGAGGATTGAGCAAGAATGAGGGGGCCCGCCTTCTCTATCCTCTATCTCGATGTCCCTCACTCAGAATCCTCTTAAGAATATCAGCCAGAAAGCGCATCTCGTCCTCGCTGTTGTAGGCTTGGGCGGAGACTCGCAAGACCCTTTCCGGCTCGAGCGGCCATCGACTTACAATCACCTCCGTGCTCCAGCGTTCCGCCAGCAACTCCTGCAGCGGGTCGGTGCTCCAGCCGGGGGATTCCAGCTCCGGACCGGGTCCGATGGGCACGGCGGCCAACGCGCCCACCATGCTCTCGGGCGCCGGCACGTCGATCTCGAGGGCTTCGCAAAGCAGCTCGCGGGCCCTAAGCGCCAGAGCGCGGTTCTCCTGAATATGCGCGGCCCAACCTCCGCTCCGCAGGCTCCCGAGCAGATCGATACAATCCGGTACGACCAGCCATGCTCCCGGATCGCGGGTGCCGGTCCAATCGAACTCGCGAAGATATCGCTCTCCATCGTCGCCCGGCCAACCCGCTCCATGACTTATGCACAAGGGCCGGGTATCCGAACGGCGATCCCGCCTGCTCCACAGCATGCCGGCTCCCTTGGGTGCGCAAAGCCACTTATGTCGGTCGCATTCGAAACGAACACCAATCCATCCGGGTCCGCCCCGAGGAACCGAGCCGTGCGAACCCTGGCTTCATGCATCAGAGAAGGAAGCTCTTTCTCGAAAAAGCGCACCGGCTGCCGCTCCATACGACGGCGAACCGCGGCTTGCTTTTCTTGTATCGCAATGGGACATGCCCCGAAGGAACCGTGGTTTAGAAACACCACGTCCCGGTCGAGATCCCAGTGCACGGCCAACGCGCTTCGGTCGACCGCAGCACTTTTTCGACTCACCTGTTCGCCTTCACGCCGAATCATGCGGCGCATGTTTGCATCATTCCGGCGTCACCACGACATACAGCCGCCGTTCGCACTAACAAGCGCCTCCCCCGGCTGCGACTCCGCCGGCTGCGACTCCACCGGCTGCGACTCCGCCGGCTGCAACTTGGCCGGGTGCACCTGTGCGTGTTTCCGTAGCGTGCTAGTGTAAAAACCGAATGTGCGGCCGATTCACGATAACCGCCCCCAGCGACGAGATGCTCGAGCATTTCGAGCTCTCCGTACACGATGGAGCATTGTGGGGGGAACTCACCCCCCGCTACAACATCGCTCCCACACAGGACATCCCCGTCGTGGCGGCATCGAGGTCCTCGCAGGCCGTGTCGACGGCATCGAGACTCGAGTCGAGATCGGACACGCCGCGCCGGTGATAGCGCGGACCGCCGAGAGCGAGGACATGAATCTGGTGATCATCGGCAAACGAGGCCGCAACCCCATGCGCGACATCCTTCTTGGAAGCACGGCGGAGGGGGTGTGCCGGCGCGCCGTGTGCCCGGTCCTGATAGTGCCCGAGGTCCGCGCGATCACCGCGGATTAGAGCTGCCCGAAGAAGATCTTCTAGTCCGCGCCCGTGCCTCCGGGCAGGCCATTCGTGCCGTAGCTGCCCACATCCCGGGCGCATGCGGTCCGGGATATCGGTAGACGCAAGGTTGACCAACGTCTCGAACGTTGACTATATCAACGTCATGAACGTTGAGCAGATGAACGAGGCTCTGGCACGGGGTCGTCTCGACATTCCCGGTCTCTTCCCCCGGCTCGAGGCGCTCCAAGATGCTCCCGCAAGGTTCCGGGTCGAGCTTGGGCTGGATCCCCTGCCGGAAGAGCCCGGCGTGATCCTCATTCGCGGCGCGCGGCAGTACGGCAAATCCACCTGGATGGAAGGAGCTATCCACGAAACGGTGCGGGAGCATGGCCCCGGCAGCGCCTTCCTCATCGACGGCGATTACATCCGGGACGCCGACCATCTCACCAATGAGGTCTCACGCCTGGCCGGAGCCTTCAGCGCCAAGGCCGGGGCTCGCCGCCTCTTCATCGACGAGATCACGGCGGTAGCCGACTGGGAGCGGGGTCTGAAACGCGTGCTCGATCGAGGAGAGCTTCGGCGTGTTCTCGTGGTCACCACAGGCTCCCGAGCGACCGATTTGCGGCGCGGTTCCGAGCGCTTGCCGGGAAGAAAAGGAAGACTCGCTCGCACCAATTACCTCTTTCCACCGATCTCCTACGCCGAGTTTCTACGCGCCGGCGGCGACGCGCTGGGCAAGAGCGCCTGCTCCTCTTATCTCATCTCCGGCGGCTCGCCGCTGGCAATGGGCGAGTTGATTCGCACCCGGCGAGTCCCCGAATGGACCGTGGAGACCGTAAGGGACTGGATACACGGGGAGTGCGCGAGCAGCGGTCGCTCGCATCGAGCCCTGGTGTCGGTGATGGAGCAACTTCACAGGCATGGTGGAGCTCCGCTCGGCCAAACCAAGCTCGCACGACAGGCCGGGCTGGCGAACAACACCGTGGCGGCGGGCTGGATCGAGATGCTCTCCGACCTCCTCTGCGTCGGAACCTCCCTCGCCTGGGACTCCGACAAGGCGGTCGAGATTCCACGCCGCCCAGCGAAGTTCCACTTCGTCAACCTGCTGGCCGCCGCGGTGTGGTCTCCCGACGCCCCAAGAACCGCGGCCGACTTCGACGGGCTGCCCTCGGAGCGTAAGGGCATCTGGCAAGAATGGGCGGTGGCACAAGAGCTGTTCCGCCGAGCGGCAATTCGAGGCGACCCGGCACCCGAGCGCATGCCTCATTGGCGAGGTCGCGAGCATGAGATCGACTTCGTCCTGGGAGCCGATGAGTACCTGGAGGTGAAGCTTGGGCGGGCAACGGCCTTGGAATTCGGGTGGTTTCTCAAGTCCTTCCCGAAAGGACGCCTGACGGTGATCTGCCGCACTCCATTCGAGGCGGACCGGCTGCGTGGGATAACGCTGAAGAGCTTCCTACTCGGCACGTAGGCCCAAAACAAGCGCACCCCGCCGGCTGCGACTTCGCCAGAACCCCGCTGGGCGGGTCTTCGGGAGAAGCAAGCTTCACCCGAAGACCCTCTGCGTTACGCCTCCTAGCAGTAGGGTAAGGCTACGGCGTCGTCGGCGCGCCTTGCCAGCGTGCCCCTGGCTGTGTCTCGCTTCGACGTGGTGCGCTTGTTTTGGGCCTAGGAACCCGCGGCGGGTAACGAACCCTGGCGTGGCCGAATAGGCCGGGCATGCGGAGGGATTATCTCTCTCCGGGGATCGGTCACCATAGGGCCGAGCTTGCGACCATCCCCTTGCGCAAGGTGCGCCTGATTCCGGTGACTCGGCAAATACCTCGATAAATGTCCTTACCGCACCCAAACGCCTGGCACGGCGCGGAACAAGCCCGCGCCTACGGTACCACACCAAAGCATCACCTGGTCGACACGACCCTGATCGTGCGGCTCCTCGGCCTACGGAACATACTTCCGCAGAGTCCCCAGATCTTCGTACCCCTCGTTGCGGGCGGAATGAGTGTGGTGTCCCCGCATTTTCTAGGGGGCTTTTGGGGAGGCGAGCATGCGTCCGTTTGCTCCGCCGGCGTGTGGAGGAGCGCTGCTCCTGCTCGATGCCTGAAGCGGGCTGCCATCCCGAGGCGGCGAGCAAAGAGGAACCTGGAAGTGGCGGACGACCGCCTATTGCTATGCTCGTGCCGGGCGCCAAATCACCGGAATTAGGCGGGGAGGGCGCGAGGGGCGGCTGGATGCTCGGTCTTCCATGGCCGATTCTCGGACCACCGAAGGATTGAACTACAGGTCTCCAGGGCACCTGGAAGCTCGACCGCCGGTTCGCGCGCGCCGCAGGGCGGATCCGGCACGATCGCTTACTCGACGAATCGCGGTACTTGGCTAAACCCGGTTGACGATTAGCCCGAGCTCCGCAGCCGGTGTCTTGGTCGTAATGTGCTCATGGCATGAACGATTTCCGTTCACCCAAGCGCGTCGTGGTCGACCCCTGGCACCTGTTCCGCCTGTTCCGGTTCGCGCCACTCGCCTGCGCCACTCGCCCCGCGCTACTCGCCTGGCACCTGTTCGCCTGCTCGGCCTACGAACCGAGGAGCACCTTACCGTCCATCCTCTCCGGGGAGCGATTTTCGAAACGTTCGTGGTGTCGGAGATGCTCAAGCAA
>SLRQ01000111.1 GCA_007130885.1 Deltaproteobacteria bacterium
CGTCGCGCAGCCAAATAAGAAGCAGCACTGTAAGACCAGCACCGAAACCTTGCTCGTTCCCTTCCGCATGCCTACAAGATAGCATCGCCTAAGGGCCCGCCGCGAAATAACCTGTCCGTTACGAGGGCCGATCCATCCCGCCTGGCTGCGTCGCGCGTCGCTTACATAGCAAGGGCTATGCTGCGCTTCCCGCTCCTTGCCAGGCGGGCGTCTCGACCCTCTCACTTGGCCAGGTTATTTCCCGGCGGACCCCAAGCTCTCTCGCGGTCAATGCTTTCTTGGACCGGCGAAGGGAATCTCGCCATGAAAATCGACCGGTGCAACGAACGACCGTGGGGAGCGCCTCTGATAAGGTGCAGGCACCAAGAAAGCTCTGACGAACGCCACAGTTCACTTTGATTGGATTTCCGCATGAAAAAGCGAAAGCTTACCGAAGAAGAATCCAACGTCATCCTCGAGAAAGGTACCGAGGCCCCATTTACCGGTGAGTACTGGAACCACTTTGAACAAGGCGTATATCTGTGCAGACAATGCGACGCGCCTCTTTACCTATCCAATTCAAAGTTCCGGGCACAATGCGGCTGGCCCAGCTTCGACGATGAGCTGCCCGGCGCGGTAGAGCGGCGGATGGACCCCGATGGGAAGCGCACGGAGATCATCTGCGCTTCCTGCGAAGGACATCTGGGACATGTGTTCAAAGGCGAACAATACACGGAGAAAGACACCCGCCACTGCGTAAACTCCCTGTCCATCCGGTTCTTGGGCGCAGAGCGCGCGGTGTTCGCATCTGGGTGCTTCTGGGGAACCCAGTATCATCTTGACCGGACGGAAGGAGTGCTCTTCACCCGGGCAGGGTACATCGGAGGATCGGTTGAGCATCCCACTTACGAACAGGTATGCGCCGGAGACACCGGTCATGTGGAGGCGGTGGAGGTCTTCTTCGATCCCAAACGCACGAGTTACGAACGACTTGCAAAGCTCTTTTTCGAAACGCACGACCCCACGCAAATTGACGGACAAGGGCCGGACATCGGGTCTCAGTACCGTTCCAAGATATTCTACGACGATGAACAGCAGCACAGCATAGCGCAGCGTTTGATCGAGGAGATGGAGAACCGCGGGCTTTCCGTTGCCACCGTCCTGGAACCGATGCAGCCTTTCTGGCCGGCCGAGGAACTCCACCAGCATTACTATGATGACAAGGGCTCCGGCCCTTACTGTCACGTTTACACCAAGAGGTTCTGACCCGGTTACGCGTGCCCCCGGCGAGCGATCGAACAGGTCGGGGTAAGCCACCGGCCGGCCGCGAGAAAACAACCTCTCGAGACCCTTCGCCCTATCGCGGCGTACGAGGTGGAAAGCGTGGTTCACCGAGACTTTGCCGGATGAGATTGCTTGGAGGTCCGTCTTCCGGACCCCCGGTACGAGCGACAGGCCACCTGGCGGAAAGCGTGGGCCGCCGGCGCTGGATTAGATGAGATGGCTTGGACGTCCGTCTTTCGGACCTTCGGTCCGAGCGACGGACCACCTCCCCTGCACGCCGGCTGCGAGAACGCCGTGAGTTCAGGCTCTTGCGGCGGGCTCGGCGATGGCACGGAGATTGGATTGTCTTCGGGCTCGAGACCAAGACTCATTCACGACCGAGTCACTGCAAGGAGGAATCGCCATGGGCCCGTCATCAATCAGCAACAATCAACCGAGTAACGACCAGGTTCAGCCTGGAACACGCGAAAACTCGAATGAAAGCGGCGGTTTTCGCTCCCATCTGGCAAGAGCGCTATCGGGAGCCGCAACGCTGGCTTCTGGAGCAAGCCATGCTACTCCGGCGGCTGGGGCCGTAGCCGCCGGTCTTTCCGGCCTCTCACGGATTCTGGACTCCGACGCCGAGAGGGCAACCCACGGCAACGAAAGTCTCGAAAAGCTCCTCTCCGAAAGCCAAGGCTCCAACGCCCGCTACATCGAGCTTCAAGCCCGCATGCAGGCCGAGTCACAGGCATTCACTGCAATAAGCAACATCATGAGATCGCGGCACGAATCCGCCCAAACCGCGCTGAACAACATTCGTTGAGCACCACCTTGGACCTTTCATGAGCATCCCTGCCATCAATCCAGCCGTCGCGACCCCCGGAGTAACTCCGGCCCAGCCCGCCAGGCCCGTCGACTCCGGCACCATGGACGAGCACCTCGCGAGGGCTCTAAACGCCCATCCCGAGCCGGAAAAGCCTTCCGGCTCGGGCACCGCCGCGCTGTCTCCGGAACCAGTCGACCACGGATCCCACATCAGCGCCAAAGCAAGTCCAGAAGGTCCCGGATCCGTCTTGGGCCCTGACGTCGCGGTCCCGGGACGCCAAACCGAGCAGTCTCTTGACAAAGATATGCCGGTTGGCGAATCAAAGCTGCGCGAAGCTCTCGGAGCGGTTGCCGAGCAGCAACGAAGGCTGGATGAAGCCATCGAGCTTGCACGTTCCGGTAAGACCTTTTCACCGCAGGAGCTTCTCTCCCTGCAGGCACGAACTCACCGCCTGGCCTTCGATCTCAATCTGGTGTCGAAGGTTGCCGAGCACATCTCTTCCGGCATGAAGAGAACACTGGAGACGCAGCTATGACCCGCGCAGTCCGACACGCACTGACCAGTTCTCTTGCGACGTTGGTGCTGCTCGCCGGCTGCCACGAGCAGGTGCTGACCGCTCGTCCCGAGGATGAAGCCAACACAGCGCTCGCGACCCTGGCGCGCTCGGGCGTGCAGGCTCGAAAGACGGATGCCGGCCGAGGACTATTCGACATCTCGGTCCCACCCAGCGAGTTCGATGCGGCGCTGGAGGTGCTCTCGGTAGCGGGCCTTCCAAGAGAGCCCGAGCCGGGCCTGTCCGAGCTCTTCCCGGAACCAGGTCTGGTCTCCAACCCCACGGAACAACGAATAAGATACCATCAAGCACTTGCCGCGGAGCTCGGGTCCAGCCTCCGCCGGCTTTCGGGAGTTCGCGAAGCACGCGTACATCTAGGCCTTCCCGCGGAGCAGCCTCGAAGGCTCGACCGCACACCCCAAAAGCCGCTCGAGGCATCCGTGATGCTGATCGTGGAGTCGCTCGACGAGAGCCGGCCCGAATCCAGCTCTGATGCCGCACGAAGACTGGTAGCCGGAGCGGTCGTGGGGCTGGAGCCGGAGGCTGTTTCGGTCGTCATGACATCCGCTCCCGCGCTGCCGGAAGTGGCGTCCGCGCAGCAAGCCAAGCTCCAACCGGCAATGCTTGCGGCGGGCCTCGGAACAACGGTCTCGGGTCTGGTGCTGGCCGCCTTACTGCTGATCAGGCGACGCGCACCGGTCACTGGAGAGTCGTCAAAATGAAGCCCGAGCCTGCACTGGAGAGGCAAGGCCTCCAACATAGCAGCAAGCCACGCGCGGAAGGACCGGATGGCTCTTCGAACCTTGCGCGGGGCGTCGGACCGCTGTCCCAAGTGGCGGTGGTATCGGCGGTGCTGTCCGGTGATGATCTCGGGACATTCGAGAAGATTGTCCAGGGTTCATCAGGAGAGTTCTCGGCGAGCAGAGGTCCCCGAGAAAAGCGGGTCCGCGCTCTCATGGCACTACAAACCCGGGCAGGCTCGCAAAGAGGCAAGGGCGTAAAGCCGAGCGCGGTCCCCTCCTGGGCCAGGGGACGCCTCCCCGCATCGATGGTCACGACATGCTCGACCCCTCCACGGCTGCCTCCCGGAGCTGCCTCGGCGGTCGATTCCGCGATCACGGCGTCACTCGGCGGCCACGAGCCGCATCTTGGTTTCTGGAGCCCTCCCCTCTTGATTATCAATGAAAACTAAAGAGCAAAATTCGACCAAGCCGCCGGTCGAGGTCGCCTCGGCGACTCATCTCGAGGCAGATCTGATGGCGGACGAAACAGAGAGGCTGAACGCGGTCAGACCGGTAAAGGCCTCGTGGCTCACCACTCTTCCGGCCGTCACCAAGGTCGAGGCCGTGTGGCAAGGCGCGCAATCCTCGCATCTTCGAGATGCCATTCAAACACGCGCGGATAAAATGGCCTCCGCCATTGCCGAGGTTCTGGAAGAGAAGGTCGCAGTCGAGCACATTGATATCTCCCTTGGAGCTTCCCCAATCGCAGGCATCTCGTTTCCCGTCACATGGTCGAAGGGAGCCGGCCACGCCCTTGCCCGCGCCTGCCCTTTTCTTGCCTCGGGATTGCTTCAGGCAGTCACGGGCACGGCTTCGGCGCCACTGGCTAATCGCCCCGACCCGGTCTCCGCCGCGGTCCTGGGGCACGCCGCTCTTCTGGTGTGCAAAGCCATGAACGACGAGGAAATGGACGGTCCCAGGCTCCTGACGGCGCAAACGAAGATTCCTCGAACTTCGATGACCCTCGAGCTGGGAGTTCGTCTCGGCGAGATCAAGGGTCACGCCCAGATCGACCTCGATGAGCACGCCGCCCTCTCGCTTGCAAGGCATCTTTCCGCCGTAGCCACCGAAGCACGCGCTCTCGGCGCCGCCGACGATGCTCATGGAAATGGGTCCGACCTAGCCCGCCTTCCAGTAAACGCTCGGCTTTGCATGGGACCGGTGAGACTTACGACACAAGCAGTTCGAGATCTCGGGCCCGGCGATGCGATTTGCCCCTCCCCCGATGCACAACTGGTGAACGGAATGCCTTCGGGCCCCGCCTTTCTTTCCGCCAGCTCCAAGACAGGGCTTGCGGCGATAGGAAATCTCGAAGGCGATCAGCTCCGAGTCGATTCTCTAGGCCATCCGAGACACACATCGGAGGAGGTAACAATGTCCGACGCAATGAAACCGGCCTGCTCGCTCGAGGTGGACGCGCACCTAGTCCTGGCAAGCCTTCCCATGACCTTCGAGGAGCTGTCCAGCCTGGGACCGGGGTCCGTGCTCGAGCTGCCAAACGTGCTGCCCAGAGTAAGAGTGCAGGTCGGCGAGCAGACGGTAGCCGTTGGGGAACTAGTGAACGTCGAGGGGGTTCTCGGAGTTCGAATCGTGGAAGGAGGCCTCTGATGCAGCTACAGTTGCTTTCTACTCTACTCCTTCTAGTTGCCTTCACGTGGGCTGCGCTTCGCTTCATGCGCCGGCGGCCGCCGTGCAACGAGGACCTCCAGGTAGTCGCGCGAGCCGGACTGACTCAGCGAGCGGGACTGGCTCTCGTGTCGCTGGCGGGTCGGCGCATCTTGGTCGGCTACGGAGAGGGGTCGCCTTCCCTGCTCCTCGAGCTGGACCGGCAAGATGCTGCCGCCGAGCTTTTCGACCAGTCGAAGGAAAAAGGACGCTTACCCGAGCCGCCGCCTCGCATTTCAGCAGGAATTCCTCGCCGCCCAAATGATGAGCAACCCGCCTCGAAGGAGAGCGTCCAATGTCACTGAACACCGGCTCTCTTTTCGCAGCCAACATGGGCCTCGGAGATCAATCACTGTCCCTGGTGATTGGTCTGGCGGTGCTCTCGTTGCTTCCCTTCGCGGCCATGACCCTCACTTCCTTCGTGAAGATCGCCGTGGTGCTCTCCATAGCCAGGAGTGCGATGGGTACCCAGCAGCTTCCCCCCACACCGGTACTTACCGGCCTCGCCGTCATCCTGTCGGCGCACGTAATGGCTCCCGTAATGACGACCTCGTGGGAAGCAGCCACGGCCAAAGCGGACTCGGGGCAGGACCTCGCTCTCATCGACGGCCTGTCGGCTGCCAGAGAGCCGCTGGTCGCCTTTCTCGTTTCGCACGCCGATCCCGACGACCTCGACCTCTTTCTAGAGGTAGCCGCCGAGACCAGGGGTGAGGATCACGATCTGACCGAGCACAGCTTACTGGTCGCGGCACCGGCTTTCGTCATTGGAGAGCTGCGAGACGCATTCCGCATCGGCTTTCTCATCTTCCTGCCGTTTCTGGTAGTCGACCTGGTGGTGAGCTGTGTCCTGCTGTCGCTGGGCATGCACATGCTCTCACCCACCACCGTCTCGCTACCTTTCAAGCTTCTTCTCTTCGTTGCCGCCGATGGGTGGCTGCTCATCTCCGAGTCGCTGGTCAGGGGTTACCTTCCCGCTTGAGGTGCAGGCAATGACGGACGAACTCTTGCTCCAAGTAGTGCGTGAGGCTCTTTTTCTAGTCGCGCTCGCCGTGGCACCTCCGGTTGGAGCCGCGCTCACCGTGGGTCTTCTAGTTGGAGTGATTCAAGCAGTCACGCAGGTTCAGGATCAGGCTCTATCGCTGGCCTTCAGAATCTGCGCGGTTTTCGGAGCGCTAATCGTCACCGGCCCCTGGTTGTTTGGGCAAGTGTCGCGGTTTGCAAGCAGGGTATTGGATCTGGCGCTGTGGTCATGAGCTTCGGGGATCAGCATCCGGCCGCCGATCTCTCACCCTTGATCGAGATTGTCGCGGAGCATCTATCTCCAGTCGCCCTCGCGGCGGCTCGGCTCCTGCCGATCGTATGGCTGGTTCCGCTTTTCGGCGGACGGCTCCTGCCGGTGCCGGCCAGGCTTACAATCACTGTCGGCCTCGCCTGGGTTCTAGCTCCTCCAATCCCTCCGGTCGCGGTGGACCTGACCTTCGCCGGCCATCTCCTGCTCGAGGCCCTCACGGGGCTCTGCCTTGCACTTTTGGCATCATTACCTTTCGAGCTTGCGCGATCGGGAGGCCATCTGGTCGACGTAGTTCGAGGATCGTCCCTCGCGCAGGTAATCGCCCCCGGCCTGGGAGACCGCGCAACACCCACCGGCGACGTCTTGTATCTTGCTCTGCTGGCGGCACTTGCGACCTGCGGCGGCGACCGTTTCATCATCGTCGCACTCACCGCCGGCTTCGCGGCGCTGCCGCCCGGCGCCGCCATGGAACCGGGGATGACCGCTCTAATGGGGGATGTCTTGCTGGAGACGACCGCGGTGATGCTAAGCTCGGCTCTGCTTCTGGCAGCTCCGGTGATAATCATTGCGCTTCTATCCGATACGGTGCTGGGAGTGGTGGGCCGCATCGTCCCGCAGCTACCGCTGTTCTTCTTGGGGATGCCGGTCAAGACCGTGCTCGGTCTAGTCATGGTCGCGCTCGCCCTCGGACCCATGCTTGGGACTCTCTTGGAGAAGGGGCTCCACATGCCGGAGATGCTGGCGATCATCTGCGAGCTGCTGAGGAGCTCGGGCACATGAGCCAGGCGGGAGAGCGAACCGAGGAAGCGACACCTCGTCGCTGCCGAGAAGCCCGGCGAGACGGCCAGGCGGCGAAGAGCGCCGATCTCACCGCGGCCGTCTGCCTCACCGCGGCCGGCGCCTGGCTTGCCGCCTCGACGACGGGAATAGCCGGAGGCACCCTCGAGTTCGCCCGGCGGGCGTGGGGCGGCGCGATGGATGTCACCTTGACCGAAGCGCTGTCGGTGGCGGCCGGCGCCACTCTACCGGTTTTGCTCATATGCGCGAGCGTTGGCGCTCTGGCGACCTTGCTTCAAGTAGGACCGATACTATCGCCAAAGGTAATAACGCCGAAGCTGGACCGATTGAGCCCGATCTCCGGAGTGAAGAAGCTGTTTTCGTTTCAACGGCTGATGGTCATAGCCAGAACCGCCTTGGCTTTGAGTCTCTCATTAGCTGTTTGCATTTTCATGACAAGAGAAATCGCCCGTGCCGTAATTGAACTGCCGGCATCCCATTCCCCGCCGGCGTTTGCCGTTCTTCTTGCATCTCACCTTCCACTGGTAGTAGCCGCGAGCGGCCTCGCACTGCTCGCTCCGGGAGCGCTTGACCTGCTTCTTACCAGACACCGGCTGGCCCGTGACCTCCGCATGACACGCCGTCAGGTCAAAGACGAGCACAAGCAGGATGAAGGTGACCCCATGTTCCGCAACGAGAGGCGAAGAGCCCAAAAGGAGCTGGCAGCCACACCGGTCAGACCTCTCGATGAGGCGAAGGTTCTCGTCGTGAACCCAACCCATATCGCGGTAGCGCTTCATCACGGCGGCGACATGCCCGTACCGGAGGTAGGCGTGCGTGGACAAGGAGACGAGGCCACTCGGCTCCGCGGCAAGGCCCGAGCGCTGGGGCTTCCCATAGTACGGGACGTTACCCTGGCGCGAGCGCTCATGGAGCTGGACCCGGGCCGCCAGGTGCCGGAAGCACTGTTCTCGGCTGTGGCCGCGGTACTGGCGGCCGTCTACCGCGCAAAACTCGCCCATGCAGGAAGAGTAAAGGACTAACCTATTCCGCCGCCTCGTTATCGTCAGGCCTTTTTCGAACTGCCTCTACACCGGAAATAATGATTCTGGTTCAGTCATTCACGGAGTAAACGAGTCGCACGGTGGCGGTTACCGTCTGCGGGCCGGGCGTGATCGGCGTCTCGGGCCGGGCATCCGCCTGCACAGCCATTCTCACAACCGGGAAGCTCGGCTGATGGTCGATGGTGGAAGCATCGAGTACGGGACCCAGGTCCACATCCAGGGCCGAAGCTATGGCCTGGGCATCGCTTCGGGCGTTACCAATTGCCGTGGCCAGAGCCTCCCGCCTTGCTGAAAGCGGATCGGACAGCTCGAACTGGAGCCTGGCAACTCTATCGGCGCCCGCCTCTATGGCGCCGTCTATGACGGCACCGACGCGCCCGAGATCATCGAGCCGAACGAGCAACATGTTTACGGCCTTGTAGCCCTCTATCTCCGGAGGAGCATCCGAGCGGTGCCTCCTGTACACCGGCTGAACGCTGAAGTGCCGGGTCTCGACGGCGTCCTCCGGGACCTCCATGTTCAGCAAAGCTTCGAGGAGCTTCTCGGTTCGGCGCGCGTTCTCCGCGGTCGCTTCCCTTGCTTCATCCGCTTGTGTCTCCACCGCTATATCAATCGTTGCGAGGTCCGGAGCTACCTCTACCTCTCCTGTCGCCTGCACCCGAATAGTCGGGCCCGGATGCTGCTGATCGCATGGCGTGTTGCCGTCACCCGGCTGTGCATGAGGCTGTGCCGCCGCGGGCAGTGAAGCACAAGCCAAAAGCAAAGAGACAACCATGGAGCCGAATACGATTAGTGCTGGATGCGATTTCATGTCCCCTCCAGGAAGTTGTGTCCTTTCTTCCTATGACATTACGCCGTCAGCGTACAGGAGGAACGCGGCCGCTCACTCGCCCGAGAAGATGATGGCTGACTCGAACGGACGCAGCAAAACCGGACCATGCGTCCGAACTCCAGTCGGACAATAGGCTTCAGCACCGTCGCAACAGTCACGAAACAAGGCTTTGGTGGCCGTTCGCGTGCTGGCACACCTCATGCTGACTTCTTCGGTCAGGGCCATGGGAGCAAGAACGATGCAAGCCGCCGCAAGATTCATGGAAGGTGTTCGCCGACATCCGGAGCTGTTGGTTGTGGCCTTCATGGTGGCGATCGTCGGCGCTCTCATTGTCCCTCTGCCGCCGCCGATGCTCGATGCACTGCTCGTCACGAACCTCGGCCTCTCGCTCACGCTGCTCGTCAGCACCCTGCATCTGCGCGGTCCTCTGGCGCTTTCGACATTTCCCACCTTGTTGCTCATCGCGACGCTGTTTCGGCTTGCCCTCAACGTCAGCTCCACCAGGCTCATCCTCGGCGAAGGTTCCGCCGGCCGGGTCATCCAAGCGTTTGGTGAGTTCGTGGTCGGAGGTTCCTACATCGTGGGAGCGGTGGTGTTCGTGATAGTGCTTTTGGTGCAATTCCTGGTGGTGGCCAAGGGCGCCGAACGCGTTGCGGAGGTCGGTGCGCGCTTCACTCTCGATGCATTGCCCGGCAAGCAAATGGCCATAGACGCCGACCTTCGCTCAGGCGCTGTAAGCCAGGACGGGGCCACGGTCCGCCGCCAAGCGCTGGAAAGGGAGAGTCAGTTCTATGGTGCCTTGGACGGCGCCATGAAGTTCGTGAAAGGCGACGCCATAGCTGGTTTGCTGATCACGGCCATCAACATCATCGGAGGCCTGGCCATCGGAACCGGCGTCCATGGACTGCCCGCTGGAGAAGCTGCATCCAGGTACACCTTGCTGTCCATAGGAGACGGTCTCGTCTCGCAGATGCCTGCTCTTCTTTCGGCGGTTGCCGCGGGCCTCGTCGTAACACGCGTGGGCTCGGGCTCCAGGCTGGGAGCCGATGTCGTGGATCAGCTCGCGGCTCAACCCAGGGCGATCATTGTCAGCGGCACGGTGCTGGGCCTAATCGGGCTCGTTCCAGGGCTTCCCCTCGCCCCGTTCGCCATACTCGGCGGTTGCGCGGTCGCCGGAGGCGCCTGGAGACTGAAGCTCTCGGACGAGCCGCATGAAGAAACGCCCACCGGGCCGGAAAACGAACAAGCAAGGCTTCAGGACGGCGGCAACTCCAGCGAAAAGGACGAGCCCGCGCCCATAGTCGTTCTTCTGGATGACGGAGTGCCGGCGGACACCGAGAAGAAGCTCGTCGAAGATGCGCTCCCAAGCGTTCGGCACCACCTGCTCCTTGACCTGGGTCTTCCGCTCCCACCGATTCCGGTAACTCGCGGCCGGCGTTCCGGGAACGGCTTCACGGTGCTGATTCACGAGCTGCCGGCCGGCGGCGGCGAAGTTCCATCCGGCTCGACACTGGAAGCAACAACCGAGGAAGCGGGCTTGCTCGGTCTCGCGGCCGACATGAGTTCCGGCAATCAAGAAGCCGAAATGGTCTCTTCCGGCGCAGCCAACGACCCGCCGTCCGAGCACCGAGCCGGCACCGATCCGGCTGGGAACGAAAAGAGCTCGGATGAGGAGGCGGCTGCAATAG
>SLRQ01000032.1 GCA_007130885.1 Deltaproteobacteria bacterium
CCCATTGATCGTAAAGTCGTTCCAGAACCGGCACCCACTGCTGGTCTTCGGACTCGCCCATCCGCTTTACCGCCACCATGCAAAAAAGCCAGGCGCGCTGCCTCGGCCCTCCATACCACGACTGGGGCACTCCCACGGCGCGGCCATAGCCCATCTCCTCTCGTCGTTCTTGCTCCTCGGCGGCAAGGCTCGCGGCTATCACTACCTCACAACGCGAAAGCAGATCCTCAACGGATAGGTGTTGGAGATCCTGATGAAGCCGGTCGGCATGTCCCTGGAAGTCATACCTGCCGCTTTCGTACTCATGCAGCCTTCCATCGCGCACCCGGCTCTCCGAGTAGCGCTCCGGGTCGACATCGAGCCCCTCCCACCAACCCGCCCCCGTCGCGCCAACCGCGCACACCGACAGAAGCAAGATAACGATGCGGGCTCCTCTAGGAATCGTTGTTTGCCTCATTTTCAATGTCCCCCGGCGATTCCCATTGTTCAACACTCGACTCGCCCTGACAACCAACAACAGCCGGCGACCCGCTCGAACAACCCATAAAGGTGGCACCTGTCTCTTCGGGCCTCCCGCTCTTTCACCGATCACGCCGGCAAAGCTCGGCCTCCTTGCGGGCCGATCATTCCTCTCTATTCGATCGGCACTTGGATTTTGGGCTCTCTTTCCAGGGCATGCGAGCAGAGTCGCACACCCCCAAAAAGTGTCACCCATGTCTCCGGACTAATCTGTCACCCATGTCTCCGGACTAATCTGTCACCCATGTCTCCGGACTAATCTGTCACCCATGTATCCGGATCGGACCCCGGCTCACCGCTCCCCGCACTCGCCATTCCGCGCTCCCGCACGCGCACGAAGAGTGCAAACTCGCACCATGCCTGATTCAAACCTGCCTACTTTGGACTCCGTCTCTTCCTCGCCTTCAGATTGCTCCCCAAGCGATCGAAATACCTCGGGATTCCTACGCCTAGCGACTCGGACGATAGAGGGGATGGCTCAGGCAGGTTCCTATCGGACGGGGCAAGCTTTCAGGTCACAAATCGATTGATAGACCTGGTTGGCGATGACTGAGCCGGCCACCACGATTACACTGCCTCCATGAACAAGACAGACACACAGATCCAGGAAGCACCTCACGTCCTCATTAGGGACGTAGAGAAACACGAAGGCGCGATAGTTCTCCTGAAAGGCTGGCTATACAACAAGCGCTCCTCCAAGAAGCTGCATTTTCTTCAGATCAGGGACGGCACGGGCATCATCCAGGCCGTGGTGTCGCGGTCCGACGTTGGAGACGAGCTTTTTGCCCTTTGCGAAACGCTCGGGCAGGAAGCATCGCTCATGGTCACCGGAAAGGTGGTATCCGACCCACGCTCCCCCGTCGGCTTCGAGCTTCAGGTAACCGGCGTGGAGATATTGCAAAACGTAGAGGGCTACCCCATCACACCAAAGGCCCATGGCGACGCCTTCTTGATGGATCACCGCCACCTTTGGCTTCGCTCGAGACGCCAGCACACCATTCTTCGGGTGCGCCACTCGATCACCAAGGCCATTCGCGATTACTTCGACGAGAACGGATTCGTGCTCGTCGACTCGCCAATATTGACCCCAGCGGCCTGCGAGGGGACGACCACGCTTTTCGAGACCGATTACTTTGGAGAGACGGCTTACCTGACCCAGAGTGGGCAGCTATATCAGGAGGCCGCGGCGATGGCCTTCGGCCGTACCTACTGCTTCGGCCCCACCTTTCGCGCGGAAAAGAGCAAGACCAGGCGCCACCTCAACGAGTTCTGGATGGTCGAGCCCGAAGTAGCCTACATGGACCTCGCCGGCGACATGGACCTCGCCGAGGACTTCCTCTGTGAGGTCGTGGCAAGAGTGCTCGAAAAACACCACAAAGACCTTACCGATATCCTCGAACGAGACATCTCCTCCCTGGAGCGCGTCAAGAAGCCTTTTCCTAGAGTCCACTACGACGAGGCGATCTCTCAGCTGGCAGTCATCCGAGAGGAGACGGAAGATCCCGAGATGAAGAGCCTGTTGGATATCGAGTGGGGGTCCGATTTCGGTTCCCCGCACGAGACCGAGCTCACCCGCCGCTACGACCGGCCGGTCATAGTGCACCGGTTCCCAGCCCAGGTGAAGGCTTTCTACATGAAGAAGGATCCGAACTCTCCCCGCCACGCTATGGCAATGGACGTGCTGGCACCCGAGGGTTACGGAGAAATAATCGGCGGAGGTCAACGCGAAGACGACCTCGAGACACTGGAAAAGGCCGTCGAGGCTCATGGTCTTCCTCGCGACGCGTTCGAGTGGTTTCTCGACCTGCGCCGCTTCGGAACAGTCCCACATGCCGGCTTCGGGTTGGGCATTGAGCGCACTGTCGCCTGGATCTGCGGCCTGCATCATGTCCGCGAGACCATCCCTTTCGCCCGAACGCTCGACCGTCTGAAACCCTAGCTCTGCCCGTCCAAACACAAGGGTTTGGATCTCAAGCACGCCATGCCGGCACCAGCTACCGACGCCAATACTCCGGAAGCAAGAGCACCAGCACCGTGTAGATCTCGAGTCTTCCCACTACCATCATAACCATCAGGATCCACTTACCAGCCGCCGGCAGATCGGCATAGTTGTCGAATGGGCCAAGAGTACCCAGAGCCGGGCCCATGTTCGACAAGGCACTGACAGACGCACTCGTTGCGGAAACATAGTCGAGGCCCAGCAAAGAGAGCGCCAACGAGCCCAGAAGAAATAGCATTGCGTAGAGCATTAGAAAACCCATCAACGAGCTCTGAACCACCGTCGGCACGGCTATGCCTCCAAGCTTCAACCTGGTCACCGCCCGCGGATGGATCTGACGGAACAGCTCTTGCGCGCTTTGCTGGAGTGCCATCCAGAAGCGGATGATCTTGACGCCTCCCGCCGTCGACCCGGCACATCCCCCACTGACCATCAGCACAAGCAATGTGAAGGCTGGTAATGCATGCACGGCGCGCCAAGCCTCGAAGTCGGCGTTGGCGTAGCCGGTCGAAGTAATGATCGATGCAACCTGAAACAATGCGTACCTTATCGACCCCGTCGCATCATAGATGGAGTTCAGCCATAACGCGGATGCAATGAGCAACATGGAACCGATTACAACGGCTATGTATACCTTGAACTCCATATCCCGCAGGTACACGCCAGGCCCACGTGCCATGGCCGCGAAGTGCAGTGAAAAGGCCGTGCCGCCAGCGAGCATGAAGACGATGAAAATCCCTTCAATGATTGTGTCGTCAAATGCGGCGACGGAGGCATTCTTCGTGGAGAAGCCGCCGGTGGAGACAGTAGTGAGCGCATGGCTTACCGCATCGAATAGACCTACCCCCGCTATGACCAAGAGAAGGATCTGGGCCCCCGTCAGTAAGAGGTAGACTCGCCACAATAGCCTTGCGGTCTCCCGGACACGGGGTTGAAGCTTTGTGGTCGTGGGTCCGCTTACCTCCTTGCGGTACAGCTCGAGCCCCCCGACTCCTATGAGGGGTAGAATAGCAACCCCGAGCAGAACGATGCCGCCGCCTCCCAGCCACTGAGTTGCCGCGCGCCAGAGCAAGAGGCTACTTGGCACCGCCTCGATATCGGCGAGTATTGTGGCCCCGGTGGTGGTGAAGCCGCTGAACGCCTCGAACATGCTCGATGTGAAACCACCGAAATGCCCCGAAACCCAAAAGGGAACGCCGGAGACGAAGCAAGCCATTAGCCATGTGAGGGTAACGGCCAGAAAAGCCTCTCTATGAAGCAGGTTCTCATTACGGGGACGCACTCCTCCAAAGATGGCCAGGAGCGCCGCCACCAAAAGACCCACCGCAGAACCGGAGGCCAAGGCGAGCGCCGCCTCCCTCTCCCCCCAGATAAGACCCAACAGCGAAGGCACGAGCATCCCCGCCGCCAGGATGACCGCGGCGAGAGCCAAGATCTGTGCCATCAACCGAAAATGCATCAGAAGTACTCGAGCGACACCGAGACTGCTCTTTCGACTTGCTGAACAGCTTCTCGAATCGCGAACAGAATCACTCGATCGCCGGCTCTGATCACCGAATCGCCCCGCGGAACGACCACCTCTCCGCCCCGCACTATCGCGCCGACAAGTGCCCCTCTCGGCAGGCGCACTTCCCGCAATGGCCGATTCACAATCCTCGACGTCTCCATCGCCTGAATCTCTATCGCTTCCGCCTCCTCCTCGAAGAAATCAGCCGCCGCCAAAATGCGACCACGCCGCACGAAGTGAAGGATGGATGCGACCGCGGACAGCCTCTGCGAAACAGGAACGTCCACCCCTATGGCCGTGGCAAGAGCGACATAGCCCGGCTTGTCGACCAAAGCGTATACCGAACGGGCACCCAAACGCTTTGCCAAGAGCGAGGAGAAGATATTGAGTTCCTGATCCGCGGTAAGGGAGATGTATGCATCGGCTCCTGCTACATTCTCCTCCTCCAGAAGCTCCCAGTCAGCTCCCTCGCCTTGAAGAACGACGGAGCGGCTTAGCTCCTCCGACAGACGGGCACACCGCCGCGCATCCGGCTCTATTATCTTGACCTGCATGCCTTCGCGCTCCAAGTCACGAGCCAAGACGAGTCCGACTGTTCCTCCCCCATGAATGAATACCCGGCGGGCCGGTCCGACCGAAAGCCCAAGAAACGCAGTGAGATCCTTCAGCTCATCCGCTGGTACCACAAGGTACGCCACATCACCGATTTGAAGCCTCTCCGTTGGCCTCGGCACGATCAGTCGGCCGGCACGCTGTACCGCAACGACAAGAGTCCTAGGAAGGCCCTTTTCTCGTCCCATGTCGGCGAGAGTCCTGCCGGCGGCGGGGTGCCCAACCGGAACTCTATACGCCACGAGAAGGACCCGGCCATCAGCGAACACCGAAACGTCGCTGGCTCCGGGCACCGCTAGAACCCTCTTGATGCGCTCCGCTACAACCCGCTCGGGATTTATGAAGAGGTCGATCCTTACGCCGACACGTTCGAGCATCTGCACGTAGCTTTGGTAATCGACATCCCGGACACGAGCGACCTTGAGGGTGGCCGGAGAAGCAGCGCCGGCCATCACACAGGCCATGACATTGACCTCGTCTGAACCGGTAACAGCCAGCAGAAGCTCGGCGGAGCCAATTCCTGCCGCCGCCTGAACCGTAGGGCTCGAGCCGCGGCCCAATATCGTGCGAACGTCCTGATGTTCGGCTATTTCCTGCAGCTTCTCGGAGTCGACATCGATTACCGTTACGTCGTTACCTTCGCGCACCAAACGATCAGCTATGCTGCGCCCGAGCTGCCCACCTCCCACGACTATGGCGTGCATCGTTCCCCCCCGTTTCAGTCACCACCATCTCGACCCTGAAAAGACCCTACCTCCGTCTCTTCGCATCCAACTTCACGATGGCGGCGGGCATCTCGTCGAGACGCAACACCTGGTCGACTTTGCCGGTCTCGATTGCCTGAGCCGGCATTCCGTAAACCACTGCCGTCGAATCCGACTCGGCAATCGTAACACCGCCTTTGCTCTTGATTGCACACACTCCTTCCCTGCCATCTCGCCCCATGCCCGTAAGCACTATGCCCATGACGTTTTCCTCCGCGACCTCCGCCGCCGAAGCCAGCAAAGCATCGACCGAGGGAACATAGACATCTTCCTCCTTAGGTGCCTGCAGCTCGACACGCAATCTGGAACCCTCGCGAACGCATTCCATGTGCTTTCCACCTGGAGCAAGAAGGACCGTGCCGCGCTCGATGAGATCTCCGTGCCCAGCTTCACTCACTCGAAAAGCCGAGCCCCGATCCAAACGTTTTGCGAAAGCCGCGGTGAACCGGGGAGGCATGTGCTGTGAGACAACCAGGCCTGCGTCCAACTCGGGCGGCAAGCGATTCAGAATGTGCTGTATGGCTGGTGGACCACCCGTCGAGGCCCCGATGGCTATCAACCATGCCCCTTCTCCGCCAGGCTCTGCGTAAGCAGGAACCCTTGCAGGAGAACGGAGCCCCACCAACTTGTCCACCTTGAGGCCTCGAGCACCACGCACCTTCGAGAGAAGGTCCTCCGCGAACCCTTCCGGCCCCCCCGTCAGGAACCTGCCTCTCTTTGCTACGAAGTCCGCGGCTCCCAGCTCAAGTGCCCTAAACACATTGTCCTTCTTGGCGTAGGAACTCACCACGATCACGGGAGTGGGGCGCTGCGCCATGAGAATGCGCAAGAAAGTAAAGCCGTCCATTCGCGGCATCTCGAGATCCAGCGACACAACATCGGGCCGTAGCTCGAGAGCAAGCCTCAACCCATCTTCACCATCCGCCGCGCTAGCGCAAACCTCCACGTCCGGAGCAGCTTCTAGAATTCCCCGAATAATTCTTCTGTTGTAGGCGGAATCATCAATTACAAGCACGCGAGATCTTGCTCGAGTCAAGACGCATCTCCAATCTTTGTCGACCAGCCGTGCTGCTGGCCGCCCTCCGGCTTTCGGTAAACCAGGTCGTGCTCCAAGTGAACCAGCTCATAATCGGCCGTCAGTCCCATGAGTGACTCCGAGTGCCCCAACAGGAGATACCCTCCGCGTCCCAGCCGGTCATAAAAAGTACGCAAGACACGTAGCTTGGCCTGCTTATCGAAGTAGATGAGTACGTTTCTGCAAAATATTACATCCACCCTCCCCACCAGGCTGATCCTGCGTTCATCGAGCAGGTTGAGGTGGCCGAAGGTGACGAGCTTACGCGCCTTCTCACTTACTCTAAGGCCTTTCTCACAAGGCTCGAACCATTTACGAATGACGTCCTCATCGGTTTGCCTGAATGACCTGCTGGCATATTCTCCGCCGCGCGCCAGGGCGAGCACCTTCTGGGAGATGTCGTTTCCAAAGATCTCGACATTCCAACCGTGGAAGAGACCGGACTCGAGAACCAGGATTGCAATAGAGTACGGCTCTTCACCGGAGCTGCATCCGGCGGACCAGATTCGAAGCCGCTTGCCGCTACGATTACGATCATGCAGCTCCGGCAGAATCTCTTCGGAAAAAGCACGGAGCTGGTAATTCTCACGAAAGAAGTAGGTCTCATTGGTGGTAAGGAGCTCGACCGCCGCCTCCATCTCTTTTTCCCGATCATGAGAAAACCGAAGAAATCGGTGGTAAGCGGTAAAATCTCCTAGGTCGTGCAGTGCCAGCCGAGGAGCCAGGCGCCGCTCCACGAGGTACTTGAGATCATCGTCGAAACGAATGCCGCAGTGTTCATGGATCATGTCACGCAGGAGCCGAAACTCCTCCGCCGACATCTTCACATCGCATCCAAGGACAATGCTCAACGAACGAATCCTCTCAAGACACGGATCGCCTCGGCCATGGCCTCAGCGACCATCTCGTCCTCTTCATCACGGGCAAGGAGCTCCATCTCCGGCAACACGAGGCTGTTACCCAATCGACCAAGAGCAGCTGCCGCCGCCCTCCTCACGTCCCATGCGGGGTGACGTGCACAGACCAACAGAACCCTGACGCCCTCCTCTCCGGCCAACTCTTCGGCAATACAAACCGCCTCCTTTGCAACCTCCCCTTCCGGATGAGCCGCGGCCTGCCGGAGGGCTTCCGCGGTTTCCGGCGCTCGGATCCGGCATATGGCGCGCAAAGCCTCAAAAGCAGCCGGAGCAGGGCCTGGGCGCTCGGGCGAACCAAGCACGCAGAGAAGGTTCTTGCCGAGAGAGGGATCATTCCTCGACCCCAGAGCCTCGGCGGCGGCACCGGAAACAGTTGGTTCCTCGTCCTTCAGGGCGACCAGCAGAGCTTTCACCGCCTCTTCACCGCCATGCGTTCCGAGCGACCTGGCTACTGCTTCGCGAACGGAAGTGGACTCGTCCGCCAAAGCATGACGAAGCTGCTCCACCACCTCGCGGCGGTCGACGCCCGCCAACGCCGAGGCAGCCGCCTCCCTGGCTATAGGATCCTGGTGGCGCAGCACCTGCAAGAGCAACGACATCTCTACAGGCTGGCCCATCTCCGAGATGACTCGACAAGCGTCGGCCACCTTCAACGCATCTTCACTTGCGAGACAGCGCTCACAAGCCGCAAGAACGCTCTTCATGTCGGACTGACCCAAGCGTGACATGGCGGACACCACCGCCCCGGCAAGAAGCCTGTCCGAGCATCCAAGCATCGCCGCCATCGGCTCGATTGCCCGACTCTTCGCCGCACCAGCCAGCGCGTCCACCGCCGCTAGACGAACCCGGGTGTCATTGTGCTCCAAGCAGGAGATCATATGCTTGGTGCACAGCTCATCCGGAAAGCCCTTCAAGGACTCCAGGGCGGTCGTTTGTCCGGTAACCGTCAGGGTTTGGAACTCACGTACAAGCTCTCTCGCTGCCTCGGCCCCTAGTCTCTCGATGGCGGATAGAGCCCTCTCTTGCAAACGCTCGTCGTCCGCCGCCCTAATGATTCCAGGCGCTACGCGAGGATCTCCGGCAATTGCCAATAGATCCATGGCGGCCGCACGAGCTTCGAAGCTCTCGGAGCCGAGTCCTTCCCTGCCCAAGGAAACACTAAACCTGGCTCTCGAAACGAAAGATGCAAGCCGCGACCGCTCACTATCATGAGCATCACACCACTGCGCCAAAGCCGCCAGCGCCGACTCTCGCGTGCCACGGGACGGATCTTTCAAGCAGGAAAGGATGGCTTCCAGGACCTCGTCACCTTCAAGTCTCGCCAGAAGGACCAATAACGGCCGACGAACCAGCCGCTTCTCGATTAAATGCTCGAGCTTGCTGAAAGGAACGACGGCTCCCGATCGGCCAAGAGCCTCCAGCGTCGAAATCGTGAGCAACAAGTCGCCCCTATCCAACATGTCCATGAGTATCGCCTGAGCCTCTTCGCCTCCAATCTTGCCAAGCGCCTCGGCGGCCGCGGAACGAACGTTTTCATCCTGATCGCCCAGACGCCCTGCCAGCGCACGCGTAGCAGCGGGTCTCCCTATCTCACCAAGTGTATCGACCAGCATTTTCCGGACGTCCTCTCTGGGATCGTCCAAACGGTGTACCAGCCGCTCAGTGGCTTCGGCTCCCATTCCAACCAGTGTCTCCGCGGCCGCATTACGGCTTCCCGCATTCTCCTCGTCCGCCAACGCCTCCAAGGAAAGCTCGACCACCTTCTCGCGCTCGGGGCAAGAAAGCAGACCCTCCACCGCGGCTTTTCTAACTCTCCAGGACTCGTCACCAAGACATCTGGCCAATACCCTCAATGCCTTCGAGGAATCATCGAGGCCAATCGCGCTCATGGCGGCCCTGTAGCGAGCCTCTTCATCCGGACTGGAAAGCAGGGCATCTATTCCGATGTCTGTTGCGTCACTCATTGGAGTCACCCGCCATTTCCTCCGTGCCCTTCCGAACTTTCAATAGCTGGTCCCGGGAGATACCTTCCCCCGCGAGAAGAGCGCCGAGGTTGAGAAGCAAGTACAAATGGTTTCGATAGCTCACGACCCCCGGAAGACTACGTCCCTCCTTGCCTGTAACCGTCGGCAGCGGCCGCACCTCCGAGCGAGGCACTACAATCACTCGCCCCACGGCGTCCACCGTAAGCCCGACCAGCTTGCCCTGAACACTGGCTATGATTTGTTTGGTTGCTCGGCTCCTCTTCGTTTCTTCGAGTCCGAGGAGCAATCTCAAGTCCACCACCGGGATGACATCACCCCGCAGGTCAATGACCCCTTCGACCAAAGGGGATCCGTGCCTGACCGGCGTGGGCTCAATGGGCCTTATGATCTCCCTGATTCGCATTATATCCAAGACATAGCTCTCCTCGCCCACCTGGAAAGAGCAAAGATGAACAAGGTCCGGCACTTCTTCGGCCTGCTGTTGCACGGAGGAGGCGTGCCGGCTCGAGGCAAGCTCACCCTTGCTCTTCTTGTTGACGCTCATGACACGCCCTCTGAATCAGAAATCTGACCCTCCACCCAAAGCGCCGCATCCAGATCGAGAACTATCAGCATTCGTCCATCACGACGAATGATCCCTCGCAACAAATCCGTGCCCCCACCCAACACCGACGGCGGCGGCTCGATGTTCTCCCCTCCCACCCGAACCACCTCCACGACCCTGTCCACCCACACTCCCGCCGGTCCGTCCCTAGTCTCCAGCACGACAATTCTTGACGGCTGCCCCGACTCACCGACCGGCAAGTTCAACTTGATGCGAAGATCCAATACCGGCAGCACGGTCCCACGGAGCGTTACTACGCCGAGCACGTAAGAAGGTGTGCGGGGCACCTCTGTGATGGGAAGAGGCGTAACCACCTCACGAAGAGCGGTAATCGGTACAGCATACTCCTCGTCGGCCAGCATGAACGACAAATAGTCGTCTCTTCGCCCATCCGCGTGCGAGAAGGCCTCGGAGCCGGCTGCACTCAAAAGAGACGCCGGTCTCAACGTACCTTCCTCCTCGAGATCAACGAAGAACTCGGATAACGGATCTCTCGGCTCGGCTCGTTCGGTCTCCTCCTCGAAAGGCCCACTTTTTGGGTCTGTGTGCTTGAGCTTTCCCATCAGTTCGCCGCCACCTGCAAGTCCCTCTCGAGCACCTCCTCTATGAGAGCTGCTACATCCACGACCAGAGTCGTTCTGTTGTCTCCCAAGTCCGTAGCTCCAGCTATCCCGCGAACATTGCCCAAACGTCTGCCGAGGCTCTTGATGACAACGTCCTGTTGCCCCAAAAGCTGATCGACAGCTACTCCTAGCCTGTTCTGTGCGAGGCCCACAATGACCACGAAAATGTGTTCGTCCTCGGAGGCGGAACCCTGCAGTCCAAAGAGCCTACCAAGTCGCACCAACGGGACGGTGGACCCTCGAAGATCGATCACCTCTTGACGCTCCACCGTGCGGACTTCCGTTTGCCGTATTCTGAGAATCTCGATTACGCTGTTCAAAGGCACGGTGAAAACCTGTCCCGCGGCTCTGATGATCAAGCCCTGGATGATTGCGAGCGTGATGGGCAAGGTCATCGCGAAGGTGGAACCCACACCGAACTCGGAGTCGACATCGATTACACCCGACAGCTGGCCGATATTGGTTTTCACCACGTCCATTCCAACGCCACGACCCGAAAGGCCGCTCACCTCTTGGCGTGTCGAGAATCCCGGAGCAAAAATTAGGCCCAATATATCGCGCCGCGATAGCTCCTTTACTTGATCCGCCCCCACCAGGCCACGCTCCAAGCCATGTCGCAAGATCGCGTGCTCATCAAGCCCCGCACCGTCGTCGGAAACCTCGATGGTCACGTGATTGCCTTTCTGGTAGGCATCTAGGCGTATGGTGCCACGAGCAGGCTTTCCCCGGGCGGATCTCACCTCGGCCGCCTCTATGCCATGATCGATCGAGTTACGGATTATGTGCATCAACGGGTCGGACAGCTCCTCGGTAATAAGCTTGTCAAGCTCGGTTTCCCCGCCGCTGACCTCGAATGAGATGTCCTTCCCGGCTTCCCGCGCCATTTTCCGCAACATGCGAGAGAGCTTGTCGAAGATCTGGCCGAGGGGCACCATACGGACCTCGATGACACCCTTCTGGAGCAGATCTATCCGACGTTCCAGGCTCCGTGCTTCCTTGTAAAGATCGACGGAGACCCCCCTGAAGCCAAGCTCGGACTTCAAGCTGTCCGAGATTCTCTGTAAGTTCGCCTTGGACAAGACGAGCTCACCAACGATGTTCATGAGCTCATCCAGCCGAGAGATGTCAACCCGGACAGTCCTTGCCACGGCGGCTAGGGAAGCATATTCCTCACTGCCCGTCGCCGCTTCCAGCGCTGCGTCGGCCTCTTCGACAGCGGGGCTCTTTTCGTCGACCCTTGCGGAGTAAGCTCCAACCTGAGTTGGAGGACGCTTCTTGCCGCTCGCCGACGGGGAAACATCGTCCCCGGTCATCGGCTCCGGCATCGGGGCGGGCGAGCTCGACGCACCAACCTCCGGCTGCTTCGTTCGTTCTATGGGCATTATCTCGACATCGAACCCCTCGCAGGCCGCTTCGACGGTGGACCTATCTTTCGGAGAGCCGACCAATATGTCGAAGACAATTGCCGTTTCGTTGGCGGGTAGACCAGACGGCAGGGTCGAGATGACCTCTCCAACCTTCTTGAGGCCGCCGGAGAGAGCCATAAGACCTTCATCGAAGGTGGAAAGCTCGAACTCCACCCGTACGCGATAAAGATTTGCACCGGTTCTGGCGTTCTCCCGAAGCCTCTGCTCTTCGTACTCCGTCAAAACCTCCAGAACCTCGGATGAGATGTCGAAATCATCCAAAGGATCATGTTTTTCGGGCGGCCTCTCTTCCAAGATGGCTGTCACCTTGTCCATGAGGCTAGCCACACGGGGCGCAATGGTCTCCACATCCCCGGCATCCGTGTGCTTGCCCACCTCCGCCACCAAGGCATCCAGAGCCTCGACTCCCTCAAACAAAACATCCAGCACACTCGGGCCTGGCTTGACACGGCCCATTCGAAGACCATCGAGAAGATCCTCGAGGCGGTGAGCAAGCGCTCCAACACGGTCCGCGCCGAACATTCCCGCAATGCCCTTGAGGCTGTGCGCGGCTCTAAATGCCGCATTCATGATGTCGGGATCGAGGCTACCCTTCTTGGCCTGCTCTTCCAGTCGAAGCAGATGCCCTCCAAGCTGCTCGACTATCTCCGCGGCCTCGGACAAAAACTCTTCTGCTATCCCGCCAGCCTCGTCCGACATGGTCACTCTAAGCCTAGATGGCGGCGAACGCGCGCGATGAGCTCGTCCGGCTCGAAAGGCTTGGTCAAGTAGTCACTGGCCCCAAGCTTCAGCCCTCTACGTCGGTCTTCCTCCGTGCTCTCCGTGCTAATGATTATCAGCGGAATGTCTCGATGAGTTGGACTTCGCCGCACGAACCGTATGAGATCCAGACCATTTATATTGGGCATGTTTATGTCGGTTATCACCAGATCGAACCGTTGGCGCGGCAGCTCCTTCAGCGCCCCGAAGCCGTCGTCGGTCTCGACCACCTCCACGCCGTCAATCTCCTCCACAGCCGAAGCCACCAAGACACGCATGGCTCTACTGTCCTCGACAATCAAGATTCTGTACTTTGGCTTACTCATCCAAGACTCATAAGCTACCGAAAACACGGCAGAAGAGCCAGCACTAATCTTTCGCTTGCATGATGGATGGCGCGGGTGCTCTATGCATGTCTAGGCTGGTCTCCCGCGCAAGAGTTCGAGCCTAAACCGAAAGTATCGACATGAATGAACATGGTTACACGGGCTCGCCCGAAAGAACCCATGCCACGGCGCTGACTCCAGCGGAGCTGGCAAGAATCCTGGGCAGCTCGGCGCATATCGCTCCGGCGCTTCGCGCCATCCATGAGGGCAAAGGTGTGCTCGCTCTACCGGAACGAGTGGAAGGAATCTCCAGCTCCGGTTGGAAGCGCATCCTGGAGGAACATCCCCTCCCCCGACACGAGCTTTTAGGACGGCACCAATCCTCGGATGGAACGATGCGGCTGCTGGTGTCGCTCGAAGGTGCCAAATGCGAGACAGTGATAATACCGAGCAGCGCCAGGACAACCATCTGCGTCTCCAGTCAAGCAGGCTGCACCAGGGCGTGCCGGTTTTGCGCGACGGCCGGCCTTCCTTTTGCCCGCAACCTTCATGCGGGCGAGATCGTCCTTCAAGTGCTCCTCGCACGGTTGGAAGCCGAGAACTCCGGCTTCACGAAGCCCGAGAACGTTGTGTTCATGGGCATGGGTGAGCCGTTGGATAATCTGGACGAAGTCGTTAGATCCATAGAGGTCCTCACAGCCGCGCCGGCGCCTGGAATAGCCCCCCGAAGAATCACCGTCTCAACCTCGGGCGTACTTGGCGCCATAAAAGCGTTCGCCACACGCTCGCCCGCGGAATTAGCCCTTTCACTGCACGCTACGCGCGATGAGGACCGCGAGAGATTGGTACCGCATGGAAAAGCATCGCCGCTTCGCGACCTGCTTGCCGAAGCCGCGGAAGCACTCTCCCCTAGCTCCAGACTGCTATTTGTCGAGTACTTGTTGATCGGCGGAGTAAACGACAAAGCAGAGGACGCCTTTCGGCTAGCCGAACTGCTGCGGGACATTCCGTGCCGGGTGAACCTGATACCCTATAACCCGGTGCCGGATCTGCCCTGGGCGGAGCCGGACGAAGGCGCTGTCCCGCGCTTCATGTCGGTGCTTTCGAAAGCAGGCATTCGGACCCTACCTCGCACCCCCCGGGGCCGCGACGTGGGGGCGGCTTGCGGCCAGCTTGCCGGGTCCCCTTAGGAGCTTGTCGACGACACTTGCTCCGTACTCTCTTGCGGCTGGACCTGCTTTTCAAAGGTGCGGCGCAACCTTTCCCTGTCTATCTTGCCGGTCCCCCCCCTTGGCATGGCTTCTATCATGTGGACGCGACTTGGAACGAGATAGTGAGGCGCTTTTGCTCGCACGGCGGCCTTCACCTCATCGCCGGTCAAGCTCTCGCCCGCCCAAAAGGAAATCACCGCGATGATCCGCTGTCCAATCGTGTCATCGGGCTCTGGAAACACAACCGCTTCCCTCACGCCGGTGATCGAAGTGAGCAGCACCTCAACCTCTTCGGGGCTGACCCGATAGCCGTGCGTCTTCATTTGAGCGTCTCGCCGTCCAGCGAAGTACAGAAAACCGTCCTCACCGCGCCGAACTAGATCGCCCGAGAAGACGACGTTCTCTCTGGACACGATCTCCGGCGCTAGAAAGGGGTTCGGCCTGTAGGCGGCACTCGTTCGCACGGGGTCTCCCCAGTACCCCATGGCTACCGTCGGCCCGCGGTGGACCAGCTCTCCTATCTCACCGAAACCGACCTCCTCTCCCTTCTCGTTCAAGACGAAGATGTCGGTCCCGGGTATGGGCTGCCCAATGCACGAAGAACCACGGTCAACGGCTTCTGGTGGAAGGTATGTGGATCGGAAAGCCTCGGTCAATCCATACATCAAGTATACGCTCACGTTCGGCAGTAGAGCTCGCAGTTCGTCGAGATGCGCCGGAGCGACGGTTCCACCGGAGTTTGTAACGTAACGCAAGTGGCTCAACGGCTCGTCGATCAAGCTCCGCCGGTTTTGAAGGATTACCGGCCACAAAGGAGGCACCATTGCCAGACCGGTCACCTTTACCGTGCGCAAAGTTGCGAGAATATCGCCCGGCATGAGTGACCGCTGCATTACCACGGTGCCGCCAACTCGCAGCATCGTCGTAACCTGACTCAGGCCGTAATCGAAGCTGAACGGGAGCACAGCCATGACCACGTCGTCCTCATCGTTTTGCAGATAGGTGGCGACGATCTCCGCCCCAGCGACCAGGTTCCGGTGACTGAACATGATCCCTTTGGGAAGCCCGGTCGACCCGGAAGTGTAGAGGATCGTAGCCAGGTCGGTTTCAATGGCTTCTCGATGCGTGGGTGTTGCACTGTTGCAAGTCACGGGAGTCGACTCTCGATCGAGAAGGGAGACGCGTCCCGCGCAAGGCAAGGCCATCAGCTCGGAGCCTGTAAGATAGACAACTTTCATAGGTGAGAGCTCCGCCCGAGCCATGAGTAATGGGTCAGCCACGAGGCGCCGCGCTCCGGAGTCCGTGAGTATGTGACGTACCTGCCCCGACTTGAGGACGGGAGAGACGTTCACGAACACTCCCCCGGCTCTAGCCACCGCGAGCATAACCACGACCGCCTCGACGCAACGCTCCAGCCAAATCGCGACTCGCTCGCCGCGCGCCAAACCGTCTTCCAGCAAGGCGCGCGTCAAGGCGTCGACGCGCGCCTCCAGCTCGGAGTAAGTGACCCGACGATCGCCGTCCACCACGGCCACGTGATGGGGTCGTGCTTCCGCGGCTCGAGCCAACAGGTCATCGACCCTGAAGATCGGACGCAGCATGAAACCCTCCCCGGCTCCCTCTTGGAGCGACGCAAGAACTCTTCAAGGCCGGGGATTGAACTCGACAGATCAGTTATGGGCGTCAAATGTCAGCCACAATGCGGTGTAGCCCTTCCATTTTGTTTTCGTGTCCTCGAAGGCAACCGTGAAAAAACCACGGATTGTGAAATACTGCCTGTCACGGAGGAAGCTGACTAATGCTAACCGGTAAACTTCCGCGAATCCCTCTCGCACATCTTCCGACACCGCTCGAGGAGATGCCCCGCCTATCGGCTGCCCTTGGCGGACCTCGGATCTTCATGAAGCGCGACGATCAAACAGGCCTGGCAACCGGCGGTAACAAGACGCGCAAGCTGGAGTTCACCGTCGGACAGGCACTTCGCGACGGCGTGGACACTCTGGTCACAATGGGTGGAATCCAGTCCAACCATTGCAGACAGACCGCGGCGGCGGCGGCACGCAACGACCTTCGCTGCATCGTCGTCTTGCAGGGTGAAAGACCGACTCAATGGACAGGCAACTTGCTGCTCGATCGCGTTTTGGGGGCGGAGGTAATCTTCTCGGACAAGGGCTGTCGCGAGCAGATTGCCGAGGAGATGAGTCGGAGGGAAGCCGCGGCGGGCCGGCGCGCGCTCATAGTTCCTGTAGGGGCATCGAACGCCGTCGGCGCAATGGGGTTCGTCGCCGCAATGGAGGAGCTTCACTCACAGCTGGAGCTGCGCGGGATCGCCGCTGATCGCGTGGTTTTCGCCAGCAGCAGCTTTGGCACGCAGGCGGGGTTGTGCCTGGGAGCCAAGGCCATGGGCTTTCGAGGGCGCCTGGAAGCCGTCGCAATAGACAGCAATATTCGCGATCTGCGGGAGGGCGTGGCCGCTCTTTCCATGCAGGCCGCGCGGCTGCTTGGCCTGGATATCACCATATCTCCGGACGAGATCTTGGCCCACGACGATTACCTTGGTGGCGGCTACGCCGTCATGGGCGAGATCGAGCGAGAGGCAATCCGGCTCGTGGCTCGCACTGAAGGCGTCCTTCTGGATCCGGTCTACACCGGGCGCGCCATGGCGGGGCTCATCGACCTCATACGCAGGGGGTCAATCGCCAAAGACGAAACCGTGGTCTTCTGGCACACCGGCGGCAGCGCGGCGCTCCACGCCTACGGCAGTCAATTGCTCGAGGGAGAGGATCCTTGATCACACTCCGCGCCGTCCCGCCGACCGATATCGGCGGGCATCATGGGCGCGGAGTTTTACGCGACCTGTACCAAAGCATTCCGACCCGGGATTACTGCACCAGATTACAGCCGGCCTCCCGGCCTATGTCCGCCGGCTGCCTGGATGGGCCTCTGTACATCTCGCCTCGGATCTGGATCTCGGGTACGCCTCGCCCGATCATCTCGTTCATGCAGCGCTCCCGATCCTCGGTGCACTCGACATATATCGGCTTAACAACGTCGGCTCCACCGAATGCGTCCGCAAGCTGCGTGCAAAACGGACAAGTGACGGAGCCGTAAATCACCACCCCTGCTTCAGCCATGCAGGCCACGAGCTCCTCCATGCTGCCGACCTCGGTAAGATCCTCGTCTGCCTCGGGATCAGGGTCGGCCGAAGCGTCGGCGGGACCTGCAGGTGTTTCGGCTTCCTGCTCCGGAGCCCGGGCCGAGGTAGGCTGGGGAGATGCCGGCTCGGTCTCGGCAGCACCCGCGGCCTCGCCGGTGGCATCCGCGGGCGCCGCCGGCTGGGTATCCTCGGATTGGCACCCGATCCCAATCAGCAGGAGAGAGAGAAAAATCACACTTGGACGAACGAAGGTTATGCGTTGTTGGCTCATTGGCCAAGTCATAGACGAGTTCCAACTGCATTTCAATAGCCCGAAGCGAAAAATTCTTCGTGTTGACTCGAGATGTCTAGAAGTACATATGACAACCCATGCGTCTACTAGCTCTGGATGTAGGGGAACGCTCGGTAGGAGTGGCGGGATGCGACCCTCTTGGGGTGACTACCACGGGGCTATACACCATTCGCAGACAAAGCCTCGAGCGAGACATCGAACAAGTATCTCGTACGGTGACTGAACGAGAGGTTGAAAGAGTAGTGGTCGGCCTACCCATCTCGATGGACGATACCGAGGGCGCGATCGCGCGAAAGGTGCGCTCCTTTGCAAGCGCACTCGATCGAAGTGTCGAGGCAACGGTGGTCTTGTGGGACGAGCGCCTCTCTACCTTCGAAGCGGAATCCATTCTCCGAGAAGCAGGCGTCCACTGGAAGAAACGAAAAGCAGTGATCGATCAGGTAGCAGCCGAGGTTATACTCCGCTCTTATATCGACGCTGGCTGTCCCCAGCCGAGCAACGAGGGTCCCGCTTTTCCGGTCTCCGAAAAAGAAGAGCGAGATTGAGCGCACCCTCACCTGATGATAAGCGGACCCAACGGAGGTTAACCGCACGTGCATAGCAAGAGACCCAAGTACACCGCCCGAACGGCGGATCCTCACCTGCTCTATCAGATATCGGTCCAAGCTCCGGAGAACGACGTCCATTTTCTAAACAGGGTGTACAAAAACACCTACGGACGGAGGCCACTTTCTCTCCGCGAAGACTTCTGCGGCACGGCCTTGCTCTGCAGGGAGTGGGTAGGAAGCCACCGGAAACGAACCGCCGTCGGTGTAGATCTCGACGAAGAGGTTTTGGCTTGGGGGCGGCGACACAATGCAGAGCCCCTCGGAAGCGACGCACACCGCATCGAACTCAGGAAGGCCGATGTTCGAAAAGTAAACGATCTCGAAACAGAGATAATCGTGGCGTTCAACTTCTCGTACTGGATCTTCACGGAGCGCCAAGAGATGGTGCGCTACCTAAAGGCCGCTCGAAGGTCCCTGCAAAAGGAAGGCCTTTTCGTCTGTGACATCCTGGGGGGGCCCGATGCGCAATGCACGCTGGAGGAGCGCAAGACGATGCCGGGCTTCAAGTACGTCTGGGAGCAAGAGAGCTTCAACCCCATCGATCATCTCATGCGCTGCGCAATACACTTCGAGTTCCCTGACGGCAGCCGCATGCGCAAGGCCTTCACGTACTCGTGGCGTCTATGGTCGGCTGCCGAGATGAAGGACTGCCTCGCCGAAGCCGGCTTCTCGCGGAGCGAGGTCTACTGGGAGGGAACGTGCCGGGAAACAATGGAAGGCAACGGCATTTTCACCCGCCGCCCCAAAGTGGAAAACGAGCAGGCCTGGGTCTCTTACATCGTCGCTTTCCCATAGCCCTCGATTACCTCGGAAGGTGCTTGAACCAGCTCGATCAGCACCCCGACTCCGCCAATCGGCGCATCTTCGTTGCCCTTTGGGTGGATGAAGCACACGTCATGTCCCGCCGCACCTTTCCTGATGCCCCCGGGAGTGAACCTGACGCCCTTTCCCTTCAGCCACTCCACGGCGGCCTCGAGCTCGTCCACCCAAAGTCCCACATGGTTTAGAGCCGGCTCGTGCACCTTGGGGCGAGCCTCCGGATCCACGGGCTGCATAAGATCGACCTCGACCGCGAAAGGACCAGCCCCCGCTACAGCAATGTCTTCGTCGACATTCTCGCGCTCGCTTCGAAAGGACCCTGTCATCTCGAGGCCCAGCAGATCGATCCATAACGATCGAAGCTTTTCCTTGTCGAGGCAGCCGATTGCTATCTGCTGAACGCCTAGAATCCTAAATGGTCTCTCGCCCATCTTTTCCTCCTTCATGAGCTGCGTTATTCGGACCACCTTCGAACTACACCAACAACGAGCATTTCACCAGGGTCTCTCAACAGGTCTCTCACCAGGGACTTGACCACGTCCCCTCCGTGCTCATAGCCTCTGACTGTTACCGCTCACGGAGGTTTGCCATGATCAGCTGTATTCTTGGGCTCGAAAAACCTGCCGGAAGCGATCGCGCCCGGTTCCTCGGAAGCGTTCGAAGCCGAAAGCTCGGATCGAACCTGGCGATCGCTTGTCTGGCCGCACTGATTGTCATGCCCGCATCCGCCACGAACCATGACCAAAGCTTGGTGACGGTGCTCTCATTTTTCGATGGCGGACCGAAGAGCGAGGTTTTGGATCGATTCGAGCCGGGCCTCTTGGAGCAACTCCTCGTCATCATCGATGATGAGGAGGTTCCGCGGCTGGCCCGCCTCCGCGCCATATCGGCCCTCGACCGTTATCCAGAGGACGCGCGAGCCTTCGAGACTCTCTCATCGTTGGCAACGAACGAAGCTTTGCACGCAACAATCCGCCTGGAGGCATTGAGCGCCTTGGGCCGGGAGCCGGTTCATGAAGACAAGACGCTGGCAGTACTCGGTTCGGTCCTATCCGATGAGGATCCCGGACTGCGTGCTAGAGCCGTAATGGCCATCTCCAGCATCGGGGGCCTAGAAGCCGAGCGACTACTTTCGAGGCAGAGGCTGATCGAGCGTCATGTGGTGGTCCGACGGGCGCTTCGGGGGGCACAGGGAACTCGTTTGCAACAACCCTTGCCGCCGGAAGGCCGGATGCTCCCGGAGATGAGCCTTCAGCCCGGAAACAATTCTCGAGAGCAGCCGCCCGTCCCGGGTAAGGAGCCGGAGGTGAACCGATGAGCCGCGTCAAAATGGTTTTGTCTCTCGTTTCTTGCTTTACACTCATGGCAAGCCTTGGATGCAGCACCACCATACCGGCCGAGTGTTCGGAGCACGCGGACTGCGAAGCAGGCCATGTGTGCGATGCCGACGCACGTTGCGTCCCGGCAACGGTCGGGCTCGAATGCGAGGATGCTGAAGACTGCGCGGATGACCTGGAATGCGCGGATCACCTGCCCGGTGGATACTGCACGCGCTCTTGCAGCTCGAACGATGACTGCCCTCCCGGCTCGGCTTGCGTCGTGCTGGGCGGCGAAGGCTTTTGCATGGCCGAGTGCGATGGAGACGGAGACTGCCGCGACGATTACGTCTGCAGCGGTGGGGTCTGCAATCTGCCTTGCGAGGAGGACGAAGAGTGTCCCGGAGGCCACGTTTGCGTGGACGGCAAGTGCGTGGGCTCCGAGGTCGGTCTACCCTGCGCTGAAGACGGCGATTGCGGCGATGATCTCGACTGCACATTTTCGGAGCACGGCGGATATTGCACGAACGAGTGTGAGAACGACGATGACTGCCCCACCGGCAGCTTCTGCGGTTATCTTTTCGGCGAGAAGGTATGCCTCGCCGCCTGCAGGGCCGATGAAGACTGCGGGCAGGGGCAAACCTGCCACCGCGGCGGATGCATCATCCCTTGTACGGACGACGAGCAGTGCCCAGGTGAGTTGTACTGCGGTGATAATGGAGCCTGCCGGGAGGGGGGAGATCAAGAGATCATCGACCTCGGTGAAGTTCAACCGGGCACCCAAATCGAGGTGGAGACCGGTCCCGAGGCCAGCTCCCTTACGCTCGTGGTGTATGGACAGGAGAGCGCAACCTATCAGTTCACCAGCATCACCGATCCCGAAGGAACAGAGCGCATCACCGGCTCGATAGGAATGGGCTGGGGCGGTGACATGATGACCGATCCACATAGGACCATGCCAAGGACCCACTCGGTTGCAACGCAGATACCTAACAACGACATGCCCGACATGCAGATGATACCGGGCACCTGGTCGTTCTCTTTCGACGGAGGACCAGCAAGTGCGCTGGCGGTGGTGAGGACTGGAGATCTCGACGATGGGACGGTCGACTTGAACATCTTCGTCGCTCCTCAGGCTTTTGGTGAAGGCGTGGATGCGTCCAATCTGGCCGATGAGCCGCACTTCCATGTCATCATGGACGAGTGGGAGCATTACTACGTAGATCAAGCCAACCTATCCGTCGGAGAGGTTCGTTTCTTCGATCTTCCCGCCAAATATACGGACATCGAGATGGGGGTCTTCACCGGCGACATGCCCTACGAAGAAATGTTCATGGAGTTCGGACGCGACGACGGGTTGAACGCCTTCTTCGTCCGAAGCATCTCGGCAGGCTTTCTTGGAGACGGCGTCGCCGGCGTCAGCGGCGGAATCCCCGGTCCACCAATCGCCGAGACGCGACACTCCGGCGTCGTAATGCAGGTGCAGGACCAGCCTCGATTCACCGGGCTCACTCTCGCCCATGAAGCCGGTCACTTCATGGGCCTGTTCCACTTGAGCGAGCAGTTCGGCGACATCCACGATCAAATATCGGATACGCCGCAGTGTGATTCGGTAAACGATGCCAGCGCCTGCCCGGAAGCGCGTCGTTACATCATGTTCCCAGCGCTCGACCCCAACATGGAACTTTTATCGCCGGCCCAGGCCGAGATCGTAAGAGCCAGCGCCACGGTTCGGTAGAGCTACTCGACAAGGGACAAGAGATCCTCCCGGGTGAGACCTGATCCCGCCCGGGCCTCGTCCAAAGCCGCATCGAACAAGGTACGCTTGTATGCCTGCAGCTCGATGATCTTCTCCTCGACCGTGCTTTCGGCTACGAGCTTGTGAACTATCACCGGCCGGGTCTGGCCGATTCTGTGCGCACGTCCGGCCGCCTGTTCCTCTACGGCAGGGTTCCACCAAGGGTCCAAGAGAAACACATGGTCGGCGGCCGTCAGCGTAAGACCAGTGCCTCCCGCCTTCAGCGAGACCAGCATTACAGGGGGACCATCATCACGCTGAAACCCACGCACAACGCCGGCTCTGTCACGAGTTGAGCCGTCCAGCCTCGAAAAGACTATGCCCGCATCCTCCAGCTTTGGCTCCACGAGGTCGAGAAGACCGGTCCACTGGGAAAAAACCAGCGCCTTGTGGCCACCGGAGAGTGCCTCCTCCAGTGTCTCCATCAAGAGATCGATCTTTGCGGAACTCGCCGCTTCCTGCCCAGGCACCAATGAGGGATGGCAGGCTGCTTGTCTCATACGCAAGAGCGCCTCGAGGGCCTCCATCACACCGCCTCCCGCGGATAACCTCTCGGCTATCTCTTGGCGGGCCGCGGCCCGAACGGCATCGTACACCCGCTGCTCGTGATCACCCAGCGTGCACCGAAGGATGGTGTCGGTACGGGCCGGCAGCTCCGGAGCCACCGCTGCCTTCGTTCTGCGCAGCACGAAGGGCTTAATTCGCGCCCGCATGCGAGCCGCTACCTCGGCATCACCATCCCCAATGGGGCGCGAGTACCGGCTCTGGAAGTCGCTTCGCCCCCCGAGGAGACCGGGGTTGGTGAAGTGCACCTGGCTCCATAGCTCATCCAGCCTGTTTTCGACCGGAGTCCCGGTCAGCGCGATTCTAAACTCTCCACGCAGCCGAAACGCAGCCCGCGCGGCTTGGCTCTCCGGGTTCTTGATTGCCTGAGCCTCGTCGAGAATGACGGTTCCCCACTCTCTTGACGCTAGTTCGTTCGCGTCGATCCGAAGGATCGCATAGGTGGTAAGGGTCAGCTCCGCGGAAGGATCCAAACGCCTTCCGGGACCGTGATAAGTGGAAACGCACAGGCCCGGCCGGAAACGCGCCGCCTCGTCCGCCCAGGCGTGCAAGACACTTGCCGGGGCGACTACCAAGGAAGGCCCTTTCAATGCGCAAAGAGCTTGCAGGGTCTTTCCAAGGCCCATGTCATCGGCGAGCAGCGCCCCGAGGCCTGCTTCGCGAAGAAACGAGAGCCAGCTCACTCCAACGCGCTGGTAAGGGCGTAGGGTAGCCGAGAGATCCGCTGGAAGATCGGGCTCCGGCAGAAAGAAGCTTTCCTGTCCGGCACCGTCCCTCGACGATAGGGCGACAAGATCCCGAAGCTTTTCGAACCCGGGCGGCGGCGGCTCTTCCAAGGAAGCGCAAAGGCGCGCCATATCCGGAAGGCATGCTTTGGGGGTCTTTCCGCCGGCGACCTCTCGGGCAGCCAGAAGGTCTGAAACCTGCTCCCCGAATCGACGGAGCCAGTCGACAGGCAACGCAGAGACACCTCCCCCTTCCAGGGCGATCATACTCTCACCGCTCCGCCAAGCTTCGATCACCGCTCTCGAGCCGGCCCGGCGCCCACCGGCCGCCGGTCCTCCCCCCGATTTACGCTCTTCACCTTCACCAAAAGCCTCGGCTACAAAGCTCATATCGAGGTCGTCACCATCGACGTGAATCTTCGGGACGAGAGGCGGAGCCCTAAAGAACTGCTCGTGACCCGAACCCTGGACCTCACCCTCGCCCCAGCGTTCGAGCGCATCGGCCAAGGCCAAAGCCTGGGCTCCTCTTCGCTGCGTTCTCCGGCCGGGTTCCAGCCCCAGCACCGCCTGCAAGCGCCGTGTCAAGGCACGCTCGGCGCCGGAATCCCTAACCGGAAGATCCTTGCCGAGCGGCACCAGCTTTCCCGAGTCGACACGCGCGATAGGAGGATCGCCGTACACAAGGAGCGGGAGCACCGAAAGAGCATCTCCTTCCCGGCTCGTTTCCATGAGCACTCGGACAGGAGCCCTGCCCGCTTTCCTCGGCAGACGATTGCTTCGCACCTCGAAGGGGAGCCTTTCCGACAAGGACGGTATCACCTCGGTGACGAGACGAGTGACGTCCTCTCGCCGGTAGACCCTGCCACGTCGAAGCTCCTGGATCTCCTGGGCGTCAAGTGGTGCCTCTCCCACGGCCTTCAGTACACCTGAACCTAGCAGAACGACACCGTTTCCAAAGACCTCGATGATCTCGGGATCCTGTTCGATGAAAACATGAAAGCCCTCCGGATGGTCATCAACGCGGCCGAAAGGGATGGAACGGGTACGAGACGCGGTAATAGGCTCGCCGTCGAGTCGAACGTCCGGACAATGCGAAAGCTCGTCGAGGAGCAAAGTCATGGTGTGACGAGGCAGAACTCCCCCAACATGGCCTCCCAGCACGGCTTCGGCCCTTTTGTCCGCCCGGGTCGCCTCAACGCTCGGGACGCCCTCCAACCCATGCTCCGCGGCGGCCAGCGTGGTGGGAAGCGGATGCTCGTCACCTCCTCTTACAATGACTCGCTGCAAGGAGAGCCCCTGCGGCGTACGCGAGAGCCTGTAGCCGATGTGCCCGGGCTTTCCACCCAAGCGACGAAGAAGGGGAACGCCCCTCCTTCCGGCCTGCCGGTACGCTATGGCCGCGGCCGCGGCATGCGCGCAGGGATCGTCGCCATCGCAGTCGCACATCCAATCCTCGTCCGCCGGAAACAGTCGCACCCTTCGCGACTCGGTCTTCCTTCGTCCGGATCTTTGTAAAACCTCCTTGCTTTCCACCAGGAGAACCAATTCATCGGTTTCATCGGCTTCGAGAAAAACTCGACTCGAACGGGTGATCTCAACGCCTTTCGACCAGACGGCGGCATCGCAGCTTTCGCGGAGGGCATGAAAGAGCCCATCAAACACACGCTCCGTCACTCTTGGTCCTCCAACATCAAGATACGGCGGCGGGAAGATCCGCGCTGTCCCTCACAGAGGCATCTATCGTCTCTTCCCGACTCACCTAGCGGAACCGCAGATGAGGGTTCAACATCTCACGTAGAACATCGCCTGGCGACAAATCGTTCCTTTTCGCAACCTCCTCGAGCCAGTCATGCTCCTCCGGTTCGAGGAGAACGCGAACCTGTCGAGGCTGCTCGTCCGGGGCTGCTTCCTCATCGCTCGCTTCAAAGTCATTGCCGGCCAAGGAAGTTCCTTCCCTTGACCATCGCTCTCGTTCTTCCTCGAGTTCGTCTCCGAAGAGCTGCTTCAAGAAGTTGGAAAGATGTATGTTCGAGGGAGTAAAATCGTACCCAGCCAAGAACTGATCGATGTCGTACTGCATTTCCCACGCCGACTGATATCGCTGGTTCGGATCTCTCTCCAGCGCCTTCATAAGGATGTTTTCAGCGGACTCGGGCACATCGACGTTGAAAAAGCTGGGGGCGTGAACATTTGCAACACTGATGGCCTTCAGAACGGCTTCCTGGTCGTCCCCGGTGAACAGCCTGAAACCTGTTATCCATTCATACAAAGCCGAGCCCAAACTGAATATGTCGCTCCTGGCGTCGAGCGGCCGGCCCGTGACCTGCTCGGGCGACATATAGGAGACCTTTCCTCTTATCTCGCGAGATCGGCGCCTCTCGGACTGTGTGCCGTCCGTGGCCACACCGAAGTCCAGAATCTTCACCGTGCCCTCGAATGAGACGAAGATGTTCTCCGGAGAGATGTCGCTGTGCACTATGCACCGTTTGTTTCCTCGCGCATCGATGAACTTATGGGCATAGTGCAGCCCCTCGCAAACGGATGATGCCACCTTCATGGCGTAAACCACGGGAAAAGGAATTTTCGCGGACTTCGACTTGCGCATCACACGGCGCATGTCACGCCCGAAGATGTACTCCATGGCCATGAAGTACGTCTCTTGCAGTTTTCCGAGGTCATAGACCTGCACGATGCTCGAGTGGTTCAGGCGCGAGCCGAGATGTGCTTCTTCGAGGAACATCCGCACGAACCTCTGATCCCCTGCCAGCTCGGGCCGTATGCGCTTGATCACCACGATCCGCTCGAACCCTTCCAGTCCAAGCTGCCGTGCGAGAAAGATCTCCGCCATCCCCCCAACAGCCAATCGGTCGATTAGCTCGTATCTTTTCAGCCCAAGGTCCTTCTTGTCCACGAAATCCTCACAATCCAACTCCCCGGCCATATCCGGCGAGGATACCAACGACTGCATTGCGGCGCCAGGCGGCCTTTATGCCGTCAACGTGGATCCAGCGGAAGATCCTGCTGACCGCTCCAGCCTTCTCCGGTAGCGGCCATGCGCTTCATGAAGCGCCTAAGAGCACGTCCATCGAGCGGCTTCGTCAAATATCCCACTGCGCCGAGCTCCCGACTTCGCCGGAGATCGGCACGAGCATCCGAAGCACTCAACACGACGACGGGGATGCGGCGGAGTCGGGGATCCTTGCGAATCTCCTCTAGAAAAGCGAAACCGTCCATGCGGGGGAGCTTGAGATCCAGGAGAACGAGGTCCGGGGTATAGTCGCTGCGTAGGATCTCCATTGCCTGAACACCATCGTGCGCCACACGAATCTCCCTCACCTCGTCTAGCCGGCTCAAGGAAAGCTTCGCTAGGAGAGCATGATCCGGATTGTCCTCCACGAGGAGGATTACCGCGTCGATTTCGATCGATTCCCCCATACAAACTCCACTTATAAACAGAATGCGCAATGAGGAACGGTAGCGCAAGCCGGTCATGAGCCGAATGCCGGCTTTGGCATTCGTCGACTCTGGCGGCCGGCGGGGCCTTGAGCACGAGCGGGAGCGCGCCAGGGCGAGCGAGGGCATGGGGCAAGCATGGTATTAAGGGGAACCGCCGATGCACTCAGATATCTTGTGTGAGCAACCCCTCGCTACGATTTTTTTTCAATCCTGGCTGGCTACCTCTTCCGTGTCTCGTAGAACGGAAGCCCCTCCCTGTATGAAGTAAACGTTCTCTACTCCCTGGCTTGCAAGATCGCGAGCCAGCTCCTCGCCGCTATCGGGATCGTCACCATCGCCGTAGACCACGATGACCGAAGCATCTTTCGCGGCAAGCTCATGGATGACCTCGGGTGGAGTGGGATCGAGGATGTCGTAGACGACGTTCCTGGCTCCTTCCACGTGCCAGGATTCGAAGCTTTCGGCTGCTCGCGCATCGACCAAGAGCGCTTGTTCAATTCGGGGATCGTCAGGCGAAATGGCCTCGACCTCCTCGGCCGCTTCGGGGCAAGGAGCCGCAACGGTACACGGCTCCACAGCACCGGCTTCCTCCACCTCCGCCTCTTCGAGCGAAGCTTCGGCGGACTCCTCCTCATCCTTTCGTTCCGAAGGGTCGGGGCACGCGGTAACCGCCAAAACGACAAGCAACAAGGAAATGAAGCTTGGATGAACCCTAGATCGTACGATGCAAATCATTGTTTCAGTCCACGCAAGACGAGCCGGCACGCACCGCCTCATCCTGCCTCAAGAGATCTTGGATACTGTCCTCGAGGTCCCCGTTCTCGCGATCGAGGCCCCAGGCCAAGGGAACGTGATCCGGAGGTCTCGCCGAGCTGGGACCGCGCGGATCGCTGGAGAAGGCCCACTGGATCCGCGCGAGCAGACGATGGTCCATATATTTGTAGTCGGGTGCGGTACTATGGCGGCTGGAGAGCTCGTAGGATACCCCGCCGCGAAGCCCCGTTCTCGTTCTGGGAGACCAAAGACCGGCGGTCAGCTTTCCAAGAAGATCGCGCCGCGAAAGCTCGGTGCCGAAGTAACCCGCCGAGCGCGGGTAGTCATCGACCGAGCCCATGAGACCAAACCTGGCGGTCACGTTTCTCGGCAGCCGAAGGTCCGCTTGCATGAGGGCGGTAGCGCCCCAGAGGTCATAGTCATCCCGAGCAGCCGACTGATAACGACCCATCAAAGCGGCAAGAACGTTTACGTTACCCGTTGGTCGCCAGACGCCCCCAGCGCCAAGATCGGCCTCGAGGCGACTCCGCCTCGCTTCTCGAAATGCTCGGTAACCAGCACCACCGAACACCGTCATCCAGGGCAGCACATCCAGCTCCAGCTCGCCGCGATGAGCCTGATAAAACCAGATGGGCCCGTCATCGAACTGATCTCCTCCTAAAATTCCTAGCGATTCGAGACGATAGCCGGCGAAGATACCGCCACCGCTGCCGAAGAGAAACCCCGGACGTCCAGAGAGCTGGAGGTAGCTCAAGTCTCTGGCCGCCTCCACCCCAACACCCAGACCCCGAAGCTCCACATCGAGCGTGGGTCTCGATTTTCCATCGATGGGGACAATCAAGCGCGTGTTTCCGGAGAACTGGGCGAGGGGGCTGGCTGGAGGGCCACCGGCCGCGGCGGGATCCATTGGTGAGCCGGCGAGCGCGTTCGATGTCCAGCCGGTGTGAAGCTCCATTCGCCCCGAGATCGGAGAAACATAGTTTTCCTCGACCGAGGGCCGTAAAGACCGAAATGCCTCCACATCCTCCGGAAAAGCCGACTCGCCTTTCGCGGCCTCCCGAAGAGCCGCCGCGGCTTCAGCCCGATCTCCATGGGTCGAGGCGATCAAAGTCTCCAGAAGCAGTCGGCGGACCTCGAGTGGGGAGCCTTCCGGACAACTCGCCTTCTTCAGGACATCACGCCCCTCATCCAGATTGCCCTGACGAACATGAGCGAAAGCAAGCCACAGGTGAGGAGAGCAGTCCTCGCTGGTCTCGACGAGCTCATGAAGCACTCGCATGGCCCAGAAATCGTTGCCGTCATCGAGGTAGGCGCGGGCGAGGAGAAGGGAACGCTCGATCGTATCCGTCTTGCCTCGCAAGAGCTCGATTGCCTGTCCGGGGCTGCCGGCCTCGATGTGGCCCCGAGCCTCCATCTCGATGCCGGCTCCTTCGGTTTCTTCACCAGGCGACTCTGCTCTGCTCTCGGCGGCGACCACCATGGTGATCAGAATAAACGGCATCGGCAAAAGTCGTCTTGGAGTTGAGAAAAAACCTTGTCTCATAATCAAGCCAAATTGAACTGCTGTTACGAAGTGATGGTATGGGGGCTCAATCCTCAACCGACAGGCAGCAACGGAAGCCCCGAGCGTTGGGTTCTCAGTCGCCGGGGATGTAGTCGCATCTGTGAAGGGCGGGAGAGTCTATGCAGTTCCCTCCTCCACGGGGCAGGCTAAAAAAAGCACGGAATATGCACCGAGAAAACGTATCTCAGAGCCCCTATGGCCACAAGTCGGCCTACCCCCAAATCGTCGGCTCCTATGCCCCTGCCTCCCGGATCGAGCGCACCTGAACAGCAGGTGATACGCACAGCACCCTTCCCTTTTGCCTGTCTACACTGCTCTCTTCAACTAGCTGTTTTAGAAGGCATGAGAGATGTGGACGAGTGTTATTCGTCAGATCCGCAAGATCTTGATGAGTCAATCTCTTGATGTCCGTCCAGCCCGAGTGACCGTGGCTGCAAGGCGAACCGATCTCTCTTGCAATTTCGCGCAATGCCACGACGAGGCGACTGGCGCCTCTCTTAGTCGATTGGAGCCGCAGCCTTCTTCGAAGAGAGTCCTGGTGGAGGGAAAGCTCTCTGATAATCGTCGTCACGACCTGCGTCCCGTTGTTTGCCATCAGCATGAGAGAGGGATACGAGACGCCCAAAAGGCGACTCTCCGGTTCGGCGCAGAGAATCTCCTGCTCATCCGGCTCCATCGCCGGGCACACGACTGAACCGCTTCCGTGAATGTCCGCCAACCTATAGCGCCCTTCGACCAAATGTTCACGGCGTACAAAACCCTCGAGCACGAACCAGATCAAAGCTGTATCCAGGCTCATTCTCCTCGATGAAACGTCTTCGCGCCGTATGCCACTCATCGCCCTCATTCCAGAGGTGATAGCGCGAAGCTGCTCTAGCCGAGAATCTCTAAATCGCAGGACTTTCATAGATCTCTCCCACGGCCGGCCCCAAACACAAATCAACCTCGGACCTGCCTCATGGTGATCCCTGCCCTGCGCGAGCAGCCTTATACCATAAACTTCTCCCTCATTACAGAATAACCCCCAGAGGCTCGGACTTACCCCGGTGTACCTTCAGGGTGTCGCTTTTGGAACATGAAATCGGGCACGCATGACACAACTGTCGCGAACCGACGGCCACTACATCCACGGATTGGCCAGTTTCCAGGCGGTTAGCCACTTGGTACGGCTCATGCTGAAAAACTGGGGGTCTCGCCAGGCTATTTTAGCCTGCGGGCTGCAAGCCAGCTGAGCAAAACAAACCGGGAGAGGGTAAAGGCCGAGGCATCGTCTGCCTCGGCCTTTGTTATGCAACGATTTTCTGCTCGAGTGAGAGGCTACTCTGCCTCCTCCACGAACTCCTTTGCCCTCTCTTGGAGCGCTTCGTTGACATC
>SLRQ01000057.1 GCA_007130885.1 Deltaproteobacteria bacterium
CACCGCGACACCTGAACGGCTCGCGATGGCCCCTCAAGTGTCGCCCGCCGCCTTCGGACCGGCAAAGAGGGCCTCGACAGGGCGCGGAAAGGAGGAGTTCGGAGGGTGGCTGGGGTCGTGCCATGGTGAGAGCTGCGGTGTTCGCAGCCCGAAAAGGCTCAATAGGATGGCCTTACCGCCGGATCTGCTCGTGCGCTACCGCAATACGAAGTGACCGATTCCATGTGTCGTTCGTTGACAGTTTCGGTAAGTAGCGGCTAGGAGGGCAGGGTGACCAAGCAAACCAGACATGGAAAGCACGAGGACGCCATCCTCGGCCCAAGACCCTCCTGGGCACAGCGCAGGCTGACCGACGACGACGGTTGGCATGCCTGGAAGGCGCGGGTGTCCGCGGTTTGCGATGTAGAGACGGATTGCACCCGATCCTTTAGAGCCGACATGGGCTTGTTCGATCTCGGATGCATAGGTGTGCAGCGAATAGCGACGGTGAAGCAGCGATACACGCGCTCCCGAAGAAGAATCGTCGATAGCATGCTGGACCACTACCTCGTGCAGCTCTACCTGTCCGGCGGAGCGACGGGCTTCATTGGCGCGAGGGAGATGAAGGTGGGGCCAAAGGAAATCAGCATCTTCGACCTGACCCGGACGGCGGAGTCCGAGGAGCAGGAGGCGGATGTCCTGGCTCTCCTCATCCCGAAGGACCTTCTAGATGATGAGTTGGCCCACGCGTGCGATCTGCACGGCTCGGTAATGACGGGGAACACTGTTCCGTTCGAGCTGCTACGCGACTGCCTTGTCTCATTGAGTGAACGGCTGCCGAGGATAAGGCTCAGGGACTGCGTCACCATCGTCGACTTGGTTCTTGCGCTCCTGGTGCCCGCGGTCAGAGAGCTGCAAGTCGAGGCGAGCGGCGGGAGAGACCACTCGCTCGAACTGACGGCGCTTCGGGTGAGGCGACACATACTCCGGAACCTCTCTTTGTCCGAGCTGGGCCCCACCTACCTGAGTGAGCGATTCGCCGTGTCGCGCACCCAGCTTCATCGCTATTTCGCAAAAGACGGCGGCGTCACGGCGTGGATCCGCACCATGCGCCTTAGAAGATGCTTCGCTGATCTCGCCGATTCATCTTGTGGGATGAGCATAAGAAGGATCGCCGAGAAGAATGGCTTCAGTTGCGGGGCGCACTTCAGCAGGCTCTTCACGCGAACCTTTGGGATGACACCCTCCAGCGTACGTGAGCAGCGGAAACAATCGGTGTCCCAAGCGCTCGCCGACAATCACCACTTCGCCGAGTGGACCCGCTCTCTGGGCTGAGAGGCTGCCCTACGAGCCCTCCGATCGAAGGCTGCCGAGAAGCAGGCACGAGACGAGCGGACAAGCCTCTGGAACATGTGGCCGTTCCATCGGCCGACCACTGCTGACTATACCGTGGCGCAGAACGCAAATCGCGCCGGCATCACCGGACCCGAAGGCGCGCCTCTCTCACCATACCCCAGGCTTGGCGCTTCGAGAGGTTGATGAGGAGCTTCGGTCGTGAACGGACAACCTCCCTTCGGAACGGTCCAAAAGGGCGCTCGGAGCACCCGTGGCTTCAATTGTCACAAAGAACTGCATCCATCGGCCTCGACGAGACCCATGGCACGGCCTCTCCGATCTCGTCGAGAGCTACTGCGGGCTCGAGTTGCGCTCATGCCGACACCCGAGGCGAGCTCTCCATGCGAGTTATCCGGACATTCTGACACGGTTCGGCGCCCTGGTGCGCGATTGCTTTCCCCCGGCCGACCGGAAGGCCGCCATGGATCTCGAGCGAGAAATAGAAGAGACGCTGGAATCCGCAAGCATTCTGGTGGTCGCGGTAAAGGGCGAAACCCTGTACGGGGCCACCACGGTACGCCTATTCGATCGGGGGGATGGGCTGTACCCAATCATTTACGTTTCGGGAACGTTCTCAAAAACAAGCCATAGGAGAATCGGTCTTGGAAGCCGGATGAACTATACGGTGACGAAGCTCTGCAGATTGCTCCACGAAGGAGTGAGCACGGAGGGCTTGCGGCTCCCCTTCGTGGCTCGCACCCAGTCTTTGGCCGTGTACCGTCTCACCTCCAAATGGTGCAGCGGAGTCGCCCCCGTCGGAGTCCGGCCCTCACCGCGCCAACAGGCTCTGATCGACCGCGTGTCGAGGGAGCTCGATTGGAAACTGGATCGGGACAACGTGCAGCGCGATGCTTATACCCATCGCCTCTCGCAACGGCTGATTCCGGGTCTTGGAGAGCGCGATGCCCTAGTGGTGGCCGGTGAGTACCGTTGGCGGCATCTCATACTGTCGAGAGCTCTCTTCGACGTCGGCTATCCTGTGAAGCATGGGAGCAGGAAGCTGACGTCTGGCCGAGACATCAGGCGGCCCAGCTGATCGCCACCTTCCCGAAGTGCTCACCCGACTCCAGATGAACGAATGCGTCCCTTGCCTCCTCGAAAGGAAAGACGCGATCGATGACCGGGCGTAGCCGGGCCGCCTCGAGGGCGGCGGTCATCCGCACGAAGCGAACAGGTGCCAGGCGAGTAGCGCGGCACTTACTCCCTTTGCCCTCCTCGACGTACGGGTGAGTACGCCTGCGTCGGGCTACGGTCCGTGAGCGCCGGATCTGCGGCCACCTCCACGGCCTCGTGACGGTGCACCGTGGATATG
>SLRQ01000072.1 GCA_007130885.1 Deltaproteobacteria bacterium
AGGTATTGAGTTGCTGTGCTTGGTGTGCTATGCGTAGATACGCTATGCATTTGCGCGTAACCAAGCGTCGTCGCGGCGCCAAGCTCTATCGCTCGGTCCAGATTGTCCAAAGCTTCAGAAGACCAGACGGCATCTCATCGACCACCTCCAGCCCCCAAACGACGTACTCGTCAGCGAAGCCGGCTAACCAGGTTCTCTGCAGCCTCGGCAACCTCTCGGAACTCGAGACCCAGAATCTCAAAGCCGCCCTGGCTGCCTCGCGACGAGGGGCCATGGTCGTTCCCAAGCAGATCGCCAAACGGTTTCCATCCCGCGTTCAACGCAACCTTCGGTACCTCGACGCGGCCGTCTGTTATCGAGTTTGAAACGACTGGCGGCTCTCGCATCCTATGCCCTTCGCGACATCTCACGGCTGCCCGAGGATCAGCAGGCAGCTTCTTTTGACAAGATGCTCGAGCAAGCAGCGGATCGTAAGTCGCAGCGTGTGAACTCGAAGGTGGCGAAGCTGCTAGCGGTGCCCCCGCTAGAAGTACGAGCCGTCGTTTTGTTCAACCCGGAGCGGTTCATCGAGCAACGGCAAGCTGCTCGGCGAGCAAACGCCCACCTACTCCACCACCGAACCCACCGCCGACCAGCAGAAGATTCTAACCGCTCTTGGGCTCCAGGAGATGACCGGCGACCACGCGGTCGTCTCCGCGCTGGCTCGGTGACCCCCCGCCAGGCTCGTGTCGTATCTACAGGTGTTGCCTAGGCGCCTGAGACCCTTCGTGTTTTTTGAGGAGGCGGTCAACATGGGGATCGTGGCCCTCTCGTTCTCTGCCGCATAGGCAGCTCAGAAACCCCCGGAATTTGCCACCATTGGCCTTGCGTGAATATCCATGGCCAGTGGAGAGTCCGGCTTCGGGAGCTCATTCTAGAGGACCTTGAGCGCAGCCGGCGATGCCGCCCTCGCTCTCGGTCTTGGCCGACTTACCGGCCTTGTCGAGATATCCGGTTGTGTCAGATCCGGAATTGAAATCCTAAATTGCCGGACCCATAATCCTGAGCATGATCCCCAGACGTTCAGCGGGGCTGACCAAGGAGCTGAGCCGAGGCTACCCCGTGGAAATCAAGGTCAGCTCCACCGCGAAGCCGGAGCTTGCGGCAAGTCTCGTTCGCTGGCGAACGCTGGCCGAGGACAAGGCGAGGCCGGGCTACGTGGTCTACGGCGGAGGGGAACGGCGAGAGACGACGCCCGCCACCTTCTTGCCCTGGGCCGCCGTCGGAGAGGTGTTCGAGCCGCCCTCCTGGAGGTAGGCGAGGGCATCCTGCTGGTGTCGATTGAGCCGGCGGGCAGCTCCAACTCCACCTGGATCCGAGACTCGGTCTATGCGATTAGAGGGTATCCGAGCCGATGGTTCCGGCGGCCCTGGGAGATTCTGCTTGATCTCTTTGCCTTGGGGGCATATCCGGCTCGAGCAAGACGAGTCCTTCATCCCCATAACCCGGCTCGAAGCGAAAGAGCCCAACCGAGACTACTTTAGACCAATGAAAAAGGTACTGATTGCAACGGAGAAACCCTTCGCCCCTGCCGCCATAGATGGAATCAAGAAGGTCTTGGACGGGGCAGGGTACGAGATGACCCTTCTGGAAAAGTACCAGGACGCCGAGGAATGGAAGAAGGCGGCCGCGGACGTGGACGCCATGATCATTCGCAGTGACAAAGCGACGCGCGACGTCATCGAAGCAGCCAAGAACCTGAAGGTCATTGTCCGCGCCGGCGCGGGGTTCGATAACATCGACCTGCAGGCGTGCACGGGCCGAGGCATAGTAGCCATGAACACGCCCGGTCAGAACTCCAACGCCGTCGCGGAGCTGGCCTTTGGGATGATGCTCTACTCCATGAGAAACGCGTTCAACGGGACGTCCGGAAGCGAGCTTCGAGGAAGAAGCCTCGGCCTCCACGCCTACGGAAACGTGGGCCGGCACGTAGCCGCCATAGCCAAGGGGTTCGGCATGTCGCTTTGGGGCTTCGACCCCTTCATCCCCAGGGAGGAGATGGAGAAGGACGGCATAGAGGTCGCCTCCAGCGTCGAGGAGCTCTACGAGAAGAGTCAGTTCGTCTCCTTGCACATTCCCGCAAACGAGAAGACCAAGGGCACCATAGGCCATGGCCTCCTGTCTCTGATGCCGGAGGGTGGAACGCTGGTCAACACCGCCCGAAAAGAGGTGATCGACGAGGATGGTCTCCTGCGCGTCATGGAGGAGAGGCCGGACATCCGGTATCTCTCCGACGTCGCCCCCGACTGTCGCGAGCAGATAGAGAGTCGGTTCCCCGGCAGGTACGTCTTTACCGCCAAGAAGATGGGAGCGCAGACCGCTGAAGCCAACATCAACGCCGGCATCGCCGCTGCAAGGCAGATAGTCGGTCTCCTCGAGCACGGCGACAAGACCTTTCAGGTCAACTAGTGGCCTCGCCGGGCCTTGGGCCTAGTATCCCGCCTGGGCGGAGAGCACACAATGACTGAACTAGAGCGCTTGTTGATGGACGCCGGGTTTCTCCACCTCACTTGGAGGAACCTGGTCATGTTCGGCATAGCCGGTGTGCTCATCTACCTTGCGGTAAAGAAGCACTACGAACCGCTCCTCCTGATCCCCATCGGGTTCGGCGCCATTCTGGCAAATCTGCCGGGGGCCATGCTCGAGGCATCGAGCAGCTTCGGCGCGGACCCGGGCGATAGGGTCCCGCTTCTCCAGCTCATATACGATGCCGGAATAAGGACGGAGCTGCTTCCGCCGCTCATTTTCCTGGGCGTCGGGGCGCTGACCGACTTCAGGCCGCTTCTTAGCCGTCCCATAACATTGCTACTCGGTGCCGCCGCCCAGGTGGGGATATTCGTCGCGGCTCTCGGTGCCTTTTTCCTGTTCGGTTTCACGGCCCAGCAGTCGGCGGCCATCGGGATAATCGGCGGGGCGGACGGCCCCACTTCGATATTTCTCACCGCCATCCTGGCCCCGGAGCTGCTTGGAGCGGTGGCCGTGGCGGCCTATGGCTACATGGCCCTCGTCCCGGTCATTCAGCCTCCGATTCTGCGTTTGCTCACAAGCCCGCGCGAGAGGGAGATAGACTCCGAGGACGAGCGGGAAGTCTCCCGAACCGCCGTCATAATGTTTCCGATCTTGATAGCCGTGGTGACGGCGCTCGCCATCCCGACCGCGGCACCGCTCATCGGACTCCTCATGTTCGGCAACTTGCTTCGCGAGTCCACGGTCACCGATCGCTTGGGCGATACGGCCGGCGGTCCGCTCATCAACATAGTGACCATTCTTCTCGGCCTAGTGATAGGGGCCACCATGACCGGAGAAGGTTTTCTCCAGCCGAGGACGCTCTTCATCTTCGCTCTCGGGGCCGTGGCCTTCGCTTGCAGCACGGCCGGAGGGATTCTTCTGGCCAAGCTCATGAACGTGTTCCTGCCGGAGGGCAGGAAGCTCAATCCCTGTATAGGCGCTTCGGGCGTTTCGGCGGTTCCGATGTCGGCGCGGGTGGTACAGAAGTTCGTCTCGGAGCACACCCGCGGCCGGGTCAATCCGCTGATGGCCGCCATGGGACCGAACGTGGCGGGTGTGATCGGATCCGCGGTGGCGGCTGGAGTGTTCTTGGGGCTGCTTGGATAGGCCTAGTCCTCACGAAAACCGTTTAGCAGAGGCCCAAAGGCCTCGATAAGGAACACAAGGAGCAATGACGATGCGAGAGGTACACGTCGACACGGTGCGCGACCACATTAGGGATATGTGCATCGACGCGAACTACAACCTTGGAGATGATGTCGTCCAGGCCTTCGAGCAGTCCCTGAAGATCGAGGAGTCTCCCACCGGCCGAAACGTCCTCGAGCAGCTCATCGAGAATGCAAGGATCGCTCGAGAGGAGCAGGTGCCCATGTGCCAGGACACCGGCTTCGCCGTCATTTTCGTCGAGGTCGGGCAAGAAGTTCTCTTTGTCGGTGGCGATGTAAAGGATGCGATCAACGAGGGCGTGAGGCGCGGCTACACGGAGGGCTACCTTCGAAAGTCCATCGTCAGCGATCCCGTGGAGAGAGTGAACACCAAGGACAACACGCCGGCGGTTATTCACTTCGATGTAGTTCCCGGCGACAAGGTCAAGCTGACGATCGCGCCGAAGGGGGGCGGCAGCGAGAACATGAGCACCGTGCGGATGTTGAAGCCCGCGCAGGGGAGGCAAGGAGTAATTGATTTCGTGGTCGAGCATGTCAAGACCGCCGGCCCAAACCCGTGTCCTCCCACCGTGGTGGGCGTTGGCATCGGCGGCACCTTCGAAAAGGTGGCGTGGCTTGCCAAGAAAGCGCTTCTGCGCCCACTGGGAGAGCCGAACCCCGACCCCTTCTACGCCGAGATGGAGAAGGAGATTCTGACGAAGGTGAACGACCTCGGAATCGGCCCTCAAGGCTTCGGCGGAAGGGTCACCTCTCTTGCAGTCCACATTGAAACCCATCCATGCCACATCGCGAGTTTCCCGGCGGCGGTGAACATAAACTGCCATGCTTCGAGGCACTCCGAGCGGAACATATAGGCGAGGGACTACTAGTCATGAGCGTGAAGAGAATATCGACTCCACTGAGTGAGCAGGACGTGATGGAGCTGAAGGCCGGCGACAATGTGCTGATCACCGGCGTCGTGTACAGCGCCCGGGACGCGGCGCACAAGAAGCTCGTGGAGCTTCTAGACAAGGGCGAGGATCTGCCTGTGGATCTGCGCGGCCAGGTAATCTACTACGTCGGTCCGGCGCCGGCGAAGCCGGGTCAGGTCATCGGGTCGGCGGGTCCCACCACCAGCGGTCGCATGGATGCCTATACGCCGGCTCTACTTGCACAGGGTGCCAAGGGGCTGGTCGGCAAGGGCAGCCGCAATCAAGAGGTGAAGGACGCATTGAAAGAACATGGAGCGGTTTACTTCGCCTCGGTCGGCGGAGCCGCCGCCCTGACGGCCAAGACCATCAAGGCCTCGGAGGTGGTCGCATACGAGGAGCTTGGAGCAGAGGCGATTCGCCGAATGACCGTCGAGGACTTTCCCGTGACCGTGGTAAACGACGCCCACGGCAACGACCTCTACGTAGAGGGCGCGAAGAAGTACGAAAGAGTGGCGGGAGAAGGGTAAAGGGCGCCCTCCTCCTTTACGGTCTGGGCCTTTGGAGCGAGGAGGCGAGCCTAGCGGCGATGCGCACCAGGGTTGCCGCCGCTGCTCGACGCAGCTTGCCGCGAGCTATGAAGCGTGCAAGCGGAGGCCCAACGTGGCCGTAGCAGGCCACCAAGGCTCTGCCGATGCCGTAATGCACCAGCGTCTCGTCGCGAAAGCCGCGAAGAACCACGACCTCGGGCGCGTCAGGCCCGGTGGCCGCCGTGGCCACGAAGCAAGGGTCGCCGTTTTGTATCACCACCTCATCGCCGCGAGTGTAGTTGCGTACCGTGCGGAGTCGGCTGGTGGAGTCATAGACGAAAAGCAGCAGATCTCCCCTGACTATGTTCGCCGTGCCCTTGCCGTCAGCCGAAGCGGGGAACGAAATATCCACATCCATGCCATCGGCCCCGCGTACCTTGGCCCGGTGTAGAGCCAGGCCGTTGCGTCTTTCGACGTTCGCTGCTCGAACCAGTGCCGCGAAGACCAAAAACCCCTTTCGGCAAGAGCTGCAGGAAAGCCGGTGAGTGGGATGTCGGGGCATCAAGCGGTAGAAATGCTCGTTCCTACACGTGGAGTGCGGACATCGAATGCGGAAAGACAGCCAGCCGTCCGCGTCGTATCTGGATCTGCCCGTGGACCTGTCGTAAACCGTCTCCGCGGCGGTACGAATGGTCCCGGCGTTGACCGCGTGCTCGGCGGCCGGTTCTTCAAGCAGCCGTTCGGCCTCTTCGAGCTTTTCCTCGGCTTGTGCCCTGTCGCCCCGCGCGCCGAAATCCAGCGCCAGGCTTCGCGCCTCCACGGATCGACGCAAGCGGCCGATGTGCTCCTCGGCCGTCGGCTCGGCCTGGAGAGAGCGCAGAAAGCCGTAGAAGCCGGCAAGCCGGGCCATAGCGGCTGCAATGGTGGGTGCTTCCCCCTCGACAACCCGGCCATCCGCGATGACCTTGGCGGTGAGAGTGGCTTGCTGCCCGTACACCTCGAGCAATGCTCGGCGTATGGCCTCGACCGTTTCGGCACTAGCCTCTTCCTTCGGCCTTTGAAGGGCCGTTTCGGCGGCTTGCGCGAGGGCTTGGGGCAACTCCGGCATATGCGGGTTACATTGGACGCCACATCGGGTCTTGGTCAAGCTTGCCGGGTAGGGATCCGACGACCTACACTGTACTCGACTTCAAGCAGTGAAGCTTGAAGCTGAACGGATGAGAAAGGAACAACGAAGACAGATGGCTAGCGAAGGCAGCGATGATTTGGGTGGTCGCAGGCTCATTCTCGTCAGTAACAGAGAGCCTTACTCGCGCCGAGAATTAGCGGATGGGCAAGTGGAGTTCGAGCGAACCACCGGTGGCCTGGTTACCGCCTTGGACCCGGTAATGAGGCGATGCGGGGGCGTCTGGCTGGCTTGGGATCCAGGCGGTGACCCCGAAGAAAAACATCGTTTCGAGGTGCCGGACCACGGCCCGACCTTCACGTTGCGGCAAGTGCCCCTTACCGAGGAGGAGGTTCGCCGCTACTACTTCGGCTTCGCCAACGGAGCCATGTGGCCGCTGTGCCACTACTTCATAGACCGTTGCCACTTCGACGACATCGAGTGGAACGACTATGTAGCTGTAAACGAGCGATTCGCGGAAGCGGTAGCTCAAGAGGCCGGTGAAGACGATCTCATCTGGGTTCATGACTATCATTTTTGTCTGCTGCCCGAGATGATCCGTGCGCGACGTGGTGGCGGTCCGATAGCTTTCTTCCTGCATATTCCTTTTCCGGCCGAGGAGGTCTTCCGGATCCTGCCGTGGCGCGAGAGAGTTCTCGAGGGCTTGCTTGGAGCCGACCTCGTCGGCGTTCACACCCGAAGCTACGCCATCGAGTTCCTCGGCTGCTGCGAGAGGCTTCTCGGAGCCGAGGTCGACTACCAAGACAGCGTGGTTCACTGGCAGGGGCGGCGAGTCAAGGTCGCCGCGTTCCCCATCGGGATCGAGGTCGAGGAGATCGAGCGTATCGCGGCTTCTCCGGAATCGAAGGAGAACGCAAGCCGCATACGAGAGAGCCTCGCCACCGAGAAGGTGGTGATAGGCGTCGACAGGCTTGATTACAGCAAGGGCATTCCCGAGCGCCTGGCCGCTTTCGATCGGCTCCTCGAGACTCATCCTGAGTATCGGGGTCGGATCACCTTCGTTCAGATAGCCGTGCCCAGCCGCACCGATGTAGAGGAGTACCAGCAACTGAAGCGCACCATCGACGAGCTGGTCGGCCGCATAAACGGCAGGTACGGTGACGCCGGCTGGCAACCTGTACATTATCTGTACCGGGCTCTTGGGCGGCGGGATCTCGTTGCTCATTTCTTGGCCGCGGACGTCGCGATGGTGACTCCCCTTCGAGACGGCATGAACCTCGTGGCCAAGGAGTACTGCGCGGCGCGGATCGACGAGGACGGCGTGCTGCTGCTCTCGGAGTTCACGGGTGCCGCCGAGGGCCTGGGAGATGGAGCGGTGCTCGTAAACCCGTTTTCAGTGGATGGTACCGCCAGGGCTCTGAAGAGGGCGCTCGAGCTGCCCTCCGAGGAGCGGTCCGAGGGCATGCGGCGAATGCGAAGGCATGTGAGCGAAACACACATCGACGCTTGGCTCGGTGAGATATTGGTCGCGGCTACCAAGGTTCCGTCTTCGTAGCCTATCGGCGGCGGAACGCTTCTCTTTGTTCAGGATCATCGAACGAAAGGCCCGAGTCGTGTAGACTGCCTCGCGTGAAAGAAAAGCAACACCGTAACGTGAGGCATGTTCAGCCGGTTGGACCTAGAGTGCTGGTGCGGGTTCTGCCCGAGGACACCAGGTCCGATAGCGGTCTATATCTGCCGCCCGGTTCCAAGGAGCGCACGCAGGAGGCTCTTTACGGAGAGGTAGTGGAGGTCGCCAGGGCCGAGTCGCAAGACCCCGGTGAGGGTCTGGGCGTGAACGTGTCGGGTATTCCCCACGGCTCCCGCGTTCTCTTCGCCAAGGCGGCCGGGACGAAGGTTCCCTGGAACGAGGAGCTTCGAATTCTCGAGACAAAGGATATCTTGGCTTTGGTCGACGAAATCTCCGCCGACGCCCTACTCTGACCGAACACATGAGTAATCCGAAGCGCAAGACGGAGGATGTCTCCGCCGGATCCGATACGAGGTCCGGTGTCGGAGGCGATGCCGATGCCCCGGCCAGCGATCCTCGGGAACCAACCGCCGCCCATGAGAAGACGGCTGGGGCGGCCGAGCGGGGTGCGACCTTGGAGCCGGATGGGAAAGCCCAAGGTGGTCGAATGGTTCGGGTCCTGGACGCGGTGGAAAGAGCCGGCAACAGGCTTCCCGCCCCCGTGACCATTTTCTTTATTTTCAGCGTCCTCGTGCTGGTCGCCTCCTGGCTCGCCCACCGGACGGGCGTCACCGCCGAGCATCCCGGCACCGGAGAGACGCTCACCTCGGTAAATTTGCTTTCCCACCAAGGCATCGAGCGAATGATCACCGAGGCCGTGTCGAACTTCACCAGCTTCGCGCCGCTCGGCACGGTGCTGGTGGTCATGATAGGCATCGGAGTAGCCGAGCGAAGCGGGCTCATTTCGACGGGGCTGCGACAGCTCATGGCCTGGGTGCCGAACTCCCTAGTCACCGCTACCCTGGTGTTCGCGGGGATCATGAGCAGCATGGCCGCGGACGCCGGTTACGTCGTGTTGACTCCTCTCGGCGCGGTCCTTTTCGCGGGCATGGGTCGCCACCCGATAGCGGGGCTGGCTGCTGCTTTCGCGGGCGTATCCGCCGGCTACAGCGCCAACCTGTTCATCACCGCTCTTGATCCGCTGCTTGCCGGGTTCACCACGGAAGCCGCGGCCATGCGTGACCCTGAATATGTCGTGCACGCGGCTTCGAACTGGTACTTCATGATCGTCTCGGTTCCGATTATGACCATAGCCGGCACGCTCGTCACCACCAAGCTGGTGGAGCCGCGTTTGGGTGATTGGTCTCCGGCCGACGGCGAAGGAGCCGAAACCCCGGAGAAGGTCACCGACCGCGAGCGCAAGGCGCTTTGGGCTGCGGCCGGCGCGTTCGTTTTCTCCCTGGTGCTCGTCGCGATGCTGGTCGTTCCGGAGAACGCCGTTCTGCGTGACGAAGACGGTGGGCTCGGTCCGTTCTACGGGAACATGGTGCCCATCTTGCTGGTGGTCTTCTTTCTGCCCGGTCTTGCATACGGCGTCGTTGCAAGGACCATTACGAACGACAAGGCAGTAGAGAAGATGACCGGCGACACCATGGCCACGATGGGCACTTACATAGTGCTTGCATTCGTTGCCGCACAGTTCGTCGCCTATTTCTCCTGGTCCAATCTCGGGCTGATCATGGCCGTCAAGGGTGCCGAGCTGCTCGAGTTCATACGCCTGGGAGGTCTTCCTCTCATTCTTGGATTCATCTTCGTCTCGGCGGTGCTGAACATCTTCATAGGCAGCGCGTCCGCGAAGTGGGGCATCATGGCGCCGGTGTTCGTTCCCATGCTCATGCAGATGGGTTACTCGCCGGAGCTGGTGCAGGTGGCGTATCGCGTCGGAGACTCGGTGACGAACATCATCACGCCGCTTCTGCCGTACTTTCCGGTGATCATCGCCTTTGCGAAGAGGTACGACAAATCCTCGGGGCTCGGCACCTTGATCGCGGCAATGCTCCCCTACTCGATAGCCTTTGCCATCGCCTGGACCGTGCTCCTCATCGTGTGGATCACCGTCGGCATCCCTTTGGGCCCGGAAGCTCCGCTTTATTACCAAGCTGATGCCGTGCCGGGAAGCTAGACCGAAGCGACGTACAAGGTCCTCCAGTGCTAGCCCGGCAACGGATCATGAGGGAGGCTTCCGCGCGGCGCTCGAATGTAGCCGAAGGGGGTATGGTGGAGGAAGTTCGATACCCGCGACATATATACGTCCGCGTACCTTTCGACCTGCCTGGCAAGGTTGCTCTTGTCATTGCCGGCCCGCATCAAGACTCCCCAGTGCTCGTTCTGCAGCCCGCCGGCCTCTCTTGCGAGAAGCGAGACACGCCCATCCAGCTCGGCAAGCTCCTCGCGGATGGCATCGCAGCGAGAAAGCAGCTCCTTCTCACTCTCTTTAGGCATGGGTCCATACCCGGCTCGGAGTCTTTGTACGCCGATCCGCGCCTCCGACATGAGCTGTTCCTTCTGCGTCTTCTCCCACATCAGCGAAGACAGCTCCAACTGCCTCGGCGCGAACTCCTCGAGCGCCTCGTGCTCGCCCTCCAGTTCCCTGATGACCAGAGCCGTTCTCCAGCGCTGAATGTTCTTGGTGACATGGACATCGGCGAACAGATGGTCGCCCACATAGAGGATCTCGTCTCCGAACAGCCCTAGGTGCCGCTCCAGCAGAGCCGCGTAGCCTCCCGCGTAAGTCTCCTCCTTGCCGAGGCGTGGAACCGGTCGCAACAGGCCGGTCGGCTCGTCTACCGAGAACAGCGGCATCCTATTCATGAAGAAGGCCGGCTTTCTGGCCGCGCACAGCACTATCTCGAAAAGGCTGCGCCAGGTCTGCCCCGGCGGTAAAAACCGGTCGAAGGCGTAGCTCATCATGTCTCTGGTGTAGGGCCACTCCGAATTGGTGATCAGCACCAGCCGCTTGCCGGAGGCCTTCTGGTCCAACAGAGCAAGCGGAACCTCGGGGTCCACCTCCACGAAGGCATCGGGGTCCGCCGCTATCTCTCCCTTGAGCTCGCCCTCCATGTGCGCTTCGTCGAGGTTTTCCCGAACCTTGCGGTAGAGGTCAGCGTAACCAACGGCCCTAGGACCCTCGCCGGCATCGACTATGTCGACCAACTGCATGAACATGCACGCTTCTGAAATTGAAAAAAAAGTATTCAGGAACACCCATCTGCTTTGCGAAAGGTCTGCCAGCTCTCGGGCATAGACTGCCTTTTGGTCGGCGAAGGGCAGCGGACTCGTGCCGTGAAACGCTTTCCTTACGTAGCCGAAGCGGTCGGTCTTGACGACGTTCCCAAGCTCCGTGTCGATGATCAGGCCGCGGACGGCAAGCTTGGGGTCGAATTCCAAATCGTCCACCGGCCACCCTAGGTCGGCGATGCGCAGCCGAAGGTGCTCGTACGCGCGACGTTCCCACTCCTCCATCTTGTAGTGGATGAGAGTGTAGTCCATGTCGTAGCCGATGGCCTTGATGGCGCGCATGTTGAGCGTCCGGTTGGCATAGATGGCGCGGGAGGGCGGAACGGTTGAGGGCATGGGGCTATACATTGTCATCCGACGGCTAATCATAGTCCTGAAGCGGAGATTCGCCGAGTCCCTCCCGCGGATTGGGGACGTCTCCGTATGTGCGCTACCCCCCCCGGGAGCTGGTTTCGAGGTATGGAAGCCGCGGCTGCCCCTCTTGTGATATCTCCAGCCCCACTCAACGAGACCCGGAGAATCGCATGAAAAGAATGCTACGCTTCATAGTCGACAGCAATCTCTTTCAAGGTTTCATCATTGGGGTGATCCTGTTCGCGGGCGTCCTGGTGGGTCTGGAAACCTATCCCGGCATCATGGAGAAGTGGGGACACATTCTCCATAAGCTCGATTCGGTAGTCCTGGCCATCTTCGTCGTCGAGATACTCATGAAGATGGGCGCGGAAGGCAGGAAGCCCTGGCGTTTTTTCAGGGACCCATGGAACGTGTTCGACTTTGTCATAGTGGCGGTATGTCTCGTTCCGCCGCTGGCGCAGTACGCCATGGTCATGCGCATGGCGCGCCTCCTACGGGTCTTCAGGCTCGTGCGCGTCATACCCAAGCTGCAACTGCTGGTCTCGGCCTTGCTTCGCAGCCTTCCGTCGATGGGGTACGTGAGCATTCTGCTGTTCATCTTGTTCTACATGTACGCGGTAGCCGGAGTGTTCCTTTTCCGGGAGAACGACCCGGTTCACTTCGGAGACTTGCAGGTGGCATTGATCTCGCTGTTTCGGGTCGTAACGCTCGAGGACTGGACGAACATCATGTACACGCAAATGTACGGGTGCGACGTCTACCCCTACGGGATGCACGAGCACTTATGCACCAGCCCGCGGGCTCTTTCCGGGGTGGCGGTGGCCTACTTCGTCTCATTCGTCTTGCTCGGCACCATGATCGTCCTGAACCTGTTCATCGGCATCATCGTGAACAGCTTCGACTCGGCCCGTGAAGAGATGGAGACGGTGGAGCGCAAGCTCAAGGGTGCCGCCGGCGAGATGGGCCTCGAGAGTCAGCTTCGGCGCCTCGAGGCCGATCTCAAAGACCTTCATGCGACCGTGGGCGATCTGCGGGCGATAGCGAAGGACGAGATGGTAAAAAAGACGGCCTGACGCGAATCAGAGATAGGGCGCGAACAGTCGAAACAAACCGTCGCGCAGCTTTATCGGCATGGGGCGTGAGTCCACATCTCCCAAGGTGCACAGCCGCGCCTGTGACATGCGCTCATCGAACAGCCGGGCCATCTCTCCAGCCAAGATACGGTCATAGACCTCGACGTTGAGCTCGAAGTTCAAGCGAAGGCTTCGTGGGTCCCAGTTGGCCGAGCCCATGAAGACCCATGTTTCATCGACCACGAAAAGCTTGGTGTGATCGAACGGCGGCGGCGAAAGGAACACCCGGCATCCGCCTCGCAGCACCTGCCAGAGCTGGGCTGTGCTGGCCCATTGAACCGCCTTGAGATTACCGTTTTGTGGAAGGATTATGTCGACCCGCACTCCACGCATCGCGGCGACGCACAGCTCGGTGATGATTGGCTGATCCGGAAGAAAGTAGGGCGTGATTATGCGTACCGATCTTCTTGCGGCGGATAATGCTCCAAGCAGCGTCCACCTGAGCTTGTCCAGGTCCTCATCGGGGCCGTCGACGATGGCCCGCGCTATGGCCGAGCCCTCCGTTTCCGCGGGCTCGGGCAACCACTCCGGGCCGGAGAGTTCCTCCCCGGTAGTGAAGGTCCAGTCTTCGATGAAGGCCCCCTGAATCTGTGAGACGATCGGCCCCTCGACACGGAAATGCAGGTCCATGGTGGGGTGCTTCGGCTGTTTTGAAAGCCAATGCCCCACTCGTATGTTCATGCCGCCCGTAAATCCGAAACGGCCGTCGATTACTAGGCTCTTTCTGTGGTTGCGAAGGTTCAGGTATGGCATCGACCATGGAAGGAATGTCGGCATGAAACGGGCCACCGGAATGCCCATCCGGCGAATTGTCCTGGCCATGGGAGGAAAGCTGTAGCGACTTCCGACCGCGTCGATGAGTACCCGCACCCTCACCCCTCGGTTCACGGCACGCTCGAGAGCGCGGGCGAAGGCCCAGCCCGCCTCGTCATTGTCGAAGATGTACGTGCAAAGGGTTATCGACCGCTTGGCGCTGTCGATGGCTTCGAGCATCACCGGGTATGCTTCATCTCCGCCGACCAGCGGCGCGATGTCGTTGCCGCCGCAAAGAGGACTCGATGTTACCCGGTTCACCACGCGGGCTAGATCGTAGAGATGGTTGTCGTTGGTATCGATGGCCGTCTCGAGCCCGGCTCCCGGTAAGCCGGTGGTGTCTACGTCCATGCTGAGCCGGAGTCGCTCTCCGAGCATCGCGCTTGCTCGTCTCTGGATGCGATTGATGCCCAGCATCACGTAGAGCATCGCTCCCAACACCGGCACCAGCCAGATGAGCCCGAACCATCCGGCCGCGGCACGCACGTCCCGCTTATACATCACGACATGCGCCGATGCGATCAGCGAGATGAGCAGAGTGACGGTGCCTGCCAAATGAGGCCAGATGTCCGAGAAAAATCTCAATAATCCCCCAGGCTATGAGATCTGTTGATAGCCTTACTTCAAATAACATAGTCCACGTCTCTTTGTGTTCTGCCGCGAGCCTCCGGCTTTGAGCCTGGGGTATTCCCGGCTGGCCGGTTCTTTTCCCCGGCGGATTCACGGAGTTCTGGATTTCCGGAAGAGCGGCGCTTGGCATTTCGTTGCATAATGGCCCCAGGAGGTTAGTGCTGTAGTGGGAGGGACGCGAACATTGGGAAGTAGGAAGGTGAAGCGATGCAGCTAAGGTTGGACAGGGAACGAATAGCCGCCGCGAGGGAACTAGCCGCCGAGATCGCGGCGGATTTGGACGAGCTCATAACCGGCAGTACCACCACATCGGTGGAGCGCGCCTATCTTAGGCTGCTCGGCCTGGAAGGCACCGACGAGCATGGGGTGCCACTTCCGAACGTGGTGGTAAAGCACATCCACGATGGAGACGGTCTCGGCCGAGGGGTGTGTTACTGGGTAGCCAACGCCATGTACCGGCACGACCTGTCGCTCGACGAGGTCGCGGAGGGGGTCGAGACCGGCGCGCTGGATCTGGTCTCGGAAAAGGAGGAGGCGCCTGAAAAGGTCATGCCGGTGCTCGACGAGCTGGCTGTCCTCGGTTTGAAAAAGATAGACAAGCAGAGGGAAAAAAGAGAGCGGCTGCAAAATGAGCTTGGCGTCGGAAAGGAGCCCCAGCTCTACATAATTGTGGCGACCGGTGATGTTTTCATCGATGCGAGTCAGGCAAGGGCGGGAGTCCTTCAGGGAGCCGACATCGTAGCGGTTATAAGACACACCGCCCAGAGCTTGCTGGACTTCGTGCCTTTCAGCGCCGTTACCGGAGGCGTTGGAGGCACGTACGCCAACGGAGAGAACTTCCGTATCATGCGGCAGGCCATGGACGACGCGGGACGCGAAGCCGGCAAGTACGTCATGCTGACCAACTACTGCTCCGGTCTTTGCATGCCGGAGATAGCCGTGCTCGGTGCGGTGGAGCGCTTGGACGTAATGCTCAACGACTCCATGTACGGCATAATCTTTCGGGACATCAATATGCGAAGGACGCTGGTCGACCAGTACGTCTCACGCATGATCAACGGCTATGCGGGCGTCATTATCAATACCGGAGAGGATAACTACCTGACGACCGCCGACTCATTCGAGGCGGCTCACACAGTGGTGGCTTCCCAGTTCATCAACGAGCGGTTCGCGCTGGAAAGCGGGTTGAAGGAAGAGCAGATCGGGCTCGGTCATGCTTTCGAGATAGATCCCCGAAAGAAGAATAGCCTGCTGTACGAGATGGCCCAGGCCAGGCTGGTTCGGCAGCTCTTCCCGCGCTCTCCCGTCAAGTACATGCCGCCGACCAAGTACATGACGGGCAATATATTCAAGGGCTATGCGCAGAACACCCTGTTCAACCTGGCATCCGTGCTCACGGGTCAGTCGATCCACCTTCTCGGGATGATGACCGAGGCGCTTCATACCCCGCACCTTCAGGATCGCTACCTCGCTATCGAGAGCGCCCGGTACGTCTTCGACGCGGCTGATGGATTGGCCAAGGAGCTCTCGATCAAACCGGGCGGACGCATCGAGCGCCGCGCCCAAAAGGTGCTGGCCGATGCAGTGAAGATGCTGGAGGAAGTGGCTTCGGTAGGCCTCATGGAGGCGATCAGCAGGGGTATGTTCGCCGACATCGCAAGAAACCCCGACGGTGGCAAGGGTCAAGACGGCGTCGTCGTCAAGGAGCCGGATTACTGCTCGCCGTTCATCGACCTGTTACGAGACAAGGAGGGAAGCGCTCATGGATCCGACGCGAGTCATGCCATACGGTGATATGCCGAATGACGGCGCCACTCAGCTCTCCTTTACTTTGCCGGTGCCGGCGGGCGAGGAGGCGAAGGAGGCCGCACGGCAGCTTGTCGCCAAGATGGGGTTCGCCGAGCCGAGTGTTGCTCATATGCAGGATATGGGAGAGAGCTTTTCGTTCTTCATCGTCTACGGCCGCTGCACCGCCACGGTCGACTATGCGGCCGTGAGAGTGCCTCGAGCCGAGTTTCCACTTCTCGATGCTCCGCGGATCAACGCAATGATCGCGAAGCTGCTCGGCAGGCGGCTCAAGGTGTTCGGCGCTTGCATAGAGAGCGATGCGCACACCGTGGGAATAGACGCGATCATGAACATGAAGGGCTATGACGGCGATAAGGGGCTCGAAAGCTACAAGGAGATAGAAGCCCTCAATCTCGGCGCTCAGGTTTCATGCGAGGATCTGGTCTCGAAGGTGGTGACCGAGGGCGTCGATGCTCTCCTCATCTCGCAAGTTGTTACTCAGCGCGACGTTCACGTGAAGAACCTTACTAGGTTGGTGGACATGCTCGAGGCCGAGGGCCTGCGCGAGCGGATCATCTTGATAGTCGGAGGTCCGAGGATCAGCCAGGAGCTCGCGAAGGAGCTGGGCTACGATGCGGGCTTCGGGCCGGGGACGCACGCCGGTCATGTCGCCTCGTATCTGGTCTTCAGGCTCCAGCAGCATGAGGACGAGGCGCCGGGAAATCCGTTGCCGGAAGGGAGCTTCCATGGAAGCCATGATTAGGTTGAGGATGAGCGAGCAGGACGTCCACTACGCCGGAGGGCTGGTGGACGGGGCTCGCATGTTGGCGCTTTTCGGCGATGTGGCCACGGAGCTCCTTATCCGTCATGACGGTGACGAAGGCCTCTTTGTCGCTTACGACATGGTGGAGTTCAAGGCGCCGGTCCACGCGGGAGATTACATTGAAGCCGCCGGAAAGATCATCAAGACGGGCAAGACGTCTCGCAGAATGGAGTTCACCGCGACGAAGGTCATAAGCCTATCCGGCGACGAGAAGAGCCCCTCCGCGGCGGAGGTCTTACCCGAACCGGTCGTTGTTGCGCGAGCTACGGGTACCTGTGTCGTTCCTCTCGAGAATCAACGCGACGTGGGACGATGAGATGCAGGCTCGATTGTTTTCGGGGTTCGTGGTAGCGGACCGGGTCCCGCCGTCGAGTAAACGAGGAGGTTGATCAGTGTCCAAGGTCATCATTACGGTGGCGCCGGTCGGAGCAGAAACCACAAGGGGAGATAATCCCAACCTTCCGCTGACTCCAGAGGAGATAGCGGAGGATGTTCACCTAGCGTGGAAGTCCGGAGCCGCGATCGCTCATCTGCATGCCCGGGACTCCAACGGTGAGGGCACTCAGGAGCCGGAGGTCTACCGGCGGGCCATGGAGGCCATACGGCGAAGGTGCGACATCATTATTCAGGTCTCTTGCGGAGGCACCGTGGGCATGACCGCCGAGGAAAGGGCCGCGCCGCTGTCGCTGAAACCCGAGATGGCTACCCTGACGACCGGCAGTGTCAACTTCGGTGAGGAGGTTTTCGCCAACCCATACCCACTCATCGTGGAGTTCGCCAAAATGATGACCGAGCGGGGCGTGAAGCCGGAGGTGGAGGTGTTCGACTCCGGCATGCTCCAAACCGCTCTCGTACTCATGGACAAGGGGATCTTGTCGCCGCCCGTGCACTTCGACTTCGTGCTGGGCGTTCCTGGGGGTATGGCGGCTACGCCTCGAAACCTCGTGCATTTGGTGGAGGGCCTGCCCAGTGGTGCTACCTGGACGGTGGCCGGCATAGGTCGTCACGAGCTTCCAATGGCGGCCATGGCGGTCGCAATGGGAGGACACGTCCGGGTGGGCTTCGAGGACAACGTCTACTACGAGAAGGGACGTCTCGCGGAGAGCAACGCGGAGCTGGTGGAGCGGGTCGCGCGCATTGCCGGAGAGCTTGGCCGCGGTGTGGCAACGCCCAACGAGGCCAGATCGATGCTGGGCCTTGGGTCCCCGAGCTGAACCGATGTCTTTGTACGAGATCGTTCGCGAGCGCGGTGCGCGGCGGCTCCTCATGCTGGGGATGACCAAGAATGCCGGCAAGACCTTCTCGCTAAATCACCTGGTTCGAGAGTGCGAGGCGAAGGGGGAAAGGCTCGGGCTTACCTCCACGGGACGTGACGGGGAGGCGCTGGACCTGATTACGGGAAAGGCCAAGCCTCGAATCTATTGCCCCCAGGGCACCGTGGTCGCAACCGCCAGATTAGCCGCGTATGCCGGAACGGCGGTTCTCACCTCGGAGGTGGATACCGGCATCGAGACGGTGCTCGGGGAAGTGACTATCGCCGAGGTGGAGCGTGCGGGCCACCTGGAGCTGGCAGGTCCCGTTTACGCGACGCAGCTCGAGACGGTGCTCTCGCTGATGGCCGAGCGAGGAGCCGCTAGACTGCTGGTCGATGGCGCGCTGGACAGAAAGGCCGCGGCCCGTGTTCTAAGGCACGTAGTCTTGGCGGTAGGCGCGGTCATAAGCCGCAGCTTGGATGAGGTCGTCGAGCAGGCGGTCACCTACGTGGAGCAGCTCTCGATCCCCGCCGCGCCTTTATGGGTGGTCGAGGCGGCTGATGCCTTCTCCGGCGCCGGCGCTATACTGGGCGAGGATGGCTCGATTGTCCCTCTGTCCGGCGAAACGCTCCTCGGCAAACACGGCGAGCTATCGAGTATGCTCCGCCGTGAGAATTGCTGGGGCCTGCTCGCGGGCGGCGCTATCGGCGACGAGAGCCTTGCATGTCTCTTGGAGCTGGATCCACTTCCCGCCTTGGTGGTCAGAAACGCATCGGCGCTGTTCGTGGAGCCGATGAGATGGAGACGCTTCGTGGCGGAAGGTGGCCGCTGTTATGCGACTCAACCCCTGGATCTGTTGGCGGTGACCATAAATCCATACTCTCCTGAAGGATGGGAGCTCCCAGCGGATGAGATGCTGGAGGCGGTCTCAAAAGCTTTGGCGCCGCTGCCTGTGTTCAACCTTGCAAGACAATGAATTATGAGGTGAGAAATGAGTGACAAGAAGCCTGCATCCCCTTTTGGTACCCACCGTGTACTCGAGCCCGAGGGCGTGATGCCGCAAGCCGCGTGGCGGATCGACAATCGCATGGAGCCTTGGTCCAACGAGATCCTGGTGAACGTTTTGACGCTGAACCTCGACTCGGCGAGCTTTCATCAGATCAAAGAGGCAGCCGGAGGTGATCAAGACGCGATCGGACGAACAGTTTTGGAGACCATCGAGAAACGGGGTAAGCAGCACAACCCGGTAACCGGGTCGGGCGGGATGTTCATTGGCGAGATAGCCGAAGTTGGCCCTGATCTCCAGGATGAGGTCGATGTGGTTCCTGGTGACCGAATAGCCAGCTTGGTTTCGCTATCGCTTACTCCGCTACGGCTGGAAGAGATTGAAGCGATAGATCTGGAGTCCGGTCAAATAGACGTAAGGGGCCGGGCGATCCTTTTCGAGAGCGGAGTGTTCGCAAAGCTTCCCACGGACATGCCCGAGAAGGTGGCTCTCGCTGTATTGGATGTCGCGGGCGCGCCGGCGCAGGTTTCTCGCCTGGTGAGCAAGGACGATACGGTCGTGGTGCTGGGGCCGGGCGGGAAGTCGGGCCTGCTTTGCCTGCATGAGGCGAGGAAGCAGGCTGGGCCGGGCGGCAAGATAATCGCGCTTTACCGGAGTGAGGGCGCGGCGGCGCGAGTGCGGGAGTCGAAGCTGGCGGACGAGCTGGTTCGGGCGGACGCAAATCGCCCCACGGAGGTATACGATGCGGTCATGCAGGTGACTCGTGGCCGCTTTGCCGATGTGGCCATCAATTGCACGAACGTGCCGGGAACGGAGATGGCCTCCATCTTGAGCTGCCATGACGGCGGTAGGGTCTACTTCTTCAACATGGCTACCAGCTTCACCGCGGCCGCCCTCGGCGCGGAGGGAGTCGGCAAGGACGTGGAGCTGATCATCGGCAACGGCTATGCCCGCGGGCATGCGGATCATGCGCTGAACATCATGCGTGAGAACCAGGTTCTGCGCGGCATGTTCGAGAAGATGTTCGGCTAGCCGCGGACGGGGAATTAAGTGACGTGTCCCCGAATTGCGAAGTGACGTGTCCCCGAATTGCGGGGAATTAAGTGACGTGTCCCCGAATTAGAGTTCGTAGTCGGCTATGAGGCCGCAGGCGTTGCCGGCGGCGCCGGGGCTGAACCCTCGCCTGATTAGGTGCTGGGCTGCCTTTGATCTTGCCTTGCGGTCGGCCTTGGATAGGTCGCCGTAACGGCGCTCGACCACGGTCATCGCCACCGCCTGCTCTCCGCCCGCCGACTCGATGGCGTGGTCGGCGGCGGCTTGGGCGAGATCTTCGTCGATGCCCTTGGAGCGAAGGCGGGCCACCACCCCTCGTGGGCCGTGGCCGCGTTTTACGAGCGAGGACGCCATCTCACCGGCGAAGGCCTCATCATCCAGAAGACCCGCTTGGTCGAGGCGCTCAACCTCGGCTTCGACCGTGGCTTCGTCGAGTTTGTGCCCCACTAGACGCGAGCGCATCTCCGATCTCGAACGCGACCTGTGTGCAAGCAGCCGCAATGCGACATCATGTGCTTTTTCCGCTTCGTCCGTGTTCTTGGTCATGAAGCGAGCGTATCAGGTCAGCCCTGCTCTTGCCCGTCGTTATGTTCCCAACTTATCTCGAGTAGAGCTTGCTCTGGAGGTAGCCGCGTGATGGTTCCGCTAACGCGGCTTGTGCCTCCCATACGCACCAAAGCGAAGACCGCGCCGAGCACGGCCTCCGCGTAGCCTGGCTCGAGAATGGCTGGGTTCTCGTCGATGGAGATAGTCGAGCGGTCGTCGAGCAGCTCGTGAATTCTAACGCGGCCGGTGTCGTGATATCTGCGCCAAGCCTTGGCCGTACACAGCACCAACGCCTGTGGGCCGGAGGCTCTGTTGACAAGGCGCCGCAACCGCTGCAAATGGCGGGTCTGCGACCTGTAGGCGAGGTCGATGCAGCCTTCCGGTCCAAGTCTCCTCCAGGTGGCCCAGGCAAGCTCCACGAATGCTCGTTGAGGGTACCAACCGGACTCCATGATTCCCTGAAGGCATATAGTCCGGCTCTCAGCCGATAGGTCCGCCAACAGCCGACCCAGTGCCCGTTCTCCGTGGTCAGTCTCGTAGGTGTCTATGAGCGCGCGGATGAGAGAGCCTCGGACCCGGCCGCGAGACCTGGCGGTTTTCAGATCGTTTCCGGCAGGCAACACCTCAGCCGCGCTTCCGTTTACCCCCAAGGCAGACCTCGAAAGACTCATTTTGCATTCCCCCATCGACCGCATTGTTGGCGTTCCCAAGCGGCCCACGAGCCGCTGACGTCTATTGAGGCGCCGGCCGGCCTTGCGGCTACCATCCCCTCGTCTGGGCTTTAGCCGGCCCCACCGGTTTCATCCCCACAAGTGCATTCAAGAATGGCTATTCTAGTGGGATTCGTCCAGTGGGATGATCTGCTACCAGTAACCCCTCGGCGTCGATCTGGTCGAACAAGAGGGCCACTCGCTCCCCCGTATCACCGTCCCATAGATCAGGGCATCGTCCCCTCTTCGCTTTCCCTCCGAGAACCTTTCCGGCTTCTTCGAGGATGCGTCTACGATCCGTGCCGACGAGGATATTCGTTCCTTCGGAAAGGGTGATCGGGCGTTCAGTGTTCTCCCGTAAAGTAAGGCATGGCACGCCCAAAGCGGTGGTCTCTTCTTGTATCCCTCCGCTGTCGGTGAGTACGAGCTTTGCTCCACCCTGGAGAGCCAGGAACTCCAGGTAACCCAACGGTTCGAGCATGCGCAGATTCGGCCACCGCTCCGACGGTTTGGCCCCCTTGAGGTCGTTTATTCGTTTTCGGGTCCTGGGATGAACGGGGAAGAGAACCGGTATCTCCTCGGAGATCTCGCCCGCGGCTGACAAAATGCGGGTGAGAACCCGTGGTTCGTCCACGTTGGACGGGCGATGCAGAGTCATCAAGGCGAAGCCCTTTTCCTCGACGCCTAGCTTTTCGAGAGTCCCCAATGAGCGGGCCGCGTCGATATGCGAAAAGAGGCTGTCTATCATCGCGTTGCCCACCCTGTAGATCCACTTCTTTGGGACGTTCTCGCGTATGAGGTTCTTGTCCGCGTCCTTGGACGGCGTCAACAGGATGCGGCTGATGCGATCCGTGAGCACGCGGTTTATCTCCTCGGGCATCGACCGGTCCCCTGAGCGAAGGCCCGCCTCGAGGTGCGCAACCGCGATACCGTGCTTCACGGCCACCAGGGCGCAGGCGATGGTGCTGTTCACATCGCCGGCCACAAGCACCACTCGAGGCGCATGTTCGAGCAGAACCGGCTCGAAAGCTTCCAGAATGCGCGCCGTTTGCACCGCGTGCGAGGCGCTTCCCACACCAAGGTTGATGTCGGGGGCAGGCATTCCGAGATGGTCGAAGAACACCTCCGACATCTTTCGATCATAGTGCTGACCCGTATGCACGAGGGGAGCATCGTGGCCGTGCCGGCGCAAGGCCTCCAGCACGGGAGCCACCTTCATGAAATTGGGTCTAGCCCCTACCGTGCAAAGAATCTTCATGCCGTCACGATTTTTATCGCGGAAGCGTCCACCTTTCGCATCACTCCGCGCGTGTCCACTACGAGCGGCGCCAAGTTTGCCACCCGCTGGTAGTCGATGTTGCCATGGTCGGTGATGACCAGCACCACATCGCAGTCTCGTAGGACGTCGTCCGTAAGCGGCACGGACTCCAGATCGATGTCATGCTTTCGCATTGGAGGAATCCTGGGCACATGCGGGTCGTGGTACGAGACATCGGCCCCGTGATCCTGGAGGAGTTCGATAATCCTCATCGCCGGAGACTCGCGGACGTCGTCCACGTCCCGCTTGTACGCAACTCCAAGGATGAGCACCCCCGCGTTACGGAGGGGCTTGCCGAAGGTGTTCAGCGCTTCGGTGGTGCGGGACACCACGTACCGAGGCATGTAGGTGTTGATCTCTCCCGCCAGCTCTATGAACCTGGTCGACAGATCGTACTCCCTTGCCTTCCACGTCAGGTAGAAGGGGTCGACGGGTATGCAGTGCCCACCGAGACCCGGACCCGGTTGGAAGGGCATGAAGCCGAAGGGCTTCGTGGAAGCGGCTTCGATGACCTCCCACACATCGATATCCATGCGATCGCAGAGCATCTTCAGCTCATTTACTAGAGCTATGTTCACCGACCGGAAGATATTCTCGAAAAGCTTGGTCATCTCCGCGACTCGTGTCGAAGATACCGGTACCACCTCATCGAGCGCGATCCTGTAAAGGGCCACGGCGGCCTCTTGGCAGGCCTCGGTAAGTCCGCCGACCAGCTTCGGGATCTTCTTGGTGTCGTAGTCGCTGTTGCCGGGGTCCTCTCGCTCCGGGCTGTAGGCCAGATGGAAGTCGGTCCCGGCGGTCAGGCCGCTACCAGCCTCCAAGTGGTGTCGCAGCAGCTCGTCGCTGGTGCCGGGATAGGTCGTGGACTCCAGCACCACGAGCTGACCTTCTCGGAGATGCGGCGCTATTTCGCGGGCCGTTCCTTCGATGAAGGCCATGTCGGGTTCCCGGTGGCGGGTGAGCGGGGTCGGCACGCACAGGAGCAGGGCGTCGCACTCGGCTGCTCGAGACAAGCTCGTGGTTACGGAAAGGAGACCCGCTTCCAGCAGCTCTAAAACGGGCCGGCTGGGAATGTGCTCCAGGTAGCTTCGTCCGGCTTTCAGGCTCTCGATTTTGCTCGGGTCTATATCGAAGCCGACGACCTTGGTTCCGGCTCGGCCGAAAGTGAGCACCAGCGGCAGTCCAACGTAGCCAAGGCCGATGACCCCCACCACGGCTTCGTTCCTTCGGATTCGGTCGAGCAGATTCCTTGTGGTCATGAATATTCCCCCATCGTCGGGCATCCGAACCCTGGATTCGGCGGGATCGTGCTTCTTCGATGAGAAGCAGGACTCCCTTTCATGAACCTGGAGGTCAGGTCAAGTCGAACCGTGCTCAAGCTAGGGCCATACCTGAACCTGGCTCCCGAAGACGCCTTCGGCTACCAGATGCGGGCAAGCCCGCAGTCGCGCTTGCCTTGCTCGGTATCGATGTATGCGCAGTCGCAGCGGTTCAGCAGCTCCCCGCACAAATCGCGGGCGGCGTCGGTGTCTACCCCGCGAGCTTGCTCGAAATCGCGTTGAGCCTGGCGCTTGCAAGCCTCGCGCTCGGCCTCCGTGCCCTCGCACTCGCAGATCTCCTCGGCTAGAGCGAGGCAGGGGTGTATGCACCCGCTGCCGCCGACCAGCAGGACCGCGCAGAGCAGCACGGCTGGGATGAGGTACGTGATGTGCCGACTTTTGTTGGATGCGATGGTCATGTCGAACCGATATCACTTGAGGTTGGAGGCGGGCAACGGATAGACACCTTCATGTTGGAACACACAGCCAAATCCAAGTCCACGCCGGGAGGAGATTCCTCCGGTAGGGAAGAGAATAGTCATGATCGCGGGCGTCGTGGCAGGCGTGCTCGCTCGCCCAGCTCGATGATGTGGCGGCGGGTCGCCGAGGTCGCGATCGTCGTGTCGGTTTTCGCTGCTCCGCTGATGATTGGGTCTGTCCCGATCTGGGCCGTGGCGGTTGGGCTCGCTCTTTCCTCGGTCGCGGCGTTCGCGGCTTGCCTGGCTGCCCGGCAAGAAGGGTCCGGGATGGCTTTTCATCCGCTGGCGTGGGCATTTCTGGCGGTGGTCTGCCTTCAGGGTTTGCAGATTGTACCTCTACCTCCGGGCTTGGTGTCGTTCTTGAGCCCGAAGGCGGCGGATGTGTTCTCCTTCAGCCTCGCCGATGCGGGGGGATGGCCGGCTTGGAGAGCGCTTTCACTCGATCCAATTCAAGGAGGAGTGGAGCTTGCCAGGCATGCTACATGGCTCATGCTGCTCCTCGCGTCCACCTACGTCGCGACGCGAAGAGACAGCGGCCGGATCCTGGTAAAGGCGCTCGCATTCTCCGCCGTGGTGGTCGTTTCTCTTGCGCTCATGCACAAGCTCGCCGGAGCGGATCTAATCTTCGGTCTCTATCCGCGGCCCCCGGGCGGCTGGCTCTTCGCTTCCTTCGTGAACCCGAATCACCTTGGGGCGTTTCTCGATCTTCTCGCGCCGGTCTGCCTGGGTCTCGCCCTGGCCTCGCGGGACAAGGCAAGTAAGGTTCTTTGGGGCCTGGCGTTCGTGCTGGCGGGGGCCACGTGCTTTCTCACGCTCTCGCGTGGCGGCATCGTGGCCCTCATTGCCGGGGTCACCGTTTTCACTATCTTGTGGCGTAGGTCTGAGAGGTCCGCCGGCGGATCCGAACAGCAGACAAATAAAGCTCACGGAGGCTCCCGTCGAGGCGTCTCCCTCGGTGGGCTGGTGGTGTTGCCGCTGCTGATAGGAGGGGTGTTGACGGTTGCGGCCTACCTTGCCCTGGAGCCCGTCCTCGAAGAAGTTTCGACGCTGGTCGACCAGAGCAGGCTGACGGATGAGACCCGATGGAGGATCTGGGGTGGAGCTCTGCCTCTCATTCGGGACTACTGGGCCGTGGGAGCGGGACGTGGATCCTTTGCACTTGTCTACCCCATGTACAAGTTGATTCCGGGGCAGGTCACGTACAGCCACGCGGAGAACCAGCTCGTGCAGACCGCGGCGGAGCTCGGTCTCGTGGTCGCGTTGTTGATGACGGCCCTGATGGCGTGGGTCTGGCTTTCGTTGGCTCGGCGGCCCGGCTGGCCGGCTCGCTACATAGGTTTGCTGGCGGGCTTGGCCGGGCTCGCCGTGCACGAGATGACCGATTTTGCCACCGCTTTCGGAGGAGTGGCCGTGCCGGCGTCCGTGGTTCTCGGGGTTCTGCTCGCGGGTTCGTCACGAAGAGTGAACGGTGGCAGCCGGGTGCCGAGGCGACGCCCGCCCGCCGCCGGTACCGGTTTGGTGCTGACCATCTGCCTAGTGTTATCCTCGGTTTCCACCATGCTTCTTGCGCGGGCGTGGGGATCGTCGGCCGATGATTCCTTGACCGAGGTCGTAGCAGAGCTGGAGAGCGGGGTGGAGGTGGACGAGGCTGTCGTGCCGGCCTTGTTGCTTCGGCCCGCCGATCACATGCTTCCTCTGGTAGCTGCTCATGCCAGCCTCGAGCGACGAGATGCGGCCGGAGCCATGACGTGGGTCAACAAGGCTCTTTACCTCGCGCCAAGTGACGTTCGTGGCCACTTGCTGGCCGCCGAAGCGCTCTCGCTAGCGGGAAGGGAAGACCAGGCACTTTTGCAGTACCGCCTGGCGATCGAGTGGGGGGCGTCCGTGAGGTCCGTTCTTGCCGTGGTCTCGAGACGCTATGAGGATGTCGAGCAGCTTCGGAAAGCGGTGCCTCGGAACGAGGAAGCACGGCGCGAGCTGGTCAGGTTCCTATTGAGACAAAGGAGGCACGACGATGCATGGTCGACGGGGTACTCCTTTCTTCACGAGGCGCCCAATGACTTGGAACTGAAGGATCTCTTGGCTCGATCCGCGCTGGCCCTGGGGCTCCTCGATGAGGCCGAGGCCCTTTCAAGAGAGCTTTTGGAATTTTGCGCGAAGAAGCCAAGCGGGTACGGCCTGCTGGCATCGGTAATGCTCGCCGGCGGTGATATCGATGCCGCGTTTGCGGCGTTTGAAGACGGTTTGGATTCGGCTCCAGGTGATGTGGATCTCTCAATTGGGTTGGCGAGAGCGCACATCAGGCACGGAGGTGATCCAGAAGCTGCTATCCGGCTTCTCGACTCGGCGGACCGGCCGCGCGCGCCGAGAACGCGAAGCAGGATGCACATGCTTCGCGGTGAGTCCTACGCGGCGATGGGGCGCACCCGACAGGCCATGGATGAGTACCGCACAGCGGCGCGGCTTGCGCCGAATGATCCCCGTCCAAGGATGGCGAAGGGTGACCACTTCATGGCGCTTGACCAGTGGGAGCGGGCTCTCGAGGCCTACGAGGAGGCCCTTCGACTGCGTCCGAGCGCGTCCATTCAGGCTCGCGTCGAACGCGCCGCCGAACGCGTTGAAGCGCTCCGCGCCTTCAGGTCGCGAAAGATAATCTACGGTGACGGCGACCTGAACCTGCCGGTTCCGGGAGACGATGAAGGGGCTGGGCCGGAGACATCGCGGCAAGAGGAGAAGAAATGATCTCGCAGGCACGGACTGCAGAGGGGCGAGGATGTCGACGCGTCAGACTCCCTTGAGTCGGTAGTGGGTCCGTTCCTCCAGGATTCCGCTGACTACGATGCCGTCCCGCTTCATCTCTTCGAGGAGGGTCGCGGCTGTGTGCGTCTCGAGGCCGAGCTTCTCTCCAACCTGCTGGGCGGTCATCCAGCCCAGCTTGTTTCGGAGCAGGCGGATTATTTCGCCCTTGACGTGCGCTCGTGCCGCGCCGGCGATCTCGGGCGTCTTCCATGCGTGAATGACTCCAGCCACCAGGACTACGATCGTAGTTATCGCCAGGGCCGGAAGCAGGATGCCCGCGTGCTCGTCGATTATGTCCACCCAGCCGGCGTCGGCCAGCATCACCGGAACCATCTTTATGGCCGCGAGCGGAGTGGTCACGTCCAAAATAATACCGCTTCATCGCGGCCGGGTCACGCGAGATCGGACAGGGACATCTGAACCTTGGAGGTGCTTCCCCGCCGGAAGAGCATTGCGCCCGCTGCCTGCAGAAGATCGTCCAGACCCTGGCCGGTCAAGGCGCTCAAGCCGACTCCGTTATGCGTCCCGGTTTCTTCGGGCCCGGCAAACGCGCCGTTACCCTGCTTCTCGACTAGGTCCAATTTGTTGAACACCAAAAGCCTAGGTGTCTCTCCAAGGCCGAGCTCACCCAGTATGTCCTCGACGGCGGCCATGTGGGCGGGATGGTTCTCGTCGCTTGCATCGACTACATGCAGCAGCAGGTCCGCATCCTCGAGTTCCTCCAAGGTGGCTTTGAAGGCGGCCTTGAGATCCTTGGGAAGATCACGAATGAAGCCGACGGTATCCGTGATGAGAACCTCGCGGTCTCTTGGGAACTTCAGCCGGCGACTGGTGGGATCCAGTGTTGCGAAAAGCTTGTTTTCGGCGAAGACATCGCTGTTGGTGAGCTTGTTGAGCAGCGTGCTCTTGCCCGCGTTCGTGTATCCCACGATGGAGATGGTCGGGAGCCCTCGCCTGTTGCGGCGGCTGCGTCTGGTCTTTCGGGAAGTGCTTATGGAACGCAGCTCCCGCTCGAGCCGAGATATTCGGTCCCTGACCCTGCGCCGATCCACCTCCAGCTTCGTCTCTCCAGGTCCCCTCGCGCCGATGCCTCCGGTAAGGCGGGATAGGGAATCATCGCGCGCCTGAAGCCGGGGCATGGTATAGCGGAGCTGAGCAAGCTCGACCTGGATTTTGCCTTCGTTGCTCCTTGCCCGCTGCGCGAAGATATCAAGGATTAGCTGGGTTCGATCGAGAATCTTCACGCTGGTCACTTCGGCGATGGCCCTAGCCTGGGATGGAGCAAGGTCTTGGTCGAAGATGATTACCTCGACCATCCGCTGCATGGCACGGAGGTTGATGTCCGCGATCTTGCCCCGGCCGACAACGTAACGGGGGTCGGGCCTTCGCCGGGTTTGAATCATGGAGTCGGCTACTTCCACCCCCGCGGTGCGGGACAGCTCGCGAAGCTCCGACATGCGCGCTTCGGCCTCGAACCTGCCTTTGGTGGCCAGACCAACGAGCATCGCGCGTTCCCTGCCTTCAACGGAGCGCTCGCGTCTCGCTATTGTGCCGAACTGATCCTCTAGATCTCGTATGTTCGTGAAGGCAGGCCATTTGCAGGCCTGATGGACGTCCCGCGCCTTCTCGATCCTCCAGAGGTTCTGACCCTCGTTTTCGGGCAGCAGGTGAGCCCAGGAGACGACTCCCGGCAGGCCGTCGGGCCTAGCGTGTACCGCCGCAACCAAGTCGAGCCGCAGGAGCGCCAGGTCGGTGAGATCATCACGATCCACCGGCTCCGGCTTGAGATGAGTGTGTACCAGGCGAAGGCCTCGCAGCCGTACCTGTCCAGCGCGGGCCCGGCCGACGTCGGGCAACTCGATTTGGTGAGCATTGCCCACTATGACCCACTCGACGGTCCCCTTGCGATTGAGCATGACGCCGACCTGCCTACCGGTCTCTCGCGCAAGCTCGGTCAGGTGGCGGGCCAGCTCCGGGCTTACGATCTCCTCGTTGGGTACTTGCCTGCGGTAGGTGGCCTTCAGGCGTTTCTGCTGACTGGGTTTTAGCCCAAACGTGTTACCGAATATGTCTCGGATGGGGACCTCCCTCGAAAGCGGCTATTCTGGATGCGAAGCCGCCATATTGTTCCATATGATTTTAACACCAGATCTCTTGCACCGCCATCCGGAACAGGTGCTGGTGAAGAGTCGAAATGCGAACTACAATGGTGATTGTCGAATACCACAACCCGAACGAGAAGGAACTGAATGAGGAACGGAAGATCTCTTGCGAGGCAGATGGAGAAACAGTCGAACGGGCGGTCACTGGATAAACGGTCGAGCGAGGAGGTGGCGCTCATAGCCGCCGATGCGGCGATGGATAAGAAGGCGGAGGCTCCCGCATTGCTCGATCTTCGCGGAAAGTCGAGCGTTGCCGACTACTCCTTGCTTCTCTCAGGAGCGAACGACCGACACGTGGCGGCCATCACCGAGGAGATAGTTACCCGTCTCAAGAGGTCGAAGGTAACGCTTCTAGGAGTTGAAGGGACCGATACTTCGCAGTGGGTCCTGATAGACCTTGGAGACGTGTTGGTGCATGTCTTTCAGGAAGACGCGCGCGCTTTCTATGATCTCGACGGGCTTTGGCCCGATGCCCCAAGGCGTGAGATCCCAGGAGCGCCCGCGCCGGCTCCCGGCGTCTGGTAGTGTGGCTGCGTGTCATAGCGGTCGGACGAGACCGGAAGGGCTTGTTCCAGAGGGCGGTGGAGGATTACTCCTCTCGTCTATGCCGTTACCTGCGCTTCGAGGTGATCGAAGTGCCGGCATCGAAGCTCCGGCGAGCCGATGCCGCCCGCCGCGAGGAGGCGGATCGAATTGTTTCCGTCCATGGCGAACGGCGGAGGCTTTTCTCGCTTGACGGCGGGGGGGAAGCCCTCTCGAGTGCCGGCTTGGCACGCCTGCTCGACCGGCTCATTCTCGAGAGTCGAGGGGTTGATTTCGTCATCGGAGGTGACGAGGGGCTCGATCCCAGCATCTCGAGGAAAGCCGAGAAAGCTCTTTCTCTGGGGCCCATGACACTGCCCCATCAGCTCGCCCGTGTCGTCTTGGTGGAGCAGCTATATCGCGCCATGACCATCTTGCGCGGCGAGCCTTACCACAAATAGGTTTGGCAGGGTTGCTCGAAGGCCTTGGCCTGCTTTCTGCAGCACTCTGCCGGTATGAGCCCATACCAGCAGCGTGATCGAGGCGTTGTTTCTGCCCGCAAATCGCCGGGAGGATCTCGAGGCCGCGAGCCCTCTCCCAGCCCCCGGGTCGACGAGAATGAAATCAGAAAGCCTTGGGGGTTCAGCCTTGTAGGCCTTCGCGGCGGATTGGTAACCGCACGCTCGCGGCGTCTCAAGGAGGCTCTTTCGGAAGGCATGCGTCAGGCCGTCGATCTCATCTACCCCCCGGCATGCGGCGCCTGCGGATGCGACATCATACCCGGCCGGGATCCGGTCGAGGCGGTCCTGTGTCCGGACTGCGCGGGCGCGCTGGAGCCGCTCGGCGGCCTGGTGTGCGAGCGTTGCGCGGCTCCTTCGGGGAGTTGCCATGGCGACCGGCTCGCCGGCGAGACCGAATGCTCCACCCTCGACGCTGATGTGACGTCTTGTCTGGACTGCGCGCGTTTGAGCCCGAAGTTCTCCAGGGTCCACTCGGCTTGGCAGTACGGAGGGCCGCTCTTGGAAGCCATCCACGCTTTCAAGTACGAGGGCCGCGTTCATCTCGGGCGGCCGCTCGGAAAGCTGATGGTTTCAGGCTTTCGGAATGCCCCGGCCGCCGATCTGATCACCCCCGTTCCATCGCATCCAAGGCGCGTCCGGCGGCGTGGCTTCGATCACGCCGTTTGCCTGGCCGCGGAAGCGGGGAGGGGACTCGGCATCCCGGTTCTGCCGTCTCTGCTTCGTAGGGCCCGTGACACGGCACCGCAGGCGCGCCTCTCCGTTGGGGCAAGGCTCGAGAATCCGCGCGGTGCGTTCGAGGTGCGAGGCCGAGCAGCCAGACGCCTGGCCGGACGTAGAGTGCTTCTAGTGGACGATGTGATGACTACCGGCGCGACCGCCTCGGCCTGCGCCGGAGAACTGCTCGAGGCGGGCGCGGTTGTCGTGGAGGTGCTCACTCTGGCGAGGGCGGCATAGCGGCGGCGGTAACATGTAAGGATTTGGGCGAACGCCCGACCAAAGCTTCGAAATCTCTGTTTTGTGGGCTCTTTTAGGCTCCAGGGAACAGCGCGGCCGGAGGTTTCCGCCAAGTAGGTAATCGAGTTCTTGATTCCATGGGGTTTGCCCTCTGGGGTGAAGACTAGCTATACTGATTGATACACATGGCCACGGAGCTTGAGTTCGTGGCGCCAAATCACCCTAACCGGGCGAGGATGACATGCGTCTTGCTGAAGCGAAAAGCTGGGAGAGCCTGCGCAACGTGGGTCTGGTCTTGTTTGTCTTTTTTGTTAGCGCCGCGCTCATGGCGGCCTGCGCCGCCTCCGCACCCGGCAATACATGCAACTCCGATGGGGACTGCCCCGAAGGCCAGTTCTGCCTGGACGGGACATGCTCGACTGGTTTACCCGAGGGAGGCGAGCCCTGTGACAGCGACGCGGACTGCCCAGGTGGTTACTGCGACGACGAGGGGGCTTGCCAGACGGGCGCGAGACCGTGTGAGGACGACGATGACTGCAAGGGCGATCATGTCTGCGAGGACGGCGCTTGCGTGGAACCTCCCGATACCAGTTGCGGCACCGCATACGACTGCGAGCTGGAACATATTTGCGTCGACGGCGAGTGCGAGCCCTACGATCCACACAGTGCTTGCCTGTCCGATGACGAGTGTCCCGCCGACCATGTTTGCAACATGGGCGAGTGCGAGGGGTGCCTCAACGATGCGTTTTGCATCGACAGCTCGAACGGGCCCAAGTGCTCTCGTGGTGGCGACGACGAGCCGGTGCCGGCCGGTTACTGCTACGTCGAGTGCGGGCCGGACGTGGGTGAATGCGAGAGTGGGTATCAGTGCGACGAGGACCGAGGTGGACTTTGCATACCCGCCTGCCAAAGCAACGCCGACTGCGGTCAGCTCGTCTGCGATCTTGACACGAACACCTGTGTGAACTGCACCCATGACGATGAGTGTGATGAGCCGCGGACCTGCAGTGATACCGGGCTTTGTATCGACCCGCCCACCGGCTGTACGCCGGGAGAGTGCGCCAGCATGGGCGATGCCTACTTCTGCGACGAGGTTTCAGGAAACTGCCTGCTTGGTTGCACCCAGCACACCGACTGCAGTGGAATGGACGAGCCCTATGACTGCAACCCATGCCCCAGCGGCAGCTCGTGTGATACGAGCACGGGCAACTGCACGGGCAGAGGGGACTGGCCCTGCGACTGCATGGCTCTTGACTGCGGCTCGTATGGGCAGCTTTGCGACGCGAGCATCTGCGAGTGTGTCACTCCTCCGGGCTCGGGGGCAGGTCAGGGTCAGCCTTGCACATCGCACGATGACTGTGAGGGCGATCTTGGCTGTGCCGGTGGAGACATGATGGGCGGTGGCGGCTCAACCTGTCAGTACATCTGCGACATGGAGTTCAATGGCTGCGCGTGTCCACCAGGCACGGAGTGTAGCGATGCCATGGGAATGGGAATGGGAGACATTATGTGTATGATGGGGATGTCCGGCACGTGCATGTAATATTCCCTAGACACTAACAGAAGATCACTTTTTCTCCGAGAGTCTGTTTTTTGGGCCGCCCGGCCGACTTGGCCGGTGCGGCCCTTCTTGCTCCGTCACCTCGTCAAAGGCGCCCGGCGGAGGTTCCAGCGGCTCGCCCTAGGGGCCGCGAAGCCCATCTTCGGGCCTTTTTATAGGGGCTCGGAGCGAGTCCGCCATACACTTCACCGATATGTACATATCTTTCTCTTCACTAACTCTGACCATAACTTTTGCTTAATTTAGATAGAATAGATGTTGACATAAGGGTCACTTGTTGCTGATAATACGCTCGTCTTCACCCTCGAACCGGAGGCTCCAAATGGCCAATGCAAGGGCTGGTAAGAAGAAAGTGACCAAGAAGAAGGTGACCAAGAAGAAGGCTGCTACCAAGAAGAAGGCCGCCAAGAAGAAGGCCACCAAGAAGAAGGCCACGAAGAAGAAGGCCACCAAGAAGAAGGCCACCAAGAAGAAGGCCACGAAGAAAAAGGTGACCAAGAAGAAGGCCACGAAGAAAAAGGCCACGAAGAAGAAGGCCGCCAAGAAAAAGGTGACCAAGAAGAAGGCCGCCAAGAAGAAGGCTGCCAAGAAGCCTGCCGCCAAGAAGAAAGTGGCCAAGAAGAAGAAGTAGCTAGTAGACCATCAAGGTAAAACCGGCAGGTGGTCAATCTCTTGCCGGTAGTTTGGGGTGTGCTGGCGGTATCCGCTTCCTCATTCGCCGGTAACGTGGTCCAGGGCTACGTGTCCTCCACGTCCGTTCGCCAGACGCGAGACGCCGACGCGACTCGACCAACCATCCGCCCCGCAAGACGCGATCGGGGACGGGGATGGCCTTTTGCGACAGGCTCTTTGCCGGGGCGACTGTGTTTCGGTGCTCGAGAGGGTTTCGTGACGCCCTCTGTATTTAAGGAAGCTGCCTGCGCGCGCTTCAGGTAACCTGGAGTTGATGGAGGTTCCGGTTTGAGCCTGTCCACCGCGGAGATAGTCCAGGTCGTCGAGGAGCTTTCGTACCTCGAGGGGCTTGTAGTTCAGCGCGTCTGGGCCCCCGAGCACTTGACCGTGGTGCTGCGGCTTCGCGGAAGAGGCCGAACGCTGTTCCTTCTCATTTCGGTCGAGCCGAATTTAACCCGTTTGCACCTTGTGAGCGAGCGGCCGCGTCCCGCCGGCGAGCCGGCTCCCCTCCAAGCGGCTCTGCGAGCCGAGCTAGAGGGGCTGCGGCTGCAAGCTGTGCGACAAGAGCCGGGAGAGCGTTTGGTCGAGCTGCTTTTCTCCCGCGGGCAACCGGCTCCTGGTCGGAAGCAAGAGGGGCATGATCGGAGAGTCGTGGCGGAGCTTTTCGGCAGGTCCGGCAACATATTCATTCTCGATGAGGAAAGCCGGGTGCTCCACGCCGCGAGGACGAGTATCGGTCGGGAGAGGGACAACCGGCCCGGAAGGCCTTATCAGCCCCCAAAGCCGGCACGAGAGGCTGCTTCCGGCCATGCCCGGCGGTCGCGTTTTCAGCAGCGGGAGCCTGGAGCAGCGGAGCCGTTTCCTGTCAATGATCAGGCGGAGGCGCTCTACACTCCCTTGATCGAGAAAGAGCGGTCGGAGAGGCGCAGGCGCCGGATCGAGCGTCCTCTGACCACCATGCTCAAGAGGAGCAAGCGGGCGCTCGCCAAGCTGGACGAAGAGGAGCGACGTGCCGGCATGGCGGAGACGTACCGCCGCTACGGCGAGCTTCTCAAGCCTTCGCTGCACCTCATCGAGCGGGGCGCCGAAGAGGCGAAGGTAATCGACTGGTATGCCGAGGGAACTCCCGAGGTTGCGATACCGCTTCGCGAGGACCTGTCGCCCAAGGAAAACATGAGTCGTTACTTCGCTTTACATCGAAAGCTTCGGACGGCATCCGAGCACATTGAAGGCCGGCGTCGCCTCCTTATCGAGCGCCAATCAAGGACGGCCAAGCTTCTCGAGATGGTGCGGGAAGCCGAGGGAGAGGGCGACCTCGCGGAGGCCGAGCGCGCCGCCGCCGGTTTGGGCGTCGTGCCGCGGGAGGCTGCCGGAGATGAGCGGGCCCGAAAGCCGAAGCCCGAAGCGAAGTCTCCTTATCGGCGGTACTCGAGCGCGACAGGCAGGCCTATCCTAGTGGGTCGCGGAGCGGTGGAGAACGACGAGCTTACTTTCAAGGTAGCCCGCGGCAACGATGTTTGGGTTCATGTTCGCGGCTACGCGAGCTCCCATGTGGTCATACCCGTCTCCGGCTACGGCGAGCCCGACGAGCAGACGCTCCTCGATGCGGCTACCTTGGCGGCTTACTTCTCGAAAGCTCGCGGCGAGGCCGTCGTCGATGTGGCGTGGACCTTCCGCAAGCATGTGCGAAAGTCCAAGGGGGCGCCTCCAGGTAAGGTCGCCGTTTCACAGGAGCGGGGGCTGATGCTGCGGCTGGAGAAAGACCGGCTGGATCGGATTTTGAAGAATTCTGGACGGAACTGATGCAAGAGATGAGGGACCTGTGATAGGTTGACTCGAAATATCAGCGCACCTGTCTCTTGAAGCCTTGGCGAAGCCTGCAAGTTGGTGCCCGCCGCGGGCTGAAAAACCCTTTGGGGGAGGCTGAGCGTTACTCGCGCTCTTTCTTGTAACAACGGAGTTGCCATGAAACTTGAATGCCGCCCCGCGAACCACTGGATGGTCGTCTTGGCTGTGCTTGGTCTCATTGTTTACCTGCCTCGTGGGGCGGTGGCGGAAGACGCCGAGCGGGCTCCTCCACCGGGCGCGGGCATCGAGGAAGCCGAGGAGATCGTTCAAGAGGAGCCCATCGAAGATGTGACCGAGGTTGTGGCCGAGGAGGTCGACGAGGCCGTCACCGAGGTCGATGCCGAGCCGGAAGACACGGACAAGCCGGAGAAGCCGTCTGATGACAAGCCCTGGGGCGTCTCGGTCAACGCCGGCACCAGCTCCAGCATGGCCATGTTCCACCCGACCGAGTATGTTCGAAGCTACAATCGCTCGCATTCCCTGTCTCTGGGCGCTCGCGCCACCTACAGGATCAACGGCGCCATCTCGGCAAGGCTAGGCGCCGGCGGGGCTTACCATCTCGTAAACCCCAAGGATCTTAGCGGTAGAAGATTCTTTTTGTCGGATCCCTCGCTTGGGATCTCGCATGGCAACATCTTTCGAGACGAAGAGTACACGGGCATAGGGCTGTCCGGAGGATTGGGAGCCGGTTTCGGTTTGTCTCCCGCATCGCGCTACTGGAACAGGTACGGCAGCCTCTCCGCCAACCTCAGCGCGAACCGCCCGTTCCTGGACAGAAAGATAACCGCGAGCTGGAGCTTCTCCGCGGGCGTCTCGTTTACACGCTACACCAGCCCCACGGTCTCCAAGGTGTCCGACGACGGCCTGGACATGGCTCTTGCCAGAGCGGACGGAAGCGAGCTGCTGGCCGGCGACTTCAACCTCGTTGCCGGAAACGCTCAGCTCGGCAGCCTCGGTAACACGTTTTCGCTGTCCTTCCGTCCCATGTCGGATCTGACCGCCAACATCTCCTTCGGAGTCTCTCACTCTTATAGTTACTGCCCTCCCATCGATCACCTCACCTCGGAAGCGGAAGACCACAGGGGCGATCGCATCGTCCGCCAGGGTGATGTTTGCCGTAGCGACGGCATGACGGGCAGCTTCGGGGCAAGCTACAATCTGGGTGACGGCTACAGCCTGTCGGGCAGCTTCAACTCGGCGCAGCCGTTCTTTGCTTACAGGGGTACCGAGCTTACAGAGGAAAGCCGTACCCTCCGCTTCCCATGGTGGGATCCGGATCTTCACATGACATCGTTCCAACTGCGTGCCAGCAAGTCGTTCTAGCGCGCTTCGATTTTTCCCGCCTTTCCAAAGCCAAGGCATTGCTTTCCATTCAGCAGGAGGATCATCAATGAAAGCTCTTCACCAAGCACTCGCAACGGTGTTGACGCTGGCGTTTTTCGTTGGATGTGCCCAGGACGTGGGCGACATCAACCGCGTTCAGCCGAACTTCGTGCGCAAGGCTGATTTCGAAGGCGAGTGGTACATTCGCCAGACCGTGGCCGATGTCGGTCCCATGGCCGACTTCACATTCAAGGGCATGCAACTCGAGATGGACAAGGTTCGGTGGGAGATCACCGAGAACCTGCTCATCGCATACCGCGCCCATGAGCGGTATCCGGGCCTCAACCCGCTCGTCGATCACGACGCTAAGCGGATCGGCGATACGCCGCAACAAGAAGGCGTCGACGACGGGCACTACAGCGACTTCTACAAGGACGCGCCCATAGCCGCCTATAGGATCCAGACTCACTTCGACATCCAGCGGCAGTACAACCCCGCGACCGGTGAGCAGACGAACGTAATCATGGAGAACATGAGCGACAGGCCCTGGCATGAGCGCGAGTTCATGAGGGTCGATTGGTCGCAGAATCAGATAAGCAACCTGACCGGCGATATTCTAAAGGACGACATCAGGTGGCCGGATGCTTGCCCCAGCTTCATCGACCTTGCCCAGTACATTCCGGCCGACATGGACGGCGACTGGGCGTTCAAGATGGAGAAGCTGGTGGACGGCGACGAGTGGGCCCCTCACATCTACGATCCCACCGATCCGGACTTCTACGCGGATGATCGGCCTGATTATGTCGACTTCACCAACAGGATCTTCGTGCAGCCTCCCATGCTCCAGTATCCGCTCGGAGACGGAACGTTTGCCTGCATAGCGGCCTGCTATCTCATCTCCGGCTACAACGATTGCACCAGCCAGGAGATCAAGGTTCGGACGTCCATCCTGCGTGTTCCCGAGGAGCGGACCTTCCACCCGAGGCCGTACAGCGAGCACGACATGATGAAGTTCGGATACTTCCGGACCGAGCGCAAGCTCTATCACCGTCGTCTCGGTGAGCGTGATCAAGGCTTCCTTCGCTACGCCAGCATACACGACATCTGGGAGACCGCTTACGACTCCGACGGCGAGGTGTTGCCTTACGCCGAGCGTCAGCCCAAGCCCATCTACTATACTCTTTCGGCGGGCTACCCCGAGGAGCTGACCGAGGCCGCCGAGCGGATCGCTGCTGACTGGTCTCGCGCCTTTGCCAGGGCCGTGGCCGGTGCGCAGCAAAGAAGCCTCGACTCCGTCATGGCCGACTTCCCAACGGACGACGGCAACGGCAACTATGTCAACGAGGGTCTGTTCCGAATCAACTACAACGAGGACGGCAGGGCTCAAGTAGGCGATCTTCGCTACAACTTCATGTACTGGGTCGATAACCCGCACATTGGGGCGCCCCTTGGCTATGGGCCTTCATCCGCCGACCCCGAGACCGGGGAGATCATCTCGGCGCAGGCCTTCATCTACGGCGCGTCGCTGGACACTTACGCACAGCATGGCATGGAGGTCGTGCAGGCGCTGATGGGCGAGTACGACGTCGACGAGCTGACCCGAGGCGAGGACATCAGGAGGCTCATGGAGGAGTACACCGACAACGTCGCTCCTCGAGGGATCTTCAAGCATAGCTGCCAGTATCATGGCCTCGACGAAATGGATCTTCACGAGATCCCGCTGGACGAGATTCGGCTCGAGAACAACCCCAAGTACGAGGCTCGCTTCGAGGCCATGCGCCAGATCGGACTGGACGATGCTCTCTTCGAGGGCCGGGAGTCGCGTCTGAAGCGCCTCGAGGGTACGCCATTCGAGTCCATGATGGTCAACAACGAGATCAGGGCGGCTCTGCCGAGCTTGGATCTGGCCACTTCAGAGAAGAACGCCCAGGTGGTGGCGGCGGCTCGTCCCCATACCACTGACATTTTCAGCACCATGCGGATGGATCGGATTCGGCAGGACTGGGCGGGCCAGCACAGCGTTTGGCTGAACCAGTTCGATGATCCGGCCGTGTTCGGGCTCGCCATGTACATCAAGGAGAGGATGGAGGAGGACGGCTGGACGCACGATGACGCGTACCAGTACATCCGCCAGGAGATCTTCGCGTCCGTGATGACCCACGAGGTCGGGCACACGGTGGGGCTCCGGCACAACTTCCAGGGCACCTTCGACTCCATCAACTACTTCGACGAGTACTGGGATCTGCGCGGGGAGAACCTGCGTCAGACCGTGGCCACCGTAGGTGACCTCCAGGAGATGAGCACGCCCACCCAGAACCAGATCGATGGACGCATGGGCGATTATCAGTACTCCTCGGTGATGGACTATACGGGCCGCTTCAGCAACGACATGCAGGGTCTGGGTCGTTACGACGAGGCAGCCATCATCTTCGCCTACGGCGGGGCGGTGGAGGTCTTCGATAGCGTGGGAAGCCAGTTCCGTGACCGATACTTCAGAAGGTATTCCGACGGCTCGCCGCTATTCGAGGATCGCCTCTCTCCCGCGTACGAGCACATTCTCGACGTCAAGCACTACACGCGCATTCCATACCTGATGGGAGACGGCGACCCCGATCTCGGTATCGAGCGTATGAGACAACGGCGGCTGTTGCCCTACTCCACCGTGAAGGAGATGAGGGATCCCTCTCATCCGCAGCATGACAACCGCTGGGTGGAGGTCCCTTACATGTTCTGCACGGACCACGAAAGAGGCCTGAGGGGCTCTTGTCATCCGTGGGTCATGGGCGCTGACCTTTACGAGCAGGCGCGCTTCCTCATCGACGGCTGGAAGAACTACTACTGGCTTAGCCACTTCCGCCGGGATAGGTGGGGCTGGATGGCCCAGACAAGGCTGCAGGCTTCGTTCAACCGGTTCGCCTACCTCCCCAACTTCTATCAGCACTGGCTGTGGGGAGTGCATGTCGACCGCACAGTCACCGACGTCGTGCAGCGCGACTACATGATGCTCGCCGCGGTAGAGGGGGTCAACTTCCTGGCGGAGGTTCTGTCCACCCCGACTTACGGCTCCTACTACCATGACGAGGACACCAACACCTACCAGTGGAGCCGTTACTACAGCGAACGGCCCGATGCCGATCTGTTCGTCCAGCGAGGCGTGGGACGGCGTCCGATGTCGAGGTATGACGTCAATGCGGGCCTCATGTACCACTGGTACCAGGAAGAGGCGGGCCACTTCTGGGATTACATTGCGGCTTTGTTCGCGCTGTCGGAGGCTACCGCGCGGGTGGCCGGGGTTGATACCCAGGCGGACTTCCAGAGCTTCCACATCCCGTACTACATCGTATGGAACGAGCAGATCGATCGGCTCTACGGCGGCATCTTCGCGTTCAATTCGCCGCCCACGCAGAGGGTCATGGGCGAGGATCTTCCGGGTGAGCTGAGCCCTGGCGACGTCGAGAGGGCACGGACTTTCGCTCCGCGTCTCATCGACGGGGAGATCGTTCATAGGCCCCTGTTCGACATGCTCAACTCCACCTCGTTCGATGACGACATCGATCCGTACCCGGACGACCCGATCGTGGTGCCGTATCAGACATCGAGCCAGCGTCTGTACGCTCTCATCTACGGTATGTTCGGCTTCACCAGCCTTCTGGACCTGGACTTCGCCGAGCAGCATCGCATCTTCCGGCTAGGGACGGGGCGTGAGATCCAGCCCGCGGAAGGCTGGGAGCTGATTACGTTCAGCAACCCCTTCTCCGGAGTCCAATACGGTGCGCTGCACAATCCCGACGCCGAGAAGAAGACCGCCGCCGTGATGATGATCGAGCAGGCCCACGACATGGAGAACCGTGTCGCCGCGGGTGAGCCGGAGTGGCGTCTCACTCAGATCGTGGATTGGCTCGAGGTCATGGCCGGCATCGCCGACATCTACGGTGAGGTGCGGTAAGCCGTTTTGACCTACAGTCGGAATAACGCATGGCCCCTGCCCTATGTGGCGGGGGCCATGTTTTTTTGTGCGCGAAAGTCTCTTCCGCAAGGCGGCAAGCGGTACTACATTTGTTCTTGGTGAAAGCGAACCGACAGCTATTGCTGCCTCTGGATCTGCCCGCGGAAGGCGGCAAGCTCGCGCGTGGTCTTCGAGAGCGCGCCGGGCGTGGTGGTGCCGCGTATCAAGAAGACCGCCGCATACTTCCATCGCTGGAGGATGTTCGACACAAAGGTCAGGTGCTGGCCGACGGTCTTCGAAGGCGGCTCGGTCACGAGGTGAAGGTCCTGGTCACCGACAACCGTTCATCCTTGGTGACCGCCAGGTGGGATGACCGGACAGGGCGGTATGTTTTTCGCGTGCATCACATGTTTCTCGATGCCGAAACCGAGACGATGGACGCGCTTTCCGACTTCGGTTCGGGCAGTCGCAAAAAGACGGCGGGACGAGTTCTAGATTCCTTCATTGCTCGCAATAGGGATCGGATTCGAAAGGACCCCGCGTCCGGGCCGAGGGCACCATCTCCTCCCAAGGGTCGCCATCACGACCTTCAGGCCATCTTCGACGGCATCAACGAGGAGTACTTCGACGGGAAGGTGGCGGCTCGAATTGGTTGGGGAAGAGGTCGTGGCGAGAAAAGGCGGCGCCGGTCGATAAAGATGGGTAGCTACGTTCATGATGCCCGCCTGATCCGGGTCCATCCCGCGTTGGACCGGCCCGAGGTCCCCGGCTATTACGTGGCGTGGGTGGTCTTCCACGAGATGCTTCATCAGGTGGTCCCACCCGTGAAGCGAAATGGTCGAACATACTTCCACCCCGTCGAGTTCAGGACGCTCGAGCAGTCCTATCGTCATGCCGATGAGGCGCAGGCATGGGAGGATCGTAACTTCGACCTACTGCTGCGAGGCTAAGGGCCCGCCGCGAAATAACCTGTCCGTTACGAGGGCCGATCCATCCCGCCTGGCTGCGTCGCGGTCGTCTCGTTGAGCCAAATCTCTTCCGCCCGGAGCGCCGGGGCCATGGAGTAGAGCCTTAGGCCGCCGATGTTACGCCTGGCGATGGCATTCAGCCTTTCGTAGTACAGAGGCACGAGCGGAGGATCCTCACGCAGTATTTCCTCGGCCTTTTGATACAACTGCGTTCGCAGGTCGGGGTCGATCGTGCGCCTGGCCTGGTCCGTGACGGCGTCCAGCTCCGCGTTGAGGTAGCCTATGTTGAACAGCGTCTGGGCGCTGCTGTTGCAGTGGGCGTAAAGGAAGTTGTCGGCATCCGGGTAGTCGGCCACCCAGCGGGTTCGCAGTATGTCGAAACGGCCTTCCCGCAGGCGCTCGTAGTAATCGTTGGCTGAAACCGGAACTTCTCTTATTTTTACTCCCGCTTGCTCTAGAGGGGCCAGCAGCCGTCTGGTGCTGGAGAGCCAGCGGTGGTCGCGGTGATCCTCAAAGAGCCAGGTGAGCTCCAGATCGCCAACGCCCGCACTTTTCAATTCCTTGCCGGCGGCCTCGGGATTGAGAGAGCGCGGCTTGAGACGCGGGTGATGACCGGGCAGGCCTGGTGGAGTCAGGCAAGGTGCCTGCTCGGCTCCTCTGCCGATCTCGTCTTCCAGAAAAGCGGGAACGTCTAGGGATCGGGCGAGCGCGGTTCGAACGTCGGGTCGGTTGAGCGGCGCTCGCCGGGAGTTGAACATGAGCATGTTGGTGGCGACCAACTCTCGTTGATACAGCACCAGGTCCTGCGGAAGCAGGCTCGGGTTTCGTTCGTAGTGGGATGGTGCTCCGAGTATCAAGTCGAGCTTGCCTTCAGCGATCTCCCGTACCATCTCCTCGCCGTCCGCGTATCCAGCTCGGATTTCCAACCGATCGAGGTGAATCGAAGAGGACTGATAGGCTCCTTCGTGACGCTCCAGCACCAACCGGTCGGAGGTTGCCTCCTGCAGGCGGAACGGCCCTGTTCCCACGGGACGGCCGTCGACCGGCCAGCCGATGAAGCAGATGGGAGAGGCCAGCACGGAGAGGAAGAAGGAGCGGGGCTGGCGCAGCCTGACTTCCAGGACGTGGGAGCTGGTTGCTCTTATGCCCTGAACATCGGAGGTCTGCCCCGCCTGGTAAGTGTCGGCTCCCTCCACGCAGGCGAAAAACCATCCCCATGTGGACGGTGTCCCCGGCTCGAGGTGCCGTTCCAGGGCTCGCTTGGCGGCGCGAGCGTCGAAAGGACTGCCGTCGTGGAAGGTAACTCCTCGGCGCAGCTTGAACACGTACGTTTGTCCGCCGTCGTCAACGCGCCACGACTCGGCGAGATCGGGAACCACCTCCGCGTTTTCGCCGGTTTGTACTAGGCCATCGAAGATCATGCCCGCCACCGTTATGACATCGAAGCGGGATGTGTGGATCGGGTCCAGACCATGGGAGGAGCCGATGATGTCCGGTTGGGTCATGCCGATGCGTAAGGTGCCGCCGCGCTGCGCGGCCGGCATCTTGAACCGGCCAAGCTCCGTGTCCATGGCGCCGGCGGCGCGGGATAGCTGCTGCACGGTGCGGGACAGGTCGTCCGCTACACGGATGAGCTTGGTCGCATCGGACTCCACTCCGGTTACAGCGGTGCTCACCTGCACGTTTGCTTCTCGGAGTATATCGTGGGCGTCGCGTACGGCGTCCACTCCCTCCCGCAGGCGGAGCATGGCTTCGATGGCGGCATTGCCGCTGGCCGACTGATCCCTAGCGGCCTTGCGGGCCTCGTCCGTCAGCATTGTCATCTGCTGTGTTCGTTCAACGACTCCTCTGCCGACCTCCATCTGATTCGTGGCGGCTTGCGAAACTTCGTCAACCTGCGCCGCGACCAAACGAGAAGCCTTGGCCACGCGATCCCCTTCTCCTTGAAGCTTCGTGGTTTCTCCAACGGTGGTCTCGACCGCGCTGAACGTACGTGAGACGGTAGTTCGGATTTCCTCCAGGGCCTCGGAGGCTTTCTGGCCGAGAGACAAACCGGAGGTTGCTTGAGAGCGACCCTCGCTCATTACGGCTACCGCCTGCGATACGTCGTGACGAACATTCTCGACCAGCGCGCCTATCTCCCTGGTCGATACGCTCGTTCGCTCGGCCAGGTCGCGAATCTCATCAGCCACGACGGCGAAGCCTTTGCCGTGCTCGCCGGCCTGCGCCGCAAGAATCGCGGCGTTTAGAGCCAGCAGGTTGGTCTGCTCGGCGATGTCTTCGATGACGTCGACGATACGGCCGATCGCGGTGGAACGGTCGCCCAGTGAGTCGACGATCCCCGCCGCTCGTTGTACGGTGCTGTCAATGGTGTGAAGGCCTTGTACGGCATCAGCTACCAGCGAGTAGCCCTTGTTGGCGCGCTCTGTAACATCTTGCGCGTACCTCCCCGTTTCCTCGGCGCGCTCTCTCACGGACTCGATGCCGAGAGCGACCTTTCGCACGAACGCGTCCGTTTCCTCGGCGAAGCCCGCTAGGCTGCGTCCGCTATCCGAGAACTCGGCCATGGACTTACCCATCTCCTCCATTGCCGAGCGGGTGTGAGTAACGAAGTCGAACAGGGTGTCAAGCGCGCCGTCGACGGCTTCGATCGATCCGGACATCTCCTGCAGAGCGTCCACGGCTTCTTGGGACAGTGTTCCAAGCTGGTCCACCGCACCGCTGCTGCGGTGAAGCGCCGAGCCAATACTCTCGACCTCCTCCAGGCTGCGGTGGGCGGCATCCGACTGCCTTCGCGCGGCGCGCAGGAGCCGGCCGGTTCCCTCTCCGATGTCTCGGGATGCGCGGCTCAGGCCGGTGCCTGTCGTGTTCAACCTTTGAACCGCGGCGCGGAGACCATGGACCAGGTCCGCGAGAGCGGGCGTTTGCGCGTCGACTGTGAGGTCTCCGGATGCAATGCGTGAGAGTTGCTCGCGGGCGCTGTCCGAGCCGGGACGCTCACGCCGAGAAAGGGCCGAGACGGCCGCGCCGGCCATCGATCCTCCCGCGAGAGCCACGAACGAAGCAAGAAGCGATGACTGAGCGGCGCCCGCGATCAGCACGCCCACCAACCCGGCGATAGCACCGGTGATTGCACAGGGAAGGATCGTAGATCTTTGCATGATGTGGCGATTAGCATACTCGCACAAACTCGACCTGGCGTCGCGCCGACAGGTCGATATGCGAGCGAAATAATCAGTAACTCGCTGCTTTGGAGCGTAGCATCTCCAGCTCCTCGGCGCCTACGAAACACACGCCGAGGTCCGCGCCTTCGCCCGGTCCGTGGAAGTCCGACCCGCCGGTTATAAGAAGGCCCATGGAGGCGGCCCAGCGCTTGACTCTAGTTACCGTACGCTTGTCGTGCGCCGGATGGTATGCCTCCACGGCGTCAATGCCATCCAATGCCATGCTCTGTACGGCCTCTTTGGATAACAGGCCGGGTTTGCCTCCTGGATGAGCCAATGCAGCAACTCCGCCTGCCTCATGAATAACCTCACAGGCCTCGGAGACAGTGGGTCTTTCACGCGAAACATAGGCGGGTTTCCCTTCGCCGAGGAATCTATTGAAGGCTTCGTTCATTGAAGCAACGTGCCCGGCTCTTATGAGCGCACGGGCGAAGTGAGCCCTACCGATCATCTCTCCCCTCATCAAATCGTCTGTCTCCACGTCGTCCAAGGGCGCGCCCAGGTCCACCAGGCGCTTGATGACGCGGATGCTTGCTTCTTTCCGCGCCGCACGGGAGCACTCGAGTAGCGAGAGCAGCCGAGCATTGTCGATGTCTATGAACAGACCGACTACATGAACATCCTTATTCACGTGGAGACATGAGATCTCCACTCCGGCAACGACCTCCACGTCGAGCCGCGATGCGGCATCTCGAGCGGCGGAGACTCCCGCGACCGTGTCGTGATCGGTGATGGCTACCACGTCAAGCTTTCGCGCGGCCGCCAGCTGGACCAGCGCGGCCGGGGGGAGCACGCCATCGGAGGCATTGGTATGGCAGTGAAGATCCGCACGTGTTTGCATCGGAAGGTCGCCGATGCTACATCACCAGCACCTTACACACACGTCGGACTTTCGAACTGGCCTGTTCGTGGTCGGGTTATTCTCGGCGCTGTGATATCGAGGTAGGCAGGTTGGCAACGATTATGGCTGGGAGTGGGATGCCATGTTCGGCCATGCTGCTGGGACGCTAAGCAAAAATGAGTGAAGAAAAACGCGATGCCAAGCAAACGGCGAACGGGGCGGCCGGCGGAGAGCAAGGCTTGCCGGAATCCGCTCGCTCCGACGACGACGCTGGTGTAGCGGCGGAGGACGAGGATCTCGCCCCGGATCGGGCCGTGAACATTGACGAACCGGACGAGGATTCTCCTCTTCCGCACCGCGACGAGTATCTGGATCCCGCTGAGCGAGCCAAGCTCGAGGAGGCATCGGAGGATCTTGCCCGTGAGGAGACGTCACCGGCCGGTAAGCCCGAGATTCCGCCATCCAGACTGGACTCGGATGCCACCAAGGTGATCTTCCGGCTGCGCCGCTTCGGTCACGATGCCTACCTGGTCGGTGGGTGCGTGCGGGATCTTCTTCTGGGCCTTTGTCCGAAGGATTTCGATCTCGCATCATCCGCTCGTCCGGAGGAGATGAAAGCCGCCTTCACCAACTGCCGACTCATAGGCCGTCGGTTTCGCCTTGCCCATGTCTACTTTCGAGGTGGCAAGGTGATAGAGACCGCTACCTTTCGGAAAAACCCTCGTGAGGAGGAAGAGCACGAGGACTCCGAAGAGTCCGATCTCTTCATATCGGCGGACAATGTCTACGGCTCCGCCGAGGAAGATGCGCGGCGGCGGGATTTCACCATCAACGCCCTTTTTTACGACCCCGCCGCCGGGCGGGTGCTCGACTTCGTTGGCGGCCGCGATGACCTCGAGGCCGGGGTGGTTCGGACGGTTGGAGATCCGGCCGTTCGAATGCCGGAGGATCCGGTGCGGATCTTGCGGGCGGTTCGATTCGCGGCGAAGCTCGGCTTCCACATTGACGAAGGCACCTGGTTTGCCATGAAAGCCCATGCGGCTGAAATTCCGCGTTGCCCCCCGGCGAGAATAACCGAGGAGATTTTTAGGCTTCTTCGGAGCGGGGCTTGCCGGGCCGCTTTCGTTCTTCTCCAGGAAATAGGGGCTTTGTCGGTAATCCTTCCTCCCGTGGCGAAGCACCTCGAAAGCTTCGGTCGCAAGGAGGAAGCACTTTTCTTCGCGCTGCTCGACGCAGTAGACGAGTGGATCCATGAGAAGGGCACTCCCCCCGATGACGCTGTCCTGCTGGCCGCTCTGCTGGCGCCCTTGTTCAGTTCGGACGGGCTCCCCGCTTCTAGAAGCGAGGATCTGGAGGCTCTCCTGAGCGAGTTGGTGCGTACAGCGCGCCTACCACGAAGAGTGGCCGAACGAGTGAGGCTCATCATCGGGGCTCAGCGCGTCTTTGCGGGTCAGCGAAAGCGGCGTGTTTCTTCGAGAAGATTTTTGCGCCAGGCTTACGTTTCTCACGCGATGGTCCTCTACGACATGCGCTTGAGGGCTTATGGCGGTGATTACGAGACGTATAAGCTTTGGACGCGTCGCCTGGATGAGCAGGGGACACCAGCCGATGGCCGGACGAGCGATGGCCGAAAGCGGCGTAAACGGCGCAAGGGCAGCCGGCGCAAGCGTTGATCGCTCGAATACTTTTCCGTGGAGTAATCAGTTGCAAGAGTACGAGACATGGAAGCAGTAGTCATTCGAGAGATGGAGATAGAGGATTTGCCGGAGGTCTTTTCCCTTGGGGAGACCTACTTCACCGCCGAGGATTGGCCGAGCCTCTATCGCACGTGGGACGAGTATGAGCTGGTCACCATGTTCGCCTATGACGGCGAGACTTGCCTGGTGGCCGAGGAGAACGATCGTATCGTGGGTTTCGTGCTGGGCACTCTCATCGAGAAACGTCGCAGCGCCTGGACCTATGGTTACCTGGTCTGGCTGTGCGTACAAACGGAGTATCGCCAGACGGGAGTGGCGAGGCGCCTCGTGGAACGGCTTACCGAGCTTTTCATTCGGGACGGTGCGCGAATGATGATCGTGGATACCGATGCCGAAAATGATCCGGCGGTGGCTTTCTTCCGCAAGCAGGGCTTTGGAGATGAGAGGGAGCACGTTTTTTTCAGTAAGAATCTTACCGGCCACCCGAAGTACAGAAGCAAGGTTGCCCGGCGGTCGCGCAGGGGCAAGAAGGTGAAGAAGACGCGAACAGTGGCGGCGCGCCAAGCCCTGAGTAATAGGGAAGGACGGTAGCGGGGCTTGCTAATCGTCCCCGGCGCCGGAAGGAGCGGATGTGAAAGCCGAGCTCGAATCAGTTCTCCGGCACATGAATGTGGATCGGCTGGATGCGCTTCTCATGGACGCGGTGCGGCGCTACAGCCCCTCGCTGGCGGAAGAGCCGGCCACTGAAGTGTTCGAGGCCGCTCTTGACGGGGCGGGCGTGCCGAGCTGGCGGCAGCCGGTGGAAAGCGAGGAGACCACCGAGGACGACAGGGCGAGTGTGTCGGTCGTGGCGAAGGTGGCCGATCAGCCTCGAGGCGGGAGGGCTGGTGGCAAGGCGGCGCGACGTGCAAATCTAATAGTGCAGCTTGGTCCCGAGCCGGCTGCCTTGATGTGGGTAGGACACGTCGACACCATAGCTCTCAAGCATGACGAGGATCACAAGGTGCGAAAGGACGGCGACCTCGTGTACGGACTGGGAGCGGCCGACATGAAGGGGGGGTGCGCGGCCATGGTTGAGGCCGTCATTGCCGTGTCCGAGGCAAAGATACCGCTGAAGCGTGGAGTGAAAGTGGCGTTCGTGGTCGGTGAGGAGGAAATCGGAGATGGCTCCGAAGCAGTGGTCGAGGTTCTTGATTCCCCGCTGACCGTGGTCGGTGAGCCTACGGGGCTGATTCCTTGCATCGACCACTATGGGTATCTCGAGTATCGACTTACCTCGCTCGGTCGGCGGGCTCACGCCGCCCTTCCGGAGATAGGGGATAACGCCATTCATCTCATGCTGTCCTGGATCACGGACATACTGCGGCAAGCGACGCGTTTGCCGGCCGGCGATCAGATGGCCGTGAGTCTTCGAGAGATTCGGGGAGGGACCGGGGTTTTCGTGACCGCCGACCAGTGCGAGGCTTTGCTGGACGTACACCTTCCGCCGGGCTTGGACGGAGGCGTCATTGCCGGGATGATAGAAGAGGCCAAGGAAGCGCTGCCGCGGGGCGGCAGAGCGGACCTATCCTTCGAAGAGCTGTTTTGGGCGCCGGGTTACGCCACGCACCCGGGAGACCCGCGGCTGGCCCCGTTGGGCTCTGCATTTCAGGCCGAGGGTTTGACTTGGGAGCCCGGCACCTTCCGTTCGCACTCCGATGCCCCCACGCTGTACACCGCCGGTACGCTTCCCGTGATATGCGGGCCGGGTCGCTTGGAAGTGGCGCACACCCGTTTCGAGCATGTCTCACTGGATGAGGTCCACCGTGCCGCTAGGTTGTACGCAGCCATGATTTGCGCATCCTGCGTGTAACCTTTCGTTTCGACGGGTTCGAAAGGCCGGATCAGCCCGCAAGACAGCCGTCAGGCCAGTGAGTTCTCGAGATAGTCCCGGACTTTGCTCTCGATCTTCGATCTCAAAGGGCGCAGCATGAACCCAAGCTCGACCTGAACCCGCACCTCTTCCTCGGAGACTTCTATGCTTCCCTTGGCCCCCGTTCTTTCGAACCGGAGTCGATCACCGTCCCATAGGTAGCTGGCACCAATCTTCTCGCCGATGTCCTCCGCTATCTGCTCGGCTACCTGACGTGCCGCTTCCTTTCCCATGGAGTGGCTTCGCTTCTGGTCTATGTGAGCCATGACGGTCCTAATAGCACAGGGTGAGCGTGTTCACTTCGGCAAAGTGACACAAAGCTTCAAGCTTCGCCGGCGTCATCCAGGTCCTCTTCCTTCTCGAAGCCCAGGCGAAGCCCCTCATTCTCCGAGGCCAAATAGGAGTCATGGCGGCACAGCGCGGGGTCCGGAGAGAAACGTATCTCCACGGTCCGGCCCGCCAGATCCCAGGCCCCCTCCACGCCGGGCGGCAGAGGTTCGTCGGTGTCCCACTGTCCAAGGGAGTGGGTAAGGACCTCGATGCAGGTCGATAGGAGGTCGATTTCCTCGTGATTCGGCGGGGTGAGGCCTTCGGGCAGCAGAACGGCCGGGACCGCTACGATGTCGTTCACCCCGGTTGGCAGAAGATCGCGTGACGACGGCGGCAGGCTGAAGGCGGGCAGGAATGCTACCGTGAGCAGTCGCTTTGCCTGTGGCGCATCGCCGGGAGCAGTGCCGAGAAAGTCCTCTTCGTTCTCGTGGAGCATCAAGGTCCAGGGGCCGTCGAAGAGATACTCATCCGTCAGATCCAGGACCCCTTTTGGTATCCCCGCCTCTGGAGCCTCGAGATAGCCGGCGACCCCGGCCTCTTCGGGAAAGGCCTGGATGAGGCTGCCGGCCGCCTCCAGAAATCTAGCCACCGAGGATTCCGGGACTCCGAGGTCATCCGGGCTTCGAAGAGCTTCGAGTAGATCGGCAGCCACCGGCAGACGCGTCGAGTTTGCCTCCGAGAGGCGGTCGGCGATGTCCTCGTTTATCGTTCCGATATCAATGTGCTCGGGTGCCCATTCGCCGAGCCAGTCCACGGTTTCGGGTGCGGCATGGGGATCATCGAGCGCGCTTAGGCAAGCGTGGTAGCCGGTGTTCCCGCCACAGTCCTCCGGAGGAGCAGCCCTTTCCCCATCCAAGCATCGGGGGAGCGGCCCGTCGTCCCGCGGGCGGCTCTCCAACCGAACGATGTGTTCCCAGTGGTCGCCATAGTCGTACACGTAGGTGATGGACGAACCTTTTCTCGCCAGCACCTCGGCCACTGTTACCTCCTCCTCTTTCGGGAGGTCGGTATCATGATGGTGGAAGTCCACGTCGCGTAGCTCGGGCAGTGCGAGCAGCCGTCGTGCCTTGCCCTTGCCTTGACGAAAGTCGTGGAGATGACAGTCGTCCCAATCGAATGCCGCCTGAAGCACGAGATGAAGCTCGAAGAGACTCATCGCCGGCGGTACCAAGAGGCGGCGCCAGATGGGCGGAGTGATGCCGTCGAGATGTACGTGCAGGCAGCAGGCTTGGGAGTCGTTGTGGGTGGTCATGAGAATGGAGGTACCAGCCCGAGACGAACTCGTCCAGCCTGATCCGGCCTCATCGGAGCTAACCGTCGTTGTCCTCTGGTGATGCCGGGCTGTCACCTACCATCTGAACGTAGTTGTCGTAGCGGTTCTGTATCGACGCCACGTAGTTCACCGGCTCCGTGCCTCGAACGTAACCATGCCGCGAGGAGCGGTGGTATTTCGGCTGCATGAGCAGCAACATCGCCCGTTCGACGTTGTCGAACCACTTGTTGTGATCCCAGCCTTTTCGGGCGGCGAGGCGTCTGGCGTCGGCCACGTGCCCGATGCCGCAGTTATAGCCGGCAAGCGCGAAGCGCACCCTCTCGTCGAACGGAATGCGCGAGTCCAGCCTGGACAGACGACGGTGGAAGTACACGGTGCCTGCGTGTGTGCTCTGCCGGGGATCGCGAAGGTTTTGAAAGCCCAGCATTTCGCCCGTGGCGGGCATCACCTGGAACAGGCCTAGCGCTCCCACCCAACTCTCCGCGTTTGGGTCGAACCGGCTCTCCTGGAAAGCCAGCGCGGCCATCAGGCGCCAGTCCAGGTTGTATTTCCTCGAGAAAGTGTGAATGAGCTCATCGAAGGGCGATAGACGACCGTCTTTTCCTACTCGCGTCGCATGGGTTCCGCCGATGCGCCTGTGGTGCTGAAAGTAGCGTCGCCTCGCCATGTTGTATTCCATTCCACGGTAGGTGCGGCGGACGAAGTCGTCTAGGAAATCGAGAAGCTCCTCGTTGTCGGGTCGCACGGCGAAGCCGATTTGCTTTGAGCCCCTTATGCCTATCTCGCCGGTGGCAGGCGGCTCGGCCCCGGGCTCGCCGGTGAGCACCAGAACCGGCTCGACGTCGTCACGGTAGGTCAGCTCGACCTGAAGAATGTGTGTGTCGGCTACCGTGAACGGGATCTCGCCGTCCGCGACCATGGTGATGAGGCGTTGGGTTTCGAGCTCCTCCGGGGCCTCGACTATTTCGATGCCGTCTACTTCCTGGGCAAGCCCTTGCAGGGTCTCGAAGTAACTGGAGGATCTTCGAACGTGAATCTCATTCCCGGCCAGGTCCTCGATGGACTCGACGGGCGTCCCGTTACTCGGTCCGACGAGCACTTCTTCCACCAGCAGGTAGGGCTCCGAGAAAGCCACCTGCTCGCCGCGTTCGGGTGTGATGGTGAGGGACGCCGCCACCACGTCGCCTCGGCCTTCCAGCAGCCAGGTAATGAGTAGATCTCGAGAAGGAGGGACCACCATCTCTAGGCGCACATCGAGTTCGTCCGCCACCATTTGAGCCAAGGAGTAGTCGAAGCCGAACGGGCCGCCGCGATGCAGGAAGTAGGTCACCGGGTTGTTTCGGGTCAGCACCCGGAGCCGGCCGCGTTCGCGAATCTTTTCCAGATCTCCCGTGAAAGCGGTGGATACATGGGCGGTCATCGCTTTCTCGATGAGAAAAGAGTCGATTGTGGACTTGAGATCCGGGTTGTCCGGGCGGACCGCCCAGGCGATGTCCCTGCCTTCGCGTATCGAGAAGAGAGGCTGTACATCGGAGTTGTATGTCTTGATTGCCGTCAGAAGATGACTGTCCACGACGGTAAGAGGTCGAATGCCGGCGGAGACCTCGTAGACGATTGTCTCCGTGTCCACATCTTCTTGCACTGGAACTACTACCGGGCCGGGCGTGAGCTCCTTTGCTATCTCGGCCAAGGTCTCTGCGTATGAAGAGCCCGGGCGAACGTGTATCTCCCTGCCGGCAAGCTCCGCGGGCTCTTCAGGCTGATCCTTCGAGCCTTTCCGGCCGACGACCACCTCGTCGACGCTGTGTAGCGGCCAGGTGAAGGAGACCTCCTCTCGTCTCGCTTCCGTGGACGTCAGTTGAGCGGCGATGAGGTCGCCCGCTCCCTCCAGCAGCATGGGAATGAGGCGGTCGTGCTCCGGCACCAAGATGAACTGCACCTCCAGGTCATGCCTGCCCGCAAGCTCGCGCACCATCGCCCGGTCGTGGGACGCCGGGCTTCCGGCACGGGGCAGGAAAGCTTCCTCGGCGGAAGCCACCAGGACCCGGAGTGTGCCTCGCTTCCTGATTTGCTCCAGATCCCCGGTATTTAGCGGAAGATCGAGGGAGGCCGAGACGTGGCTGATGCCGGGCTCGGCCGGCTGCTCCTTTGGCTCCGCATCGGGCTCCTCTTCCGGGCTCCTGTCACGGCAGCCTGCCAGGGAAGCGAGGATGACGAGAAGCAAACAAGCAGCCAAAGTAGGCAAAGGGATTGCCGCGGATTTGTAGATGTGGGGTGTATCGATTGAGCAGGACATGTCGGCCTTGGCAATGCTATCCTTTTGTTCCCATGGATGACAACGACCGGCGCTCGAGGCTGAGTACCCGCTAGGGAACGGAATGAATGGCCTTCTGTCAATTGGGAGGCGCGCTTCGGAGATTTGTAAGGTTTCCTTTCTTATTGCCTTTCAAACGAATGAGCCGGTGGGGTAGACTATATGCAAGGCTTGAAAAGTGGAGGAGGAACATGATGTCTCAAAGGTTATGGGCCTGCATGGGCTCGTTGATTCTTATTGCCGCGCTCATCTTTATTGCGGGTTGTGACGATGACGTTGGTCTCCAGCAGTGGGAGCCCGTAATCGAGGAACCGGATCATGACGACCCCCGCATAGAAGGTCCCGAGGTCATGGAGCGGGAAGCTTGGGTGGACCAGTTCTACCAGCGAGACGCCGCCTTGGACATTCTCTGGGTCGTCGATGTCACCGAGTCGATGAGTGACCACCTGGTGAACATTCAAGAGAACTTCCATAGGTTCATCAACGTGTTGGACGAGCTGGAGTTGGACTTTCAGCTAGGAATGACGACCACCGATCTTTCTCCAGATGGTGGAGGCGGCCGCCTAATCGGCAGCCCTCCCGTGCTGACGCCGCAGGACGATCTGCAGCAGTTCATGGAGCGGACCAACAGGCCCTTCCAGGTCGGCGCCGAGGAGAGCTTCGAGTCGGCGCGCAGGGTAGTCGAAAGCGGTCTGCACGGCTTTCCGCGCCATGAGGCGATGCTGGCCATCATCGCTCTGACCGACGAGGACGACAAGTCGCCCGGAAGCCAAGGCTTCTACGAGCGCGCCTTCCTTGGCCTCAAGGGTCCGGGAAATCATGATTTGATCCGTTTTTCCGCAATTGCCGGGGATCTGCCGGATGGCTGCGTGGATCCCGAGCACGAGCACATCATCGGCGCCGGAGCCGATCCCGCCGAGCGCATCCATGCCATGGTCGTAAGGACGGGAGGTGTGTTCGGCAGCGTTTGCGACAAGGACTACGGGCCCGCCTTGGATGAGATAGGCCTTGAGTCCGCCGGCCTGCGCAGGGTGTTTCCGCTGTCGCATCGCGCGGATCCGAGTCAGGGCATAACGGTCGAAGTCGACGAGGAGGAGATTGTGGAGGATCCCGCGGAAGGTTGGCGTTACGACGAGCCGACCCAGAGCATCCGGTTCGATGGCAACTACATTCCGCCTGCCGCAACGGTAATCCATGTTCGCTACAGGGTGACGTCATGAGTGGTTCGAAGATTCTGAAAGAGGACCTGTCGTTTTCGGGAGGCGTGGCCAGGGTTTTGCTCTTGGCCGGCGTGCCGGTGGCCTTCGCCGCCGTTCTCCTCCTGCTGCCGTTCTTTGCGGCCGGTTGCGGCGATGGCGGCGGCGGGGGTGCGAGTGGGTCGTGCGCCGCCGGGGTGATCCGCTGTCCCGAGGGCTTTTATTGTGTCGACGAGCTCGAAGGGCCGACCTGTCACTGCGACGGCTCGGTGGAAGGCGCCTGCGGGGAAGGGGCGGTATGCGACGTTCAAACCGGCCTGTGCGTGTGCTCCACTGATGACTGCTGCCCGGAAGGTTATAGGTTCGATCACGAAGCCGTCGCGTGCGTCTGCGCTTCCGATGAATGCTGCCCGGAGGGTTATGCGTTCGATGAAAGCGCGAACATGTGCGTGTGCGTTCTCGATATCTGCTGTCCGCCGGGTTTCGAGCTTGGCGATGACGAAAGGTGTCTATGCGAGAGCGATGAGGCGTGCGGAGAGGGCTTCTACTGCGACTCGCAGACTCGCGACTGCCGCTGCGAGAACGACGAAGCATGCGGCGAGGAAGCGTTTTGCAACGACTTCGGCTTTTGCCAGGAGCGGGCCGCTTGCACCAGCAGCTTTGATTGTCCCGAAGGTCTGGTTTGCAACACAGACGATGGTTTCTGCACCAGCGGCTACTGCGCGGTAGACGCGGACTGCCCCTTCGGTCGAATTTGCCAAGACGGCGCGTGTCGTCGAGGTTGCCAGGACAACGATGACTGCTGGATCGCGGAGGCATGCGTCAACCAGGAGTGCAGAGGTGATACGTGCGATCGTCTCGAGCAATGCGGAATGGGCGAGATCTGCCAGGGCGGCCAGTGCGTGACGGAGGAAGGCGCCTACTGCGATCACTGCGACCCCGGGTCGCTAACGCAGCAGTGCCCGGATGGCTCCGTTTGTCTGACCTTCCTCATCGAAGGTCAGGAGGAGTCGTTCTGCGCGCCCGAGTGCGATCGCGACGCCGCGGTGCCCTGTCCAAGCGGCTACTCCTGTGGAGGCTCGATCGTTCCCTGCGACAATGGCCAGTGTCCTTTGTCGAACCCCCTACATCCCAACTACCGGCCTGGTCTCGGCTGCGACGTATTCCACTTCCACAACGAGGATCCGCAGGAGTACTGCGTGGAGTCGGACGGCAGCCTGGCCACCGGCGGCACCTACTGTGCGCCTATCTCTCGCACCTGCGATAACCAGCCGCAGCGTCCCGGTAAGGGACAGCGTTGCACCAAGCTGTGCGCGGACGGGCTCATTTGCGCGGATGTCGGCGAGGGTCACAGGTGCTACGAGCCTTGCAGCGCCTCGATGACCTGCTCCGGAGCGTATGACTGCACCCCTTCGGCCACCGGCGTTCACAACGTGTGCGTCCCCACGGGCTGACAAACACGGCGAGCACATAGGCGCGGGCCCGGCCCGCGCCGTTATGCCAAACCGGAAATTACGATTCTGGATCGACGCCTCGCGCGGGTGGTACGCACGTATGCTGCGCCAATTGTCGGTTGCATGGGTAACACTATGTGTCCTTCTTTTTCCTAGGATCCGCGAGGTTGGGCCCAGTGTCTTTGATGCTGGGTGCCGTGCTACCCCCCCGGCGGTGATTACTCAAAAAGCTGCTGCACGAAGCCAGGCCTGGTGTGTCTTCTCCAGCGAGTCAAGAGCGGCCCTCGCTCGTGCTCGGGCTGTGGAAACCGGCTCGCCCTTTTGTACCACTTCCTTGACCTCGTAATAGCTCTTGAGCTTGGGCTCTGTTCCGGAGGGGCGAATAAGAACCCTGGTGCCTCCTTCCAGGTGATGAACGAACAAGTTCTCGGGTGGAAGGCCTCGGTCGCCGCGTGACATGTCGATCGACTCGGTCACCTCCATGTCCCCAAGGTGCGCCGGCGGCTCCTTTCGTACGCGGTCCATGATGGAAGCGATTTTGCCGGCTTCACCCGCATCGAACACCAGGCTGGTGGTGCGAGTGAGATAGAGCCCATAGAGCCTGTTAGCTTCTTCCAGGTAGTCGAGCACCGTGCGGCCTTGCGTCTTGAGCCAAGCCGCCATCTCGGCGAACACCAATGTCGCGCTTACCCCGTCCTTGTCCCGAACCAGCTCCCCGATGGTGTATCCCAAGGCGTTCTCGTATCCCAGCACCAGCCGGGAGCCGTGCTCTTGCTTGTGCCGAAGAGCGGCGTCAGCGATCCACTTCAGGCCGGTCAAAGTGTCCAGGTAGCTGATGCCGTGATACTCGGCGATGGCGGCCAGCATCCGGGATGAGACGATGGTCGTGGCGACGAGCCGCTCCGGGCCGCCATGACCCTCGGTAAGAAGGTAATGGGCAAGAAGGGCTCCGACTTCGTCGCCTCCCAGGATCTCGAAGTCTCCATCAGCAACTTCAGGTGCCGCCACCGCCAGGCGGTCGGCGTCGGGGTCCGTGGCGATCGCCAGATCCGAGCCGCTATCGCGGGCCAGCTCGATCACGGCATCCATGGCTCCCTTCTCTTCGGGGTTTGGAAAGCGAACAGTGGGAAATGAGCCGTCGGGTTCTGCTTGATCCGGAACAACCCGAAAGTGCTCGAGACCGGCCTTCGCGAGCGCTCTCCTGGTCAGATCCAGACCCACTCCGTGCAGCGGAGTATAGGCGAGCTTCAGGGCAGGCAGCGCGGACGGGTGCGCTCCCAGCTTGCTGATACCCTTCAAGTAGGCCTCGAAAAGGTCCGACCCTACGTCAAGCAGCCTGTCCTGGGCACGCGCCTCCTCCAGAGTGACCATCGGCAGCAGGTCGGTGCGGCCGACGAGGTCTATCGCTGCCGATATTCCGGCATCGTGAGGGGGAATGATCTGGCCGCCGGTTTCCCAGAAGACCTTGTATCCGTTGTATTCGGGAGGGTTGTGGCTTGCCGTGACCATCACGCCGGCGGCGGCGCCGAGCCTTGTGGTAGCAAAAGACGTGAGGGGTGTCGGCACCAGCGCCGGAAGCAAGTGGACCTTGAAGCCGGCGCCCAAAAGGACCGAGGCCGCGTCGGCTACGAAGACGTCGGCTTTTCGGCGAGCATCATGACCGAGTACCACGCCCCGCTCGCGGGCGTTGGGCAAGGCGCTCTTGAGGTATTCAGCCAGACCGGCCGTCACGCGGCGAACCATGACCCGGTTCATCCTGTTCGGCCCGGCGCCCAGGATGCCCCGGAGCCCGGCGGTGCCGAACTGAAGGCGGCCGCCGAAGCGCTCGTTCAGTGCTTCGACGTCCGCTCGTTTCAAGATGTCCCGAAGCTCGGCTCTCGTTTCCTCGTCGTCATCTTGCTCCAGCCATTCCCGGGCCGCATCCCAAAGCTCTTGCTTGTGGCTCATGCAGCACGAAAATAATCTCAACCGTCTCGGTTATCCACCCCTTCCAAAGCAGAGAAATGCCCTTTGTCGTTCGAGCTACTTGGCAGAGGGGTAACTATCTCCGGTTTAGTCGTCGTCGAGCAGTCTTGCGCCCGCTCCCACGGCGGCGGAGCCGGGCTTGCCACCGGTCACCTTGGCCTTGGCCTCCATCTTCTCCTGAGATGGCAGGAAGCCATCGGTGATCCGGGGGCCTTCGGGGCGGGCTCTCGAACCGCCGGGCCCGAACGAGGTGACGACTTCGGCAAGGTTTTCGGGGCCTGTCCTGGGAGGTCGAACGGCGCCGGGCTCGGGCATGCTCTTGACGTGCAACGTCTGTGTGGGAAAGGCGAAGTCAATCCCGAGATCCTTGGCCAGACGGAGTATCTCCAGCAACACTTTATGGCGCTCCTGCAGCTCCTTACTCCAGGTGTCGGCCTTCACGAACAGATACACCATGACTTCCAGGGCGTGATCCCCGAAGTCATTGAAATGGATCTCGTAGAAATCCTTCCTGGTGCTCGGGTTGGCCTTGATAACGGCTCTGATGCCTTCCACGAAGGCTTGCATCTGCTCGGGCGTGGTGTCGTAGGTGACGCCTATGGTCGTGAATATGCGGCGGTACTTTCTTGCGCCGTAGTTGTCGACTATTCCTCCAGCGATGGTGCTGTTCGGCACGTTGAGCACGGAGTTATGGAAGGTGCGAAGGCGTGTAGAACGAAATCCTACCTGTTCGACGATGCCGTCCTGGCCGTTGACCACGATCCAGTCCCCGATTTGGAAGGGCTTGTCGAGAAATACCGTTACGGCGCCGAAGAGGTTCGCGATAGTCTCACGCGCGGCCAGCGCGAAGGCCAGCCCGCCCAGCCCAAGGCCCGCCAGCAGGCCCGCCACGTCCACGTCGAGATTCTGAAGGACAAAGACGACGCCGACGCATACCACGAACACTTTGAGTGAGGTTCTGACCAGCGGAACCAGCTGGTCCTCGAGAGAGGTGTCCGACCTCGCTGCCCGTTGCTCCAGCCATCCGCCGGCCACGTCAACAAGTCGATAGACCGCCCAAACTCCGCTGAAGGCGGCCAGCACGCGGACGGCCAGCATTCCGACCAAGGTCGCCTGGGCGGGCAGGAGTAGGGAAGGGATGAACAGCGCGGCTACGCCCGCGGCTGCCAGTGTGCCGATCGGGTTGTCGATACGAGCAAGAAGGGCGCTACCCCATTTGGCTCCGAGGCGACCCATCAAGCGTTTTGCATGCGCGGCTACGAAGAACATGACCAGCACGCGCACGAACACCGCAAGGACTATGACGCTCAACAGCCCAAGAAGCTTCCATGCCTCGATGCCCAGCAGATTCCCCTTGGCCCACTGCGGCAGACGATCTCCAAATACTCGCAGATCTATTGCGAAGGTCTCGGAATGCAGGTCAGGGATTGCCGCTATCGATGATGCGCTCCACAGCCACCGGTCATTGACCTTTTCCACGCGGAGCAAGGGAAGCTGTCTTGGAAAAGGCGTGAACCGCTCTTCGCCCTGAGCGTCGAGATGGTTCGAGTCCGACGGTGTTGCTTCCGCGGTGAGGTTCAGGCCCCTGGCGTTTAGAACCTCGACCAGCTGCCGAGCTCTTATCGAGCCGGCGGCGGCATCCGATTCCAGCGAGAGATCGAAACACTGGGCAGCCCGTTCCCCGGCGAAGCGTTCAGGAGCGGTCCAGTGCAAGAACACCTCGACCGCGTGGCGCGGGCTCGCGCAGGCTCTGCTTTGGACGCTATGCTCGGTGGCGGTCAGGCCGGGAGACCTGGACGTCGATTCAGCGGCGGCCGGGGAGGGTTCATCGCCTCTAGCGGGTGTCGCACCTAGGAGGGCGGCGGTGAAGACGAACAGGGCTACCTTGAGAATAGGGCGCACAATCATGTCGACCTCGACTACTACGTCGGCGCCTTTGCCTCAAGACGTAGACATTTGCCCATGTCAGGGCAGGCGCTGCCAGCGACCCGGCAGGTCGCGGTCGGCGTAAGGGTCCTCCGCGGCCACGACGTAATCGGCGCGCCGGTTTCGCGGTTCGTCCACGTTATCCGGGGTGTCGATCAGAAGGGAGTCTTGACCGAACCCTCGGTAGTGTATGGGGACGGTAACTCCGGATCGCCTGAACCAGGTGGCGATGGCTCGAGCCCTGGCCTCCGATAAACGGCGGTTCATCTCCCGGCTTCCGACCGTGTCCGTGTGCCCAGCGATCCACAAGCTCACGTCCACCACCGCGCCATAGCGCTGAAGAGCGTCGTTCAGCTTACCCAGCACGGCTTCCAGCTTATGGGTTTGATCCTCTCGCACTCTGGATTCGCCCGTGTCGAACTCGACGGTTTCGTGGTCGATTCTCACCTCCCAGGGCATCCACTGGATTCCGGCGTTGGAGCCGTGAACGTCATGCAGTGTGACCTCGACTATCAATGGATCCCCATCGACGTCCTGGTCCCATTCGACGACAAGCTCCGAGCCCGCCTTCGCGCCGTCAAGATTGAGGTTTGTCCTGCCCAGATCCCGGCCTCCTTCTCCCGTGACGCGAACGACCGCTCGGTCGATGTCGCGATCGGCCCGAATGACGACTCGCCGGGCCATTATGTCGTCGCGGGTCGCGTCGGACTCGATCCTCATCTCCGCAAGCCGTGAGGTCTGGAACGAAAGAGGCATTGCTCCCTCGGTTCCGTCCGAGAATCCCACGCTCAACGTCCCCTCCCAAGAGAAACTGCCTTTCGGGTGTGGCAGCGGCACTTCGTTCTGCCGATTAGTTGTCAAGCCGGGATTCAGCGTAACCTTCTTGGTCTCTCCGTCAGCACCAGTTCGAGTCAGCGTCAGCTTCATCCAGGACACGTCTTTTCTTGGCGTGATGAGCAGTGCCGGTCCTTCTTCGGATCCGGGGGGCACGGTGGAGCGGAGATCGACATGAAGCTCCTGTCGAGCATGTGCCGGAACGAAGAGAATACAGGCGGCAATGGCGACCAAGACTCTCGAGAAGGCTGTTGGGTACGGGTGCATGAGGCGAATATAGCGCAACGTGTCTTCAAAATGCTCCTGACAATCGGAAGATCTCTGAAATCTTGGGGGCGAGTGCTCCAACATTTTCGTGCAGGCGGAGCCGCTTTTTCCAAGGGTCCGCGTTCTTTTCGCTTGACTGTGGTACTTCTTTCCTGTACCCGCCCCACTCCTGCCGGCCCGACCAAGGTGGCGCTGTGTCACCCCGATGGATAGGAGGGACCCGGGATGCACAGTCTCGGACGCCATGCCCTGCTCGACGCATACGGGTGCAACCCAAAGATTCTAGACGACACATCATACCTGCGTTCCGTTCTCAAACAGACAGCGATAGATCTGGACTGTACGGTGGTGCAGGAGGTTTTCCACCGCTTCTCGCCTCAAGGCGTCAGCGGGGTGGTCGTCATCGCCGAGAGCCATCTGTCGATACACACGTGGCCGGAGTACTGTTTTGCGGCAGTGGATCTGTTCACCTGCAGCGACGAGACACAGCTATTCAAACTGCGCGGCCTGCTGAAAGAGCGGCTCGAAGCAGACGAGGTGGACTTCCGTGAGGAAGCTCGAGGAGTCGTAACCGGGCGGCGCCTCGACATGCTTCGGCCGCGGGCCGTGGCCTCGACTTGACTGCAATGGTCGCGATCGGCACCAAGGGATGCTCCCGCGAGGAAGGATGGTTCACCGATAATTGGTCTGGTGGACTGCGCCTCAGTGTGCGCGTCAAGCGAGTGCTTCGTGACGTAGAAAGCGCATACCAGCACGTCAGGGTCCTTGAAACCGAGGAGCTTGGTCGTATGCTCGTCCTTGATGGCAACATCCAGTGCGCCGAAGCGGATGAGGCCGCCTATCACGAGCTGATAGTGCACCCCGGACTGTGCCGCGCCGGAGCCGGCACCGGTCGGAAGAAGAACGTGCTGATCATCGGGGGCGGCGATGGTGGTGCCGCTCGGGAGGCTCTACGACACGAGGATGTCGGGCGCGTGGATCTCGTTGATATAGACCCCGAGGTCACCAGGGCGGCTCGCGAGCTTCTTCCCGGTATTTGGAGGTCGCCGAGGGGAGGGGCGCTGCATGAGGACACGCGGCTCCAGATCCGCAACGAGGATGGACTTCGTTTTCTAGAGGAGGCAGCGGAGGTCCCGGCCGAGGGATATGATCTAATCGTGGTGGATGCGACAGATCCCGTCGGTCCCGGTACAATCCTATTCTCTGATCGTTTCTATGAGGCTCTGCGCTGTCGGATCGGGGAGCATGGCGCCGTGTCGGTGCAGGCGGGATCATGGTGGTTCCTTCCGGATGTGCTACGCACGGCATACCGTGGGCTCGGGCGTGTGTTTGGGATGGCCCGTGCCTACCACTGCTGGTCGGCGGTTTATCCGGGGGGGCTTTGGAACCTCGTCCTGGCGACTCTTGGCGATGATCCCGCGGAGGTGGACCGGGAGCGCGCGGAAGGTCTCCTGGGATGTCGTTTCTATGACGCCGAATCGCACCGCGCGGCATTCGTTCTCTCCCCCGACGCGCGTCGTGCACTGCGGGGTTGACAGATGGATTCGGTGGGGCAGACTTGGTAATGAGCTTGATGGGCAGCGCACTTACCTGCAGGGACTGAAAGGAGCCGTAATGGCCGCTCGAATAATCGAGGGCATCGAGGGGATAAGAGGCCTCGCGGGGCGGGAGGTAGGCAGTAGCGAATGGTTCGAGGTCGCTCAGGACAGAATCGACCGATTCGCTGACGCCACGATGGATCATCAGTGGATCCACACGGATCCGAAAAGAGCCGCCGATTCCCGTTTCGGCGGCACGATTGCTCATGGTTATCTCACCTTGTCGTTGCTTCCGTATCTTCTTGGACAGGTGGTCGAGGTGCGAGACGTTCGAATGGCGCTCAACTACGGGCTAGACAGGCTGCGTTTCCCCGCTCCGCTGCCCGTGGGACGAAGAGTTCGTCTAGAGGTGGAGGCGGGAGAAGTAGAAGATGTTCCCGGTGGGGTGCAGATCGAGCTTTTCTGCGCGATGCAGGTCGAGGGCGGGCGAAAGCCGGTGATGGTGGCGAAGGTGCTCTACCGCTACTATGGCTGACCGTTGCCTCTGGATTTGAACCGACACAAAGAGGGCCGCCGGTCCGCGTGAGCTTGCAGTCAGTGTCCTCAATGGGGGGCACAGCCGGCCAGGACAGCGTTTCCGTCCGTCCGGGGTAGTTGCGAGGCTTACCGAAGTTCGTCAGGTGGCGGCGCAAGCGCGTCTTGACATCGTCCGGCGATGATTACCTTGTCCTTGCGTTGCCAGGCAGGCGGCACTCGTTCCCAGAAGACGGATGCCGCGGGGGCAACGGGCCGGCCGCCGGATACCCGGTGAGCCCGGCCGGCGGCGCCAGAAGGGCGAGGTGTGCCTGCCGCCGGTGTGTCAACAGGTCCAACCAGCACAGGAGGTGAGAATAGATGCCATTCTTGACGAGATGGAACAATGATTTCGGCTGGGGAAACATCGATCGCACGTTTACGGCGCTGGATGAGATACGGCGACGGATGGAGCGTGCCTTCGACGACGTAGGCGTCGAACGTGATACTGATCCCGCCGGGTTGAGCACTTGGCCACCGAGCAGCCTTTACGATGCGGGGTCCGAGCTGGTTCTCCGTGCCGAGGTGCCCGGTGTTTCGGAGAAGGATCTCGATCTTCAGGTCAATCAAGATGTGCTGACCGTCTCCGGCACGCGGCCCGTCGAGGTGCCGGAAGGCTACTCCGCCCATCGACGTGAACGTGGGGCGATGCGGTTTTCGAGGAGCTTCACTCTTCCATTCAGGGTCAACGCGGAAAGCTGTGGCGCGACGCTGAAGAATGGTGTTCTCGATGTGAGAATCGCCAAGGCCCCGGAAGCGCGGCCTCGCCAGATCACCGTAAAGGCCGGCTGAAAAGGGTTTGTTAGGAAAGAACCAGTTTGGGATTGGGTAAAAGGAGGTTTGACAATGACACAAGGAATCGTGAGGCAAGAGGAGAAGAAACCGGAGTCTTACCGCGACCGATCGGCGCTTTTTTCACCACCGGTCGATATCTACGAGAACGATCAGGAGATACTGCTGGTCGCTGATGTGCCGGGAGTGACCGAGGACGGTCTTTCGATAACTCTCGAGAAAAACGAGCTGACCCTGCACGCCAAGCGAGATGCAAGAGAGGAACCCGGCTCCCTTCTGGCCCGTGACCATCGTCCGGGTGATTACTTCAGGAGCTTCATGGTGCCCCAGGGTATAGATCAGGAGAAAGTCGAGGCTGACCTCCGGGAGGGCGTGCTGTCCGTGCACCTGCCGAAATCGGAGGGACTTCGTCCTCGGAAGATTGAGGTGAAGTCGGGTTAGCGGTGATTTCATCCGCCGGAGCGCGGACGGCTCTTGCTCTTATACAGGCGTGAGCCGTCCGCGGCTTTTGGTTCTAAACCGGAGATCACGGGATAATCGGGCCCGAGGGTTGCGTTTGGGCGGACGGGGGGCAGAATGTCCGCCGTGACGACCTCTAGCCAGCATGCCGAGTTTGAGCCTCTGGAGGCCCTCACCCGACCAGTTGTGATTCTTGTGGGGCATGCCGGGTCCGGGAAGAGCGAGATAGCCGTGAACCTAGCGGTGAGGCTTACGGCCCTTGGCCGCCGCGCCACGCTCATTGATCTCGATCTCATTAAACCCTACTTCCGCAGCAGGATTGTTCGCGACGCCCTGGGTGATGCGGGAATCGAGGTGGTGGTCCCAGGCGGTGAAATGGTCTATGCGGATATCCCGATAGTTTGTCCCGAGGTGCGCGGACATATCGGGGTTGCCCGTGGCGGGCGGGAAGGCGGGAGATGGGGGACCGAGGCTGAACGACCCACTTTGCTGATCGATGCCGGCGGGAATGACAACGGAGCCCGCGTGCTGGGTAGTCTTGCGGAGGTTATAGATCCGAACCTCACGGATCTGTTATTCGTGGTCAATATCAGCCGGCCGTTCGCCGATGACAGCGAGGCGCTGTCGAGAATGGTTACGGATATCGAGAATGCCTCTGGCCTGAAGGTTACAGGTCTGGTATCCAACACGCATCTCATGGACGAGACGACACCAGAGATTATCGAAAAAGGCCTCGAGGCCAGCCGCGCCCTATCTCGTTCGAGCGGCGTTCCTCTTCGTTTTTGTGGTGTACCCCATAACCTTTTCCCCTTACCGTCCAACAAGGGCGAGGCGCTTGGTTGTCCGGTGCTGGTAGTGGAGCGTTACATTCTGCCGCCGCATGTACAGCGGAAAGCCGGTTTTCGCCGCGCCCTCGCGCTTTGAGCATTGGAGCATCTCGTGCCAACGGTCCATGTCGAAAAGGATAGGTGCAAAGGCTGTGAGCTTTGCACCCGTGTCTGTCCCGAGCAAGCGCTCGGGATGTCCGAGAAGATCAACGCCAAGGGATACTTCTATCCGGTGGCAAAGGAGGCGGACAAATGCACCGGCTGCCGGCGCTGCGTTCTCATGTGTCCTGACGAGGCGATCCAGGTAGAGGTCAAAGGCAAGCGCACAGCGCCACCAGAGGCATTGACCGGCGCTCCGCTTCACTACTGTCCCGGCTGTACGCACGGCGTGATTCACAGCCTAATCGGTGATGCGATTGACCACCTCGGCATCAGAGAGAAGACGGTGGGAATCGCTCCGGTGGGCTGTTCGGTGCTCGCCTACAACTACTTCAACGTGGATATGCAGCAGGCGTCGCACGGCCGAGCGCTGGCTTTGGCTACCGGCATCAAGCGGGGCAGGCCCGACCTTGCGGTGTTCACTTACCAAGGCGACGGCGATCTTGCCTCCATAGGAATGGCTGAGACGGTGCATGCCGCCAACCGTGGAGAGAAGGTTACGGCCATCTTCGTCAATAACGCAATCTACGGCATGACCGGCGGGCAGATGGCTCCCACCACCTTGCCTGGTCAGATAACGAGCACGACTCGCGCCGGACGTGACGTGAAGCATGCGGGGGAGCCAATCCGCATGGTGGAGTTGCTGAATGAGCTTCAGACACCCGCTTATCTCACGCGGGTTTCAGTGCACGACCCAAAGCACATTCTGGCTGCTCGGAAAGCCATTCGTAAGGCGTTCAAGTACCAGATGGACGGCGTCTGCTTCTCCCTGGTCGAGATCCTGTCGACCTGCCCGACGGGGTGGGGACAGACTCCTCATGATGCGTGCGGCTGGGTGGTCGACAAGATGACACCCTACTTCCCTCTGGGCGACAAGAAGGTCCCCGAGGCGGCCTAGAGGCTGGAGGCGGCAATGCAATCCGAGATTATTCTTGCGGGCTTCGGGGGCCAGGGCGTGCTCCTGATTGGCAAGCTGATAGCGTTGGCCGGTATGGACGACAACCGAGAGGTTACCTGGATGCCGGCGTATGGGCCCGAGATGCGCGGCGGGACCTGCAACTGCACCGTCGTGGTCGGTGACAAGAAGATCGGCTCGCCAATCTCCAAGCGTCCTCACCATCTGATAGCCCTGAACTTACCCTCCCTGGACAAGTTCGAGGATGAGGTGCGCCCGGGCGGCATCATAGTGACCAACACATCGCTCATAAACAGGCGTCCCAAGCGCGATGACATCAAGCTCGTGGAGGTCCCCGCGAACGCGATTGCCATAGAGGCGGGCTCTCCCAGAGCGGCGAATATGGTGGCGTTGGGCGCTTTTGCGGCTGCCTCCGGTCTGGTCACTCTCGAAGGGCTAATTGACGTCCTGGACAAGAACCTCGCGAAGAATCCCAAGCTGGCCGAGATAAACCGTGTGGCCGTCAGCCGTGGGTATGAGTTGGGGCGCGCCGGCGCCTGAAGGAGTCATGATGGAAAAGAAGCTCATGAAGGGTTGTGAGGCGATCGGTGAAGCGGCTATTTGCGCTGGCGCCAGGTTGTTCTTCGGCTATCCGATCACACCTCAGAACGAGATCCCCGAGTACTTGTCCTCCCGGATGCCGCAAGTCGGCGGCACTTTCGTGCAGGCCGAGAGCGAGGTTGCCGCCAGCAACATGCTCTATGGCGCTTCCGGAGCCGGAAAGCGGGTCATTACTTCATCGTCGAGCCCTGGCATCAGCCTCATGGGCGAAGCGCTCTCTTACATGGCTGGGGCCGAGCTTCCAGCGGTGATCGTGAGCATCATGCGCGCCGGACCTGGGCTGGGTGGAATCCTTCCATCTCAATCGGACTACTTTCAGGCTACCAAGGGCGGCGGGCATGGAGACTATCGCGTCATGGTGCTGGCTCCCGAGACCGTTCAGGAGGCCGTGGACCACACCATCAAGGCTTTCGACTACGCCGACAAGTATCGCAACCCCGTTATCATCTTGGCCGACGGCATTTTGGGACAGATGATGGAGCCGGTGACCTTCCCGGAGCCGGTAAGGCCCGAGGATCTGCCCGAGAAGCCCTGGGCAACAACGGGCGCAAAGGGCCGAGAGCGCAACATCGTAAACTCTCTTTATCTCAATCCGGACGTGCTCGAGGAGCGCAACTGGCAGCTTGTCAAGAAGTACGAGGCCATGCGTGAGGACGTGGAGTTCGATACCTACCACCTCGACGACGAGGTGGATGTGATGATCGTGGCTTACGGGACCGTTGCCAGGATTGCTCGCACCGCCGTGGACACCATGCGGGAGCAAGGCATGCGAGTGGGACTGTTCAGGCCCGTGACCGTCTATCCGTTCCCCTCCGACGCCTTGGCGGAGGCGGCCGACAAGGCCGGGGCCGTGCTGACCAGCGAGCTCTCCACGGGCCAGATGCTGGAGGACGTCAAGGCAGCCATTGCGGGCAAGCGTCCGGTCGAGTTCTTCGGCAGGGTGGGCGGAAACCTCATGGCTCCGGAGGAGATCGTCGAGCAGGTCACCGCCCTCATGGAGCGCCAAGGCCGAAGCGTGGCGTGAGTGGCCTGATCCGTCGGGCAGCCCTCGAAGGCATCCTCACGGCTGCTTTCCGCAATACTTCCGCTCGTCGCTCGTCGACGAGCACAAGTCCTCCCTCGCCCGCACGCGCCGCCGTCACGCCCGATCCGCGCCCGGCGCCAGTGCAGGGCCTCCATTCGCCCGGCCTCCATTCGCCCGGCACCTGTTCGGCGGCGCCACCGACCTCCATTCGCCTGGCACCCGACCTCCATTCGCCTGGCACCTGTTCGGGCAGTTCGGCACCTGTTCGGGCAGTTCGGCGGGCACCTGTTCGGCGGGCGGGCACCTGTTCGGCGGCGCCACTGCACGGCGCTAGTGCACGGTGCCACCATAGGTAATGGCTCGCATTTGGCCCTCGTTGAGAATGCGTCGCATGTGCGGGGAGCGCGCATCCTCAACGTCCTAGGGGCTTCGGCGACGACCTCAAAGGAGGGACTCGTACCGGGACGAGTAGGCGCACGCCGCCTCCGTTCGCCTGGCACCTGTTCGCGGGTTCGGCGGTGGCGGGGTATGAACCGTCCGCGCGGGAGGGCGTCCGCGACAAAGAACGAGCGACGGGGGCACCTGTTCGCGGGTTCGGCGGTGGCGGGGTATGAACCGTCCGCGCGGGAGGGCGTCCGCGACAAAGAACGAGCGACGGGGCCCGCGCGGTTGCGCGCGTGCCGCCGCCGCCCACCATGCTGTTCATGGCTACTTCCTTCTCTATCCGCGTGGGCGACGGACTTCCGCGCGCGCTGAATAGAGGCCCAACATCTTGCCCTACCAGGTTCTTGCGGCCAAAACTGCGAGGGTGGCCCTCACCCTTGCGGATATTGCCGCGAAACGGCCAAAACTGCGGAGGTGAGCCCTCACCCTTGCGGAAATTGCCGCGAAACGGCCAAAACTGCACGGGTGAGCCCTCACTCTTGCGGAAATTGCCGCGAAACGGCCAA
>SLRQ01000110.1 GCA_007130885.1 Deltaproteobacteria bacterium
CGACGTACGGGTGAGTACGCCTGCGTCGGGCTACGGTCCGTGAGCGCCGGATCTGCGGCCACCTCCACGGCCTCGTGACGGTGCACCGTGGATATGGTGGGCTGAAGATGTAGCGTACAACTGGATAACGGTTGCGCGTACATCGAAGAAGTGGCCTTCGGTGCTGGACTCTCTTCGTTGCGGCAAAGTGCATCTCACCGGGCTTCGCCTGCTAGCCCCGCATCTGTCCGCCGAGAATCACAAGGAGCTTCTTGTTGAGTCTTCGGGCAAATCGAAAAGAGAGATAGAGCAGCTGACAGCTAGGATCTCGCCGAAGCCGCGGGTTTCTTCTTCGGTGAGAAAGCTTCCTGCAAGGCAGGAGCTTAGCTCCCCGCGAACCGCGAACAGGTGCCAGGCGAGTAGCGCGGGCTCTTCTGGCACGCGAGAGTGAGGCCGCTACCCTCGATGGATGTCGCCTAACCCACTGCATTTCCTCATTCTGGCTGGCTCAATCGACAACAGCAGCGCGCCCTCGCATACCTCCAGGCTGAACACTCGCACTGCGCCAACGGCGCAGAGTCGGATAGAGCCGCGAAGCGGCCTTCCCTACGAGTCTCGGCGAAGCCGAGAGCGCGGTCCTCCGCGAGCAGTTGGCGCGTTTCCGCCCTCCACCATCTGCGCGAAAGACTCATCTTTCGAAGATAGTCGCGATGGTTCACTTTGAACTCTCCGCTTGCCAATCGAGGCGGCGCTCAACCTCGTCGTCACTGGAGCGCTGGTTTCTGTCACCTTCGAGAAACTCGAGCACTATCTCGTTGACGAGATCGGGTTTCAGCCAGGTCATGTCGTGGCCTGTTCCTGGGATCATCGCCGTTCGGATATGGGGAGCGATTCGAGAAAGCCTGTCGAGCGCATCATTGGCGGAGTAGATCCGCTCTTTCTCGCCAATGACGAAGAGCGTGAAAGCCTGGATGCTTCGAATAGACTCGTCGACAGCGACCGTAGGCTCTAGCATCCTCATCAACCTTCGAACGCCGAAGCAACTAAATGCTAGGGCGAGATCCTCGGTCATCTCCTCGATTAGTCCTCGTCCATCAGGACCGGAGGCGACCAAATCCGGCAGGGAGTAATAGTAGGATCTCCTGATGAAGAACCTTCTTGGCGGCAGGAGGATCTGCATCATCGCCAACAGCATGGCAGGCCGCAGAGGAAGTACCCAGCCGGCCGGAGCCAAGAGTACAAGCTTCTCGATGCGCTCCGAATGCCGCTTCGCGTAGTTTGCCGCCAACCAACCGCCGTGCGAGAGGCCCATGAGCCGAACCTTGGATCTCGGAGCCAACATCTCGATGACCTCGTCAAGCCAGCTTGTCAGCTCATCCACGGTCTTCACCGGTCGCGTGTTAGCGCTGCGTCCCACATCGAGAATGCTGTCCAGCGCATGTGTGCGGTACGACCGAGAGAGGCCGGCAATGTTCGGGATCCACATCAAGGAATGTGTTCCCCCGCCAGGAAGAAGGAAGAGCGGCGGCGCACCCTCGGATCCACTGCTTCTTACAAAGGTAGGTCCATATGAGGTTTCCAGGGTGTTGCACTCACAGGCGACAGGCCAAGCTCGGGATCTCTCATCATTGTGTCGCAGGTAGCGGTCTCTTGCTTCATTGGAAAGAAATGGGTGATGGGATGTGATTTTCATCGCGTGCTCCGCGCGGTCTTCCATTGGGTCTTGATGGACGATGACCGCGAGTTGTTGGCTTCAAGCACAGCAGGCTAAACGACGAGGTCCAGCACCATCCGAGATCCCGAATACCCACGGGCTCGAGTTGGAGCGGGAAGCTCTTCGAGTAGACGGACGAGTGTCGTCTTCAGCGGCTCAAAGCAGTAGCGCGCGATTGAGGATGAAGATTCTCTTCGGCACACAGGCGAGTAGCAGCTCGAAGTGGCCTCCCGTGTCGCCAGTGCGAACGCCGTGATCCAGGCCTCTAGCTGCTTCGCCACCATCGCGTTGTAATCTCTCGTCCAGGCGCCTGCTCGGGGCCTGCACTGGTGGACCATCCCGAGACACCAAGACCTTCTCGGCAACAGGAACGCTCGAGGAAACAGAGGTTGGGACCACCGTCGCCAGAGCGAAGCAAGCCAAAAGGAGCCTCGTCCAGCGAGACAGAGAATGTAACGTGACTTTCATCTCGAGGCTATCCTAGAGCAAGCATCCCGATTCTGGGTAGTCCTTGGTCGAAAAGGTGAGGGGACTCGTCATGGCAAGCTTTTTCCGGCATGCTCCAGCGCATGTCCAGGACACGAATGACCACCCTGATTCCAGCCACTTGCGCAGCCTTCACTCTTCTCTTGGGTGGTGCTCATGCCTCCTTTGCGAGTGCGAGCCAAGGGGATGCTCCAGAGGAAGCTTCGGCCGATTCACGACCCGCCGAAGGCATCGAGCCCGGCGAAGAGCTTGTCGCGCAAGGCAGTCTCCGCCTCGACCCAGGTGAGTTCGAAGCCTTCTTCGACGGTGTCATGGCGGCTCATCTCTTCAATCACGATGTGGCCGGAGCGACCGTGGCGGTCGTGAGCGGTGGAGAGCTGCTCTTCTCGAAAGGCTATGGGTATGCCGACGTGGACGAGCCGGTCCCCGTCGATCCCGCCCGAACCATGTTCCGGATCGGCTCGGTCACGAAACCCTTCACCTGGGCGGCCATCCTTCAGCTTCGCGACGAAGGGCACCTAGACCTGGACGCCGACGTGAACGAGTACCTCGGCTTTTCCATCCCGGACACATTCGAGGAGCCGATCACGCTTCGTCACCTCATGACCCACACTCCAGGTCTGGAGGATCGAGTGTTCGGGCTCTTCGGCCTGGATGTGAGTGCCGACAGAGAAAAGTGGCTGCGCGAGAACATCCCGGCCAGGGTGCGCGCACCGGGCGAGCGCGTGTCCTACTCGAACTACGGAACCGCGCTGGCAGGACACATAGTGGAGCGAATCAGCGGCTTGTCCTGGGAAGAGTACATCGAGCAGCGGATCCTCGATCCGCTCGGCATGATCTACGCAACGCCAAGAGAACCTCCTCCGGAGGAGCTGGCAGAGGCCTTGTCCAATGGCTTCGCTTTCGAGCAAGGACGTTTCATTCCCAAGCCCTTCGAGACCATCGGTCCGGCTGCTCCCGCGGGTTCGATCAGCGCCTCCGCCGAGTCGATGGCCCCCTTCATGATCGCGCTATTGAACGAAGGGCGTTACGAGGACCGCCAGGTCTTGAGCGAGCAAGGCGTGAGCGAGATGCTAAAGGTCGCAACGGCCCCGCACCCCGAGGTGAACGGCATGACGTTGGGGCTCTATGAGAAGAGCGCTCGAGGAGCGCGAATGGTGGGCCACGGAGGAGGAACTCAGTGGTTCTTCACCGACATGGCGCTCTTTCCCGAAGAGAACTTGGGCCTGTTCGTATCGTACAACTCCGCGGGAGGCGCCATGCCGGCGACAGTCGGTTTCATCCACGCCTTTCTCGAACGCCATTACCCGTCGAAGCTCGCGACTCCCGAACCGCCAAGGGATTGGGAGGCTCGCGCCGATCGATACCCCGGCAGCTACAGAATGCTGCGGCGCTCCCATACTACCTTCGAGAAGCTCCTCGGCCTCATGATGCAGTCCCGCGTGTCGCTCGGCGAGCCCGGGGAGGTGATCGTCTCCTCGCCCATGACAGGAACCATCCGGTTTGTCGAGCTCGAGCCCCGGCTCTTCGAGACCATTGACGGCTTGGTCAGAATAGGGTTCACCGAAGACCCCAAGACAGGACGCACCTACTTGCAACAGAGCTTCATGCCGGTGGTCGAATCGGAAAGAGTTGGGGCTGCTGCCACGCCGGGATTCCATCTCTTGATCTTCATCGCATGGCTCGCGGCCTTCATCTCGATAATCCTGCTCATGCCGTTGCGATACCTCATGCAGCGCCGCTTCGAGGAACTCGAGCCGCTTCGGGGCCTCGAGCGCTGGCTCCGCTGGGCGGCGCTTGCGGTGGCCCTCCTCGGCCTCTCCTTCCTCATCATACTGATGGGAAATTTGAGCCAAGAGGAGTTCTTGTCCGGAGACGCGCGAGGCGCCCTCGTAACGTCTCTGGCTCTGGTGCTGCTGGCGATCGTGCCCGGCGCTGTCGTGCTCGCCGGCTTGGTCCTCGCGTTCATTCGTGGTCTCTGGGGCCTGCCGGGGCGTATCTACTACCTGCTCTTCTCGCTGGGGATGCTGCTCTTCTTCGCGCAGCTTCACTACCTGAACCTCATCGGCTTCAGAATGTAACGGGCAAAGGCTCTGGTGGTGGTCGTGATCACCCTCTCGCCCCGGCTCACCAGCTCCGCGGCCATCCGGAACATAGAAAGCCGAGGTTCACCGACAAGCAGCGCCGCAGACTTGCCCGCGCCGCGAAGGGCATTCCTCCGAACAGGTGCCGAACAGGTGCCTGCCGAACAGGTGCCAGGCGAGTAGTGCGGGTGCCAGGCGAGTAGCGCGGCGGCCCGAAAAGGCTCAATAGGATGCCTTACCGCCGTTCAGGGCCTGCACCCGCAGCGGTAGAAGGGGTTATGCTCCGAATGCCACAGGAGGCGTCGAACGGCTCCCTGGAAGAAAAGCTCCTGGTAGACCTCCCGGGAGCGCTCAATTCCGGGCTCGCGCTCGACTCGTTCATCGAACCAGTGGTGGGCCCCGGTGGCTTCGGATGAAATACTCGAATCGGAACGCGAAAGCCGATGTGCCCGGACCCCGGAAGATGACTTTGCCTCACGGAGAGCGACAGTGAAATGTGTGATGATGATAACCCTCATCGTTTGCCTGACCGGTTGTCAGGCTCTCGGAAGCGGCTGCGATTGCGGTTTCGGTACATCTGAAGATGGTGCTGAACCACCGAGACCGGTGGCCGAAGAGGGCGATGGATATCGCTCGATCTTCACGCGGTTCGAAATCGGTTATTCACTGAGAATCTTACCCGGCACTGCGATTCAGATTTCGACTCGCGATGAGCTTCGTAGTTTTTTGGCCTTGATAAAAGACCAAAGCCCCGCAAGTTGGAATTGGATCCGGGACCTGGACGAAGGCAAGATTGATGTCGATTTTTCTAGCGAAGCGCTCATTCTGGGCGGTGTTTTCGTCCGAACTAGTATTCCCGGCTATGTTGTGAACGCTTACTGGGTCGACGAAAAATCGCTGCAGTTTCGACGCGACTATCTTAATGGTGATGAGCAAAGCGCTGACAGCGTTGTGTATCTGGATATGTTCGCTGTGGATGTTGAGAAGGTCGAAACTGTTCGTTTCGACTCTCGCACCTTTGATTTGACCGAGTCAACAGAGCCGGCGTTTCGTTTGCTGTTTTCGTTGTCAGATCGCGATGGCGTCATCGAGTTCGATGGATCACCCGAGGGTAAAGCGACAACCTTGGTGATCCGGAGCCCAGAAGAACTGGAGCGTCTGATGACCGCTCTGGCGTCGATGGACGCGTTTGATAAACTGGAAGTGGCGAAACAAATACTTCGAGGGCATCCTGTCGACTTTGACAGGCAGGCACTGGCGTTATTCTATGGGGGGCGCGGGGAGATCGTGCTTGACGGCAGAAGGCTGGTGGCTTCGGCGCCTGATGAGGACGAAGTGCCTGGACGTATCGTCCCGGCGTTGACGGGGGTCCTTCTCGATCTCGAGCAACTGGACGCACTCGAGGTAGACGGGGAGTTCTATGAGCTGGAGACTAGGGACAAGGGCGGCAAACAGGATAAATAACCATCAGTCCATCAGATAACGGCGGCGCTGGGTTAGTAGGGCCGCATTCATGCTCGGCTCACACAGCTCCACCTGCCGTTCAGGAAGTTGAGAAGTGCTCGAGGCTCGGTCGTGAGCCGCAGTATTTCCTTGCCTTTGGCCGCTGTCAGCTTCCTGGGTTGACCGGGGCGTGGTCGATCCTCGAGGCCGTCAATTCCTTCCTCCGCATACCTTCTTCGCCATCTTCCTACGCACATTGAGGAAACCCCGAGCTGGCAAGCAACTTCGTTCCCAGATAGTCCCTCCGCGCACAGCAGAACAATTTTCGCGCGGTCCGACCGACCCTTTCGCACCGTCGTAGAGCGAAGCCAGCCCTCCAACTCCTCGCGGTCACCGGACCGCATCTTCAATCGCGTTGTCACCATGCAGAGGGTAGATCACACTCGTCGTTCCGTGTCTATGGAATTAGCCGCACGGGGCACTAGCCGAGACCTCAAGCCCCCCTGTGCCAGGGCAGTTGTCGCCTTAGTTGAAGACAATCAAAGAATGCTGGTCGTCCCGCGAAAGTCGCAATAGATGCTGGCTCGCCTCCTCGCACGTTCAGTCTCGTAGGCTGGCTAGCAAGGGAGGTGAGAACCTCAAGGACGTTCCCTATGCCCCACTCTCTGTGCAGTAGATCCTCGGCTCCGGTGCGGGTGTGGGGCGGCACTCCGGCCCCGGTACACGGAGTGCGTGATTTGGTCCTACTGTCCGGTGGCCCGAGACCCAGCGCCGCGACGTAGCGCACCGTAACCCTTGCCACTGCCGGGATGGGCTTCGTGCTCGCCGATCAGGGTCCGGTACCGGTTGGGCACGGGCCGCGCTCTCTCCGGCGGTGGGACAGGGATTCGCTTTGGAGGTAGCAGACGCGGCATGCCTCTTGGGCGCTTCATGTCTAGGAGCTGGACCCGGATCTCGCGCGCGAGAACCTCGCCGAGCAAAGACGGCACTGCGTTGCCGACTTGGCGCTGGACGGATGTGCGGCTACCAACAATGCGGACATCGTCCGGGAACGTCTGTAGCCGGCACAGCTCGCGCATCGACAGGCGGCGACTCTCCCAGTGGAACGGGCCAACGGCCGGCCCAGGCTGGGCCTGGATCGTCCAGGAGGGCCTGCCCTTGGCCAGCTTGAGCAGAAACGTCCAATACCGCCTCCGCCAGCCGAAAAGCGGCAGTCCGCCCCCCCTCTCGGTGTGCCAGAGGTAGTTCTGCCCCTCGGGGATAGAAGGCAATAGCTCGGCCCACTTGCCCCGAGGCGCAACATCCTCGTCCGGGTCCGGCGTCACGTCCGCAAGGGCGTCCCAGGCGGTCCGGTAGACCTCCATCCCCGTGCCCGTGTGGCCGAGCAAGGCGCCATCCTCTTGCGCTGGGCCGTGCGTCGGCGCCGGAAACCGGAACGGCTTTCCCTCTCGCGACGCGATCACGAACACACGCTCCCGTAACTGCGGAACGCCGAAGCCGGCTGCATTCAAACAGGCGACGTGAGCGCGATACCGGCTGGCCGTCCGGCGATTGATTCCGTCCAAGCGATCGAGTAGCAGATGGAGCCCCTCGGCTTTGCCTTGGAAGGCCAGACCCTGAACGTTCTCGAGAAGGAATGCTTGCGGCAGCGTATCCTCAACGACGCGAAGGAAGGCCCCCAGCGTTCCAGCGCGGGGATCCTCCAGACGGCCGGCGTCGCCGCGAGCCCAGTAACCTGACTTGGAGAACGGCTGGCAAGGCGGCCCGCCTATAACGAGGGACGGCTCCCCCCTCTTCAGACCGGCGACATGGAGCAACTCGTCGCTTGGGATCTCGAAGATGTCGCGCTCGATCACGGCCCATGGACGGTTTGCTCTAAGCGTTGCGCAGGAGTCGGGGTCCATCTCGACGGTGACCCCGTGCTCGAAGCCCGCGGCCTCGAACCCATAGTCCAGGCCGCCCGCACCGGTATACAGACTGATGATCCGTGGCTTTGGCATGGAGCAACCCATTACAGTCCCCTTGTGACACCACCTCACAACCCCGTCACGAGGCCCAGCACGGGCGCCGGATCAGGGGTCCACCGCTCGTCGATCCGGACAATGTGGCTGAGCTTACCGTGGCAGCGGGCATGGGCATCGAACCTTTGTGTGGCAGCGTAACAGAACTCCCACCGCTCGGTCACCGAGTGCAGGCAGGCGGCCACGACATCGAAGTCCGAGCTGCTGTAGTAGCGGGAGCACGGATCGGCCTTGGAGGCACGGGTTCGCTGGAAGTCGAGGCGGGCCAAGCCCTCTCTTGTCTTGTTTCGGAGGACGTTCTTGCACTCGACGTGTATCGGGCCTCTGCCCTGATACCAGAGCCGAAGGTCGGGGCCACCTTCGCCGTCTAGGCGCTCACACCTCTCGACGCCCTCCACTTGGGTCAGCGAGCGGTGGAGGTGCTCCTCAGCGACCCACCCGCGTACGGCCATCTTGAGGCGCCTGGCGCCGGAGATGAGATCCAGGACCTCGTGCTCGGTGAGCTGGAACTCCTCGGCCAGGACGTGGAGCTGGCTGTCCGTCGGCCTACCCTGGGCCCAGACGAGCGCTGGGGGCTGAGTCGGGTCGATCTTGTGGTCCAACCGCTCTGCGAGGAGCTGACGATGCCCGGGGTCTTCTCCGAGCGCCTCGCGTTCGAGGCGGACGTAGCGTAGGAAGTGTTCGGGCCGCCCACCGACGAGAACCTCGATTGGCTCGCCCCCCATCCGCTTAACGCGTTCCCACGCATGCCAGCCAGTGGCCAAGATCTCGTCCACATGCTCCTGTTTGAACTCGATGGAGATGAAGTGCTTCGTGGGGTTGTGGAGCACGGGATCGGCGGCGACGAAGAAGCCCTGCTCGGGGTTGATTCCCACAAAAAGTGTCGTGTAGAGGCCGAACGGGTCTTGCCACAGACTGTGTAGCTCGCCGGCCTTCTTGGAGCCGTACTTCACCTGAAACCGATGTTCGTCATTCGGACGGTTCTTCGTGAGCTTGTCGTTCGCGAAGAAAGCGTAGACGATGATACCAAGGCGCTCTCCCAGGGGCGTCTCGAAGGTGATCCTGAACGGCGCTTCCCTCGCCGGCGTCGTCTGGATCACCTGACAGCCGGATCGTCCGAGCGAGTCCACGATGAACTCGAGGAGCAGGGCCTTCGAGTGGGCCTGAACGCTGTAACGGCGGTAGTCGAGGCAGGGAGGCATGAGTGCAGTGGATACCATGCGGCGACGGAACGTACGGAATTCTTACTGTCGGCGCGACCGCAAGTCTTGTCACCATACCACGACATGGAAAGCTGCAAACCACTGTGCGGCTATTCGCTACGCGGCCTGGCACGTGCCCGGCTTTCCCAGAACGGGCCGAGGAGCAAGGGGGGCTACCGCGTTTCGTGGAGAAGGAGTTTGAGGAGTACCTGTCTTGCGGCATCCTCGAGCGTGGCCTCGCTCGGCTGATGTGCGGATCGTGCGGCCACGAGATGGTCGTGGGTTACTCGTGCAAGCGAAGAGGCTTCTGTCCTTCTTGCATCGGACGGCGAATGTCCGACGTGGCGGCGCACCTGGTCGACGAGGTTCTGCCGGAGGTGCCCATGCGCCACTGGATATGCTCGCTTCCGTGGAGTCTTCGCTGCCCGGTGGGCTTTGACCGCCGCCTATGCGCCGACATCACGGCCGCCTTCATCGGCGCCCTTGGCCGCTCACTACGCCGCCGCGCCAAGAAGGCTCATGGCCTGCGCAGCGTGAAGCAGGCGATCACCGGCGCTGTAACCTTTATTCAGCGCGGCGACTCGGCCCTCAGGCTGAATGTGCACCTCCACACTCTCGCCCTGGACGGCGTGTATGTCAGGGACGACGAAGGCGAGCTTCGCTTCCACCCGCTTCCTCCGCCCTCTTGGGAGGAAGTGGAGCAGGTGGCAGCCTGGACTTACGAGAAGATACGCCGCGCCCTCGTTTATCACGGCAGATCCCTCGAGGGCCTCGATGAGCTGCCCGACGCCCTTGCAAGCGAGCATCCGGTGCTCGCGTCATGCTATGGCGCCTCGGCGGGGGATGTGCAGTTACTTGGCGACAGCCCCGGAGAGAGGGTCGACAGGTTGGCGTGGCCCGTTCATCCGGCGCCGGTGCCCTATGGTCCGGTATCAGGGATGCCTGGCCGCTCGGTCGAAAGTGCGTGCCGAGGTCGTGCCCGGCGGCTCGAGGTCTACCAAGGAACCGGTGCAGTTGAGGCTCTTCTCCGAGGACGGCGAGGAGCAAGAAAGCGCGCGGCCGGCGAAGCGGTCCCGCTCCTCGAGACATCCCTGGGCGTACCTCCTTCGGAGAGTATTTTTGGTGGACGTGGAGGCTTGCGCTCAGTGCGGCGGGCGGATGAAGCTCGTCGAGATCGCCAACGACAGGAACGACATCGCCCGAGTGCTTGCCGTCCACGGTCTCGGGCCAGACCCTCCAGTTCAGGTGGGTCCAATGCCGGGCCAGTTGGCTCTCATGCTTGCCTGAATGAGAGCCCGGCCGTGCGGCTCCGGGGCGGTCTTTCGAGGGAGGACCGCAACGGTACCCGTCCGCCTAGAGCTGCGGAGAATAGGCCACCGCGACACCTGAACGGCTCGCGATGGCCCCTCAAGTGTCGCCCGCCGCCTTCGGACCGGCAAAGAGGGCCTCGACAG
>SLRQ01000042.1 GCA_007130885.1 Deltaproteobacteria bacterium
GTCTACGTACCCTCTTTCGGTACAGCCAAGAAGGGTTCCACGAGCAGTGCAGTGATGGTGGGGGGGGGCGGGGGGAGCGCCAGCTCCCCCCAAACCCCCCAGCGTTGCTTCCTTCTCGAGACTGTTTCTAGGCTAATGCGGGAGGGAGTACTTGCAAATAGCGGGTGGCGAGCCTACCTACGATGCCCCCGTCGCGGGCTGGAAGAAGTCCACGAGCAGTGCAGTGATGGTGGGGGGTTCGGGGGGAGACGGCTCTCCCCCCGACAGAGGGGCGAAGCCCCGGAACCCAAACTCGTGCGCGTGCACGATAACGGAACGAGCTACCTAATTGATCAATAAGGTAGCTACCCGCTAGAACTCTGGCGGTAGGGCTTCGATCTCGGTCGCCGTGAAAACAGGCCCATCCTTGCAGACGTACACGTGCCCGATGTTGCATCGGCCGCACTTGCCAAGACCGCACTTCATCCGGTTCTCCAGCGTCGTGTAGACCCGATCCTTCGGAAAGCCCAGCTTCTCGAGCACCGGCAAGGTGAACTTGATCATGATGGGCGGCCCGCAGATTATGGCATAAGAGTTTTCAGCCTTGGGGGCGGCTTTCTCGAGGATGGCGGGAACGAAGCCTACCTCGCCCTTCCAATCCGGAGTTTCTCCCCCCGGGTCCACCGCTTGCCAGAGCTTGACATCGGGTCTCTCTTCCCACTCGTCGAGTTCTCGTTTGTAGACGAGATCTCCCACGCTCCGTGCACCGTAGACGATTGTTAGGTCCTCGAACTTTTCCCGAAGGTCAAGTGTGTTCCAAATGACGCAGCGTACCGGAGCCAGACCGATGCCGCCGGCGATGAACACAATGTTCTTCCCCTCCATCTCATCAAGGGGGAACCGGTTTCCGTATGGACCCCGAAAGCCCATGGTGTCGCCCACCTGCAGGTCTCTCATCGCGGCGGTGACCTTGCCGACTTTCTTGAAGGTACACTCGATGTAGTCGCGAGTAGGAGACGAGGCGATGCAGAAGGTGCATTCACCAGAGCCGAATACCGAGTACTCACCGAACTGTCCGGCTTTGAACTCGAAGCTCCCCGCCACCTCGGGGTCCGTGAGTTCGAGCCGCAGCGTTCGGGTATCCTCGGTTTCATCTATCAGGTCCACGATCCGGACGAGATGTGGTCGGTACAAGCTCATCCCACGCCTCCAGTGCTGCTCGCCTCGGTTTGCTTTTCGCTGGATGAGGCTAGCTGGTCGAGCGTTCGGAGAACCTCCGGCAGATCCATTCCCGCGGCACAGGCACGCGAGCATCGCCCACATCCGGTACAGAGTATCTCCTCGAAACGCTTCGGGTATATCGCGAACTTGTGCATTACTCTCTGCCGGTAGCGCGCGCTTTGTTCGGGCCTCGGGTTATGGCCGGACCCGTGCAGTGTGAACAGCGAGGCCTGACAGGTATCCCAGTTGCGACGCCGGGTTCCCCGGTCGATTCCTTCGGGCTCATCTATGATGTCGAAGCAGTGGCAGGTTGGACAGACCGACGCGCATGCTCCGCATCCATGGCAGCGATCCGCTATGTCGGCCCATACGTCATGTTCGAAGTTGGACTCGAGCCATGACTTGATCGCTCCAGGCTCGATATCGAGGTTCTCGGACGCGCGATCGAGTGCCGCTTTTCGCAGCTCATCGGCCTTGCCTTCATCAGGCGGAGACTCGAACACATCTCGGTGAGCCTCAACGAGTTCTTCTCCAGCCGGTGTAAGCACTTCGACTAGGTGGTTGTTGCCGCTGTCATCCACCGGTACCAGAAGAATGTCGGCACCCTTCAGGCTGTCCGGTGAAAGCCCGACAGCAGGGCAGAAGCAGGAGGAATCCTTTACCGCGCAGGCGCGCGAGATGATGGTCGTGGCTTTCCTGCGGCCGAACCATGGGTCATCCCGGTAGTCCCAGCCCATCACTTTGTCCAGCACGGGTAGCGCGGCGGCGTCACAAGGAAAGGCCCCTACAACGACCGTCCTCGGATAGTCGCCGGAAGGCTGGTCCAGAGAGATGTCTCCCTTTACCTGACGCCAGCTCAGCAGCGCCTCGGTGGGTGGAAGGAAAAACTCCTTCAGGGAGAGGCGAGGCAGGGGACCGCCAAGGGCGATTCTGCCGGCGTCCTCGATTTCGCGATAGTCGGCGACCGGATTGGAGGAGCTTTCCGTTGCGAGCACCGGAGCAATTACCCTTGCTCCCGCCTCTCGCAAGTCGTGGGTGAGCTTCGCCAGCCCGGCTTCTGTGAGGTATAGCTTTTCAGGCTTCACTTGATGAACTCCTGATCGTCTTCGAGACGGAAGTCACCCAGCGGGGAAGGTACATCGGGGTCGTCTCCGGCACGATAGTCGAATCGATCCTCGACCACCTGGTTGACCTTGCCCTTTATCAACGAGAGGGGAATGCCGGCGGGACATGCCCTCTCGCACTCCCCGCAGTCCGAGCATCGGCCGGCAAGGTGCAAGGCATGAGTTATCTGCCACGCCAGGGCTCCCCGGAGATGAGGTGAGCTCTCCACCCACGAAGGGTCTGTTTTCTCGCATACGCACCGCTCGCAAACACACATCGGGCAAACCTCGCGGCACGCATGGCATCGTATGCAGCGCTCCAGCTCCGAACTCCAAAAATCGAACCTCTCTTCCGGAGACATGGCCTCGATGCCCGCAATTCGAGATTTTCTGCGGTCGGTGGCCGGAGGTTCCGAAGGCAGCTCGCCGACGAGGTGGTCCACGTGTCCCGGCTCTCTCAGGTCGCAACCCGTGCATCGATCAGCAACATTCTCCTCGGAAAGAGGCCCGTTGGATTCGGGATCCCGGTACACACCGCCGCATCGTACTCCTATGAGGACCACGTCATCGCGGGAGATCTGGCTCTCGCGGAGGAGGCCCGCCACCGCGCGGGCGTCGCAACCCTTTATGACCACGGCGGGCCGGCCTCGTTTTCGCAAGTGAGCGCGCCTGGGTGAAAGGTATACAGCAAGATTCTGTACTGCCCGATGATCGAACACGAGCCGGTTTGTCTCCTCGGGAGTTCGAATGAACGCGGGACGAACACCCCGAGGTCCTTCCTCGTAACCTATGACGACGCTGACGTCACCTTCGGACAGCAACTTACTCGAAAGCTCTTGAAGCTCGCGCATGATCTAGCCCTCGTCCACGAGATCTCTGTATGAGGTGAACGGCCCGAGCTCTCTCACGCGGGCAGTGGTCTCGTTGACGATCTCCGACCACTTTCGTCCTTCCGACGCGGATACCCACGAGAAGGTCAACCGGTCGAGGTCAATTCCTAGAAAGCTCAATGTCTCGCGAAAAACCGCGAACCGGCGGCGGGCATGATAATTCCCGGCGGTGTAGTGACAATCGCCGGGATGACAGCCGCTGACTATTACGCCGTCCGCGCCTCTTTCAAAGGCCTTTACGACGAAAAGGGGGTCGATGCGTCCGGTGCAGGGCAAGCGGACGATCCTTACGTTCGGCGCCATCTGTATACGGCTGGTGCCGGCCAGGTCGGCACCTGTGTAAGTGCACCAGTTGCACACGAACGCGACTATCCTTGGCTCGAAAGCCTCGCCCTCACTGCTGGGCCTTGCCGCTGTGGCCTCATTCATCCTTGCGTCTCCATCTCGCGCTTATCTACAAAGCGTTTATTGCCGCGAAGATCTGCGCGTCCGTGAAACCTTCCAGTTCTATGCTCTTGGAGGGGCAGGCTACCTGGCAGCTACCGCATCCCTGACAGACGCCTTCGTTCACTTCAGCTATCACCTTCTCGACCTCGCCGCTTCGGTTCAGCACCTCATATCGTTCCACCGCTCCATACGGACAGGCGCGCTCGCAGTGGAAGCAACCGGAACAGGTTACCTTGTCGACTCCCGCTACCGTGGGCTCTCGTTCGAGCCGCTCCTTCGAGAACATCCCCAGAACCTTGGATGCGGTGGCGCTGGCCATTGCGACCGAGTCGGGTATGTCGCGCGGGGCCTGGCAGGCTCCCGCGACGAAAACCCCGGCCGTATTGGTATCGACAGGCCGCAGCTTCGGGTGAGCTTCGTTAATGAAGCCGTGCCCGTCGTAGGAAACGGACAGCTTTTGGGCCAGTGACTCGATGCCGGGCTGTGCCTGCATGGCGGTGGCCAGCACCACCATGTCCGCGTCTATCTCCATTTGCTCGCCCGACAGCGTATCGAAGCCGGTCAGCCGGACCTTCTCGCCCTCGCGCTGGATGCTGGAGACGCGGCCGCGGATGTACTTCGCGCCGTCTTCCTCGATCGCGCGGCGTACGAACTCGTCGTAACCTTTTCCGCCGGCGCGTATGTCCATGTAGAAGACTATGGCTTCTCCATCGTGGACCTTATGCCGGTAAAGCATGGTGTGCTTGGCCACATACATGCAGCAAAGCTTGGAGCAGTACTCGATGCCCTTGGATGGCTCTCGGGAGCCGATGCATTGCAGGAATACCACGCGCTTGGGGACCTTGCCGTCGGAAGGACGCACGATCTCTCCGCCGCTGGGTCCGGAAGCGGAAGCAATTCGCTCGAACTGCATTCCGTCGATTACGTCGGGGACCGTCCCGTAACCGTACTCTCCATATCCCGTTATCCCCTTGCGCGTTTGCTCCTTGCCTATGGAGTAGAGCTGATATCCGGTGGCGACGACGATCGCACCGACCTTTTCGGTGACAAACGTGTCTTCCTGCTCGAAGTCGATGGCGTCCCGCCCACAGGCCTCGGCGCACCTGCCGCACGCGGCCTTGGCCTTCTTCTTCTGCATGCCCTTGATTCGAAGGCAGTTCTCACGGTCTATGACCGGTATGTTGGGAACTGCTTGCGGGAAAGGCACATAGATGGCGGTTCGGTTGCCGAGCCCCGCGTCGAACTCGCTGGGAATCTTCTTCATTGGGCAGACGGACTGACATTCGCCGCATCCGTTGCAGCGGGTCTCGTCCACGCCGCGAGCCTTCTTTCGAATCTTGACCGAGAAGTTCCCGATGTAGCCGTCCACCGATTCGATCTCGCTGTAGGTGAGCAGCTTGATGCGGGGGTGCTGGTGTACTTCGACCATGCGTGGCGTGAGAATGCACTGTGAGCAGTCAAGGGTGGGAAAGGTCTCCGAGAGCCTGCTCATGTGCCCGCCGATAGACGGCTGCTTTTCCACCAGCACGACCTCACGGCCGCCGTCGGCCATGTCTAGGGCGGCTTGAAGCCCGGAAATGCCCCCTCCTATTACGAGGGCACGCCGCTCCAGCGATATACTGATGGGTGCGAGAGGGGAGTTTCTCTTAATCTTCTCCGAGATGAACCGCGTAAGATCGATGGCCTTTGCCGTTGCGGCGTCGCGATCCTCGTGAATCCACGAACACTGCTCCCGGATGTTGGTCATCTCGCAGAGATAAGGGTTGAGCCCTGCCCCTTCCGTTGCTTTGCGGAAGGTTTTTTCGTGCATGTGCGGTGAGCACGCCGCGACTACCACGCCGGTAAGGTTCTTCTCGGCGATGGCCTCCTTGATGAGGTTCTGGCCGGGGTCCGAGCACATGTACTTGTAGTCCACGGCGTGAACTACGCCGGGAAGCTCACCACATGCGTTGGCTACCGCTTCACAATCGACAGTGCGGCCGATGTTCTCACCGCAGTGGCAGACGAAGACACCGATGCGTGCCATCAGCCAACCTCCGTTGCCGCCGCGCTCTCACCTTCGCGAGGCCCGGGTATGCGAGAAATAAACGACGCCGTGCTGACAAAGTGGCGTCCAAGACCGAGGGCTACGTGGTCCTGCCCCAACGCCAGACCGACGAGCTGTGAAAGGTATATGACAGGAATGTCCATCCCTCCTTCGCTGCGCCGGGCTATTGCCTTCTGCCTGAAGTCCAGGTTCGAGTGACACATTGGACAAGCCACGACCAATACATCCGCGCCTGCCCCGCGTGCGTCTTCCAAAATAGTGCGGGACAAACGAACGACCGATGAGGTTCTCGATAGAGAAAACCCTCCTCCGCAACAGTCCAGCCGCCGGTTCCAGCTCACCGGCTTGGCGCCGGTGGCCTTTACGACTGTTTCCATCATGGTGGGCGCTTCGACATCGTCTAGATCGTTCAGCTCCGGAGGCCTGACCAGTAGGCAACCGTAATAGCAGGCAACCTTGATGTCCTCGAGCGGACGCTTTGCTTTCTCACGTACCTTGGGTGCCAGCTCCGCCAGGAGGCGCACCAACGATATCGGGCGTGCCGTTCCAACAGACCGACCTATGGCTTTCTCCACGGCCGCGCCGGTGGCCGGATCATTGTCCACGGCTCTGCGCGCCGCGGCCAGCCGGCTGTAGCATGCCGCGCAGGGAGCCAGTATCTGCTCGTGGCCTTGCTCCGCGGCAAGGGCCAAGGTGCGTGCCGGCAGCGCGACTCCTAGTAGATGGTTTGTCGCGTGCGCGGACGTTGCTCCGCAACAAGCCCAGTCGTCGATTTCATTGATCTCAACGTCGAGTGGCCCAGTGATTACGCCGAGGCTCTCGGCGTACTCCCGTGCGGTTGCGTGCAGGGAGCAGCCGGGGAAGTAGCCTATCTTCATGCGTTCTCCGCTCCTTCCGTGCCCGGATTCTGCTGCGCGGTGGTAGTGCTGGTTGAGTCGGACTCATGCCGGGTGCATGCATCGAAGATCCGCCGAATCTCTTCAAGGCCCTGAATACGAGAGGGCGCCAGAGCAAGCTTTCCGCGGCCCAGCATGCCCGGAGCCGCCATGACGTCGGCGAAAAGCGCACCGCTCCGCATCTTGTAGCTCATTATGAGCCCCATCTCGAACAACCTGCCGGAGCGCTGAATCTGCTTGAGAAACGCGTTGTGGAATGCTCTGATGTTGCGAGGAGGCTGCGCGGCTCCCTCGTTCAGGGCGGTCTCACGAAGGCAGTCGATGATGCGCGCGGGATCGCAGCTGTTCGGGCACCTCGCGGTGCAAGTCTCACACGTAAGACACAGCCATATCGACTCGCTGGAAAGAAGCTGTTCCCTATCGTCGAACTGCAGCATGCGCAGGACGTCGTGAGGTCTAAGGCTGGTTTCTACCGCCATGGGGCATCCCGCGGAGCATTTGCCGCATTGGTAGCAGGTCGCGGGGTTCAAGCCGGTCTTGCGGCGCACTTCTCCAGCCAACGTGGCGGGGGCTGCTGACTCGGGTATCGACATGCCCATCCTCTCGCTAACTGTTCAGTTCCTCTAATTCGCGAACGCCTTTCCATGGATAATCATTCCGGACGCCGCACTTGATGATTGTCTACCAGAAGTCACTCCTGGAGTGAACCCTTTTCTTATTAAGGTTGCACTCTTTCTTGCTTCCGTAAGTCACGGAACGTTGGAGCCGGGCTCTTTATTGCTCTTTGGAGGCCGGCATCGCTGCTGGTCGCTTCGTTCAGTAGGGCAAACAGCCTGCGCGCGACTGGGCGTAACCGGCGGAAAGTACGACGTTTTTAGCGTGAGTAAAAATTTCTCTTGACTTGAGGAGACGCGGAAGCTAGGAGTGGTGTGAAGCGTTGCACAGCGTGAAAACATTCACAGTGACCCTGGATGATGTCCACACCAAAGAAAACAGTCAGCAGGCTCAGTATGTATCGGCGGCTTCTTCAGGCGGAGCTCGACCGGGGCGTATCGAACATTTTCTCCCACAATCTCGCTTCGCTTGCGGGATCGACGGCGGCCCAGGTCCGGCGTGACTTGACCTACATAGGATGCACCGGCAGCCCTAAGACGGGATACCCCGTATCGGAGCTGCGGGACGCCATCGGCAGGTGCTTGAGCCCGAACGGGGAGGAACGACTCGCGCTGGTTGGGGTGGGGGACCTTGGGCGAGCGATTCTCTCTCGCTTCAGGGGCAGGCAAGGGCACTTGTCGATTACGGCTGCTTTCGACACCGATATCAGCAAGACGGGGAGAGTTACGCACGGGTGTCGGTGTTACTCGATGTCCGAGATCGAAGATGTCGTCAGGCGGGAAGGCATCGTGGCGGCTATTCTCGCGGTGCCCGCGGATGAAGCGCAGGGTGCCGCCGAGACGCTGGCGATGGCCGGTGTGACCGGAATCCTGAACTTCGCACCGGTGTCGCTTCGGCTGCCACGAAACGTGCATGTCGAAAATAACGATTTGACCATGGCAATTGAGAAGGTCGCTTTTTTTGGGCGGGAAAACCACAACGCGAAACGGAAACAGTAGAAACGAGGTGGCTTCGTGAAAGAGTCCGCGAAGAAGGTTAAGGCGATTTTAGCGAAATATCCGGATTCAGGTCGGGATGCATTGATACCGATACTGCAGGACATACAGGACGAACTGGGATACCTGCCGACGTCCGCGATAATGCAGGTGGGGGCGCATTTGGCACTCCCCTCGAGCAAGATCTACGGCGTGGCGACATTCTACAACCAGTTTAGATTTCAGCCGAAGGGACGAAATCATATTACGATTTGTCGGGGCACGGCTTGCCATGTCAAAGGTTCGGGTAAGCTGCTCGAGAACGCTGTTGCGACGCTGAAGATCAAGCCCGGTCAAACCAGTCGTGACAAGCTCTTCAGCTTGGAAACGGTAGCCTGTATGGGCGCTTGTGGGTTGGCTCCGGTGATAACGGTCAACGATGAGTTCAACGCAAAGGCTTCACCGGCGAAGCTCAATCGGCTTGCGCGGTGCTGCAAGGACGAGATCACGCAAGAACGGGAAAACAGCTAGCGCTTTACTATTCTTGTTGTCAATGAGGCGGCGAAACGCAAGGCCTGGGCTTGGCGATGGCTAGAGGCCGAAATCAGCGCCGCTGACGAGAGGCAGGAGTTCACACAATGACGAAGAATACACCATCCAACACAGCTGAAAACTGCTGGCCGGAACCGAGCCCTATCCATGATGATTTATTGAACTGGATGCCCGCCGGCCCGCTTGCCGCCGCGCGCGCCGAGGGTAAGAAAGCAATTAGAGCGGAGCTGTCGCGGCTTCGTCGCGAAAGCGTTTCAAAGCCGGTAGTGTTTTTGGGGACCGGGACCTGCGGGCTGGGAGCCGGTGCCGCGAAGACGCTGGAGGCCGTTCGAGATTATGTGGAACAGGGTGGACTGGATGTGGATGTCGTGGAGGTTGGGTGCATAGGTTTATGCTCCGAGGAGCCCATTCTTGATGTGCAACTTCCAAGAAAAGCTAGAATCAGCTTCGGCTCCGTCACTGTGACCAACTTAAAGGACGTGCTCGACGGGGCGTTGAAAGAGGATTTGTCGAGCATTCCGAAAGCAGAAATACTGGGGCAGTTTAGGGGCACGGGCGAGACCTGGGATGGAGTGCGATTCATCGATGAGCACCCTTTCATGGTCAGGCAGCGCAGGGTGGTGCTTGCCGCTAGTGGGATAATCGATCCCACCAACATCGATGAGTACATTGCTCTGGGTGGCTATTCCGCTTTGGCCAAGACACTTCGTGGAATGACTCCCATCGAAGTTTGCGATGAGGTCGAGAGTAGCGGGCTGCGTGGGCGTGGCGGAGGAGGTTTTCCAGCAGGCAAGAAGTGGAAGTTCGCTCTCGGGGCCGAGTCTGATCGCAAGTATCTGATTTGCAATGCGGATGAAGGAGATCCCGGAGCCTTCATGGATCGCGCGGTGGCGGAGAGCGATCCTCACCGTCTCATCGAAGGCATGCTCATAGCCGCGTACGCAATCGGTGCTTCCAAATCGTATATTTACATTCGGGCCGAGTATCCCTTGGCCATCGAGCGTCTCAGATCGGCCATCGTCCAGGCACGCGAGTACGGTCTCGTTGGTGAAAATATCCTGGACAGTGGCGTCAACGTCGACATCGTCATCAAGATGGGGGCGGGCGCGTTCGTGTGCGGAGAGGAAACCGCGCTCATCCACAGCATCGAAGGCAAGCGAGGCATGCCTCGACCTCGGCCACCGTTTCCCGCCGTTCGAGGTCTCTTTGGTAAGCCGACGATAATCAACAATGTGGAGACACTGTCGAATTTGTCTCTCATTCTCGATCGGGGCGCTGAATGGTTTGCCGGGATGGGCACCGAAGGCTCAAAGGGCACAAAAGTGTTCGCCCTTTCGGGCATGGTCAACCGAACCGGTTTGCTCGAGGTCCCGATGGGTACCACCTTGAGGCAGGTAGTCTATGAGGTTGGGGGAGGTATACCGAACAATAAACCGTGCAAAGCTGTGCAAATCGGGGGGCCGTCCGGCGGTTGTGTTCCGGAAGCCCACCTCGATATTCCCACTGATTACGAAGCCCTAAAGGAGTTCGGAACCATCATGGGATCCGGGGGGCTCGTAGTGGTCGACGATGGTACTTGCATGGTGGACTTTGCGAAGTTTTTCATGGAGTTCATCCAATCGGAGAGCTGCGGCAAGTGCATACCGTGTCGCGAAGGCACAGGTCGCATGCTAGAGATTCTCGAGGCGTTGGGGCGTCAGCGAAAGGATGAGAAGGAACTCGACGCCCTCCTACGGATTCAAGGCATCATGGGTCTGGAAAAGCTTGCGAGGACAATCAAGGATACGAGTCTCTGCGGGCTTGGCCAGACTGCTCCTAATCCCGTACTTAGCACCCTCAAATGGTTCCGTGAGGAATACGAAGCACACGTATTCGAACGAAGCTGTCCGGCCGGTGCTTGCAAGGACCTGGTTGGCGCTCCGTGTCAGACCGGTTGCCCGGTTGGAACTGAAGCCTGGCGTTATGTTGCGCATATTTCCAGAGGCGAGTACCCAGAAGCGTATGAAGCCATTCGCTCGGCGAACCCTCTTCCCTCGACTTGCGCTCGCGTGTGTCATCATCCATGCGAATCCATCTGCCGCGCCGGCTCCACCGGCAGTCAGCCGATTGCGATTCGTAGCCTCAAGAGGTTCGTGGTCGATGCCGTGGAGCCGAGTTCATACAGCCCGTTGGTGCCGACTGTCGGCGAGGGTGCGAAGAGAGTTGCGGTCATTGGAGGAGGCCCCTCGGGTTTGACGGCTGCGCACAATCTGTCGCTGCTAGGTCACAAAGTGACAATTATCGAGAGGGAAGATCGACTGGGCGGCATGTTAGTCGGTGCAATTCCAGCTTATCGCCTACCTCGCGAAGTTCTTGCGAAGGAGATCGATGCTCTGCTCAATGAAAACATCGAAGTGCGATATGGGGAAGTACTCGGCCGTGACATTTCTATCGATGGATTGATGGATGATTACGACGCCGTTTATGTCGCAACCGGGTCCCACAAGAGCAAGAGTCTCGACCTGGAGGGCGAGGACGCTAAAGGAATCTATCGGGGCATTGAGTTTCTGAACGCCCATAACCTTCAAGGCAAGGAGCTTGCTCGGGGCAAGGTTGGCGTAATCGGCGGTGGAAACAGCGCTATTGACGCTGCCAGAGTCGCGCTAAGGCAGAAACAAGTGGAGCAAGTCACGGTGTTCTATAGGCGAACCCGCGCGGAGATGCCGGCATACGAAGAGGAGATAGAAGCCGGCCTCGAGGAAGGATTGGTAATCGAGGAACTAGTGTCTCCGCTTTCGGTGTCCGTAAAGTCGGGGCAGCTCGAATGTTTTCGATTGCAGCGTAACAAGCTAGGAGAGCCCGATGAATCAGGTCGCCGCAGGCCGGTGCCGATCGAAGGTTCAGAACTCGATGTCTCGCTGGACACTCTCATTGTGGCAATCAGCGAGCAGCCCGAGGAGACGGGCCTCGAGAAGTTGCGGCGTACTAGATGGGGCACCGTCGAAATAAACATGGAAAGCCACCTCACCGACAGACCCGGTGTTTTTGCGGGTGGTGATGTCGTATCAGGACCGAGTACGGTGGTCGAAGCGATAGCGGCGGGTAAGAACGCGGCCAAAATGATCGACAGGTACCTACGTAAAAAGGCGATGCGGGTACTTCCGAAGGTAGTGCTTCCAACTACTTACATTGCGCCGGTCGAAGACGATCTGAATGAAGATGAGACGGCGGAGCCCACGCGCGTTATTGCACCTCGAACTCAGGTTTCTGAAAGGACGGGATGCTTTGCCGAGGTGGAGCTTCCCCTCGAGGAGCGTGAAGCACTTTGCGAAGCGAGGCGGTGTCTGAGATGCGATCTGGATTTCACCCAGGCGGATTGAAAACGGCTGTTTCCAAGGTCGGTGGACCTCCCGGCTGACGATGTCGGTACTGGGTCGAACACGGGAATCACGGAGAAGCAAAAATGATTGGTATCGAAGCCAACGGACGAACTGTTGAAGCCAAAGCTGGAGAGACGATTCTATCCGTGCTGCGCAGAGAGGGAATTCACGTGCCTACTCTCTGTCACATGGAGGGGCTCGAGCCCAGTGGGGCCTGTCGCCTTTGCGTGGTAGAGCTGGAAGGGAGCGCCAACTTGGTGCCGGCTTGCTCGTTTCCCGTATCCGAGGGAATGAAGGTGCGAACGGGAACCCCGAAGGTGCTCGAGGCGAGAAAGACCATAGTAGAGCTGCTCTTGAGCAATCATCCCGATGACTGCCTCTACTGCTCGCGTAGTGGCAATTGCGATCTGCAAAAGTTGGCGGGAGACCTCGGTGTTCGGCAAAGGCATTACCGAGAGCCTCGACCCAGCAGGGAATTGGACGTATCGAGCCCGTCCATAATCCGTGACCCGGCAAAGTGCATTCTCTGCGGTAGGTGCGTTCGTGTTTGTGAGGAGGTGCAGGCGGTTTCGGCGATCGACTTCACGGGGCGTGGGTCGCGCGCAATGGTTACTCCGGCGTTCAATTCCGGTCTCAATATGTCGAGCTGCATCAATTGTGGACAATGCGTGGTGGTTTGCCCAACAGGTGCCTTGGCCGAGAGATCGAGTGTTCAGGAGGTAATGGATGCGCTCTCAGATCCTGATTTGACGGTGATCGTTCAGCATGCACCGGCTGTTTCGGTTTCCTTGGCGGAGGAAGCAGGGCTGAAGCCCGCCACGGATGTAGACGGTAAAATGGTCGCTGCTCTACGGCGTATCGGTTTCGACCGCGTCTTTGATACCTCTTTTACGGCTGACCTCACAATTATGGAAGAGGGCAGTGAGCTGGTGGAGCGCGTCAACAATGGCGGGGTGCTGCCGATGCTGACGAGCTGCTCTCCCGGTTGGATCAAGTTCGTAGAAACCTTCTACCCTGAGTTCATTCCGAATGTATCGACCTGCAAGAGCCCACAGCAGATGTTGGGAGCGCTCGTAAAAAGTTTCTTCGCGGAAAGGGAACAACTCGATCCCAAGAAGATCGTCAGCGTTTCCATAATGCCTTGTACCGCCAAGAAGTTCGAGTGCAGCAGGCCTGAGATGGCTAATGATTATGTGCCGGATGTCGATTACGTTCTGACCACCCGCGAGCTTGGGCAGCTACTTCGCATGTTCGGACTGGATTTGGCCTCACTCGAGCCGGAAGCCGCGGATTCACCATTCGGTGAGCGATCTTCCGCCGGAAAGATCTTTGGAGCATCTGGAGGGGTGATGGAGGCGGCGGTCAGGTCCGCTCACTATTTATTGACCGGAGAAGAACTCCAGAATCTCAAGATTCAGCCGCTCAGAGGGATGGCGGGAGTGAAGGAGTTGCGTGCAAATGTCGGTGGAGTTGAAATTGGTGCCTGCGTGGTAAGCGGTCTTGGAAATGCGAGAAATTTGCTCGACCAGATCAAGGTGGGACGCGACGATTTGCACTTCATCGAGGTGATGACATGTCCGGGCGGTTGCGTCGGTGGTGGAGGACAGCCGATAGGAACCGAGCGAGATGCCGTGAAGTCGCGTATGGAGACTCTTTATCGAATAGACCGTGAGGAACAGCTTAGAGTTAGTCACAAGAATCCATGGGTGCTGCGACTATACGAGGAGTTCCTTGGTAAGCCTTTGAGCCATAAGAGCCATAAGCTGTTGCACACCACCTATGACAAGCGACACGTGCCGCTATAAGAGACGTATCGTCTTGTGAAGTTGTTTGCGGCGATTATGTTCAACTGTGCACCACGTGAATTTGGCTCATGACCAAAAACGAGAAGAATCATGGAAAGCAAACAAAAGGTACTAATCGTTGACGATGACGAGGATCTGCTCGAGCAGCTTACTCAGATTCTCGAAGGTGCCGGCTACGAAGTCCGCACGGCGGCAAGTCAGGCCGAGGGCGAAGAGATGTTGCTCTCCATTCGTCCGGATTTGGCTGTCTTTGATCTCATGATGGAGGAGATGGACAGCGGATTCATGCTGTCACATTACCTCAAGAAACTATACTCTGACGTTCCAGTCATATTGCTCACCGCGGTGACATCGTCAACCGGCCTGTCGTTCCAAGAGTCATCCACTGAAGCCCGTAGCTGGGTGAAAGTAGATGAGGTTCTCGACAAGCCGGTCCGAGCCGAGCAGATCAAATCGGTAGTGGCTCGCCTATTGAGCGAGGTGAAAGGAGCGCCCGACGGGTAGGCGGCCCATTGAGGCATTTATGTCGATCCCACAGCTGGTCAAAACAATCAAGGAACGCTGTCGAGTTTGTTATACTTGTGTACGTGAATGTCCAGCTAAGGCCATACGAATCGCCGAGGGGCAGGCAGAGGTCATTGCCGGTAGATGCATAGGGTGTGGAAGCTGCGTTTGTGTGTGCGGACGTGGCGCCAAACAGGTTCTTGATTGCGCCGGAGGCGTGAGAACCCTGATGGACGGGACTGCCCCCGTCGCGGCTCTTTTGGCACCCACTTTCCCAGTCGAGTTCAGGGAACGCTCGGCCGAGGAAGTGGCGGGAATGCTTCGGGCCATTGGTTTTGCGAGCGTTCATGAAGTCGGCTTTGGTGCCGACCTTGTAGCGTTGCGTTATCGCCGGCTTCTTACCGAGAAAGAAGGAAGGCGTTATATCGCGTCAACCTGTCCCGCCGTTGTCGGCTATGTTGAGCGCTACTATCCGGATCTCATCGACTCATTGGCCCCCATCGTTTCCCCGATGGTCGCAATGGCCCGGGCACTGCGAGCACTACATGGAGAAAAGCAGAAGTTTGTCTTCATAGGACCGTGTATCGCGAAAAAGGGTGAGGCGTCGGATGCAAACCTCCGGAAAGAGATTGACGCCGTACTTACGTTCAACGAGCTCCGTACAATGCTTGATGAGGCCGCTGTGGATTGGGATGATGTTAGTCCTTGCGGCTTCGACCCACCTTTTGCGGGCCGCGGAGCCCTGCTGCCAATAAGCAGAGGGCTGCTTCATGCCGCGGATATTCGCGAAGATCTGGCTGAAAACATGGTGGTGGCGGCCGATGGTCGAGTCGACTTTCTCGAGGCGCTGAAAGAGTTCGAGTCCGGCGATCTTAGGGTTCGATTGTTGGAGGTGCTCGCCTGTAAGGGTTGTATATCGGGACCCGGCCTGCGGCTCGACGAGCCGCTTTTCAGTCGACGCAGGAGGGTCAGTGAGTTTGTGCGCGGTAAGAAGTCTTCATTCGACTGGGAAGAATGGTCCAACACGTTGCGAGGACTGGTCGACCTCGATCTAAGTCGGGCTTACACTTGTCGGGATGCGCGAACCGACACGCCGAGAGATAACGAGGTTCGAAAGATTTTAATCCGCATGGGAAAGGATTCGGAGGAAGAGGAACTCAACTGCGGCGCCTGCGGATACGAAACGTGCGGAGAGCACGCTGTGGCGATACTCGAGGGGCTGGCCGAGACCGAGATGTGCCTTCCTCATACAATCGAGCAGCTTCACAATGCGGTCGATGACCTGGCTGACTCGAATCGTCGTCTCGCAACCGCGAAGGAGGCGCTTATGCACTCGGAGAAGCTGGCGAACATGGGGCAGCTAGCGGCTGGGATTGCTCACGAGGTGAACAATCCATTGGGCGTGGTGTTGATGTATGCGCATCTCATGCGTGATGAGCATACTAACGACCCCGAAATTGTGGAAGATCTCGAGACCATCGTCCGAGAAGCGGATCGCTGTAAGAAGATTGTCGCGGGCTTGCTCAACTTTGCTCGACAAACATCCGTTGTTCGTCAGAGCACCGATGTCAGGGGGTTGGTAGAGAGAACGTGCAGGTCTCTACCTCCACCGGAGGGAGTCCGCGTCGCCTTCGAGCAGAACCTAGAGAATCCCTTGGCCGAGGTCGATGGGGATCAAATTGCCCAGGTATTGACGAACCTGCTGTGCAACGCATACGACGCCACCGTCGATGGCGGCGGTGAGGTCACTATCAGCACCTCCGGTAATGACGAAGTCTTGGTGCTGAAAGTGACCGATACGGGTAAGGGGATTTCAGCTGAGAATTTGCCGAAGATCTTCGAGCCGTTCTTTACTACAAAGCAGATCGGTAGGGGTACGGGGCTCGGGCTGGCTGTAACCTATGGAATCGTCAAGATGCACAAGGGGGAGATTGATGTGCAATCAAACTCGGATGAGACCAAAGGACCAACGGGGACCGAAGTCACCGTGACGCTGCTTCGCAACTCAGATCCTGATGTTGGAGAGGCATGAAATGAATGAGCATCTACATTTGCTGATTGTAGATGACGAGCCAGGCATGTTGGCGGGCGCTGTCCGTGCGCTCAAGGATTATCGAGTCCAGACACTCGATGAATCGGAAGAAGTTCGCTTCGAAATCGCAACTGCGGAGAACGGTGAGGTCGCGCTGCGCAAAATCGCAGGCGAATGCCCGGATATTATTCTGCTAGATTATAAATTGCCCGGAGTGAACGGATTGGAGGTATTGCAGAAAGTTACGGAACAGTACCCCGACGTCTTGACGATAATGATCACTGCCTATGCCACCCTGGAGACGGCGGTGCTTGCCACTAAGCAGGGGGCTTACGATTTTGTTGCAAAGCCTTTCACTCCCGCGGAGTTGAAGAACGTGGTGCAAAAGGCGGCTAGGCATATTCTGCTTGCTCGACGTGCAAGGCAGCTTGCGGAAGAACGCCGGAGAATTAGATTCGAGTTTATTTCCATTCTCGCCCATGAACTCAAGTCACCGCTGAATGCCGTCGAAGGATATCTCAGAGGTATGAGGGATCACGTTGCGGGTGAAGAGCTTGCCGCTTATGACAAGTCCATTGCGAGAAGCCTGCTCCGCGTCAACGGTATGCGAAAGTTGATCTACGATCTCCTGGACTTGACCAGAATCGAAAGCGGAGAGAAGAAGCGAAACCTGACTAGAGTCAGTGTTACTGATATAGCCAAGGAAGCATTGGCGAACCTGAGCGAGGATGCCCTCGGGCGAGATATTGAAATGGAGTTGGAGTCTACTGCAAATGTTGAGATGCAAGCGGACCGCGGTGAGCTGGAAATTATAATGAATAATCTTGTTTCCAACGCAGTGAAATACAACACAGATGGAGGTCGAGTAGGCGTTCGTGTTCTCGCGGGCGAAGAGACGGTGATCATAGAGGTCGACGACACCGGCATCGGATTGACGGAAGAGGAAGCGGCCCGTCTCTTCAACGATTTCGTGAGGATCAAGAACGAAAAAACTCGAGGCATACTCGGGTCCGGATTGGGACTTGCCATTGTGCGAAAGCTCGCCTCCTTGTATGGAGGTGAAGTCTCCGTCGAGAGTACGCCTGATGAGGGCAGCAAGTTTACAGTGGTATTGACGCGTTATCCCCGGAGTGAGGCTGCCTCGATGGGTAGTTAGACAATGGTAGAAATTAAGCGAAAAGGAATAATCGAAGAAGATCAAATTTACGAGACCCTCAAACGGGCACGTAGTCATGATTCGAGCATGGTTCGTGATATCTTGGCGAAGGGCAGGGCGCTAGAGGGGTTGGATGAGCAAGACATTGCGGTGCTGACCGGTGTGTCGGATCCAAACCTTCTAGCGGAGATGTTCGATGCGGCAAGAAATGTAAAGGATTTGGTGTACGGAAATCGGCTTGTGCTGTTCGCTCCGCTGTACATCTCCAACCTTTGCGGGAATGAATGCGTGTACTGCGCCTTCAGAGTGAGGAATACCGATGTCAAGCGGCGTGCGCTGGATCAGGAGGAGATCGCGGATGAAGTAAGGCACTTGGTGTCTCAGGGTCACAAGAGGATACTGTTGGTGGCAGGAGAGGCATATCCACGAGAGGGCTTTTCCTACATCCTTCGTTCCATAGACACTATCTATGACTCCGCCCGAGGCCATGGTGAAATACGGCGTGCGAACGTCAATATTGCCCCGTTGACATCAGGCGAGTTCAAGCTTCTTCGTGAAGCAAGGATCGGCACTTATCAGTTATTCCAGGAAACCTATCATCAAGAAACCTATCGACAGGTGCATGTTTCCGGAAGGAAGATGGATTTCGACTGGCGTATTTCAGCTATGGATAGAGCCGTGGAAGCTGGGATCGATGATGTCGGGATTGGCGTTCTTTTTGGTTTATTCGACTGGCGATTCGAGATTCTTGCATTGTTGCAACACATTCGGCATCTTGAGAGGAAGCACGGTATCGGGCCTCATACTATTTCCGTTCCACGACTCGAACCGGCGGTAGGTTCCGATATTGCGTCCCAACCTCCTCATCCTGTCTCCGATCTGGATTTTCGGAGAATTGTAGCGATTTTGCGGCTGGCGGTTCCTTACACGGGAATCATAATGTCAACACGCGAGAGTGCCGATATGCGCCGGGAGACTTTTGCTCTAGGCGTTTCACAGATATCGGCGGGAAGTCGCACCAATCCAGGGGGGTATGGGGCCGAGCGGCCGGATGAGGCTCAGTTCTCGCTGGGGGATCATAGAAGCTTGGACGACGTGGTTAGGGATGTTGCTTCCCTTGGATACGTACCGTCGTTCTGTACTGCTTGCTATCGTTTGGGAAGAACCGGCGGGGATTTCATGGATTTGGCCAAGCCCGGTCTAATCAAGACCCACTGCCAACCGAACGCTGTCGCTACATTTCAGGAGTTTCTTCTCGACTACGGGTCGCCGAGGACGCGCGAGGTGGGTCGAGAAACGATTGCAAGGGCAATGGAAGAGATGGATGGCGGTACCAGAAGAAAAACAGAAAGGATGCTAGGGCGCCTGAGAGAAGGGCGTCGTGATGTTTATTGTTGATGGGATGGTATAGAGGAGTTGGCCGATGAGAAGTGCTCCACGTAACCTTCGATTACACATAGGCTTTCTGGGCAGGCGGAATGTAGGCAAGTCGAGTCTCCTCAATGCGCTGGCCGGGCAGGAGGTTGCGATAGTATCCCCGACACCGGGTACTACGACCGACCCTGTTGAAAAGCCCATGGAGCTGCTGCCTTTGGGGCCGGTAGTGCTGGTCGATACTGCTGGAGTCGATGACGAGGGCGCTCTTGGAGAGATGCGCATCAGTCGTACGAGGCGGGTGATCGAACGGGTGGACCTAGCGGTTTTGGTGGTGGACGGAGAATTGAGAGAGTTCGAAGAAAACTTGATAGATGAATTGAGGGCAAGAGGGGTGACCACGCTTGTTTGCTTCAATAAGGCTGACGAGATTAGGCCCGAGCAAAGAGCGCTGAATGATCTGTCAGTTCGAGGGATCCCATACGTTGTAGCCAGTGCCAAGACGGGTGATGGCGTGGAAGAGTTGCGACAAGCGCTTTTGCGGGCGGCTCCGGAGGATCATTTCGAGGCACGAAGGATAGTTGGTGATCTCGTGGGAGCCGGGGACCTCGTAGTCCTCGTCGTGCCCATAGATGATGAGGCCCCCAAGGGCCGTCTGATTCTTCCACAGGTTCAAACATTGAGGGATCTGCTCGATTCGGATGCGGCGGCGGTCGTGACAAAGGAGTCTGGCCTAAGCCGGGTCTTGTCCGTGCTCGAGCGGCCGCCGAAGCTGATCGTCACTGACTCGCAGGCTTTCGAGCACGTGATGAGCACAGCTCCGGAAAGTGTTCCGGTAACATCCTTCTCGATTTTGTTTGCCCGGCTGCAGGGCGACCTAGGAGAGATGGTCAAGGGTGCCCGAAGCATCGAGCATTTACGCGATGGCGACAAGGTTCTGGTCGCCGAGGGATGTTCACATCACCCTATTGGAGAGGACATCGGCCGAGTCAAGATTCCGAGATGGCTGCGAAAATACAGCGGAGCGGAACTTTTCTTCGAGACGGTGGCTGGACGAGACTTTCCAGAGGACTTATCTCCCTACAAGCTGGTGATTCACTGCGGCAACTGCATGGGCAACCGTAGAGAGATGCTCTCGCGGATTCTGCGCTGCAGCCAAGCCAATGTTCCCATCACGAACTACGGAATAACATTAGCTCTTTCCCTTGGAATCCTCGACAGAGCCCTGCGGCCGTTTTCCCCTTCCCATTGACGCGGATGGCACGGCGCATTATGAGACCGGTCCGTACATCCCCCCGTATCGCGGCAGGCGGGTGGGGTCTCCCTCGCCATTAGTTGACCGCGGGCGAATCCGACAAGCACTAGGCCACACCTAAAGCGCTGGTGATACCAATGATGGAAAAGTGGAGGGCCGCTTACCCGGACAAATTCGTGCCCGAGAGCGACGTCTTCACAAAGATACGTAGAGGGGACCGTATCTTTGTCAGTACGGCTTGCGGTGAGCCACAGTACCTGGTTGACCAACTCATGCGATATGTGGAGGCGCACCCCAAGGCATTTGCCGAAGCGGAAGTGTTTCAGATTTGGTCCCTCGGACTCGCGCCCTATGCGGATGAGAAGTTCACTTATAATTTTAGGCACAATACTTTTTTTGTGGGGCAGAGTGCGCGGGATGCCGTGAATCGAGGTGTAGCGGACTACACTCCTATTTTTCTCTCCAAGGTACCTCCTCTGATCGAGTCGGGTCGTATACCGATCGATGTGGCCTTGATCCAGGTGTCGCCGCCTGACAGAAATGGGTATTGCAGCCTGGGCATTAGTGTGGACATTACCAAGATCGCTCTCGAAAAAGCCGGCCTAGTGATCGCGCAGGTGAATCCATGTATGCCTAGAGTTCATGGTGACACCTTTATTCATGTTGACAAGATCGATCACATGATCATTCACGAGGAACCGCTTCTCGAGTTTGCTCCCACAGTCACCGATGACATAGCCAATCAGATCGGAAAGTACGTAGCGAGGCTCATCCAAGATGGAGATACCCTGCAGGTTGGTTACGGCGCCATGCCGAATGCCATCTTAGCTAATATCAAGGATAAGAAGCACCTCGGTGTTCACTCGGAGCTGTTGTCAGATTTGATGGTCGACCTCATTCAGCGTAAGGTTATAGACAACAGTCGAAAGAACATTGATCGAGGTAAGACAGTCGCGTCGTTCTGCATGGGGTCGAAGGAAACATACGATTTCATTGATGACAATCCAGCGATCGCATTTCGCACCATTGACTACACGAATCATCCGCGAGTAATTTCCAGCATTCATAATCTTGCCGCCATCAATGCCGCGCTGCAAGTGGATCTTACCGGCCAGGCGTCAGCCGAATCAATCGGAGAAATATTCTTCAGTGGAATCGGTGGAAGCGCCGACTTTATGAGATCCGCAACCTTTGCTCCAGGTGGCAAAACCATTCTGGTGCTTCGCTCGACCGCGGATGATGAGAGGGTGTCTCGTATTGTTCCTTTTTTGGATCCAGGTGCCGGAGTAACCCTAAATCGAGGGGATATCCAATATATCGTGACGGAGTACGGTATCGCATATATTCACGGTAAAAATATACGAGAGCGAGCCATGGCTCTCATAGCCGTGGCGCACCCCAAGTTTCGGCCATGGCTCATCGAGGAGGCCAAGTCACGCAATCTAATATACAAGGAACAGGCATTTATCCCAGGGAGAAAAGGAGAATATCCGGAGCACCTGGAAACGGTTAGAACTAGTGAAAAAGGTGTTGCATTGAGGCTTCGACCTGTTCGGATCAGTGATGACCCCTTGCTGAAGGATTTTTTCTATTCGTTATCAGACAGAAGTTTGAGAAGAAGATTCATGTCCATGAGAATGGACATTCCGTACAAGCTGCGCCAGGAGTTTGTCGTCATCGATTATACCTCGGAGATGGTTATACTTGCCTGCGTCGGCAGTGAAGGCAGGGAAAAGGCTGTTGGGATGGGGCAGTTCATCAAGAACAAGACGACTTATACGGCGGAGGTCGCATTTGCAGTGCGCGATACCTTTCAGAATGCAGGCATCGGCACCGAGCTTCTGAAGTATCTTACTTTGCTTGCCAAGAACGAAGGGCTGCAAGGGTTCACGGCAGAAGTTCTCGCTGAAAACGAGCCTATGCTGCGGGTTTTCGAGAAGCTTTTCCCTGGCTTGCAGAAGCGACTCGAAGATGGTGATTACGAGTTGACAATGCCGTTTGGTGAGAGCGATGAAACACGAAAATGAGGATTCGATAAGACTTTTGTTCGAGCCGAGAAGTTTTGCTGTGATAGGTGCATCTCGAAACCCCAATAAGTTGGGCCATACTATCGTTCGTAATATTGTCTCCGGAGGTTACCGAGGCAAGCTGCATCTTGTGAGTCCGTCCGGTGGTGAAATTTTTGGACTTCGAATCTCTCGGAGTATTGAAGAGATTGAGGAGGAGATCGATCAGGCGACTATAGTTATTCCGGCTAAGTTCGTGGTGGAGGCGGTCAGAGGTTGCGCGCAAAAAGGTGTCAAGTATGTTCAGATCATTTCATCTGGTTTTTCCGAAGCGGGAAATACAAGGGATGAAGAGGAGGTAATGGCGATAGCGCGGGAGCACGGAATGCGTGTGCTGGGCCCGAACATGTTCGGCCTTTACTCCGCTGCGTCTTCCTTGAACTCCACCTTTTCCGCTACCGGTATCCTGCCCGGGCACGTGGCGATTTTGACGCAGAGCGGTGCATTGGGTGTTTCGCTGATTGGAAAGACTCTGGTCGAGAACATCGGATTGTCGGCAGTGGTTTCGCTCGGGAACAAGGCGGATGTGGATGAAGCGGACCTTCTTGGATATCTAGTCGATCAGGATCGAACGAGAGTCGTGCTGATGTACATAGAAGGGATTAGAAACGGTCAGCGGTTCAGCAAGGCTCTGATGCGTGCGACCGAGAAGAAGCCGGTGGTGGTCATCAGATCCGGCAGCTCGAAGCGAGGTGCTCAGGCAGCGGCTTCGCACACTGGTGCTCTGGCGGGATCCGACGAGGTGTTCGGCGCAATAATGCGACAGTGCGGTGTCTTGCGAGCCGAGAGCATCGAGGAGGCTTTCAATTGGTGTAAGTTTCTTGCCTTTAGTCCAAGACCGAAGGAGAACCGAGCTGTCATTGTTACGAACGGAGGTGGGGTTGGAGTGCTTGCGGCGGACGCATGCGAGAAATACGGCGTGGAGCTGCTTGATGATCAGGAGGTTTTGAAACAGGTCTTCGAGCCGTCTACACCCTCCTTCGGTTCCACCAAGAACCCCGTGGACATAACCGGGAGTGCGGACTCGGTGGCATATGAAAAAGCACTGTCGGCCCCGGTAGGCAGCGACGTTATGGATGCTACTATCGCGCTTTACTGCGAGACGGCTACCTTCGACGCCGAGAACCTGGCTCCGATGATTCGAGAAACTCACCGGATGCACATGCAGGCCGAGAAGCCGGTGACCTATGCGCTGATCGGTGGAGAGGCCGTCCAAGATGCCATATGGGCATTGAGAAAGGAGAGCGTTCCCGTATTCAACGATGTCCATCCAGCCGTGTCGTGCTTGGGGGCTGCCAATTGGTACCACGATTACACCAGGGAGAAGAAAAGTCCGATAGAGGAAGCTGAAATTGATGTGGAAGCCATTGATGGAGTTGTGAAGAAGGCACTTGCGGAAGGTAGGGAGTTCCTGTTGGCGCACGAGGCTACCGCAGTGATGAACTCGGCGGGCGTGCGCATGCCGCGAAGCAAGATAGTGCGCACCATTCCAGAAGCAGTGGAGGTGGCCCAGGAAATCGGGTGTCCGGTGGTAATGAAGATTGCTTCGCGGGACATACTGCACAAGAGCGATGCGGGAGGTGTCGCTCTGGGCCTCGAGGATGAGAAGCAGGTAGTAGACGCTTATGAGGCAATCATTCAGAACTGCAAGGAGTATAAGCCTGATGCCTCTATCGAAGGAGTCGAGGTTTGTGAGATGGTGCGGCCGGGAACCGAGTTCATTATCGGCGCTCGTAATGACGCGTCTTTCGGACCGATTGTTATGTGCGGCCTTGGCGGCGTCTATGTTGAGGTTATGAAGGATGTCGTATTCCGGGGCCTTCCAGTGAGCAGCAGAGAGGTAATGAAGATGCTCGAGGAGATAAGGTCCTTTCCACTGCTGCTCGGAGTTCGAGGAGAACCTCGACGGGATATCCGTGGAGTCGTTGATACTGTAATTAGGGTTGGGACCATAATCGCAAAATGCAGAAGCATTTCCGATATAGAACTCAATCCCATCGTGGTTTATGAGGAAGAGAAGGGCCTAATGGCGGTGGATGCCCGGGTATTGGTAGGGCGGCCGCGTAAGGGGAGTTGATATGAAGCGGATCGTTTTTACTTCGACCAAAGCAAGCGCCGGCAAGACAAGCATGATATTGGGTGTCGCCGCCGCAAGGCCGACAACAAGCGCTTATATGAAGCCTTTCGGCGATAGGTTGATCTACAAGCGCAAGCGCAATTGGGATTACGATGCCAGTATACTGATGCCGATACTGGGGCAGGAAGACGAGCCCGAAAGAATTACGCTGGGATTCAATCATTCGAAGCTCAGGTACATATATGACGAGCACGGCGTGCGAGATAGCGTAGTGCGGATGGCGGAAGAGGTGGGCGGAGAAAGAGAGTTGCTTCTCGTCGAAGGTGGTAAATCGCTTGCTTACGGCTCATCGGTCCATCTCGATGCGGTATCGATTGCCAAATACCTAAAGGCCACGTTGGTGATTGTGGCCAGCGGAGACAATGATGAGGTGTATGACGATATTGTGTTCATGCACAGGAACTTGGCCCTCGGGGATGTCGAGATAGGCGGCGTCATTGCCAATAAGGTGCCTGACGTCGACGATTTCGAGGCGGCCGTAGCACCTAGAGTGAGCGAGCTGGGAATTAATCTTCTTGGGGTCGTGCCGTTCAAGGAGCAGTTGACGCGGTTTTCGGTCAGGTTTCTAGCGGAACGGCTGTTCGCGCAAGTAATTGCCGGCGAAGACGGCTTGGATAACGTGATCAAGCACACCTTCGTCGGTGCCATGTCGACCGAGGAGAGCCTGCGGCATCCGGTCTTCAAAAAAGAAAGCAAATTCTTGATAACCAGCGGTGACCGGAGCGACATGATCTTGGCGGCTCTTGAAGGTGACACCATCGGTATTCTCTTGACGAACAATCTGTTGCCACCCGCAAAGATTATCTCGATCGCCTCCGACAAACAGGTTCCCTTACTGATGGTGTCCCAGGACACCCTACAGGTAGCCAAGCAACTCGAGGCCCTCGAAGCCTTGCCGATGGTGGAAGGTAAGGGCTCGATTAATACTAAGGAGATGCTTGCCCGCTTGGTGAAGAAGTACGTAAGGCTCGAAGGTTTGACGTGATCGGGCTTCAAGCCTTTAAGGGGGCGTGACGTTGACACCAAGCCGATTGCCCGAGTAAGAGAGGGTCGTCAGTCTGACCCCACAGTGGAGCCGGGTGCTCGATGATCAAGACGAAGCTATGGGTTTTTTGCGCCCTTGTGGTTGTTTTGGGCGGTGTAAATTTTTCGTATACCGCCAAGCAGCAACACCAATACCTGATTGAAAGATCGGAAGATTGGCTCAATTGGGGCGAGTCGAAGCTGGTTGAGCTTCAGAAAGTGGAGCACGAGGCTGCGTTGGAGCAAGTCAAGGCCGTGGCTGGGTTGCCCGCGGTTCAGCGTGCGGTCGCGCAGGCGAATCGGGCGGGGTCCGCCCCGGGTGCGGAGGCGCTTCAAGAACTCGTGGAGTCAGTGTGGACCGAGGATGGGGGAGAAGCTCAGCCAAGCCAAGTGTTCGTCGCCACGCCACACGGAGCGAGGATACTGGAAGCCGGAAAGATCGGCGAGAGCGTGTCTCCTCCGGAGGTGCCGGGGCTTCAGTCGGCACTCGATGGAGCGAACCAGGCCGGCATTCAGGTGTGGGACGGTGAGCTGGTGAGGGTCGCCGCGGCGACGGTAGAGGTGAGACGAGGAAACGGGGCTGTGCTGCTGCGGTTTCCGGTAGATGACGCATACGCGGGCAAGATGGCTGAAACCCTTGGAATGCAGGTTTCGATTACCTCCGCCGCCAGGGCGGTCGCCTCCAGCCTGTCGCCTGCCTTGGCTGCTGAGCTTGCGAGAGCCAATAGTCAAGCATCGGCGGGGGAGACCTTCTCGTTCGGCGAGAGAGATGACCTGGTCACCGATATCACCTCGCGTCTGTTGAACCTGGAGTCGGCCGCCGGTTACGGAAGGGCGGTGTCCATACCCGGCTCGGAGACCGCGATGGCCGTCATCTCGGTCGCGCCGAGCGAGCAGCTTGCCTCAATGGAGCGGTACCAGACGCGTCATGCCCTGGCTTTGGCCGGGTTGGTCGTTTTAAGCCTGGTGTGGGGCTTCTACCTTTCTTGGTCGGCGGGGAGACCCGCTCGAAGAATGGGGGTACAGGTAGGAAGAGTCGCAAACGGTGATTTGCAAGCACGTTTGGAGCCACAGGAGTTTCGTGGTGATTTCCGGCGTCTTGCCGAGCTTGTCAACGGCGCCATCGACCAGTCGTCGCGTGCAAGGTCGTTGAGACCTCACGGGGCAAGCAGGCGTGAAAAGTCGGATATCTCCAATATTCTGGAGACGGATGCCAGGGCCTCCTCGGCCGAGAGTCCGGCCGTTGCCGCTCCCAAGAAGACAGCGTTTACCGAAAGCGAGCCGGACGCCGGCAATCCGCCGTTCGATGACGCACCGCCGGTGGCGGCATTCGCGGAACCGGATGTGGGCCTTGCCGCCGAGCCGGCGGCCAAGGAAGAGCCGCCCGCCATGATGGAGCCGGAGGCGGAAGGGGTTACGGCCGTTGACGGGCGAGCTTCCGTGCATGGCGCAATCAGGGATGAGGAAGCACTGGAGCCTCAATCGCCGTCTTCAGACCCGTTTTCGGCGGTGTTACCGCCGGCGGGTTTGGACGGGGAGGAAGAGCCTCCCTCGGATGCGACGGTGGTAGCCAGGGTTCCGGAAGCTCTTCTTCAGGCCACCGCGAGAGCGACCCGCGGGGGTTCCGCCGCCGCGGGCCCTCCCAGAGACCCGGACGATGCGCATTTTCGTGAGGTCTTCGAAGCATTCCTCGAGACTCGTGAAGAGTGCGGCGAGCCGACCGAGAGCCTCACCTTCGAGAAGTTTGTCGTGAAGCTTCGCAAGAATCGTGATGCCATCAAGGAGAAGCACGGAGTTCGGAGCGTGCGCTTCCAGGTTCGCGTTAAGGAAGGAAGAGCGGCGCTAAAGGCGACGCCTATTCGCTGATAGGCGTCCGTGAGGGGTCGCGAGCAAAAGAATCCCCCGCAAGGTATTTCGAACCAAATTCGGCTTTGCTTGACGGCCTGTATGTATTGGGGCGTATAATCAAGCACTTTTTCACCACTAACCCTGGAGGAGGGGTTTTCATGAACTCGACGTCATTTGCCCGATGGCTGCTCGTAATAGGCCTGGGCTTGCTTGTTGCCACCGGCTGCGGTTCGGACGAGCCGGCGGAAGAAGAATGTACAGTGGACGCTGACTGCGGTCCCGAGGATGAGTGGAACTGCGTGGATGGTGTTTGTGAGGCCGTGGAGGACATCTGCGCGGGCGTCACTTGTCCAGGCGGACAGACCTGTGATCCGGAAACGGGTGAGTGCGTCGGCGAGTGCTGCACCGAGCATACCTGCGCTGGAATACCTAACGCGGAGTGCGACGAAGAGAAGTGCTTGATGGACGACCCGAGTGTGGACCCCTGCGTCCTTCCGGAGTGTCCCGAGTGCGGCCCGAACGAGAGGTGCAACACGAACACCTTTGAGTGCGAGCCTGCTTGCTGGCGCCAGCATGACGGCTGCCCGGAGCCTTACCTGCGCTGCGAGGATGACCCTGACCATGAGTTTTACGGGCAGTGCGTGCAGCGCCCCGTTCGCGAGGGCGAGGTCGGTTGGCCATGCGCGGACGACCCAACGGTCTGCATCGAGGGTACCTGTATGGATCAGTTCCAGGACCCCGGGATAGCATTCTGCTCGCTTGGCTGCAGCGACGACTCGCAGTGCCCGGTGGGCTCGTTCTGCGACCAGGGCTGGTGCTTCAACGCCTGCGACCCCGACGGCTATCAGGATTGCGCTCCCGGCACCCAGTGCATCGATGGAGGTACGAGGCTTCACATGTGTCTGCGAATCCTGCACGAAAGTGAGTGCGAGGAAGACTGCCTGCCGGCGTATTCCGAATGCGACCCGGACGTGGCGGATCAGTGCGAGGCCGGCCTTGCCTGCTTGGAGCTCACCGGCGGTTCGTTCTGTCAGAAGCTAAGCTGCCACTATCTCGACGGCGGCTGCCCTGCCGGCGATAGATGCTTCAACCTCGGCATAAACCTCTCCGGCTGCTTCGAGGGCTGCGATCCCACCGAGGTCGAGGGTTGCACCGATCCAAACGCCGCCTGCATAGCCGAAGGACCAATCGTCGGCTCCAGGGACACCTTCATGCTGGCTCACTCCGAGTCAGACTGCACCGATCTCGGCTATGATGCTCTAGCCAACCCCACTGGCGCAAGCCACGCATACACCTGCTACGCTTCTTGCCCGGACGAAGGATGCCCAGGCGGGCAGTTCTGCTCCGATATGGTGATGTTCCAGGGTGGAGATCCCATCGATGTTTGCGTTACCTACAGCACCGGCGAGGGAACCTGCGATGAGGGCGCATGCGCGGACATGGGATGCACCGACCTTGGCACGCAGGACGGTACGCCCATAGCGGCCTGCTACCTCGGGTGTGATTCCGATGACGACTGCACCGACGGCGCCGGAGGCACCTGCCATCGCCTTACTTTCACCGGTGGCCAATCAATGCAGCTTTGCGTCTACCATTGGGACGACGGCTACTGTCTCTTCAGCTGCGAGGATGACGGCGAGGACTGTGGCTACTGCGAGAGCGATGCCGACTGCGGCACCTTCGAGGTCGCCATCGCGGGTGGTTCGACGACGGTCGCCGAGAAGTGCGATCACGCCACCAACACCTGCAGGAGGCCTACTACCGTCGATCAGATCGGAAGTCGCTGCCATACTGGTCAGGGTATGGACCCCGAGGGCATCGAGGACGCCGACGGCAACTTCAGCGGAGCTTGCGCGACGGAGTGCGAAGACGAGTTCGATTGCGCCGGTGGCGCATGCGTCGAGGTGGCTGGCGGTGACAAGTTCTGCAAGCCTGTTCCCACGGTGTGCAACATCATTACCGGGCAGTGCGAGCCTTTCTGCGATGAGAACGAGGACTGCATTCACGATGCTTGCATAGGCGACCGCTGCGAGGTGGCCTGTGAGGGCGACGTTGACGGCGAGTGCGGCAGCGACGGCGTTTGCTTCACGGATGAGGAGCAAAACTACTGCTTCATCGACTGCAACATCGCGGGCTGTCCCGATGGAAGCCAGTGTGATGAGGACAGCGGCATTTGCATCTTCGATGCGGAGTTCACCTCCCTCACGGCCGGCGATGTCGACCTTCTCGAGGAGGACGGCCTAGTCGTCACGACCGGCGCGGACGTGGAGTATGGCTGGGAGACGGAGAACGCCACTGGAGTCGTCGTTTACGGTGTTCCCTATGATGATGGCTGCCCCGACGCGGATGACGAGAGCTGGGGGCATATGGAAGACTACGGCCCGTCAGGCTCCGATGTAGTCGCGATCCCAGGCAACCTTTGCACGATGGCGGTCGCTGAAGGCGAGCTGAAAAATGCCACCGTTATCTGGTGGGTCCTGACCGCGCCTTCCGTGGAAGCCGGTATTCTCGCGGCTGTCGAAGGAGAGCACGCGGACACCTACGAGGTCTTCCTACAGGTCGAGACACTGGGAGCCGTCGATTTGGACGTGGAGGCCGCGTACCTCGATGTAGACGGTGAGCTGGTAGGCGATGCCGAGATGGTGTGCGAGCTTGAAACCATCGAAGATGGCGTTCAAGAGTGCATGCATCTCGCCGACTTGATGGATGGGGACATCGTGGAGATTGCGTACACCGCTTACGCCTATGATCTCGACGGAGATGAGAGCATCGACGCGGTGGCCTTGGTGGTCGATGAACTCGGAGACCTCTTGGAGGACTGCGTGGAAGACGCGCACTGCGATGCCGGCGAGTTCTGCAACGACGACTTCGAGTGCGAGCCCGAGGCCGAGCCCGACTGCACAATCGAAACGCAGGACGCCGATTGTGCCGGGCTTACTCCCTACTGCCATCCCGAAGACGGGATTTGCATGGAGGACTGTGTCGACGACGCCAACTGCGAAGAAGGCGAACAGTGCTTAGATGGCTCATGTGAACCGTTTGCCTAGTAAGTCACGATGAGTTGAGCCCGGGGCGCTTTGCGTCCCGGCAGCGCGGGCGCGTCCCAAACGGGCGCGCCCGTTCTGTTTAACCCTACCCCCAGGCTCTCCGCTTCAGGCCCTGCCCATCAGCGCAAGGCTTCGCCGTCATCCATCATGAAGAGGTCGAGCGGAGAGATCATCTCGTCCGCCGACTTCGTCGGCGCGGTGCCGGGGACGAAAGGCTCGTACCTTCCGCTCTTGCCGGGGCGCGCGAGCAGCCCCGTTTCCGGGTCGATCCGCACGAACCGAACCGTGGCCGGAGGCAGAAACGGGCTCGAGTAAGCACCATCGAGCGCGGACTGCATGAATGCAAGCCAAGCCGGGCCGGCGGCGCGGCCTCCATACTCGGCGCGGCCGAGCGGTTGAGGCTCATCGAAGCCCACCCACACGCCCGCGACGAGCTCGGGCGTGTAGCCGACGAACCAAGCGTCCCGGCGGTCATCGGTAGTGCCGGTCTTCCCGGCGGTGGGGCGGCCGAGCCGGTTCAGGCTCCTGCCGGTTCCTTCCTCCAGCACCGAAGTGAGCATATCAGTGAGGATGAAAGCTACATCGGCGCTCACCTCTTGCTCGGTGCCGGCGACGTGTCGAAAGATCTCGTTACCGTCACGGTCACGCACCGAGCGAACGAGAACCGGATCCTCTCTTACACCTCCGGCGGCCAAGGTGGAGTAAGCGTTGACCATCTCCATGGGAGTGACCTCGCCGCTGCCCAGGGCCAGCGGGAGGAAGCGAGGCAGCCGCGAGGTGATTCCGCAGCGGTGAGCGAAATCCATGATGGAGTCCACACCGATGCGGTCGGCTATTCTCACGGATACGGCGTTCTTGGAGCGGGCCAGCGATTCTCGTATCGGCATCTCTCCATCGAACCGCCCATCATAGTTTCTAGGCCTCCAGGTGTCCCCGGTCCAGCGATCGCGAAAGCTCTCCGGCGCGTCGAGCACCCTGCTGGCCGCGGTATAGTCCGCTGTCTCCAGAGCCGCTCCGTACACGAACGGTTTGAAGGCCGAGCCCGGCTGGCGGCGAGCCTGGGTGGCGCGGTTGAAGTCGCCTCGAATTGCTTCGTAGCCGCCTACCATGGCAACCACGCCTCGGGTTTCGGGGTCGATCGCAACGAGCGCGCTTTCGACAAGCGGCCGCTGCTCCAAGGACGCATCCAAAACGGGCCGGTCATCGTCTTCGTCGTCCACGATATCGGCGCCGTCTTCAGCCTCCCCACCTAGGCGCACCAGTACCACATCGCCGCTACTGACCACGTTCGAAACCCGCTGGGGCGCGCGAGTCGCCCTCTCCGGGTTGAACGGGCGAGCCCACTGCATCTCACTCAAGCGTACGAGAGCGAGCACGTCGCCCAGCTCGACCAGGGCCGCCTCATCGGATACCTCCGTCACCAGGCCGCCAAGCACCAGGCCGTCTTCCACCGGCGCCAAACGTAGCGGAGGAATGGATTCCTCGTCCCTATCCCACTCGGGAAGGCGAGACAGATCATAAGCGAAGGGGCCACTGATTCCTCTGCCGCGCTGAACTCCGGCCAGCTCGTCGAAGCGCTGGTCGATGCTCTTCGCGGTAATGGGGTCGAGGTGAGTCAAGGGCCCCCTCCAGCCTTGTCTCTTGTCGATCTCTCTCAGGTTGTCGAACACGGCCTTTTCGGCTGCCTCTTGCTTTTCGGGATCCATCTCGACCTCGACGGTCAACCCGCCGCCGAGCAGCAGCTCGCCGCCAAGGTGGGCATCCAGCATTCGCCGCACCTCCTCGATGTAGGATTCGCCGGCCCCCCGCGTTGGAGGCGGGGCGAGTGCCAGCGGCTGGTCGGCCGCGGTCTCGGCCGCATCTTGTTCGACCATGCCGGCCTCGACCATGCGCCGTAGCACGTAACCGCGCCGCTGAAGGGCCCGGTGTGGGTGGCGCCGAGGCGAGTAGAGGTTGGGCGCGCGCGGCAGGCCGGCGAGAATGGATATCTCCGAAAGGTCCAGCTCGTTCAAGTCCTTGCCGAAGTAGTATCGCGATGCCTCCAGCACGCCATGTCGTCCATGCCCGAAGTAGATTTGGTTCAGGTACAGAAACAGGATCTCGTCCTTGGTGAGGTTCTGCTCTAGGCGTCGGGCTAGGATCATCTCTCTGAACTTGCGAGAGAACCTGCGTTCCGGGGTGAGCAGAAAAGTCTTGACTACCTGCTGAGTTATTGTGCTCGCGCCTTCTCTCACGGCGCCGGCCCGCAGGTTTCGAAGCAGAGCCCGCGCGATGCCCAGATAGTCCAAGCCGACGTGGTCGTAGAATCGTTCATCCTCCGAGGCGATGAAGGCCTGCACCAACAGCTCCGGCATTTCCTCTAGAGGAACTACGGTTCGGCGTTCCAAAAACAGCTCGCCGGTTACATCGCCGTCTCTAGACACCAGCCTGGTGGTCTCGAGGGGCCTGTAGTCCTCCAAGCTCTCGAAGCCCGGCAGGTCGCGCGCGTAGTAGGCATGGATACAGACGCCTGTAACCAAAGCGAGCAGCGCCACGGCCACCGCCGCGCCTAGGCCCCACGTGAGAAGCCGGAGGCCCAGGGAGCCCGCGGGCCTCTCGGAGTCGCGGCCTTCAGAGGATTCGGAGCCGTTGGGGTTTTTCGTTGCTTTCGGCATGCGCCCCCGTCGAAAATAAGAAGCTGCCGGCTACGCTACTCCGCGTCCGCCCGCGCCGCAACAAACCAGTAACCAGGCTCTACCCTGGGTGCGGGTTCCGACCTATCGACGTGAAAAACGTTCTCCCCCGCAGGGATGGGGCACACTTGGAGTTGACTCGATGCCGTTGCGGACGCTATACCCGCGAAGAAGGACAGGTTTCTGGTAAGGACGCACAAAACAAGAGAAACTGTTGTCCGAGCAAGGTGATCTTCCCCGCGATAAGTCGACGGCCACGGGGGTCGTTGCAGCGGGAAAAGGTATGCTCGGTAGTCCCGATTGAATGGACAGCTCGCCTAATACAGGGGAAGTAAAAATGAATCGCGCCCGTCTCCCTCTTCTCATGGTCTTCGCCGTGTCGTTGCTTTTCGCCGCAGGCTGCAAGCCCGATTGGCCCGCCTGCAACAACGATAAGCACTGCCGTCATGATCGTGACGGCAACGAGGTCAACTTCATCTGTGTGGATGGCACCTGCCGTGAGTGTGTCGCCCACGTGGATTGTCCGGAAGGCTTCGAGTGCAGGAACCACACCTGCGTGCCGGAGCCCGAGTGCCGTGCTGATGGCGACTGCGCCGGCAATCTCGTTTGCCGAAACGGCGAGTGCGTGCCGGAGTGCACGTCCGACGCCGATTGCGCCTCGGGTATGGTGTGCGAGGCGAATCGATGCGTGCCTGATGTGGAATGTGTGACCGACGCGGATTGCGACGAAGGCTACGAGTGTGAGCGCGGAGAGTGCGTCGTGGCCGTCGTCGACTGCGACTTCGATAAGGTCCACTTCGAGTTCGACAGCCACATTCTCACCGCCGAGGCCAGGCGCGTGCTTTCGGAAAACGCGGAGTGCCTCAAGCAGATGGATGAGAGAGTGACCCTGGAGGGCCACTGCGATGAGAGAGGGACGCAGGAGTACAACCTTGCCCTCGGCGAGCGGCGGGCTAACTCGGTCCGCGAGTACCTGATCAGCCTAGGCGTACCGTCGAACTTGCTGCGGACGGTGAGCTACGGCAAGGAGCGGCCGCTCGACAGGCGTAGCAACGAGACGGCCTGGGCCAAGAACCGTCGTGTCGAGTTCAGGACCAGCGAGCGTCGCTGATTCGGAGCGGCAGCCCCAAACTCCATAGGATGGAAGCCGCCATGCGGCATATTCGACAGGCCGTTGCAAAGCGTGTGGCGGCCTGCCTAATCTTGGCAGTCGGCATGACTGCCACCGGGTGCGTTACGACTCTCCAGAAGGGGCGTGAGCTGGAGTACCGCATCGACATCCTCGAGGTGCGCCTCCAAGAGGAATCCGAGGCGCGGGAGGCGGCCCTGGAAGAGGAGATCGCCAGGCTGGATGAGCGGCTGGAAGAGATGTCCTCCGTGCTCGAGAGCCTGGGTGTCGCGACCCGGCGGACGTCGGCGGACGTCGGCGTAACTCTCGAAAGCCTCAATGAGGAGATGAGAGGCGTTCAGGGCCGCATCGATGAGCTGCGCCACTATCTCGAACGTACCCGGGAGGAGAACGAGCGGCTACGTGACACACTCGATCGCCGATTCGCCGGGCTGGAGGGAGAAACCGCGGTGGCCGAGGTGGAGGCCCGGCAGGCAGCTCGCAAGGCGGAGCGCCCGGATGAGCCGGGAGCGTTTCTCGCCATGGCAAGAAGCAGGCTGGAGGACGGCGAGCACGCCGTGGCCAGAAACCTCCTCCTGGAGTTTCAGCGAAGATGGCAGGACGTGGAGCAAGCCGATGAGGCACAGCTCTTGATAGCGGAGAGCTATTTTCTGCAAGGTGATCATCGGTCGGCGATCCTGGAGTTCAACAAGGTACGAGAAAAGTACCCGGACAGTCGCTTGATGCCGCAAGCACTCCTTCGGCTCGGCGAGTCGTTCGCGGCTCTGGAGTTGAAGCGGGAAGCCCGTGACTTTTTCGACGCCGTGATAAGGGCCTACCCCGACGATCCGGCGGCCGCCGAGGCAAAGGATAGGAAGCGCTCCTTGTAGGGGTCTTCGGATGAGCCCTTGAAAACAAGCATCTCGTGGGCCTTCGATACTTCTCGGTGCAATTTCACGCGGTCTGGATGCCGGCTTGCGCCGGCATGACTAACGGGGTTTTGCGGCACCCTCACCAAGCGGGTTGACGATAAAGGGGACTTGTCAGGCTCCACAGCGGTTGACCCCAACGAGACATACAACTATCAGTAACCGGTCTGGGCGGTAGCACTCTCGAGGATCGGGGCTGGGAAGATGCGCGAAGACCGGAGATGCCGGGTGAAGGGGATCGGCCGCATAGTAAGGCTGGTAGTGTTCGCGGCAGGCCTCTCCACGGGCTTCGTTGCCGCCGGTGCCCACGCCGCTTCTCCAGACCTGGATTTTGGCCTGGTCGTGCCCGGGCTGACCGGCGCGCTCGCCGAAGATTCACTCGCCGGACGCGAAAACCCCGCGGGGCTGGGCTTTCTGGAAGGAGGCGAGCTTCAGCTAGTTCACCTGAGAGCGCCGGGAGCGAGATCGACCGGCCTTCATTACGGACTCAGCCTGGGCCCATTGGGTGCCGGGTTCGCGCAAGAGTGGCTGGACGGCTCAGCCATAGGCAGGCAAAGACGCTCGCAAATCTCCCTGGCTCTCGGGGATAGATCCCTTGCCCTGGGAGCCTCCACTCGGTGGCTTCGGCTGGCAGGCGAAGAGCAAAGCGATGTCTCCTACGACCTGGGCCTGGCAGGGCGCGTCTTTCCTTATCTGGCCTGGTCAGTACGAGCCCGAGACATAGGATTACGCGAACGAACGAGCTACTCCACGGGCATCGGCCTCAGAGCTCTGCGCGACCGGATAACAATCGGGGTAGACCGAGTGTGGAGCCCGGACGAAGCCTTTACCGGAAGGGAGGGTCTCCTTTCCGGCGGCCTCGAGCTGCGGCTGTATGACGGCCTGGGCCTTAGGGGCCAAATCATTCATCCCCTTGACCAAGACGACGATCGGGATACGTGGCTGCAGGCCGCGGTCGTGATCGATCTGCCTCACCTGGGCTTCAGTGGCGGCCACCTGCCCCGGGCCGAGGCGAGTGACAACCTTTACGCCGGCATACGGCTCTCGACAGCCAGGCACCGCACCTTTTTGGCCACCGGTGGGCAGGTGTTCGTAAACCTAGAGGACTTTCTCACCTTCGACCCACCTCTTCTACTTCCCGCCGCGGCAAGAGACCCTCTCTTGGACCTAATCCGCCTTCTGGATCAGGCTCGCCGTGATCCCGAGGTGGACGGAGTCGTCATACGCACCTCCGGCGGCGCGATGCTTTCCTTGTCCGAGGTCGAAGAGCTGCGGCATTCCTTGTCCTTGCTGCAAGAAAATGGAAAGACCGTCTACTTCTATCTCGATGGGGCCGACGACTGGACTCTATATCTTGCCGCCGGAGCCGATCGTGTGATCGCTGCTCCTTCGACCGCTTTCCTGGCCAACGGGCTCACCTCGACCGTCAGCTTCCTGGGGGAAGGCCTCGGCAAGATCGGTGTAAACCCCGAGTTCGTGCGCGCCGGAGAGTACAAGACCGCGCCCGACACCCTGGAACGCTCCGATATCTCGGAGCCTCACCGAGAAGCCATCGAATCAGTGCTCGATGATACCTGGCAAAGGTACTCCAGCGTGACCGCGGACGGCCGGGAGCTTACGCTCACCGACTTCGAGAAAGCTCTCTCGATGGGGATCTATGCAGCCGGGCCCGCTTTGGATGCCGGCTTGATCGATGAGATAGCCTTCCCGGACCAGATCGAAAAAATACTTCAGAGGGAGGGCGAAAGCCCTCGCATCATCAAGAACTACGAGACGAGACGTTTTGCCCAGCGGCGCTGGGGCAGGCCGCCGATCATAGCCGTAATACCCATCGTGGGAACCATAGTCAGAGGAGAGACTCCGATAGGACCCTTCAGCCCGGTCACGGCGACCGGGGCCGCGACAGTGAACAAAGCAATAGCCAGGGCACTCGATGATCCAAGGGTATCAGCCATCGTCCTGCGTATAGACAGCCCCGGCGGCGAAGCCCAAGCCAGCGATCTCATCAGGAGGGCTGTCGAGAAAGCCGACGAAGAAAAGCCCGTAGTAGCCGCCATGGGCAGCGTGGCGGCCAGTGGAGGCTACTATGCGGCACTGGGCGCGCGCCGCATTTTTGCGACCTCCTCGACTATCACGGGATCCATCGGTGTCTTCGCGGGCTCCGTGGATCTGTCGGGTCTCTTCGAAAAAATCGGTGTGAATCAAGTGGTTTTCAAGCGCGGAGAGCTCGCCGACATATTCGCCCTAAACCGCCCCTGGACCCAAGAGGAGCGTCTCGCCGTGGGGTCCTTCGTCGATGCCGCTTATGCGGATTTCGTCACTCACGTAAGCGAAGCGCGAGGTATCTCACCTGAAAAGGTCGAGGAGGTAGCCGGGGGCCGCATTTGGACCGGTTTCCAAGCCGCGGAGCGAGAGCTGATCGACGGGGTGGCCACGTTTCAAGAAGCCGTTGAGCATGCCAAAATCGAGGCAGGCATAGCACCGGAGGAGGTGGTCGATGTCTCCCTCTTTGCCGGCGTAACCGGCCCGTTAGCGGCCTTCACGGGCAGGGGTAGACCGCTTGCGGGAACACTGTCTGAATTTCCCAAGGCTTCTCTGATCGATGATGTGACCCGAACGCTCGGCCCCTTCATTTGGATAAGGGCAAATACTCCCCTTGCGCTACTGCCCTGGACCATAGAAATACGCTAAACTCAATTTTCTTCATGGCAGGAAACAACCGCCATATTTGGAACCGTCCCTTCGAAGGGGATCTTCGAGGCTACCCCGTGCATCGGGTTTACGCCGAGATCCATCAGGATTTCGCAAGCGGCCACCTTCGACTAACAAGAGGAAAAGCTCAGAAGGACATCTACTTCTTCAAGGGCCTGCTTCGTTTCGCCTCGAGCAACATCCGGAACGAGAACGCGGGCGGAATGCAGCTGGAAACAGGTGAACTGGACCAGACCACTTTCGACGCCGCCGTCAAGTACATGCGAGTCAACCGGACCACCTTCGCCGAAGCACTCATCAAGACCGAAGCCCTTCCCCTCAATAGCTTGAACGAGGCGTTTGCGAACCAGGTGCAGGCTGTCTCGACGGGGGCACTGGGCTGGCAAGACGGCAGCGCCCGTTTCGCCCCGGGGGAAGAAAAACCCGCGGGAGTCCCCGAGCATTCGTTGAACCCCTTGGAGGTGGTTCTACGAGGCCTGCCGCGTTACTTCACGGTTGAAGTCATTCGGGGATTCTTGAAGAGATATTCTCAAAAGGTCGTCATCCCAACGGCCAGAATGAATTTGGAGAAGCATCTAATACAACGATACTATCCGGCCGAGCAGGTCACTACGTTCATCCATAGTGGGCAAACGGTAAGCGACATCCTCGAGAAGACACGCAGCGATGATGACTTGCACATAGTCTTCTTCCTTTTGGGAACAGGCCTCGCTCGCCTCGGAGGACGGGAAACCGCCGGAAAAGCCGCGGACACCCCTCGGAAACCAACAGGTATGCCCACATCCACGCGGGAGTCCGCCTTCATCAAGGACATCCGGGCGGAGTATCGAAGAATCGCGGAGGCTACCCATTATGAGGTGCTCGGGCTAACTCAATCGGCCGGCAATGCCGACATACAAGGAGCCTATCTCAAGGCCGCCAAGAAGTGGCACGCGGATCGGTTCGCCCGTCACTCCCTGGGCGATGCATCCAAGCTGGTCAACAGCATCTTCGCGCGTGTCGTGGAGGCTCGCGATACACTCAACGACCACCAACGCCGGGCCGAGTACGACCTGTATCTCGACAGGAAGGCAAAGGGTCTGCCAACCGACGTCGGAGTCATTTTGCGAGCGGAAAATCTCTTCGTGGAGGGCATGGGCTTCATGAAGATGGGAAAGGCGGCCAAGGCCCTGGAGCGGTTCGAAGAGGCCATCTCCCTGAACAAGGGCGAAGCCGAGCTGTACGCGTGGCGCGGGTACGCGCTTTATCGTGTTGAAGGAAAAGTCGCCAAGGAAAAGGCACTCGCTGACATCAATCGGGGCTTGAACGAGCAGCCCGATATGCCCGCGGCCAACTTCTTCCTCGGCATGATCGCCTTGGACGAGGGAAAAGAGGAAGAGGCGGCGCGTCGGTTCGAACAAACGTTGGAGCGCGATCCACGACATGTCGAAGCCAAACGACAGCTAAATAGGATCAAGGCAAGCAAAAAGGGGCCGGGCAGAGCGTCGGGCAAACGTTGACAGCGGCTCGGTCTCATCAGCGGCATTACTGTGAATGCGACAAGCAAATCGGCCGCCCGCCTGTCTCACATTGATATGGCCCTAAACCAGAGACCGTGATTATGGACGAATGGATCGTGGAGTTCGGAATGCGTGGATGCAAGAAAAGAGGAGGAGGAATAGTTGTTACCTAGGCAACCGACGATTGACGCGGCAGACGCGCGCGTCACGCCCGCGAGGCGTCGATCCGAAATCATGATTTCTGGTGCAGAGTGCTTCAGTAGCGTAACAAAGCTCCACCGCGCGGTCCGGATCAGGAGGCCTGGCGAATGAAGCTGAAGAGAGGCTCTCGGATCATATATCGGAGCCACGGCATACACCGCGTCAAGGGGTTCGAGGAGATGGACTTCGGCGGAGAGACTATCTCCTTCGTCACTCTGATTCGGGAACGAGACGGTTCGACCATAAGAGTGCCCGTGGAACGAATGAAGGAACGCGGCATCAGGTCTCTATCAGATAGCGAAGAGGCGACTGATGCCCTGGAACATCTCGGGAGGTTGCCGGACCATCCGGATCAAGATTGGAAAAGCCGCCAGCGCGAGCACATCGACAAGATGACAGCCGGTGGCCTGAGGGGATTGGCGGAGGTCATGCGAACTCTTCACGCTCTTGCTTTGATAAGGCCTCTGCCACAGAAGGAACGTCGGCTCTACGAGGAAGTAAGAGTTCTGCTGGTCGACGAAATAGCCGAGGCCCTGGATCTTTCGCCGGTAGCAGCGGAGGATCAGATCGATCTCGCGCTTACTCCGCCGGGAATGAAGACACGGCCACCCGAATCAGTCCCGACGGAAAGCGAGGGAATCGAAGATACGCATCTGCTCGAAGAAGAAGCGCCTCTCGCTTTGCCGGCCGTCAAGACACCCGCCGAAGAGCTGGAGACCGACAAACAAAAGAAACCTCCAGCGCGGAAGGCCACCGCTTCGAAGAAGGCGGAAAGCAAGAAGAGCACCACGAAGAAGGCCCCAACACGAAAGAAGACTGCCTCGAGGAAAGCTCCGGCACGCAAGAAGACTACCTCTAAAAAGACTCCGGCACGCAAGAAGACTGCCTCGAGGAAAGCTCCGGTACGCAAGAAGACTGCCTCGAAAAAGACTCCGGCACGCAAGAAAGTCTCTTCGGAGAAGACCCCAGCGAGGAAGAAAGCCTCTTCGAAGAGGGCCCCCACGGGAAAAAAGACATCCCGGAAAAAAGCCCCCGCTCGCAAGAAATGATTTTCCAAACTGCATCCCGCGGGTTGAAGCCATATGATCCACGTCGTTACCATGGACAAGAAGACATCACCGGCCAGCAAGCCTCCTACCCGTAACAGGCAAGGAGAGACCGGAAGGCCGGTGCACAGCGAGTCTCTGAAGCTGGCACAGCAAATATGCAGACGCCTTTACCTCTGCTACGGCGTAGGCGCGGAGTACTCGGAGGGAGAGCCGCCGCAAGGCAAAGACAAGCTCGACGCCTTGGAGCTGGTTTCCAAGCCTCCACCGATTCCAACAGGTGCCGACGACAAGATCCTTCTGTTGACTCGTAAAGAGCTGCTTCTCCCCAAAGGCCCTTTGGGAGAGCCCCCTTCAGGCGGCTTCGCGAACCCGGAACGCGGCCAGGCCATCGTTACCTCGGCTGGGGTGCCTTCACCAAAAAACGGCGATGACAATGGGGGGCCTTGGCTTGTGTACGCGGATGAGGTGGCCAGAAGAGCTGTTCATCAGATTGGCCTGCTGTTCGGTCTTCACCGCTGTCCGGATCTTCGCTGCGCCATGTCAACGCCATGGATAAGCGGCGTCCTGCCCAAGCTGTGCGACTTCTGCCGCGAACGGTCTGAGCAACCCATTCACCGCGCCAGGAGCTGATGCGGCACGGTCGTCTCTTACGCTCAAAGGGAAAACAGGCCTCTCAGCCCGGAACACTCACGGCCTCGTAACGGCACGCCTTGAATATCCCTGGCTCAGTTCACCTCTTCGGCAGTGATGATCACCTGCTGGCCCATTCCTTCCGCGATGAAGACTCCCTCGGTGCAGCCGATCGCAAGCACGGGTCCTTCTCCTCGAGTAAACTCGTGGAGTCTGACGAAGAAGATCCTGTCTTCACCGACCGCTACGTGCCCGGCTCCAAGATTGACGATGTCATCGCCGGTGTGAAGAGGGGGGAGGGGCGGCTCCAGCACTCGCAAGCGGTTGAACGCCGGATTGTGATCGACATCCGCCGTGTCATCCAACAGCTCGTGGCAGGTGAGGAGATTTCCGTCGACCCGAGCGGGATGAAACACTCTTACCGCCGCGCTTCGAACCTTGCTCGCATCGAAGCCGGCAACGTCGCTCGGCAGCTCGATCGTGGCCATGGGGTGTCCGAGAAGCGGCGAGCTTTGATCCTCGGGATCGCGTTCGCTGGAGAGCCAGCAGAGCCCCTCCACGCAAATCTCCTGGTAGGGCCTTCTGCAATCGAAACATTCGAAGCAGTCCATCTGCTCGCTGCACTGTCCTCCTCTTCCGAGATCTCCTTGCAGCCCTGGAGGCCTTTCCTCGTCGGAGCAGGAGACAAGCACCAGCAGCAAGCCAAGAACGGAAAAGGATCCTCCCCACGTGCGGCCGGCTTGCTTCGGCCGATCTCGACTCTGCCTGCTCATCGATATCGCTTCCAGGCTACTGGCAGGTGGAAGCCTGACAGACCGAGTCACTCGTGGGGAAGCAGTTGCTGGCCACTACGTTCCCGCCCGATGTGATGGGCACGCACTGATGGCCGGCGGGACAGAGCTGTCCGTCGCCGCAGTCGATGCCCAGGTAGCCGCTGCTGGTTGATAGAGCGCAGCAAAAAACAGAAGGGTCACCGGTCGCGGAGCACCCACCCATGGGAGCGCTGCACATCGAGCAGGTATCCTCGTGCCTCTGACAGGTTCGATTGTCGGCGCCGTCCTCCCGGCAGATCTCGCAAAGCTCGCAAACCTCCGACATCTGACAGTACTGCTCGCCCATGCCGCTTATGGCGCGACATCTACCGCCGACACAGTTCTCGCTCACGGCGCAATCGGCGCTGGAGGTGCACCCTTCCACGCAGACGAACCGAGAGCCCTCCTCCTCGCATAGCTGGCCCGGCGGACACCTGGCGTCGTCACCCTGACAATCCGGCATGCACTCGCCTTCCTCCTGCCCCGGCTCCATCACGCACACCCGCCCGGCCTGACAATCCGCGTGCCCGCGGCACACGAGAACGGGCATGCACTCGTTGTTGGTGCAACGACAAGGGCTGGCATCCGGGTCGCAGGTGGGATCGGTCGCGTAGCAGTCCTCGTCGGTTACGCACGCCGCCTCGCAGCGCTTCGTCTCTCGGCTGCATACCATTCCGTGCGGGCAAGTCGGGATCCTGGCAACACAGATGTTTTGGACTTCGTCACAGATCTGATCCTCGCCTTCAGTGCAATCCTCATCCGTTTCGCAGTGCTGGTTCGAGTTCGGGATGCACTCCTGAAGCTGGTCACAAGTGCCGACCGTTGGCCAGCAGGTATCCTCGCCGCCCACCCTCTGGCATGTGGCCCCGTCCGGACAGTCGTCGTTGCTGGAACAAACTTTGCCGCAGTATTCGCGGTTGTTCGTATGGTCCAGAATGCACCTGTCCGCCGGCGTTCCGCATTGCACGCTGGACGAGCAGGGGTCGCAAAAACCCAGGCGGTTGCGGCAGCTACGAGTGGCAATCTCGCAGTACTGGCCGGCTTCGCAGTCATCGTCGCTGGTGCAACCTGGAATGTCGCTCACGCAAAGACCGGTGAAGGCGTTGCAGTAGAGGCCGTGTCCACACGCATCGTCCGAAGTGCACACGCAGCGCCGAAGCTCCCGGTCACAAACGAACCCGTCATCGCACTCTCGGTCGTCATGGCAAGTGACCCAGCGACTATCCTCGCCGTTATCCTCGTCGTTGTCGTCGCCGCTGCACGCGACCGCGCCAAGGATTAGCGCAAGTGCGGCACCCACAACGAGCAACACAGAGAAGCGAAAACGCCTAATGAATGACATGGCTCAACTCCCGCATCTAAAGTACTTATTTTTACCACCCGGGCGTTGACGCGGTCAATGAAGGCTTGGCCCGAGCTATCCCCTCTATCGTCCGAGTCGCTTGGTAGAGGAATTCCGAGGTATTTCGATCGCTTGGGGTTCAATCTGAAGGCGAGGAAGAGACGGGGTGCAAAGTAGGCCGTTTGAATCAGGCATCGGGCGAGTTTGCACCGTTTTTCGAGTGCGCGCGGGAGCGCGGGCATGGCGAGCGCGGGGAGTGGTGGGCGGCGGTGCGGTGCCACAGCTTCAGACGCGGAAGTAGCGGACCTCGGTCGCCAGCTCGGCGGCAGCTCGCTCCAGGGTCCGCGCTGATTCATCCAAGCTGTTGGCTAGTTCTGCTGCCGCCAGCGCCACGTCTCTAATGCGCGCGTTCTCCTCGTTGATATCCGCCATGTTCATGGCTTGCTGTTTCAAGGTCTCGTCCACTCGAGCGGCCGGCTTTCCCATTTCCTTAAAGGTCGCCAAAAGCTCGTGATTGCTAGCGAGCGAGGATGTTATGGCGGCGTTGATTTGGCCGATTATGCTCGCTATTCGCTCCGTGGCTCCACGTGAGTCGGCGGAGGCACGGGCTTGGGCTTCGCCTATCTCGGCGATGCTGGAAGCCATTGCCGCGACTTTGTCGATCTCCTCGCGTACCGCCGAGACGTTGCGGGATTGGATCTCGATCGAGGCTGCGATATCACCCGCCGCGCCGGATGCCTCGTGAGCGGCGCCCACAATATCCTCGAGAGAACTCTCGGCATTCTCTGCCAGCTCGACTCCCTTCTCGACCCGCTCCTCGCCCGAGCGAATCTCTTCCACTACTTCACGGGAGGAACGGCGAACGTGCTCCACGGTTTGCGCAATCTCGCGAGTGCTGCTGGCCGTACGCGTGGCTAGGTCGCGTATTTCCGCCGCTACGACCGCGAAACTCTTCCCATGCTCCCCGGCTCTGGCAGCAATGATGGACGCGTTCAAAGCCAGCAGATTCGTCTTCTCCGCTATTTCGTCTATTACCCCGAGCACCGTATCGACCTTGGAAATGCGCTGCGAGAGCGCTTCGACCTTCGAGACGGCTTGGTCGGATCCTTCACGGATACGCTGAATACCTTCAACCGTGTGTCTGACGGTCTCTGAACCTCCCTTGGCCGCCGTGATGGTTCGCCGAGCAGCCTCCGCGGCTTGGCCGGCGTGCTCGCGCATTCTGCCTAGAGCATCATCCGCTGCACCAGCGGCTCCCGTGGCGCGCTCCGCGGCCCCGGAGAGCAAGGAAACATCTTCCGCCACCAGACCGGTACCTTTCGAAAGCTCCGCCACCGCCGCCGCGGCTTCCGATGCTTCATGAGAGAGGGCGTCGAGGTCTCTTGCGATCTCGTCGAACTCCGCGTCGATCTTGGGGCCTGCCTCCGTCGCTTCCCAGTATTTGCTCAAGGTGACCTTGGCGGTCTCGGCCGCCTCGCGAAGGCTTGTTCCCAAATCTTCGTTCGCTTCAGCCACGGATGTGACAGCGGCTACCTGTGCTTCAGACCCCAGTCCGACCTGCTGAGCCTTGTCCATGGTTTCCTGACAGGTAGCTTCAATGGTTTCCGAGAGAGCCAGGACTCTTCTTACGGTGTCCGCCAACCTGGCTCTCATTATCGAAACCTCACCGGTCACCTCGCTGAACTCGTCGTTGGTGAGGATGCGCCCTCCAGGGTCCGCTAGGTCTCCGCGGGCGACCCTCGTGGTCATTCGTGTCATGTCGGAGAGAGGTGCCTCCATGGCCCTTGCGCTGGCCCATCCCAGCAAAACGGAGAGGACGAGGGTAACGGCGATGAGCCCCCTGGTCGTGATTTGAATGGGACGCAATGTTTCAGCGATAACCTGCCTAGGAATTCGAACCAGCATCGCCGAACCGGGTTGGGACAGAGGAGCCAGCACCAATAGGCATCGCGTGTCGGGTGCTATGAGATGACCGCCTTGGCTTGCTGCCTCCGCAACTATGCCCAGGCTGGAAAAACGCCCCAGCTGGTCGTTGGTTGCGGTTAGAACCTCGCCGTCTTTCAGAAGGGCGACCTCGGCGGCCGAGTGAAGCGCCGTGGCCAGAGATTCAAGGGGCCGGCCCGCGCCATGTGCGGCACTCGACCAAGACTCGCCGGGAGCGGTTTCCAGCGCTGAGTTCAAGCGCTCTAGAATATCGTCGCCCAGCTGCCGCGTGAAAAGCCTGTCGGCGTAGTAGTAGCCCACCACGCCGGTCAATAACGCGGGGATTAGTGCAACCAGCCCGCACAGCGATGCCACCTTATGCGTAAAGCGTCGCTTTCGCCCCGGCCAGCGTTCGGCTCCCCATCGGCTGAGTACGCGCGTAAATGGAGCTATCTGAAGCCTCACCAGCGCTCCCACGACGCCGCCCCCGAAGATGCCGAGGGCTAGGCCGAGAACGCCGGCGAGCCAGATGATGTCCACGGGCTGCTCGAATCGTACATGGCCGCGCCACGCCGTCCCGGTTCCCAGAAGGAGGCTCCAGAACACAAAGGTGCCGCCTATCAAAACCGGAAGCCGGGCGGCCTCTCTGCCGGCACCTCGAACGAGACTCTGCTCTGGTCTCGAACCGGCGGCGACGGCTTTTGAGATCAGCTTGAGCCTCGAGCTTCCCCAGATCGCGAGCAGGGTCACGAACAGCAGTGATAGGAGGCCTAGGAGCCCGTAAAAAATCTGGAGGGCGTGAATCACCTCCGGGGAGCCCATGAAGAAATGAGGAACCGCCAGCCAAGCGCCCAATGAAAGGGCAAAGCCGGCGGCGATGGGAATCCAGACCACCCTCAACCTGCGTGAGGCGAGTTCTTCGCCCAGGCTCGGGTTCGGTTTCGGGGATTCGATCGACTCTGGCTCCAGCGGGGGTTGATCGTGAGGAAAAGCCATCGATTTTGCGAGGCGCCGGGTCGCTCGCCGCGCTAGTCCGAGGAGTGGTAGTCCTCGATGATTGCACGAACCTGCTCGGCATCCGGAGCATTTGGAGCAAGCTGCAGATAGGCCTCGTAGTGACGGACGGCATCCGAGACGCGCCCCAAGGTGGCATATGCTATGCCCAGTCCCTTGTGCGCCTGAACGTTGGTCGCATCGAGACCGATTGCCTGCCGGAATTCCTCGATAGCCTCCTCGACTTTTCCTTCACGTATAAGACCGGAACCGGCTCGCACATGATCCCTGGAGAGTTCTCTAGGCGTGGGCTGTGCGACGGCCACCTCGTCTTTCGCCTCGGGCTCGGAGACCGGCTCGTCGGCTGGGGGAGGGGCAGGTTCTTCTCTTGCAGGTTCGGTCTCTTCCGCGGCCGAGGCAATCTCCGGCGTTGGTTCTTCTTCAGCGACCTTTTCCTCGGTTGCTGGGGCAGGCTCTCGTTCTTCGGGCGCTCGGGTCGGAACCTCTTTTTCCGTAGTCCGTGGCTCTTCGACCTCGTCCTCGGTTTCGGCTGACGCGGCGACACGCCTGACCTCGGGCTCGGAGGGCCGGTCGGGTTCGACCGTTTCCTCCGGCTCTCTGCTTTCCTCCGCTGCTTCCGGGATTCGAGCTAACTCGCCGAGGTCTTCGAGGTCATCTTCGTGAGAAGTATCAGGCTCCTCGCTTGGATCCACACCGGCATCCAGAGGTTCTTCATCAACGACCTTGGCCGTTTCCTCCGCGGCCGTAATGTCTCGGTCCACCGCCGGCAAATCCCTATAATCATCGCCTATGATTCCCAGGAACCATAGCGCGCTGCCTCCACCGAGAAGCACCACGGCGACAGCCGTAAGGCCTACCCAACGGCGTCGTCCGCTTTTTGCGGGGGAGGCCGAGGCGGATCGTACGCCGGAGGCAGGGCGCGGATCGGTCGTGGCTTTTTCGGTTTTTCCCAGCCCCTGCAAGGGGAGCTCCTCGCGGGCCTGTTCGAAAGAGGATCCCTTCGCGGAGTACTTGCTGTCGGCATGTCCGCCGAGGCCCGAATCACTCGGGCCTTTTTTCGCCGAGGGGTCGGATGCCAAGGATTGTTCGGAGGCTTCTATGGCGGCGCCGATCTCGGCCGAGCGGGATCTGGCTACTTCGTCATCGGTTTTGCTCGGCACCTTGGTCTTGGTCTCATCCAGGTCAAAGTCCAGGTCCAGAGTGGGGCGAGACTTCTTGTCTGGCTGTTTTGCCTCGGTCTTATCCTCTCGCTTCTTGGAAGGCACCTCTCGCTTCTCGGAAGGCACCTCGAAATCCAGATCCAAAGCGGGGCGAGACTTCTTCTCGGGCTGCTTTGCCTCGGCCTTGTCCTCCTGCTTCCCGGAAGGAACGTCGAAATCCAGGTCCAGAGCGGGACGAGGGGGCTTCCTTGGCTGCTTGGCTTCAGCCTCGTCTTCCGGTTTGCCGGAAGGCTTTACGGGAGGTTCGGGCTTCGGGCTCGGCGTCTTCTTGGCCGAGCCAGCCGAGGCGCCGGGCGACTTGGCCGCGTTCAGCTTGTCCAGAACGTCCCGCGTGGAGGCGTCGAGATCAACGAGCTCCACCTCCAAGGCGAAACCGGCCTTGCCTTTGATGGGAGCGCATCTCTTGACGATTCCGTCGGATTTCAAGACGCTGTTACCGTCGCGCAACTGAAGATCCAGGCGTACCTTTATGCCGGTCTTCCTTTCTCGGCGAGTGCGAAACTTCACGCGGCTTCCATTTACGCTTCGAGAGAACCCCTCAACGAACTTGTCGATGCTCTCGAAAGGCAGCTGCACCCGCAGGCTTACGGCCTTCTCTGGGCCTGTATCATTGCCGGCCATGGTACGATTCAACCTCCAAATCCTTGCTTGGCCGAGCCCCTGCTTGAACAGATTTCCTCATTGTGGGCTCGAGGTTCGAAGCGCCAAGATGTAGCCAACACATTGAAAATGTCAGGTTTTTTCGAGTGTATACCGGAAAAGGCACACCCGCAACAAGAAGCCAAGTCGAAAAAAAGCCGGAACCTGTTGCAGTTGCTCCGTTTATCTACCATGTTGGGCTTACAGCTAGGGGCTCGTATTTACTTCAGACTCAGTATATAAATTTTACCATAGTGAGCTTTGGTAAAGGAATTCATCGCTATTGACGGCTATAAGGCTGTTGAACCCACCGGGAGATCACGGATGAACCTGAACAGAGTGCGTTTAGGAGTCGTTTTTGCAGTGAGCTTGGGGCTGGTCCTTTCCCCGACTACCTTGCTGGCCGAGGACGACGATGACCTTGGACTCGAACTCGTTCCTCTCACCAGGCCCGATGATGAAGAGCCGGTTGCGGAGGAGCCCGAGGAGGATGCGCCGGAGCCGGAGGCGATCGAAGAGCCTGCTCCGCACACCCCACCCGCTCCGGAAGAGGAGGTCGCGCCCGCTACGCCGCGCAAGGATAGGACATGGACTCCAGCTCCCGAGGTCCATTCCATCTACGACGAGTATCAGGCAAGAGTTCGTTTCAACGCGGAGCCCGGTATCCGCTCTCCGGCCGAACAGGTCGCGCGTGTAAGTCTTTTTGGGGTGGATGTGGATGTTAGGCCGATGCACGAATGGTGGCACGTGGGCGCCGGTGGTTTTGGCGCCGCGCTGGGTAACCTGGGCGGTTTTTTCGGCGGGGGTCTCCAGGGTGGAGTACGGTTGGAATTGGTGGAGCCGATTGCCTTCGAGGCGGGTGCCATGCTGGGCGCGGGCGGCGGCAGCGGCGCACCCATCGGTTCGGGTTTCTTTGTGCGTCCAAGGGCTGGTGTGTACGTGGACCTGCAAGGCGCTGGAGGATATATCGAGGGCGGTAGCATCACTTTGTCTCAGCTTCGCTTCCCCAATGGAGACTTTGCCAGCACCCACTTGGCGGTTTCATTCGAGATGGGCGCGGCCACGTTGATGTATCCGGGTCTTGGCGACCGCACATCACCGCGCCTTCGCGATGAGGGTTATGGAGCCAATACCCGTTCTTTCCGGTTTACCAGTCATGGATACTTTCCGCTCGCCGGCCGATCTCTAACTTTGGCCGATGACGCGCTGTCGGACTCCAGAATGCTGATCGGTCTAGAGTATCGCGAGTTTCTCGCTCCTCGTGTGTTCGGTCTCATAGAGCCGAGAGCCAACGTGGCCGGAGGAGAGGCCGGCTTCGCCGAGCTGACGGTCGGCGCTGGTGTGTCCGTTCCGGTTGATGAGCGCGTCAGCGTGTTCGCGAGCGGTGGTGTGGGAGGCGCCGGCGGTGGTGGCGTACGAACCGGAGGAGGAATGTACGTTCGCGCCGCGCTTGGTCTGGACGTGGATTTGCCCGGTCCTTTTTCAGTGGGCGTCGATGCTGGTTTTCAAGATGCTCCTCGTGGCGGAAGCTTCACCGCGCTATCCACGGGACTTCGACTTGGCTTGACGCAAGAAGTGGTGCGGCCGATGGCTTACTCGGTCAGGCCGCTCACCCAGGGCGACGAAGTGATGGCAGCTACTTGGCGCCTGCGCCCTTCCCATCAGTCCTTATTCGATGTGCCCGAAGGGACCGATAGCGTCGCCGCGCATCTTCTTGGTCTGAAGGCCGACTATTTTGTGAATGAGCACCTATTCTTGTCCGCCGGGGCGGCATTTGCTTACGCCGGCCTGGATGCCACCGCCCTGTCGACCGGTACCGTCGCCTTGGGGGGGATCGGCCCTGACTGGAGCGGTGTGCGTTTGACCGGCGAGGCGCGTTTGGGAGCCGCGGGTGGAGGCGGTATTGGCGCCGGTTCGGGTCTTCTCATCCAGCCCATGGCGGGTGCCAACGTGGAGATCACGGAAGCCCTTAGCTTCGATATTCTGGGAGGCTTCGCGCTGGCACCTACCGGCGAGATGCGATCTCCAGCGGTGGACGTAGGCCTCACCTATGCGTTTTCCACCCCGCGCCTGCGCTAAAGTTTAGAAATGTGTAAGAGAACCTTCCCGGCGGGCGCGGCGTACGGCCCATGCGAAGGTAGCGAGCGAAAGAGGCAGCAGAACAGCGACGAAACCTGCTAGCACCGTGAGGGGCTGTGCCACAGCCGCGCCACCGCCGCCGAGCAGGGCTTCACGAAGCGCGCGCAGCGTATGCGTCATAGGCAGCGCCTCCGAGACGATTTGCAGCTCCGGTGGCAGCACCTCGACGGGAAAGTAGACGCCGCCCAGGAGAATCGAGAGGCCTCCGATGGCCCACGCCACCGGATCGCCTCTCTTTAGGACCATGGTGGCGCTTGCGGATAGGATACCGAGCGCCGCGAACGCAGTGACCCCCAGAATGAGGGAAAAAGCGGCCAGCGGAAGGTTGCCGCCGGCCATCTCGGCCCCGAAGAGCAGGGCGCCGAATAGGAGGTACAAGCCGGCGCGCAGGGCCGCCGCGAAAAGCGGTTGAATGGTTTGGCACAAAATCGCGGCGGCGGGCGAGATGGGGGTGGCAAGCACTGCTTCGAGAGTGCCGAGCACCTGTGCTTTCCGGACCTGGCGCGCGAAGCCTGCCAAAGCCTCATGTAGAAAGCTGGTTACGGCAAGGCCTATCAGGACGAACGGAAAGTACCCACCCCGGTATTGGGAGATCCCAGGCGCGGCCGACTCGACTACCTGGGAGATGAAAAAGAACAGCAACACGGTGAACAGCCCGCCGGCAAGACCGAGCATAAAGTTTGCGCGGTACGAGATCTCGGTAAGAACATCGCGGCGTACGAAGGCGCGGGCCCAGAGCCATACTCGGGACGCGCCCCCGGTCATGATCCCTTCGTCCTCGAGAGCAGGAGCGGATGGTTTCATGGGCTCCGCCTCCCCCTTGCCGCTTCTTCTCTCGAGGCGGTGACGAAGAGATGTCGTGATATGTCCTCCTCGTCTAGACCGAAGATTCCCATCACCGCCGTTGCGATATCATCGAAAACACCTTCCGCTATGACCGCTCCCTCGTGCATTAGCGCAACCCTGTCGCAGAGGCGCCTGACCTCGGGGAGATCGTGGATGGCGTAAAGAATGGTAAGCCCGCTATCGTCGGCTAGGTCGCGAAGCAGGCGCCGAAGACGTCTGGCGGCGCCCGGATCGAGGGCTCGTGCAACCTCATCGAGCAACAGAACCCTCGGGCGGTGAATCATGCCCCTCGCGAGAGCCATCCTACCCCGATTGCCGCTGGAGAGCTCGCGAACGGGTCTGTCCAGCACTTCCTCAATCTCCAGGCGAGTTGCAAGCTCAGCGATACGCTGATCGGCCCGTTTCCTGGGTAAGCCGTGGAGGGCTGCAAAAAAGCGAAGGTTCTCCCTGACGGAGATGCGCCAAAAGAAGGAACGCTCTTCGGCCGTCACAAGGCCTATCATTCTTCGAGCATGCTCCGATCCGGCAGGCGAGCCCATAATCCGAGCGTCTCCCTCATCGGCCAGTACGAGGCCGGCCAGCACCTTAATCAGCGTGGTCTTCCCGGCACCGTTGGGACCGATGATGCCGACCACCTCTCCCGCCGAGGCTTCGAAGGTCACGTCCCGAAGGGCCGAGACTCTTCGGCGAGCGAAGGGTCGACGGACGGCCTCATGCAGCGGCCTTGGGCCTGTAAAGGTCTTGGTGAGGCCACTTACCTCGATGGTTCGGGTGGGGTGCGAAGCCATACAGGAGCATCTAACACGGACCAGGTGTTCAAAGCTTCCGCTTCAAACACCGTGCCGAATGTCCAGGCAAGTGATCGTGTTCATCGAGCGAAAGTCGAGGCTGTGGGAGGTTCTTCTTCAAGCGTCCTGCCGGAATCCGCGGCGAAGCAATAAGAACGCTGCCTGCAGGAACACGAAAAACAGCACTAGGCCGGCGCCGGCGGAAGAGCCGGCGGGTATCGCACAGCCGCACGAAGCAGTGGGTGGTGGGTCGGTGCCAGGGCCCGGACCCGTCCCAGGGGCACCGCTCCCATTGTCCTCGCCGTTGTCTTCACCGTTCTCGCCGTTGTCTTCACCGTTCTCGCCGTTGTCTTCGCCGTTCTCGCCGTTGTCTTCGCCGTTGTCCTCGCCGTTGTCCTCGCCGTTGTCTTCGCCGTTGTCCTCGCCGTTGTCTTCGCCGTTGTCTTCGCCGTTGTCCTCGCCGTTGTCCTCGCCGTTGTCTTCGCCGTTGTCCTCGCCGTTGTCCTCGCCGTTGTCCTCGCCGTTGTCTTCGCCGTTGTCCTCGCCGTTGGGACATACGGCGTCGACGGGAAATCCGCTGGCTTTAAGGTCCTTGATTCGCCCGTCATTAACAGCGTCGTCACCGCCCAGCCAGCCGACCACTTCTTGGTCGCAAAGGAGCACGTGGTCCAAGGTCGCGAATGCATATTGGCGGAAGATCTCATGCACCTCCGGATCGGCTATTCCACACTGGGCAAGCAGGACATTACAGTCACTTGTGGGTGACTCGGGATCACAGTGATCGGCGTCCGTGACTCGAAGGTGCAGTCTTGCTCCAACAAGATGGTCGTAGATTGGCGAGCCGTTCCCATTGTCGTTGCACATGTCCGGCTCGGCCATCAGCAAGGCTACCGTGGCCGTCACCGAGTTGGCAGCCGATAGGCCTTCGCTGCTGCGTCCGTCGACGAGATCCAGGCCTACCACCACGTCAATGGTCGGGTCCGACGCGGCCGCCAGCAAGCAGGACAAACCGCCGGCGCTATGGCCGACCGCGCCCCGGCGGTCTTCATCGACCTTGCCCTCCAAGACCGACCCCGGGGTCTGGCCCTGCTCCGCCATCCAATCGAGAAGCGCGGACACGATGCGCCCATTCTTGGCATGGTCAGTCCCCATCAGACCACCCGGAAAGTCGGGAACGGCCACCACGTACCCTCGCTGGGCGAGTATGTCCCCCCACGGTGCGACATCGTCACGTGAACGTTGGAAGCCGTGCGCAACGGTAATGATAGGGGCGGGCTCCATAGCGTCAGGCACGAACACATCGAAAGTTATCGACTCTCCCTCCATGTCGACCGTCTCTGTGTGTACTTCCACGCCTGCCACGAGGCTTGCCGGAAGGAGGGCCATGGCGACGGCCAGCGTGATGGCTCTTACCGGCAATCCTGTCCCGATTCGTGAAGAATCTCCCCCTATGCCGGATGGTCGGTTGGTTTCGAGATAGCGGCCGATTGCGCTTGCGATATCGATCATTTTTTGTCCCCGATGATGCAGCCGAAGATGGCGGCTCCAATTCTAGAGTATTCAGCTAACACCCCTAATCCAGCCCGTAGCGCGGGTTCTGCCAGCGGCGAACAGCCCGGCTGTGACAGGCGTAGTCAGCGCAGAACTCGTGCGTTCCATCGTTTCTAGACACGAAGAAATAGTAGGGGCAGTCCGGCGGGTTCAGTGCCGCCTCGAGAGAGGCTTTTCCAGGTGACGCGATAGGTCCAGGAGGCAGACCCCGATTTACGTATGTGTTGTAGGGGTGAGACATCTCGAGGTCGACACGTCTTATTCGTCCATCCCACTTTCCGGTGCTCAAAATCTTGGCGTAAATCACAGTCGGATCCGTCTGAAGCCGCCACCCTTCCCGGAGCCGGTTATGAAAGACGCAGGCGACGAGATGACGTTCGTCGGGGCTGCCGGTTTCCTTCTCTATTATCGACGCCAGGGTGACGGCTTCGTGCCTTGTCAGCTCTATGCCGTCGCGACGCTGCGCATCCGCGGCATTCCAGGCTTCCTCGAAGCTGGACACCGTGGTCTGTAGGATTTGGTTCGGAGAGAATTCTCCAGGCATGTGGTAAGTCGTGGGGAAGACGTAGCCTTCCAGCGAGTCGGCCTCTATGCCGTGACTTCTTGCGGTTCGAGGATCCATGGCAAGCTCCAGCAGCTCGTCGGCGCCGGCCAGGCCCGCTTCCTCGAACAGCGGCATTATCTCATCTAGCCTCAAGCCCTCCGGGATCGTCACCCGGAACAGCCGCACTCTGCCCTCGACTATTCTTTCCAGCACATCGCCAGGTTTGTGGGGGCCCTCGAACAGATACTCGCCAGCCTGGATGCGGTGGCCGAGATCCTCCACCCGGTGCGCCCAAAAATAGAAGACACTACCAAGAAGCGGTAGATCCCTGTCCTCAATCAATTCGGCTGCTTCCAGTTGCCGCCCCAGCGCCCGAAGGGATGTCCCTCTCTCCACGACGATGCTAGCGACTCCGCCTGGAGGGGTGACGGGGGTCTCCAGGAAGGCCCGGTATTGGCCGGCGCCCCACAGCGCTACCCCGCCTCCCGCGATTAGGGTGACGAGGGCTAGCACGAGGATGCTGATCGCGATGCGCTTCATGGGGTTTGGACGGCGAAAGCGTAGTGTCCGAGACGGTAGCGGGTCAACTTCGTTTGGGAGGAATGAGTTCGGAGTTGGCGAGCGAGGATATGTGGCGAGGGAATCTATCAGCGTTTGGCGCTGGTTTTCTTGTCCGTTTGTCGGACTCCTGGTCCGGTTTCAGTACCGCCTCAGCGGGCTTCTTGTAGTTGTTTCAGGTGCTTGGAAGTTTGGCATGGAATGAGCACTTACTGCTTGGCACGTCGGGAGAGGATGTTTCGCTCCGGGCGGCTAGGTGAGCAACGTTTCGACTAACGAGGGCCATGGGCCCAATGGAGGGGAAAGCATGAATGTCTTGAATGCAATATCCGGCCTCGATCCGCGCGCCCTGGTGGGCAACTTGGTCCAGGATACGGTGGGCGGTCTAACCGGCAATGACGCTCTAGGACGGGCGGCGGGCCTGGTAGCCGACATCAAAACCGGCAACTTGTTCGGCGCTATTCAGCGAGGCGGAGAGCTGGTGCAGAACTCGTTCTCGGACATCCGAGCCGAGGTCGATCTGCGGTGGGGTCCGGGAGCTCATCTCCGGCTTGGCGGCACCCCCGTTCAAGTGGCGGAGAGCTGCCCAGCTCCCGAAAAAGGGCAGGGCGTTGAGCTCAACGTGTCCATGGGCTTGTTCGGTTGGAGCATGAACGTGCGTATGTTCGGTGGAGACGATGCCGGAAGCGATATGGGGAATCCGGCCTCGGTAGGCGCAAGCGACGGCATGAAAGGAATCCTGAACGATCCCTCTCTTTCGCTGGAAGCCAAGGTGGCGTTGCTGTTCGCCGACCTCATCGATGATCTCGATGAGCAGATCGAAGGCAAGCTTGGCGACCTGGACAATGCATCTCGGGCACAGCAGCAGGACAAGGCATCGGGTGGTGATGGGGAGTCGGCCGGCAATGACCTGAACCGCATATCGACGGAGGTTCAGATGCTCATGCAGAAGCGCAGTCAGATGTATGGGCTGCAGTCCAACATGATGGCCATGTTCAACGATGTCTCGACGCAGATCATCAACAACGTCCGCTAAATTGGAGGCCGCCATGGAAAACTTGAAAACCGTAGTCAGAAATGAAAATCGATCTCGCCGGCGAGCGGCCGTGACGGGGAACGACCGGGCGCTTTTACGGCGTTTCTTGCGGCGAGAGATAACATTCGCGCAGCTCGAGGGCATGACCGCCGACGATGCTCTGAAGCTGGCCGAGACAGGCCACGGATACTTCCGTGCCGGTCGTCTGGGCGAAGCACGAACGATATTCGAGGGGCTGGCAGCCGTGAACCATCTCGACCCATATCCGCGGCAGGTTCTCGGTGCGATCTGCGAGCGTCAGGATGACCCTGATGGTGCGCGTGGCCACTATGACGTATGCTTGTCCCTTGTGGGGGAGAACCCGTGGGCACTTGCGAGGCGGGGTGAGATCAGAGTGCGGGCCGGCGACATCGAGGGAGGGGTGGCCGACCTGGCGAAGGCTTGTGAGCTGGATGGTGAAGTCAAGCTGATTACTACGGCGCGGGCCCGGCTAATCCTCACCAGACTTGCCGAGACCGCTCGCAATACCGGTACCGGCAAGCCCGTCGTATGATCGCCGGTGGCACCCATTGTTTTTGGGGATGGCGGCCGGCGTTTGATTGACTTGCCGGCCGCCAGCGCGTAGAAACCTTGTCGGTTCGGGACGATTTGCCCGGCCGAAGATGTTTGGTGATTAGTAACGAATACTAGCGCCCCGGATTCGGCGCCGGCTCAAGTGGGCCGGGGGGCTGGACCGAGGGTAAGAGGAGAAAGGGATGGCCCTTCATCCAACACAGAAGACGGAGATCATAGAGAAGTTCAAGACCCACGAAGGTGATACCGGATCGCCGGAGGTTCAGATTGCGCTGCTGACGGAGCGGATTCAGTACCTTACGGAGCACTTCAAGCGGCACAAGAAGGATCACCATTCGAGGCGAGGTCTTCTCAAGCTGGTCGCCCAGCGTCGACATCTCCTCGATTATCTTCGCAAGCAAGACTTGCAACGTTTCAGGAGCATCACCAAGACCCTCAAAATCAGGGCCAGATAGTCACGGGGCGCTGATTGCGCCCCCAGGACAACAGAGAAGAGCAACACCTTGTGCGTCATTGCGCGGGGGATCCTTGAGAGAGGTTGCGAACTTCGGTTTTTGTTCGAGTTCGTCGAGCGACTGGGACTTTCGACGAGCACGCACAGGAACTGAAGCGCAATGGTCTCGTAGGGCTTCACCCGCTTGAGGCGCCTTCATACAAGCGGAATGAGGCGGCAACTCCAAGACCTTTCTCATTCCAGGAGAGACCAATGCCACGACCTGAAGGTATTACGCTAACCGCGCAATTCGGCGGTAGAGAGTTTTCGATTACTACCGGACGCTATGCCAGGCAGTCAGCCGGCTCCATCTGGATCCGCTATGGCGACAACGTCGTCATGGTCAACGCCAACCGAGAACCCAACCCTAGGATCGGCGCTGACTTTCTGCCTTTGACGGTCAACTACGAGGAGAAGCTCGCGGGAGGCGGCCGAATTCCAGGGTCGTTCTTTCGCCGGGAAGGTCGACCGACCGAGAAGGAAACGCTGACGTCGAGGATCGTCGATCGCGCGATCCGCCCTTTGTTCGATGAAGGATGGGCCCACGAGACGCAAGTCATCGCCGGCGTCTTCTCGTTCGATCAGGAGAACGAGCCGGATTTCCTTGCGTTGACGGGAGCCTCGGCCGTTCTTTGCATGAGCGACATCGGATATCGTGTGCCCATAGCGGGCGTTCGCGTCGGGCGCATTGACGGTGAGCTTGTCGTCAACCCCACTTTCGAGCAACGCGACAAGGGTGATCTGGACCTCATCGTTGCCGCCAGCAGGGATGCCATTGTCATGGTGGAGGGTGGTGCCGAGGAGATCGGTGAGGACGTAATGGTCGAAGCCCTCGAGCTAGGCAAGAAGGCATGCTTGCCCCTCATCGAGATGCAGGAGAAGCTGGTCGAGACCGTCGGCAAGGAGAAGCTGCCCATCGTTGTGGAGCCCCTGCCCGAGGAGATCCGGTCCGGGGTGCGGGACCACGCCTGGCCCCTGCTGGCCGAGGCATTTTCAATCCCCGACAAGAATGAGCGCTACGCTGCCTTGGGTGAACTCAAGAAGAAAGTCCTCGAGCATTTCGCCGAGCAGGTCGGCGAAGGTTGGGAGGAGCAGGAAGCTCTTTACAAAGAGGCGCTTTCGGAAGCCAGGCGCGAGTACCCTCGAAGCATGATTCTGCGGGATCGCCGCCGCATCGGTGAACGCGGACCCGCCGATGTGCGTGAGATCTGGTGTGAGGTGGGTGTTCTGCCGCGGGTTCACGGCTCGTCCATTTTCACCCGGGGCGAGACCCAGGCTCTCTGCTCGGTGACGCTTGGGACCGGCCAGGACGAGCAGCGAATCGAGGGCTTGACCGGCATGAGCTTCAAGAACTTCATGCTGCACTACAACTTCCCTCCGTACTGCGTGGGAGAGGTGCGGCGTTTCATGGGGGTCGGAAGGCGCGAGGTTGGACACGGAGTGCTCGCGGAGCGAGCCATACAGAACGCCATACCGGAGAAAGGCGAGGGCTTTCCGTACACGGTTCGGGTGGTTTCCGATATTACGGAGTCGAACGGCTCCTCTTCCATGGCATCGGTGTGCGGAGCAACTCTCGCGCTGATGGACGCCGGAGTGCCCATCAGCTCGCCGGTGGCAGGCATTGCCATGGGCCTCATAATGGAGGGAGAGGACTATGTAGTTCTCTCGGATATCCTGGGGGACGAGGATCATCTCGGTGACATGGACTTCAAGGTCTGTGGGACCGAGAAGGGCATCACGTCCATACAGATGGACATCAAGTGCCCCGGGCTCACCCGAGACATCATGGCCGAGGCTCTGCACCAAGCGCGTGAGGGAAGGCTCCACATTCTCGGTGAGATGGCCCGAACACTGGAGACCCCGCGTCCCGAGCTTTCCGAGTGGGCTCCCCGCATCGAGACCATAAAGGTCAAGCCGGAGCGCATCAAGGACGTCATCGGTCCCGGTGGCAAGGTAATCCGTGATATTACCGCCCGCACCAACACCAACATCGAGATTGAGGACAGCGGCGAGGTGCGCATTGCTTCTCCCAACGCCGCCGACGTAGAGGCCGCCATCAAGCTCATCAGTGAGCTTACAGCGGAGCCCGAAATAGACAAGATCTACACGGGAACCGTGCGCAAAATCATGGACTTCGGTGCTTTCGTGGAGATTCTCCCTGGGAAGGACGGGCTGCTGCACATCTCCGAGCTGGCCGACCACCGCGTGGCCCAGGTCACCGATGTGCTAAGCGAAGGCGATGAGGTCATGGTGAAGGTCCTTTCCGTTGACCGGCAAGGCAAGGTCCGCCTCTCGCGTAAGGAGGCATTGGCCGAAACCGCCGGAGAAGGCGCGGATGGTAATGGGCATCGCCCCTCTGGAGACGTCGAGGAAGCCGATACGGAAGGTGACGGTCCCGGTGAGAAGGAGACCGAGCTCAAGGCTGACCAGGGTGGAAAAGATGACGATAAGGACTCCGATGGACGCCGCCGCGGTAGGCGAAGGCGAAGGCGGGGTCCGCCTCGGCGCGACGACAAGAGCTAAGTAAAGCTGAAGCCAAACCAACCAAAAAGGGCCGGGCAAACGAGATGCCCGGCCCTGGTTCGTCAGGTTCCCTTGGCAATCAGCATTCCGGCTGGCTCGACCCGCACTGGCCGCGGTCGTCGCAGTACTTCATGACATCGGTCTCCGCGCAGTCGGGGTCATCCGGATCGCACAGGGTGCAAGGCTCGCCGCACTTCTTCCCCTCGCAAGGATCGTAGACCTCCTCGTCTTCCGCATCGCAGATCGGCACCTCCGGGCGGCAAGCGCCGTTTATGTCGCAGTACTTCATAACGGCCGTCTCGTTGCAGTCGAGATCGTCGGGATCGCAGACCGTGCACGCATCGCCGCAGCTCTTGCCGCCGCAAGGATCGTACTCCGGCTCCTCCTCGCTATCGCAGGCGGGGTAGCCGGCGGTGCACTCCCCGTCGGCGTTGCAGTGCTTGATCACCGTCGTCTCGACGCAGTCGGGATCATTGGGATTGCAGACCGTGCATTTCTCGCCGCAGCTCTTGGCGGCGCAGGGATTCCACTCCTCGCAGACACCGCCGGCGCAATCCGTGGTGCACATCCATACTCCGCTCTCCTCGTCACAACCGCAGGCCGAAGGAAGGCAGATGTCGGGGTCTTGTACGCAGACCTCTCCTTCGTCGCAGTCGAGATCGTCCAGGCAGCCCGCCGGGTTTGGACCATCGCATCCGGGCTCGTCCGTCTCGTCCTTGCAGTATCCCTCGTAGTCTATGCTCACTCCCTCTAGAGCGGCGCGGCAGGAGTTGGTGTAGGTCCGGCCGTCGCAGCCGCAAACCGGCTCGTAGGTGCGCGGGCAATCCTCACCCGCGGGTCTAGGTCGGCATTGCCCCCTGCCTTCGCAGTCGCCGTCCGCCTTTTCGCAATACTCTGATCTGTCGCAGTCGTCGTTTTCGAAACAGGCGTCCGCTTCATCGAGACACACTCCCTCGTAGTCGACGTTGACGCCTTCGACGTAGGCAAAGCAGGCGTTGCTGTAAGTTTGTCCGTCGCAGCCGCATACGGGATCGTAGACATGCGGGCAGTATCCGTCTTGCGGCATCTTCTTGCACCGGCCCTCGCCGTCGCAGTCGCCGGCCGGCTTGGCGCAGTACTCGCCGTCGGCACAATCTTGATTGTGCGTGCAGGTATCGGTCGGGTCCTTCACGCAGTCTCCTCCGCCGCAGTCGGTGGTGCAGACCCATGAACCCGTCGTCTCGTCACAGCCGCAGACCGACGGATGGCAGGTGTCCGGATCCTGCACGCAAACCTCGTCGTCGCCGCAGTCCGCGTCGGAGAGGCAGCCGGCCGGGTTGGGTCCCTCGCAACCGTGCTCCTCTTCTGCTCCGAGCACGCATATCCCGCCGCCGCAGTCAGCGGTGCACAGCCACTGGCCGCTCTCCGCGTCGCAGGAGCAGGCGGAGGGGAGGCAGGTTTCGGGATCATTCACGCAGACCTCGCCTGCATGACAGTCGTCGTCGGCGATGCAGCCGGCGGGGTTCTCTCCCTTGCACGAGAGGACTTCGACCTCGCAGTCGGGCTCACTGGAGCTGCATACGCCGTCCATGTCGCAGTACTTGATGACGTCGGTCTCTATGCAGTCCGGGTCGGCCGGGTCACAAAGAGTACACTCTTCGCCGCACTCTTTTCCTTCACACGGATCGTACTTTGGAGTGTCGACCGGAAAACGAAATCCCCCGTATCGCGAAAAACTGGAGATCTCCGCGACGAGAGCTTCTTCCGCCGCGTCAAGGCGAGAGCCCATCAGCTCAACGGGCTCACCGTCCATCATTTTCGCGATTGCTATCCGTTCGTTCTCTTCCGCTGGGCCCGCGCCTATCCACAGGGTTACAGGCTCCTCGAACACGATGTCGCTCGGCCCCAGCTCATACAGCTCGGTCACCATCGAGTCGAGCCCATGACCTCTTATGATCTCGATGGTAATCTCCACGGGCTCCTCCACAGCGCCCGCGGGGACCTCGACCATGGTGTTGCCATCGGGGCTTAGCGCCTGGCCACCTTCCTCCGTGATCTTGGTCGTGGTTCGCTCGGGTAGATGATGCTCCACGCCGCAACCGCTCGAAGCGAGCAGGAGCAGGCCCAACGCAGCCAAGGATGTCATAGCATTCGCGAATCTCATGTTTCCCTCCAGGTTCGTCGTTTCAGCTTCGATTTCGGCGTCATCTTGAGTGTGAGTTGCCGGCGGCCGAGCCGACCTTCAAAATAAACCGTCGTGATCATCTTTGCCCCCCGCTCAATCGGGCCTTGCGTAGTATGGCCCGGGCCGCGTCCTTCAACTCATCCGGGGCCGAGCCATCGATAACCATGACCGCAAGGCTCGCCGCGCGGCTGGGATCCGTGCCGAGCAGGGCGTCCGCGGTGGCCAGCCGTAAATGGTCTATTTCGTAAGTAGACTGCTCGGGATCCACCGTGTCAAGGGCGTCCGCGGCTTCGATGGGCCTGGCGGCTTCTAGATGGACCCTTGCGGCCATTGCGGCTCGTTCCGGACCCAAGACGCCGGTACCTACCCGCTCGTGGGTCTCTTCGATAATCGAAAGCGCCTTGGAGCCTTTGCCGGCGTCGATATGAATCAGGGCCAGTTGCATGAGAGCTTCTTCGGCGAAGCCGGCGCCCTCTGTGTGGTCCGCGACACGCTGGTACAACGACGCTGCTTCCAAGGGGGCCCCGCTGCGCCTCTTGGCGTCAGCCAGAATTGCAAGTGCGGTCACCTCGTCTCGTGGCGCTAGTGGCTCATCAAGAATGCTCGTTACTATCCGGGCCGCCAGGTCGGGATCCGTATCGACCGCTGCTCTGGCTTCCTCGAGAGCTGCTGCCTCGGTGAGTCTTTCGTCAGGAGATGGGGGCTCGCTGCTCTTTGGGTGAACCGTATGGGGCTTCACTGTCTCGGTCGTATGAGCCGGCCGGTGAATCTCCGGTGGGTCGACGGCTGCTTCCTCTTGTGGATCCTGCTCGAGCGGCAGTACCACGCTCTCCCCAGCTCCTAGAGTAAGAGCGGGCGCAAAGGCGGGATGGACGCGCACTTTACCGGAAACCACACGGACCTTGGTGGTCTCCGGCTCCGCTAGCACCTCGAATCGTGTTCCCATCACCTCCGCTCGGCCGTGCTTTGTCCTAACGGCGAAAAGGGCATCCGTCGCATCGGAAGAAGCCACTGCGCGCACCAGTCCATGGTCGAGCTCCAGCACCTCGAAGCCTTCATCATCGAGACTTACGCGAAGCCTCGTTCCCTTGTCGGCCTCCACGTCGGCAGCCCGAAGGTCCAGGCGAGATGCCTCGGTGACGTCGATGGTCTCTTCCGGTAGTCCCGCACCCTTCTCGAGCCGGCGGGTATCGGACACTACAATAGCAATTCCTTCGCCCAGCCTCGGCCGCTCCGCCAAAAGAAGCAACGCGTCCTGCTCGGCACTCGTAGTCTCGGAGGCTAACCTGGCGGCATCGACTCCGGTATCGGATGCGGTGGTCTCGTCTCTGATCTGGGATACCACGAGAAAGAGGGCGACCGCCGCGGCCGCGCCGGCTAGCCCTCCGGCCACCCATCGCGCGCCGATGCGTTGTCTAGAAGCCGCTGCTCCGCTCACATTTCGAAGAACCCGCTGACGCACGCCGAGCGGAGGTGGTCCAGGGTCGTGTTCCGAGAGCACGTCGCGCGCATTCTCCAGAGCCGAGATCGCTCTCTCGCAGACGGGACATCGAACGGTGCTCTCAAAGCTGTGGCCCCGGGTTAGGAGGACGTCGCTCTCGACCGCTCGGTTCGGTCTTGCGGAACGTAGAAATCCATCGATGTGCTTGCAGGAAGTGCTCATGACTCCGACTCCTGGCGGTCCAGCTCCCGGAGGAGCTCGCGCCGCGCGTGGTAGAGCCTCGTCCAAACGGTCGCCTCCGGAATCCGCAATCCCTCGGCGACGTCCGCTCCACTCATTCCTTCTATCTCATGAAGGAGATAGACCATCCTCTTCTTTACGCTCATCCTTGCAAGGCAGGCCCAGACCCGTTGCAATTCCCGCCGCTGGGCCACGCGCTCGTCCAGGTCGCCTGGAATTGAGCGCGGCAGAGGTTCTCGTGTCAGTGCCTCCAGCAAGCGGCGCCTTCTGCGCCAGCCGCGCGTTTGGGTCATGACGGTCCTTGCGGCTATTCCGCAGAGCCAGGTAGAAGGCTTCGCGTCACCCCGGTAGCGTTTCAATGCCTTGTGCGCGGTCAGGAAGACCTGCTGGGTTAGATCCTCGATGTCGGCCTGCTCGGCGCGGGGGCCCAGCAAGCGGCCCACCAGACGGTAGACGTCGTCAAAATGGTCCCGAAAGAGGGACTCCAGCGTGAGATCCTGCTCTTGCGGGTCTTTGGCTTCAACACGCACGGGCGCGGCCGCGGCCGGTTGGGCTCCGGCCATGTTGACCCGGGTGGGCCCCGTCATTTGTAAAAGAGCCTCCATCCTGAAAGCTGGGTTGCCGCCACCTCGGTTTTCCTTCAATAAACCAGCCGGCCGACTCCTACTCCGGCCCAAGGCGTTATCCAGCCGCTCTCGAGCGGGTCATCCCGATCCTTCCATGCCGGCGGAAGCCTTAGTCGGTGCGTCCCCGCGCGAAGGAGGGCGCCGGACTCGATTCGTAAGAAGGAGCCGCCGTGAATCTCGAACTGCATGGTGGCGCCTACTATGCCGAGGGCACCGCCGAACGAGAACCTCTCGGTTGCCACCTCTCCTTCGAACACACTGGGAGAGGCGTCAAGGAACATCCAGCCAATGCCCCCGCCTGCAAGCACGTCGAGACTCGTGCGGGGGGAAGATAGAAGACGTAAGCTGGCCTGGCCGAGCAGCATCGTCTCCTTCGAGTCGGCTTCCATGGCGGAGGTCGAAAGCCCACAGCAGAACACACCCGGGAGGGCGACCCTTCCCCCAAGGCGAAGCTCCGTCCAAAACGGCAGGCTTGTTTCCATGCGTAGCGCGGGGCCCAGGAGAAGAGAGCGAGGGCGCCGCCAACCGGCGGCTAGGACGGATGCCTCCAAGCCGAGCCATCGCGGTTCGGGCTCTCCGGTGACCAGCGGCTCGTCGGTTTCCGCAAGCTCGGCATGCGCCACCGCCACGGCATCCGGGCTTGCCTCCTCCTCTCTTTCGGTCTCGGATATTCGAGCCGCCTCTCGGGCAAAGTAGTCAACCTCCGGGATGGGCGGCTCCTCCTCTAGGATTTGGATCGCTCGTCTCGCGAGAAGAACGACTGTGCGGACCGCGGGCACCAAACCTTCGTCCAGAGGAACGATCCGCTCGAGCAGGATGCGCCCGTCCTGGTCGGTGAGGACAGCCCGGAGCCCGCCCGTCGCCACAGTGACCTTGATGAGAAGCGAGGCGCCCTGCTCATCTTTCATGGAGTTGGGCATCTCCGCTTCGAGCGCTTCGCGCAGCTTTCGCTCATGAGATTCGGCTTGGAGGGAAATACCAAGAGCTGCCGCGTGCTCGGAATCCTTGCCGGCGAGAGCCGGTGTGTGGACTGCGAGAAAGAGAAGAGCCCCCAAGAGCCCGAGGATGGTCGTAAGGCTCCGCACAACGCGAGTCTAACACCTTCTTTGCGGCGCAATGAAACCGCGGTTCGATGCGGCAGGCGCCAGGGTGGCGATTTTGTGGCCGCCTGAAGTAGATTGTTAGCTCTCGTGTTAGGCCGTATCGGCTCAAAGTCTTCACAGTGAGTTCGGTCTTTTTCCAATTCGCCCCCGGAGGAATGATGTTCAGACCCATAGTCGTGGCAGCCGTTGCTTTCTTGCTTTCGACCGGTTGCGCCCCGCGCCTCGTCATCTCGAGCATGCAGCCGGGCAACATCAACGTGGGCTCGGTGGAGAGAGTGAAGATTATCGATGGGCAAGGGCGAAGGAGCGCCAGGGAGTTTTTGAACCATGAAGCCGCAAGCCAGCTTCGTTCGGGCGGATACTTCTCGGTCTTGGACATCAGTGAGAGCGGGGCTCATCTCCAAATCAGCGGCAGAACGGCTAGTCTCGAAGGGCATGAGCTCTCATCAGGCGAGGCCGTGATTCGGTTCGATGTTTACGAATGGACCGGCGATACCGAAACCAGAAAAGAGGTCGAGGAAGACAGGGAAGGGAACGAACAGGTAAAGGAGGTTCGTTACGGGATTGGCACCGTGGTCATGGGCGTCACCTTGGTGGACGCTTACGGTAGAGCCATTGTCTCCGAACGGGAGTATGAAAAAACCTTGGAGATAGAGGCGGACAATCGCGATGCGGCCATCGAGGCGGCGGCTCGCGCCGCCGTTGCGGAGTTCGTGCGTGATATCACTCCGAGTAGGGTGGAGCGACGCGTTCGCCTGGACAACTCGGACGATGCGCAAAAGCCGATTATCGAGACGGCGCGGCGGGGGAGCTTGATTCAGGCTGTAGACGACATGCAAAGATATGTGGACGCCAACCCGAGTAGCCCTTCCGCCCACTACAATCTCGCCGTTTTCCTCGACGCTCTAGGACACTACCGGCAAGCTCTCTCACTTTATGATGAGGCCATCCGGATCGCGGGCGCTCCCCCTCGCTACTATACCGACGCGAGAGCACAGTGTGCCATGCGTCTATCGGAGGCTGAGGCTCTCGCCAGGTGAGCTGAACCGGGCGTGGGGATGAACTGCGGCCCGCCCATATCCAGGTGGTCCTACTGCGTGAAGGTCATCAATATGGGCAGGTCGCCTTCGAACAGCATGGCCGCCATTTCGTAGTCGGGAGGCAGGTTATCCGTGAAGGTCTCCTTCGGCATGATTATGAGGAGCTGGATTCGGCCGGCATCCTGCTGGTAGTCGAAGCCGTCCGGGGGATCGCCTTCATCGAGCCACTGACCACCACACTGCAGTATGTCGCCCACTATTCGGTTGCCCTGCGCCACGTAGCAGCCGCCGAGATCGATGGGGGCCGTCATCGGCTGCGCAATGTCGTCGGCCATTGCCGACTGAATCTGGATATTTACGTCCATTACAGATCGCAGGGCCCACTCATCTTCGGTGAACTGGATGGAGCCATGCGTGTTCCCCATGCTGGTAATGGTGACGTCTTGGACGAACATCTGGTTGAGGAAGCCGTCCGTGAAGAACTCGAGCTTCTCCAGCTCATACCAGTCGTCAACGATCTCGCCGCCGGTAAGAGCGGGAGGGGAGCCCGAGACGGCATCCACCATCGCGTCGGGCTGTCCGCTCTCGGGTGTGAAGCAGAGTGGATCGTCCGGACATGAACCGCAGGGACCGCAATCAACGGTTCCGCCGCAGCCGTCGTCATGCACCCCGCAGGGAACGCCGAGGGTCTCGCAGGTTTCCTCCTCGCAAACTTCGACGCATTGGCCTTTGACGCACTCGTAACCACTCGCGCACTCGTCACAGTCTATCGTGCCTCCGCACCCGTCGTCGTGCACGCCGCATTCGACCTCCAGGCTTTCACATGTCTCCTCTATGCAATCCTCCCCGTTGCCGTTGTCTCCGTTGTCGCCGTTTTCATCGTTTACACCGTTGTCGCCGTTCACCTCGCTTTCTTGAATGGCACCGCAAGCGGCGAGGATGAAAACTATCGATAAGAGATAGGCCAGACGGCCCAATGCGGTCGATTTCATGGTTGCTTCCTCCTGCTGTGTCTTTTGGTTCGAGCCGGCGAGTCTTGGCTTTACGCCCGAGCCGCCGGTGGCTCAATTGGCTGTTGGATGCCTGGAGCATGACCCCGCGGCAATGATTGGAGAAATGATCATGGCGGCCACCCAGCAAAGCGGCCCTGTAACTAGGCCTATGAGCACGAAGCTCAAAAGGCCGTTTATGGCCAACACGAGCCAGTAGCCGAACATGAACAGAAGCCCGATGCCGACCTTGCCGGCGTAAATGTGGCCGATGCCGAAGATTTGGAAGAAGCCCGGGACGACCTCGAGGAGCGCAGCCGTGCCGCCTGACTTTCTGGGTGTGTAGTAGTGGTGGACGACTTGCCTGGCCGGCTCTCCCAGGGTGCCCGCGTTAGTTGGATCGTGAGACATTTGACGGTCCTCACCGCTACTGGATCTCTTGCGCCGCCAAGCCGGTCAAATCAGGCACGGTGCGACACATGTCAGCACCGTACCCGCCTTATGCTCCGGTCGTCAATGAGCGGGGCTGACCCAAATCGTCGGGTTGCCGGCCGGAGAAGCGGCGGACAGCCGGAGCGATCCCTCACTGAATCCTCGAGGAAATCGAACCGACGATCAGGGGCTGATGGACTTCATCATTCATGCGAAAAGAATGGAAAAGGGGTAGAGGTGTAGCGACCACCCCTGGAAGAAGGAGATCGCGATGGGCGCCATACGCTCGTTCATGGACCGCCACTACTTGCACTTCAACAGCCGTGAAACAGTCGCGGCAGCCCGGGCCTACGAGGAACATCTTGCAAAGGGCGGAAAGATGCTGTTGTCGCTGGCGGGCGCCATGAGCACGGCCCGCATAGGACGGATACTCTCCCGCATGATTCGTGCCGGCAAGGTCCATGCAATAAGCTGCACTGGGGCCAACCTGGAGGAGGATCTGTTCAATCTGCTGGCGGCGGAGGATTACGAGATAATTCATGATTGGCGGGCGCTGTCGGCACTGGATGAGCAAGCTCTCTACGAGAGGGGCTACAATCGCGTTACCGACACCTGCATCCCGGAAACCGTTATGAGGCATCTGGAGCAAAGGCTGTTCGAGAGATGGAAAGCGGCGCTCGATGGTGGCGAGACCAAGCTGCCGAGCGAGTTCCTGTTCGATGTCTTGGACGACCCGGAGCTGGCCGAGCACTACCAGATCCCGCCGGAGGACTCATGGATGATTGCGGCAAAGGAGAAGGGCATACCGGTCTACTCTCCCGGTTGGGAGGACAGTACGACCGGGAACATGTTCGCCGCCGCCGTCTACTCTGGAAAGCTCTCCGGCCACGGCTGTGTTGAGCACGGCA